>JBEKLN010000001.1:0-246378 GCA_050010175.1 Rhizomicrobium sp.
CCGCGTGAGCACGAAGTCGATGTAATCCGCGGTCTTGGCTCCTGGACGGATCCCCGGAATAAAGCCACCGTATTTCTTCAGGTTCTCCGCCGTCTCCTGCGGGTTGAAAACGATGGATGTGTAGAAGAACGCGAAGAAGATGATCATGATTGCGTAGAGCACGAGATAAAGCGGTCTGCCGGGCCCGATATAGGCAAGAATCGTGGAGAACCCACCCTGCGAACCGGCGCCGACAAACCCGGCCAGCGTGACGGGAATGAGCAGAATCGACGAGGCAAAAATCGGCGGAATGACGCCGGAGACGTTCATCTTAAGCGGAAGGTGCGACGACTCGCCGCCGAACATGCGGTTGCCGACCTGGCGCTTCGGGTACTGTACCAGCAGTCGGCGCTGTGCCCGCTCCATGAACACGATGCCGAGCACAAGGCCAACGGCGCCGACCAGGAACGCAATGACCAGCACGGGATTCATTGTTCCCGTACGAGCGGCCTCAAGCATCTGACCGATGGCGGTCGGGAATCGCGCGACGATTCCCACCATGATGATCAGCGAAATGCCGTTGCCCACGCCCCGGCTCGTGATCTGTTCGCCCAGCCACATCAACAGAATCGTACCGCCCGTGAGTGTGATGACGGCGGTGATGAGGAAGCCTATCCCGGGATTGAGCACGAGATTCGGCTGATGCTCGAGGGTCAGCGAGATTCCCGTTGCTTGCATGGCGGCGAGCAGAACGGTGCCGTACCGCGTGTACTGATTGAGCGTTTTGCGCCCGGCCTCGCCTTCCTTCTTCAGTGCTTCGAGCGATGGAAACACAGTCTGCATCAGCTGCAGAATGATCGAGGCGGAGATGTAGGGCATGATGCCCAGACCGAAAATCGCCATGCGGCTTACGGCACCGCCCGACAGCACATTGAAGATGTCCAGCAAGCCGCCCTGCTGGCGCTGCATCAACTGATGCAATGCATTCGGGTCGATACCCGGCATCGGAATGTAGGTGCCCAGGCGCGCGACCAGGAGGATGGCGAGCGTGAAGAGGATGCGCTCGCGAAGCTCCTTGGCCTTGCCGAAATTCGAGAAATTGAAATTCGCTGCCAACTGTTCGGCTGCAGACGCCATGCGCTACTCCTGAACCTTCCTGCCGCGTTCAGCGGTTATATGGCGACCGCCGGGCGGTTCGGCCACTGCGGCAGTGTTGCATGACGGGGACCAGCCGTCACGGGCCGGACACCTGCCCGTCAACCCGGCTGGCGCGCCGCCCTTGTCTCGGCCGACTTCGCGCGCCGCTCGGCTTTCTTGCCGGGCTTGCCGCTCTTGTTCATGTAGACCTTCTTTTTGAAGGTCGTTGTCAGGGTGCCACCGGCCGCGGCAATTGCTGCGGCCGCGCCGGACGATGCTCCCGCCACTTCGACCTCGAGCTTCGCGGTCAGCCCACCGCCAATCAGGCGGATACCGTCGGCGCTGGTGTGGGCGAGTCCTGCCTTGCGCAGAGCCTCTTCGTTGACCTTGGCAGATGCATCGAGCTTCTTCGCATCGATCGCTTTCTGGATGCGGTCAAGCCTCACTTCGGCAAACTTGTTGGCGAAGATGTTTTTGAAGCCGCGCTTGGGCAGGCGCATGTAAAGCGGCATCTGACCGCCCTCGAAACCGTAGACTTTCGTGCCGGTGCGCGCCTTGGCGCCTTTGACGCCGCGTCCGCAGGTCTTACCGAGGCCGGAACTCGAGCCCCTGCCCACTTTCGCCTTGCGCTTGTGGGCGCCGGGATTGTTGGAGATGTCGTTCAGTTTCATCACTTCGTCTCCCCGACGACTTCGACGAGGTCCTGCACCGCGCGGATCATGCCGCGCACCGCGGGCGTGTCCTCGAGCGTGCGCGTGCGCCGGATTTTGCCGAGGCCCAGTCCGCGCAGCGTGGCCGACTGTCGCTCCGGCCGGCGATTGGCGCTGCGGATCTGCCGCACCGTCACTGTTTTTCCCTTGTCAGCCATGTTCGTCAGCCTGCCGTCGCCTGTTCGCCCCTGCCGCCTTCACGACGGGAGATGATTTCGCTCACGCTGCGTCCGCGCCGCTGCGCCACCATGCGAGGTGACTGCTGCAGCTTCAGCGCATCGAATGTCGCGCGCACCATGTTGTAGGGGTTCGACGTGCCCAGCGACTTGGCGACCACGTCGCCCACGCCCAGCGATTCGAACACCGCGCGCATCGGGCCGCCGGCGATGATGCCCGTTCCCTGCGGCGCCGGGCGCACGATGACCTTGCCGGCGCCGTGATGGCCGCGCGTTTCATGATGCAGCGTGCGGCCATCCTTCAGCGGCACTTTGATCATGGCCCGCTTGGCCGCATCGGTCGCCTTACGGATCGCTTCCGGCACTTCGCGCGCCTTGCCGTGACCGAAGCCAACGCGTCCGCGCTGGTCGCCGACGACGACCAGAGCGGCGAAGCCGAAGCGTCGTCCACCCTTCACCACCTTCGCAACGCGATTGATATGCACGAGCTTGTCGACGAATTCGCTGTCGCGTTCTTCGCGCTCGCGTTGCCTTGGTTCACGCGCCATGTGCCGATCCTTGCGTTAAAATTCCAGACCGCCTTCGCGCGCCGCGTCCGCGAGCGCCTTGACGCGCCCGTGATAGATGAACCCGCCGCGGTCGAAGACCACCTGTTTGATGCCTTTTGCCAGCGCGCGTTCGGCGATTTTTTTGCCGACCGCGCCGGCCGCTTCCAGATTCCACGTCTTGGGCGCTTTGCCCTCTTTTTCGTTCGTCGACGCCGATGCGATCGTCGAGCCGTGCCCGTCGTCGATCACCTGCGCGTAGATGTGCCGTCCGGAACGGAACACCGAGAGCCGGGGCCGTCCTGCCGAAGTCTGCGCGATGCGATAGCGGGTTCGCCGCTTGCGCCGCTCGAAGAGTTTGTCCTCGCGTGCCATGGCTCTTACTTCTTCTTGCCTTCCTTGCGGAGGATGTATTCCTCCGCATATTTCACGCCCTTGCCCTTGTAGGGCTCGGGTGGGCGATAACTGCGGATCTCGGCCGCAACCTGGCCGACCATCTGCTTGTCGATGCCGGAGACCGTAATCGACGTCGGCTTCTCGCAGACGATCGAAATGCCCTGCGGGATCGGATAGGCGACGTCGTGGCTGAAACCGAGCTGCAGCTGCAGGTTTTTTCCCTGCACGGCCGCGCGATAACCCACGCCGTTTATCTCCAGCTTCTGTGTAAAACCGTTCGTCACGCCGGTGACGAGGTTGTTCACGAGGGTGCGGCTCAGGCCCCACATCTGGCGGCCGCGCTCCGCGCCTTCCCGCGCCGCGACGGTGACACCGTCCTCGCCGAGCGTCGCAACCACGTCGGCCGGAAGCGAAACCTTCAGCTCGCCCTTCGGGCCCTTCACCTTGACCGTCTGACCTTCCACGGCGGCAGTGACGCCCTTGGGAAGCGGAACGGGTTTCTTGCCGATACGGGACATGACTCTTGCTCCGATCAGAATACGTGACAGAGGACTTCGCCGCCCACGTTATTCTCGCGGGCGTGGGAGTCCGTCATGACGCCTTGCGGCGTGGAGACGATGGACAGGCCTAATCCGTTACGATGCGGCTTAAGGTCGGTCACCGATGCATAGACGCGGCGGCCAGGCGTCGAAACCCGCTTCAATTCGCGAATGACCGGGCGGCCTTCGTGATATTTGAGCTCGATTTCAAGCTCGCGCCTGCCGCCTGCGAACTCGACCTCGGCATAGCCTCGAATGAAGCCTTCGGCCTGCAGCACATCGAGGACGCGCACGCGCTGGCGCGAATTCGGGGATTTGATCTTCGCCATGCCGCGCATCTGACCGTTACGGATGCGGGTGAGCAGATCGCCGATGGGATCCGTGATCGCCATATCTATACCTTTCTTACCAGCTCGCCTTGGTCATGCCGGGGATGTGGCCGAAATTCGCCATGTCTCTCAGCGCGATGCGGGACAGTTTGAGCTTGCGGTAATAACCCTTCGAGCGGCCGCTGAGTTCGCAGCGGTGATGAATGCGCGTCTTCGACGAATTGCGCGGCAACTTGGCGAGCTTCAGGTGCGCACTAAAGCGATCTTCCGGGGGAATCGACATGTCCTCGGTCTTCGCCTTCAGCGCCGCGCGCTTGGTCGCGTATTGGGCGACCATCCGCTCGCGCTTCTTGTTCCGGTTGATCTGGCTCAGCTTTGCCATGTTTGTCGCCTTCAGTTCATGAACGGAAACTGGAAACCCTGCAGCAGCGCCTTGGCTTCCGCATCGGTCTTCGCAGTCGTGTTGAGGATGATGTCCATGCCCCAGACAGTTTCCGTCTTGTCGTAGTCGATTTCGACGAAAACGATGTGTTCCTTGAGGCCCATCGCGTAATTGCCCCGTCCGTCAAAGCTCTTGCCGTTCAATCCGCGGAAGTCGCGGACACGCGGCAGCGCCATCGTGACAAGGCGATCGAGGAACTCGTACATGCGGTCTTTGCGCAGCGTGACTTTCACGCCTATCGGTCGTCCGGTCGTGATCTTAAAGGTCGCAATCGACTTCTTGGCCTTGGTGATGATGGCCTTCTGACCAGCAATCGCGGTCAGGTCGGTCTGCGCCTGCTGGATCTTCTTGCCGTCCTGTGCGCCTTCGCCCGCACCAATATTGAGGACGATCTTTTCGATCCGCGGAACCTGGTATTTGTTCTTGTAACCGAACTGCTTCATCAACTCCGGGCGCACAACTTCGTCGTACCGCTTCTTGAAGCGCGGCACGTAATCCGGATCGACGGGCGCCTGCTCGATGGCAGCGGCCGGAGCGGCCGCAGCCTTTGCGGATTTCTCGGCCTTCTTCTGTTCGATCTTCTTCGGATCGTCATTCTTCTGGCGCGGCTGCTTCGCGCCGCCTTTTGTGTCTTTCTCAGACATCGATGACCTCACCGGACTTCTTGGCAAAACGCACCTTGCGGCCGTCGCCCAATACCTTGAATCCTACGCGCGTGGGCTCGCCCGTCTTGGGATCTACATGGGCGATATTCGACAGGTGCAAAGGCGCTTCCTTGTTGATGATGCCGCCCTGCGTGCGTTGTGTCTGCCGCTGGTGGCGCTTCACAATGTTGACGCCGGAGACGAGCGCGCGTTCCTCCTTGGGGTAAACCTTGAGCACTTCGCCCTTCTTGCCCTTGTCGCGGCCGGTCGTGACAACAACGCGATCGCCTTTTTTGATCTTCGCGCTCATCACAGCACCTCCGGCGCGAGCGAAATGATCTTCATGTGGTTCTTCGCGCGCAATTCGCGGGTGACGGGCCCGAAAATGCGTGTTCCGATCGGCTCGTTTTGGTTGTTCACGAGAACCGCCGCGTTCGTATCGAAGCGGATCAGGCTTCCATCCGGCCGCCGCACGCCGTGGGCAGTACGCACGATGACCGCCTTAAGCACTTCGCCCTTCTTCACGCGGCCGCGCGGAATTGCTTCCTTCACGCTCACGACAATGGTGTCGCCGACATCGGCATATCGGCGCCGCGAGCCACCCAGCACCTTGATGCACATTACGCGACGGGCACCCGAATTATCGGCCACGTCCAGCTCGGTTGTCATTTGAATCATGGAACCTGCTCCCGACGGCCTTAAGCTTCATCGCCGACGCGGCCGACGACTTCCCAGGTCTTCAACTTGGAAAGCGGCCTGCATTCGCGGATACGTACCTGGTCACCGACCTTAAATTGCCCGTTCTCGTCATGGGCATGATAGCGCTTCGACCGGCGCACGGTTTTGCCCAGCATGGGGTGCGTGAAGCGCCGCTCCACTTTCACCACCACCGTCTTGGCGTTCTTGTCGCTTACTACGACGCCTTGCAACACGCGCTTGGGCATATCTCTCAGTCCTTATCCTTCAACCGGCCTTGCGGCTCTTCTCGGTTATAACCGTTGCGACTCGGGCGATTTCCTTGCGCACCGCACGGACGCGGGCCGTATTCTCCAGCTGGCCGTTCGCGCGCTGGAAGCGCAGGTTGAACTGCTCCTTCTTCAGCTTGGTCAGCTGATCGCCCAGTTCGTCCGGCGTCTTGCCGCGCATGTCGTGGGCCGTAACCGCTTTCTTCGCCATCGTGTTCTCCTCAGACGCCCGGCCGCGCGATGAACTTCGTCAGGATCGAAAGTTTGCCTGCACCCAGACGCAAAGCTTCTTTCGCCGTCTCCGTATCGACACCGTCGATTTCGAACAAAATACGCCCCGGCTTGATCTTCGCCACCCAGTATTCCGGAGCGCCCTTGCCCGAGCCCATGCGGACTTCCGCCGGCTTCTTCGACACCGGCACATCCGGGAAAACGCGAATCCAGACGCGTCCTGCGCGCTTCATGTGGCGCGTGATGGCGCGCCGCGCCGCCTCGATCTCGCGCGCCGTAATGCGCTCGGGCTCCAGCGCCTTCAGACCGAAGGCACCGAAATTGAGCGACGTACCGGCTTTCGCGGCGCCGTGGATACGGCCCTTGTGCTGCTTGCGGAACTTGGTGCGCTTGGGTTGGAGCATGACGCGTATCCGTTATTGCGCAGGTGCAGATGCCGGCGTGCGCTGTCCGCCGCCTGCCGAACGATTGGGATCGGAAGCTTCCGCCTGGCGCCGTTCCGTTGCCATCGGATCGTGCTCCATGATTTCACCTTTGAATATCCAGACTTTCACGCCGCACGTGCCGTAAGTCGTCTTGGCGGTCGCGACGCCGAAATCGATATCCGCACGCAAGGTGTGCAGGGGAACGCGGCCTTCGCGATACCATTCGACACGCGCGATTTCCGCGCCGCCAAGGCGGCCGCCGCAATTGATCCGGATGCCCAATGCGCCAAGACGGATTGCCGACTGTACGGCACGCTTCATGACGCGGCGGAATGCCACGCGACGTTCCAGCTGCTGTGCGATGTTTTCGGCAACGAGCTTGGCGTCTATCTCGGGCTTTCGGATTTCGACGATGTTCAGGTGAACTTCGTCGCCGGTGTACTTCTGGACTTCGTTCTTCAGCTTCTCGATGTCCGCTCCCTTTTTGCCGATGACGACACCGGGCCGCGCGGAGTGAATCGTGATGCGGCACTTCTTGTGAGGACGCTCGATCACCACGCGCGAGACGCCGGCCTGCTTCAGCCGCTCGCTCAGATGATCGCGGATCTTGATGTCTTCCTGCAGAAGCTTGCCGTACTCCTTCTTGCCGGCATACCACCGCGAATCCCATGTGCGGTTGATGCCCAAACGCAGCCCGATCGGGTTAACCTTCTGGCCCATCAGGCCGTCTCCTTCGCCGACTCAGCCGGCTTTTTCGTTGCGGGCCTCTTGCCCGGTTTCCTGGCAGGCTTTTTCGCCGCCTCTTTCTTCTCACGCCGCTCTTCGACGACAATCGTTACCTGCGCAAACGGCTTATGCACGGCTGCACCGCGACCGCGCGCGCGGGCGTGAAAGCGCTTCAGCACCATGTTCTTGCCGACGCTCGCTTCCGTGACAACGAGATCGTCAACATCGAGATCGTGATTGTTTTCTGCGTTCGCGATCGCGGATTGCAGAATTTTCTTCACGTCCTTGGCCACGCGCTTCGGCGAAAAGGTCAGTTCGTTGAGCGCCTGCTCGGCTGTCTTGCCGCGAATGGACTGTGCGACGAGATTCAGCTTGCGCGGGCTCGAACGAACGCCACGCCCGATCGCCTTGGCCTGGTTGTCGTTGAGGACGCGGGGACGCGTGTCTTTTCCCATCTTACGCCCTCTTCGCCTTCTTGTCCGCCGAATGGCCGTAGAACGTGCGCGTGGGAGAGAATTCGCCAAACTTGTGACCGACCATGTCTTCCGTCACGAGCACGGGAATATGCTTGTGGCCGTTGTAGACGCCGAATGTCAGTCCGACGAATTGCGGCAGGATCGTGGACCGGCGCGACCAGATCTTGATCACATCCTTGCGTCCCGACCCGCGTGCAGCATCCGCCTTCTTCAGCAGATACCCGTCAACGAACGGTCCTTTCCAAACGGAACGAGTCATCAGGATTACCCTTGCGTTTTCTTGGCGTGGCGCGAGCGCACGATGAATTTCGTCGTCTTCTTGTTCTTTCGCGTCTTGGCGCCCTTTGTCGGCTTGCCCCAAGGCGTTACGGGGTGGCGGCCGCCCTTGGTGCGGCCTTCGCCGCCGCCGTGCGGATGATCGATCGGATTCATCGCCGTACCGCGCACACTTGGGCGCTTGCCCTTCCAGACGTTGCGGCCGGCTTTGCTGATGACCTCGTTCATGTGATCGGGGTTGGAGACTGCCCCGACCGTAGCCATGCATTCGAGAGGAACCCGGCGCACTTCCGCCGAATTGAGGCGCAGAATGGCATAGCCCGAATCGCGACCGAGATACTGAGCGTAGGTTCCGGCAGAGCGCGCAATCTGACCACCCTTGCCCGGCTTCATTTCGATATTATGCACGATGGTGCCGACCGGCATCGCCGCGAGCTTCATCGCGTTGCCGGGCTTCACGTCGACCTTGTCGCCGGAAATTACGGTGTCTCCGACGGCCAGGCGCTGCGGCGCGAGGATGTAGGCCAGCTCACCGTCCTTGTATTTCAGGAGGGCGATAAACGCCGTGCGGTTGGGGTCGTATTCCAGACGCTCGACGCGGGCCGGGATGTCGAATTTGCGGCGCTTGAAATCGACAATGCGATAACGCTGCTTGTGACCACCGCCTTGCCAACGCACAGTCACGCGACCCGTGTTGTTGCGGCCGCCGTGGCGATGCTGGCCCTCGGTCAGCGTCTTGATCGGATCGCCCTTGTGAAGCTGCGAGCGGTCCACCAGCACCAATTGGCGCTGGCCGGGAGTCGTCGGCTTATATTGTTTTAGCGCCATTGTCAGAGACCCGTGCTGATGTCGATCTGGTAGCCTTCAACCAGAGTGACGATCGCCTTCTTGAAATCGCTGCGTTCATAACGGTGACCGCGAAAGGCCTTTTGCTTGCCTTTCACACGCACCGTATTGACGGCCTTCACTTTCACCTTGAACAAATCCTCGACCGCCCTGGCGATCTTCGGCTTGGTCGCATCGAGCGCCACACGAAATACCACCTGGTTCGCTTCGGAAAGCTTGGTCGCCTTTTCGGTGATCACCGGCGAGAGGATGACGTCGTAGTTGCTCATGAGAGCCGCTCCTCGATCGCCTTCACCGCCGCCGTGGTCAGCACGAGCTTTTCACGATGCAGGATGTCGTAAACGTTGAGTCCTGAAGTGGACAGCAGCCCGATGCCCGCCAGATTTCGCGCGCTCAGAGCGAAATTGTGGTCGAATTCGCCATCGACGACGAGCGCATTCTCCAGACCCAGCAGACCCAATTGTTTCGCCAAATCCTTCGTTTTGATGCTGGCCGACCTGGCGCTGTCGAGCACGACAAGCGCACCGTCTTTCGCCTTGGCGGACAACACATGCTTCAAGCCGAGTGCACGAACCTTCTTCGGCAGATCGAAGGCGTGACTGTGCTGCACCGGACCCATCGCCTTCGCACCGCCCACGAACAGAGGCGCCGAACGCGCGCCGTGGCGCGCCTGGCCGGTACCCTTCTGCTTGTAGACTTTGCGCTTGGTACGATTGATTTCACCGCGGGTGAGAACTTTGTGGGTACCGGCACGGCGCTTGGCGAGTTGCCAGACCACGACGCGCTGGATGAGATCGATGCGCGGCTCCAGCCCGAAGATCAAATCGTTGAGCTCGATCTCCGCAGTATCCGACGAATCCAACTTGAGGACTTTCGTTTTCACTCTCCGCCCTCCGCCGATTTGACTTCTGCGACCTTGCCGTTGTTTTCCCGCTTGCGAACGGAGGCCGGCATCGGCGCTTCCGAAGGACGCGGACGCTTGGCGGCGTCTCGCACCATCACGTAGCCGCCCTTGCTGCCGGGCACCGCGCCTTTGATCATGATCAGGCCGCGCTCGACATCGACTTTTGCAATTTCCAGATTTTGCGTCGTCACGCGCTCATCGCCGTAGTGACCGTGCATCTTCTTGTTCTTGAAGGTCTTGCCGGGATCCTGCCGGCCGCCCGTGCCGCCCAACGAACGATGCGAGATCGACACGCCGTGACTCGCTTCCAGACCCCGGAAGTTCCAGCGCTTCATCGCGCCCGTAAAACCGCGCCCGATGGTTACGCCGGTGACGTCGACTTTCTGACCCGGCACGAAGTGATCGGCGAGGATCACGTCGCCGACATCGAGCAGGTTCTCGGAATCGACTCGGAATTCCGCGAGCTTGCGCTTCGGCTCGACCTCGGCCTGCGCGAAACGCCCGCGGTCGGCGCGGGTGAGGCGCTTGGTTTTCGCAAAGCCGGTGCCGAGCTGGACGGCGGTGTATCCGTCCTTCTCCTGCGTACGGCACGACACGACCTGACAGCCATCCAGCTTCAGGACCGTGACGGGAACATGCCGGCCGTCCTCGAGGAACAGCCGCATCATTCCCACTTTCTGCGTGATGACGCCTGTGCGCATCGCGCGCCTACTCCTTAGAGCTTGATCTCGACGTCGACACCGGCCGCCAGGTCGAGCTTCATCAGCGCGTCGACCGTCTGCGGCGTGGGATCGATGATGTCGAGAAGCCGTTTATGCGTCCGGATTTCGAACTGTTCGCGGCTTTTTTTGTCCACATGCGGAGAACGGTTCACGGTGAAGCGTTCGATGCCGGTCGGCAGGGGGATGGGCCCCCTCACTTGTGCACCGGTACGCTTCGCCGTGTTCACAATTTCCCGCGTCGAATTGTCGAGAATGCGGTGGTCGAATGCTTTCAACCGTATACGGATGTTTTGGCCTTGCATCTTTTTGTCTCCGATACGGCGCGAGCCGTCCTTCTGCCGAATTACTTCAGGATCTTCGCGACGACACCCGACCCGACCGTGCGGCCGCCTTCGCGGATGGCGAAGCGAAGCTTCTCCTCCATGGCAATCGGCACGATGAGTTCGACTTCGATGGAAACGTTGTCGCCAGGCATCACCATTTCGGTTCCTTCCGGCAGCTTCACGATTCCCGTCACGTCCGTCGTTCGGAAGTAGAACTGCGGACGATAGTTCGCAAAGAACGGCGTGTGACGGCCGCCTTCTTCCTTCGTGAGCACATACACCTCCGCCTGGAAGTTCGTATGCGGGGTCACAGATCCCGGCTTCGCCAGAACCTGGCCGCGCTCCACGCCTTCGCGCTCGATGCCGCGCAGCAGGCAACCGACATTGTCGCCGGCCTGGCCCTGATCGAGAAGTTTGCGGAACATCTCGACGCCGGTGACGACGGTCTTCGACGTCGGACGGATACCGACGATTTCGACTTCCTCTCCGACCTTGACCACACCGCGGTCGATACGGCCGGTCACGACGGTGCCGCGACCGGAGATCGAGAACACGTCTTCGATCGCCATCATGAACGGCATGTCGATGGGGCGCTCGGGCTGCGGAATGTTCTCGTCCACCGCCTTCATCAACTCGATGATCGCATCATGACCGATCGCCTTCTCGCGGTCTTCCAGCGCACACAGCGCCGACCCGCGAACGATCGGGATCTTGTCGCCAGGGAAACCATAGGACGACAAGAGTTCGCGGACTTCGAGTTCGACGAGGTCGAGAAGTTCCGGATCGTCGACCATGTCGACCTTGTTCATGAACACGACGAGGGCCGGCACGCCGACCTGACGCGCGAGAAGGATGTGTTCACGGGTCTGCGGCATCGGGCCATCGGCTGCGGAGACGACGAGTATGGCGCCGTCCATCTGGGCAGCACCCGTGATCATGTTCTTCACGTAGTCGGCGTGACCCGGACAATCCACATGCGCGTAGTGGCGATTGTTGGTTTCGTACTCGACGTGTGCCGTCGAGATCGTGATGCCGCGAGCCTTCTCTTCCGGCGCCTTGTCGATCTGGTCATAGGCCGTGAAATGCGCCTGACCGGTTTCGGCCAGTACTTTCGTGATGGCGGCCGTCAGCGACGTCTTTCCATGGTCGACGTGTCCGATGGTTCCGATGTTGCAGTGCGGCTTATTCCGCTCGAATTTGGCCTTGCCCATGGCTGATCTCCTGACGTTGGTTAGGCGTACTTGGCTTTGACTTCGTCCGCGATTGCCTGCGGAACTTGTTCGTAATGGTCGAACTGCATCGTGTACTGCGCACGGCCCTGAGTCATGGACCGCAGCGTGTTGATGTAGCCGAACATGTTCGCGAGCGGTACCATTGCAGTGATGACCTGCGCGTTGCCGCGCGAATCCGTTCCCTGCACCTGGCCGCGCCGCGAATTCAAATCTCCGATGACGCCGCCGAGGAAGTCATCCGGCGTGACAACTTCGACCTTCATGATCGGCTCGAGCAGCTTCACGACGCCCCTGGACGCCAGTTCGCGGAAGGCCGCGCGCGCAGCGATGTCGAAAGTGAGCGCGTTGGAGTCCACTTCGTGGTACTTGCCGTCGACGAGACGGGCCTGGAAGTCAATGACGGGGAAACCCGCCATCAATCCATTCTCCTTCTGCGCTTTCAGGCCTTTTTCGACTGACGGAATGAATTCCTTCGGGATCGAGCCGCCGACCACGTCATTCTCGAACACGAATCCGGAACCTGGGGGGAGCGGCTCGAACTCGATTTTCACTTCGGCGAACTGGCCCGAACCGCCGGTCTGCTTCTTGTGCGTGTACTGGATGGTGACCGGCTTCGACAGCGTTTCGCGGTAGGCGACCTGCGGCGCGCCGACATTGGCATCGACCTTGTAGGTTCGCTTCAGGATATCGACCTTGATCTCCAGATGCAGCTCGCCCATCCCCTTGAGGATGGTCTGGCCGGATTCGACATCCGTGGAGACGCGGAACGAAGGATCTTCTTGAGCCAGCCGCGCCAGCGCCATGCCCATCTTTTCCTGGTCGGCTTTGGTCTTGGGCTCGATGGCGACTTCGATAACCGGATCGGGGAATTCCATCCGCTCCAGGATCACCGGGTTGTTCGGATCGCACAGCGTCTCGCCGGTCGTTGTGTATTTGAGGCCTGCGAAAGCGACGATGTCGCCTGCATTGGCTTCTTTCACGTCCTCACGACTGTTGGCATGCATCAGCAGCATGCGCCCGACGCGCTCGTTCTTGTCCTTGATCGAGTTCAACGTGCCGGTGCCAGAAGACACCGAGCCCGAATAGACGCGCACGAACGTGATCGAACCGACAAACGGATCGTCCATGATCTTGAACGCAAGGCCGGCAAACGGCGCCTTGTCGTCGGCCGGACGCTTTACGATCTCGTTCTTGCCCGGAACGATGCCTTCGACGGGGGGGATATCGAGCGGCGACGGCAGATAATCGACCACGGCGTCGAGCAGCGGCTGCACCCCCTTGTTCTTGAAGGCGGAACCACACATCACTGGTACGAAATGGAAGGACGTTGTGCCCCTGCGAATACAGGCTTTGAGCTGCTCTACGGTTGGCATCTTGCCGTCCAGATATGCAGCCAGAAGCTCTTCGTCTTCTTCGACCGCCGTCTCGACGAGTTGCAGATGCAACTCCTCCGCTTTCGCCTTCAACTCCGCGGGAATCTCGACTTCATCAAATTTCGCACCGAGCTGCTCGTCGTGCCAGATGAGCGCCTTCATGCGAACGATATCGACGATGCCCTTGAACTCGCTTTCGCTGCCGATCGGCCAGGTGATGACCAACGGTCGCGTACCCAGACGGTCGATCATCATGGCGACGCAACGCGGAAAATCCGCGCCGATACGATCCATCTTGTTGACGAAGCAAATGCGCGGAACTTTGTATTTGTCGGCCTGGCGCCAGACGGTCTCGGACTGAGGCTCCACGCCGGCGACAGCATCGAACACCGCCACTGCTCCGTCGAGCACGCGCATTGAGCGCTCGACTTCGATCGTGAAATCGACGTGGCCTGGCGTGTCGATGATGTTGATGCGGTGATCGTTCCAGAAGCACGTCGTGGCAGCCGACGTGATGGTGATGCCGCGCTCCTGCTCCTGTTCCATGAAGTCCATGGTGGCGGCGCCGTCGTGCACTTCACCGATCTTATGGCTCTTTCCGGTGTAATAGAGGATGCGCTCGGTCGTCGTCGTCTTGCCGGCATCGATATGCGCGGCGATGCCGATATTGCGGTATTTCTCGAGCGGTGTTTGGCGGGCCATGACTGGTTCCTCAGATACGCTTACACGTCACCAGCGATAGTGCGAGAAGGCACGATTGGCTTCCGCCATCTTGTGTGTATCTTCCCGTTTCTTGACGGCCGAGCCGCGGTTATTTGCGGCGTCCAATATCTCTCCCGAGAGCCGGCCGGTCATGGTCGGCTCGTTGCGCGCACGCGCGGCGTTGATCAGCCAGCGGATCGCCAGCGCACGGCTTCTATCCTGGCGCACTTCGACAGGCACCTGATACGTTGCACCGCCGACGCGTCGCGAACGCACTTCAAGCGCCGGGCTCACGTTGCGCAGCGCCTCGTGAAAGACCCCCAGCGGATCCTGCTTGGTCTTGGACTGGATCGTATCGAACGCGCCGTAGACGATGGTTTCCGCGGCAGATTTTTTGCCGTGGTACATCAGGCTGTTCATGAATTTCGCGAGCACCAGATCGCCGAATTTGGCGTCGGGAACGATCTCACGGTGGTCTGCGCGATGGCGGCGGGACATGGTTCGCTCTCCTTCCTATTTCGGGCGCTTGGCGCCGTAGAGCGAACGGCGTTGTTTGCGGTCTTTGACGCCCTGCGTATCGAGGACGCCGCGAATGATGTGATAGCGAACGCCGGGAAGATCCTTCACGCGGCCACCGCGGATCAACACGACCGAGTGCTCCTGGAGATTGTGACCCTCGCCGGGAATGTAGCTCACGACCTCGTAGCCATTGGTCAGCCGGACCTTGGCCACCTTGCGCAGCGCCGAGTTCGGTTTCTTCGGAGTCACCGTGTATACGCGCGTGCAGACGCCGCGCTTCTGCGGCGATCCGGCCAGCGCCGGAACCTTGTTCCGCTTGGGTTTTTCGCCACGCGAGTGGCGGATCAACTGGTTGATCGTCGGCATCGAAGCTTCCTGCATTCCAAGTGACAAATCCGGCGCCGGCCCTTTCGGAGCCCGCCCCGGCGAAGCGCGGAGGATTTGGGAACCACTCCCAAATCGCGCGTTCTCAAACACTCTCAAACTGGCTTCCCGACAGCGTTTCCGCGCGTATCCCGCAGACGGCCTGCCCGTGAAGGTGGCGCTATATAGAGGGGTGGGATTCAGGGGTCAAGGGTTGCGAAAGGAAATGTCGCAATTGCCGTTTTCGGTTCGGCGGCAGGCGCCCCCAATGCGTCCGCGTGTTGCCGCCATGGCGCGTTCGGGTTGGATTTTGCGTGGCGGTTCGATGTCTGGCCCAGGAGCCACAGATGGCGCAAACGAGAGCGGTCAAAGACGGGATCAAGACGCATCCGAGACGCATGCAGGACGCAGTATCCGGGCCAATCTGCTGGAATAATGCAACTCATTCTTAATTGCGGTCAAGGTGACACACCCCGCCGTCAATCACGCCCGGCATGGTCAGGTTTCCGCGCGAACACCGCGCGGTTCTTGTTGTCCTGCATCAGCATCGAAAAGCCGCTGATCGTGTCGAGGCCGAGCCCACGGGGAAATCCTGTCTCGGAATCGACGTCGATCTTCGCGTAGGGAACGCCGGAGATCTTCTCCCACTTGCCGGCAGGCTTTTTCACTTCGAGAGTCACCACAGTCGACTTCAGCACCAATCGGACGATGGCCTGGGCGGGCGACGAGGGCTTCGTGAGGCTCGGACAGCCGTCGATCATCTGCCATCCGTTCGCCAGCGCCCATTGGGTCAGTTCATCCTTGTGCATCAGACGCTCCTTCAGAATCCCGGCGATTGCGTTTTGATCGCCAGCACGCCTTCTAGAATTGCGCACGCGAGATGCACGATCAAGTTTGGCCTCTGTTCCGCCACAACCGCGAGATCATGACCATATCGAACCGGCTCCAGGCTCGATCAGGATTTGCGCAAACCTATTTCGGTTCATGCAACACTATGTCGGGCATTCGTCCAAAGCGACGGTTAGCAGGCAGTCGCTGCTTCCCAACACAGCAGCCGCGCGCAACCGGTATTAGTGACAACGGTTGCGTATCACAAACTGACCGCAATCGTGTCGGCGCGAAAACCACCAGAGACCTTTGATTTCTCCGAATTTCGTCTCGCGTGAACCCAATGTCTTCAGACGGTACACCAATGTCATCGTGGCCTTGCGCAAAGCGTTTAGCGGAATTCAGCCTTCGCGCACGCTAACGACATCTGGTCAGTTGGCATCAAACCCAAGCTCAATACTTTGAGCCCTTGACAAGAAATCCAACCGCGGTACCAATTCAAGGCTCGAACGTATCTATAAGGGGGGGAGCGTATGCACACGAGTGGCACTACGCGCTTCCGCGTCGAGCTGAGCAACTCTGCGTCACTTCGATCGACAGCGCGCCTTGCGATGACGTCGATGCTGGCGGCAATGCTTGTCGCCGCATTATGCGACACGTCGATTGCGGCAACCAAGCCTCCGCCTCCAAAGAAGCCCACAGCAGCTCCGGTTCAGAGCGGCGTCGTTCCCGGCCAGCCGGTTCCCCCACACCCACCAACTTTATTTGATCTTCTTCACATTCCGCATCCGCCGACCAACCCGCCGGCACCAAGCACTCCTCAGCAAGGGAATGGGCAGTTTCGAACAACTCCGCTTCAGCGGGCGCCCGTGAATCCCGGCAATCCCCCGCCGCCACCCGGGCAGGTTCATTTCAATCCAATGAAGCTGTTCCATGGCGAGAACCCGTTCGAGAGCGACACACGTCCTCCGCTCGCGCCAATGCGTGACAATCCTACCGGAACACAGGCGGGAGCTGCGCCGCCGCACTATTCGCCAATATCGTCGTTCATCACACATCACAGGCGCGTCAACTTCGGCAAAGATAACAATACGGGCAACTACGCTATGACCGTGGGGGCCTATCAGCTTCAGCTTGGCGCGCCGGCCGATGCCGAGATCGTTGCCGTGCAGGACACGCCGTCAAATCCCGTTACCGTATTGCAATCGTCTACGCCCGATTGTCCGGTGGACTATGTCGCAGTCGATGTGTCGAGCCCGCCGTTCCACAACTGGCACATGGGCGATTGTCACACGCCGCTAAATTTTTCGACCGACGGACAGCAGATGTTCGCTCAACCTGCGGATCGATCAGACGGGCGCGTGTGGATATATTCTCAAGGCCAGATGTACGGCCCGATCGACAGGGCGACCGCATTTGCCGGCTCCGAGGGCGCTCCCGGCTCCGCCCCCTCGCAACCATCGTCCGGACAATTGTCGACACAGACGGCGTCGAACGCGCCTGGCGACCAGGGAAACTCGACAGCAGCGACGGACTCGACTCCGCCCGCCCCCAAACCCGCCCATCATAAGAAGCCGCGGACGACGTCGACGACGGACCAGAGCCAGGCCGATTCGCTTGCGCCAAAGGCGATACCTCGTACAGTTCGCTTCGATCCGAATTGCCTGAACAGCGCCCCGACCATTGATGCAAACAATACGCCCTACAACACGGTCGGCTCCTTCACACCCGGCACCGCAGGTTAGGACACGGCAGCTCGCGGCGACCGAACGACGTTGTCCTTCTGGCCTGACGCTGATGCACTGATCGTTCCGGTCTCGGCGTCGCGCTGCTATTTCAGCTCGCGGAAGGCACGCAGGGATCTGGAGATTGGTGCGCCGCGTTTGCGCTCGGATAACCGAACGTCCAACCATCGAGAATGTGAACCCTGACCGCCTCGTCGAACGGATAGGCAAAGTGCTGGGCCTGAATGACCCAGTTGAACGCAACGACGAATAGGCTTCCCAAATTCGCTCTCGTCTCTTCCTTCATTGTGCCATAGCCCTCGGATTTCGTAACGTCGTTCGGAGCGGCAAACGCGCACAACGCGACAAGCGCGACCGCAAGGCCGATCGTGCGTATGTTCAGCCAAGCCCGATTGACGAATATCCGCAGCGAATAGTTCAAAAATTTTGTGACATGCACCAGTGCGCCGATCAGCGAGAATGCAAGAGCAATGGGAGGCACCAGAAGCGCCCTCATGACACGGCGTCCGGCCTGCTCCTTGGAGCCACCGTCAGCCAATGTCGAGGGATTGGAGCGATAGCATAACATCGTGTTGTCGACCTGGGTTACGAGCATCGGATCGTAGACGAGCCGCTCGAATGTCGGTCCGTCGGCCACGCCCGGCAGCTCGATCGACTCAGGAAGGCCGAGCGCCTGCCTCATCCGCTGCTGCACGTTCGGTAAATTGAAATAGGTCTTAATGGTGAGGTCCTCCGGAAGCGTTACGTCCGGTCCGAACCGGTCACGGACTGCCTTCTGGAATGCGTTATGGGCTTCCGTGCGTGCCTGATCGGCGTACGCCTCGTAAAATCCTTTTTGATCGCTCGGAATCCAATCTGCCGCGACGTTGACGCCCCCGGCACGGACCTTTTCGCGGACAGTTTCGTAGAGATTCTCCGGTACCGTTTCCGGCGTGAGGCTGTCCGGAAGTCCGGACACGTAGTCCTGCCACGCCGCCTCCTGCTTCCTCGGAATGTCCGCAAGCTGATCGTGGAGCCGATCAAGCCCGTCGGCGTACTGATTGAAAAGACCGCCGAACCGCAGCACGACCTTCCAATACTTTGCGCAGGCTTGGGAAGCGTTGCCAAACCTGTCGGCAAAGCTTTGGGCGACGCCGGCCTGCACTGCAGGAACGAGCGCCTTATCTGCCTTGCTGATGAGACCATTGTCGGAATACGCAAGGACCGGAAAGAGTGCGGCAAATGTCTTTCCCTCGGGCGCGGACAACTCCTCGTGCGTCAAGTTCATCGTCGGCACGCGAATGTGACCGGCGAGAATTCCGCCCCTCAGCGCCGCCAGATACAACGCACGCTGGCGCGTCGGCCCATCTGATTGATCCGTGAGATGGTCGATCAAATTGCCTTCGAGATTATAGACCATGTAGATCGATACGACCGCCGACAGGCCAAGAACGGCGACCCATGTCGACACCTTCCATCCGTCCCTTGTTCCGCGCGGCATGACGACGCTGCCCCAAATCGCCAGGGCGAGCGCCGTACCCGAAATATAACGGCCCCAGTGCTCGATGGATTGAACTTCGTCGTGCGACGGCAATCCGCCGACGACATCGAGCAATCGGGCGTTGAACGACAATTCGAACGCCAGGTATGTCGCTGTCAGAGCGGTGATCGGAATGAGGTAGGTGGGCCGGCTGGCATGGAACCTAGACCACCATGCTCGTATAAATTCAGGCGCCCCAGCACGAAATTGTAATGCCCCGCTATTCATACCCCCTCCGTGCGCGGTGTTAAACATCGTCCGCCGTCAAACGACGTTGACGGCGAAAAGCCGCTTCTGCACAAGCGACTTAGGCGAGCATCTCAATCAACATCCCCTTGCAGACCAACTCCAGAGACGACCCGCTGTGAAAATTGATAGTGAATGCCTTACCTGGAATCATCGCTCCGATGCTTGTGAGCTTCATTCTCATGCCAATCATTTCTTGCGAAACGCTCTCGTGAATCGCGTCAATGGATTCGGCGTTACTCGTTGCGAAGACCAGATGCCTCATGAGAACAACATCATCAGCTGTTATTTGCACCCGCTTCCCATCCCACTCCGGAGTGCCCGCATCGTTGGAGCATTTTAAAACTATGGTCAGTTGTCGCGTGGTTGGCTCTGAAGCGAGATAGTCTATCGACTCGACGATCGCATCGTGAAACCATTCGAGTTCGGCGATGGTGATAGCGTGCACTATTTTTGCTCTCCGGGAATTTTGGCATCAGCGGGCAAGTGATCCCCTTCCGTCCCGTCGATGTGCACGTGGGTCTCTCCGCGCCATCCGGGTTTTCCCGCTTCGCCGACGTCTATACGCGCAACTTCGTGAAATTTTCCATCAGGCCCGACCTTTCCCCAGCTTCCCGTTCGGCTCGGGTTTTCGACTAGACCTGCTGTTTCGGCCCGATCTGCGAAAGCATCAAATTCCGCCCTTTCTTGAGCGGTCAGCTTTCGCCCCCCCATTCCATTCGTCGACACCGATTCGCGGCCTTCGGCAGTAGAAGCCTCCGAATTGCTTCGCCGTGCGTCCGCTTCGGCCTCCGCCTCCAACGTGCTCGCATCGTGAACTTGGGCGTTGTTGCGCTTCGAGAGATCAGTCTCCTCTCCGACTTGTCTTGCCTTGGTGACTTCCTGATCATGCTCGCGACCGCTTTGCGTGCGGCGATCCTCCGGCTCTGCGCCTGAAGTCGTGTCGTGGTCCTGATGCGGCCGCCCCTCTTCCTGCGAAATAGAGATAGCCGGAAAACTCGATAGTAGAGTCAAGAGGGAGATGAGAAATAAGACTGGACGAAGACCGAGCGTCATGTGCAAGCTCCACGGGTTCAGACCTTGCGGGGGCAGGCGATGCGAATATTGCATACTTCGCACAGATTGCTTGTGACGGCAATCGCAGCGTTGGTGCTGCAATCCTGCAGCAATTCCGAGGATTCCGGAAAGGTTGCAGCGGACGCTCTCGCCAAATGCGATTCCCTGGCCTCCGATCCCCATGATCCGAAAAGATATTCGGCGGGTGTATCGGACGAGCAGTTGGCTCCAGGTGCGGCCATAGACGCCTGCCGTCAGGCAGCTTCGCTCAATTCGCAGAACCCCAGGGCTTGGTTCGAACTCGGGCGATCGTACTGGGTGGCGCATCAGGACCGGGCCGCGTTCATTCCCTTTACCAAGGCGGGCGGGCAAAACTACCCTGCGGCCGAAAAATATCTGGGCGATGCCTTCCTTGAAGGACGCGGACTTCCTAACGCCGAGAAGCAGGACGCTCACACCGCCCTCTACTGGTATCAACGTGCGGCACAGGACGGATTCCCGGATGGCGATCTCGCAGTGAAGGAAACCAAAGACGCCATCGACCGCGCCACGTTCGACCCCAGCGGGTTTCAGTACGGCGACTACATGGCAAAATTGTACACGGGCAAGTTCGACGACGTGAAGATGAGGCCCCTTTTCCTGCACTATGTCAGAGGCGTCATCGAAGAGCTCGGTTCCGACAAACTCCTGTACGTCGATCAGCACTGCAAGCCGCTCGTCACTCAATTGGGAACGTTATCCCTGGATGTCGCGCAGGTCCTGTCCTACGTCGACGCACTAAAGAATGAAGGGAAGACCGGCATTGTGGTGGCGCTTGAATCGGGCGCCGCATCTTCGTTCGCACACGACGCCGGGCAAAGAGACGCCGTGGTGCTGATCAACCGCTACAAATGCGACAGCGACGTGGCAAGGCAGATCACCAACAATATCGTCATCAACTACTCCGACTGGAAGAACAAGTCGTTTTCCAAGTTCCGCAGTGTGGAAGGAGGGTACAACGCAACCGACGGTTCCCCTGATCCCTCGGGATCATCAGGAGATGCATCAAATTCCGATTCCGGTGCGCCGACTGCTCCGAATGGACGAGACGCGCCGTCGAACCAAGAGCAGCCCGGCGATCAACCTCAGCCAAATCCGAAAAATGGATAAAGTCGCGCGGAGCGGCCCTGAATCCAGCGCTGGCGTAGGTAGGAAATTTCAGAATCCCGGCGATTGCGTTTTGATCGCCAGCACGCCCCTGAGAATCGCGCGTTCGAGTTGCGCGATCAAATCGGGTCTCCGGCCCGGTGCAACCGACAAGACATAGCGGTCGTCACCGCCACTGCACGCCTTATCCGGGTTTGCGCACTGAAGCGTCGGCTCACCCGGAGCCGAGAGCGTGGCGCGGCTTACGACATCTGCGCCGTGCAGCACGCGCATGATGTCATCGAGCATCTCCTTCGACGAGACGAAGTATCCGTGCCCGAGAGGATCGCCGGGAGCATTGCTTGCGTCGACAATGTCGACGCGCCCGCCGCTGAGCGCGTAGCGAATATCGCGGTCCGGCTCCAGGCCGGCGCGGGGTATCCCGCCGTGCAGACTCTCGGACAGCATGAGCACCATGTCGTTCGACGACGCATAGATAGTGGCGCGATGCACACACGGAGAAACGTGCGTCAGCAGGGTTCCGAAATCGTCGTTGTATTTCTCCGCATTGACGTCGGGTGCGGCAAGAATCAGTTCATTGACGACGGGAGCCTGTTCCGTGCAGACGATCCGCAAGGCGGCGAGTGCGGTCAATGTGAGCCGTGCTCCCATGCTGTGCGCGATGATGTTCGTCTTGATACCGCCGTCGCTGAGCGCCTTCAGCACTTCCATCAGCGCCGGCGCCGCATAGCCGCTGCGCTCGATATCCGCGGCATAGCGATCGAACTTGCCTTCACTGCTCCAGCTGAAAGCCGCAGCTGCGCATGGCCATTCCGCATCGACGGCGAGCTGCGCGGTCCTCAACACCGCCGAACGAAACGTGTTGTTGTAACCATGGACATAGAGCAGCACGTTATCGCAATGTGACGCCTGGCCGGCTCGCTTGACTGCCGCGACAAACCCGCCGAGCGGCGCGCCTGCGTCGCACGCAGCGATGCTCGGTTCGCTTGCGCTTACCGCCCGATCGCCGGGCGATGACGACGCAGGAACAGTGACGGTGAACGTCCCGCACTGGATCCTGGAACTCCAGTGATTACCGAATCCGCCGAGGCCCAATCCGTCATTTTTCCGATCCGTGACGAATGGAATGGTGAGGGTGTGGGAATCTGCGCCGCTCGTGCGAATCGCATAGACAGGATCGTTTCGCAGCGCATCGGAAAACGTACACCCGCACAACAGCCACACTGCGCAGATGAGGGCTATGCCTGTCCGAAATTCGCCGCCCATTCCCCGCCCTCCCGATTCGCCCGCTCCGGACGGACAGGACATTACACCATTTCGCCCGATGCCGCGTCATTCGGTCATACGTGGTTTCCTGTATTCGAGCTGCAGTCCTACGCACATTCACGAACTTGTCCGCGGTCCCGAAATGTCGACGATCGGCCGGCTCCATAGCGAGGGCCGGAAATGGAATCGGAAGCTGAGTGTTACCTGCGCCGCGCCGCGGAAGCGCGGTGGCTGGCGGACATTTCGAGCCCCGCCCTGAAATCCGACTTTCTGCGCATTGCGGAGAACTGGGAATTGATCGCCCGTGCCGTCAGCGAGCGCGACCGCCATGATCTGGCGGTCTGCCTACAATGAAACCCTCTGCGACCAGCCACTCGAAGCACGGACCTGCAGCCGGCGAGCCAAACTATCTGAGCACCATAATTCCCGTAGCAGCCGATCTGCAGGTTCAGGACCACCTGCCCAATATCAAGCGGTCGATCTGGGGCAAGGGCTGTCTGTCCCCGGTCGAACGAGTCGCGTGCGAAATGGCCTTTGAAATGCTCGAGCCGGTAGCTGGAGAAACAATCTGTATCGTCGGCTGCGGGCTCTGCGGACCTCTTGTCGAGTTCGCGAAGGGCAACCGCATTCGGGCAGATTGCTACGAAACCGGTTCCCTCATCGAATGTGTACCGCCCGCTGCGCACTCGAACATTACGTTTCGCCCGTTTGAGCAACTATCACGCTCGCAACGTCTCTACGACATGTTCGTCATCGCCGATGTCGGACGCTTCCCATATTCGCTGCGCGAATTGTTTGCCCAGATTCATCGCGTCATGGCCGACGGCGCAAGACTCCTGGCCGTCGACACCGTCGGCATCGACGCCGGGCCCGGCGAAGCATCCGCGTTGATGGGCCGCGCTGTCCACGATTCCTTTCCCTTCGCGAATGCGCTATCGGAGGTCGGGTTCGTCGTGGCAGACCGTCGCGACCTTTCCCGGGATGTTGCAGCACTCGTGCGCGACAGTCTTGCCGGTTCCGTCGGCGTCTTTGAAGCCGTCAACAAGGCCACCGGAAAGCAACGCGCGCGGATCGCCGACGAGCTCGTCAATGAACTCGAAAAATGGGCCACGGTGCACAGAGCCATCAACTCCGGTGCTCTCGGCGTCGGAGCTTTTCTTGCGCGTAAACCGAGCCGGGCCCGCTGATCCCGCCGTTACCCGGTCATGCTTCGCACCGTACCCGGTCGATGAAGCGGGATCTCAACCTGAACCAATAGCCAGACTGCCGCTGGGGGATGGCGGCCGCAGGTTCTGACCCACCACCTCTCGCGCAAGCCCAAGGCTCTCCGGGAAAGTCGCAGCGACCTGAAATTTGACATGAAGACCGGCCAACACCTGCTGCGGTTCGAGTCCGAGTTCGGAGAGTATGATGGTCGTACCTTTCGAGGCGGCGCCTTTTTCCAGCCGTTTCAGGGCAGCAGCTCCCGTGCTGTCGATGACGGGCACGCCCGCCATTCGAAGAATGAGCACTTTGGGATTGCTGCCCGTTCTCGACAAAACATCTTCGAATTCCATTGCAGCCGCGAAAAAGAAGGGTCCGCTCAGGCGGAACACCTCGACGCCGGGCGGCAATTCGGTTCTCGCCAGCGCATCGCTGTTGGGCGAGGCGATCTCGTCCACATCGGGCGGAACGCTGCCGACATAGGCTCTCGCTTCGGTCACTTGGGCCATTTTGTGGGCGAACATGAGCGAGGCCAACACAACGCCTGTCGCAATCCCGATTGAAAGGTCGAAGAAAACGGTCAGCAGAAACGTCGCCAGCAGTACCGTGCGGTCCCCGGATGCGCTGCGCAGGATCAAGCTGAAAACCTTCGCTTCGGCCATGTTCCAGCAAACGATCGTCAGGATCGCCGCGAGAGACGCCAGAGGGATGTAGGAACCCAGCGGTGCAAATGCGGCCATCATCGTCAGGATTGCCGCCGCATGGACCATTCCCGCGACCGGAGTTCGCCCGCCGGCCCGGATGTTCGTGGCTGTACGTGCAATCGCGCCTGTGGCAGGAATGCCCCCCAGCGCAGCAGCGGCAACATTGGCGATACCTTGCGCCACCAGCTCGCAATTGGCGCGATGGCGGCGTCCCGTCATTCCGTCGGCAACAGTCGCGGACAAGAGCGACTCGATTCCCCCCAATACGAAGATTGTGAATGCGGCTGGAAACAGCGCTCGAAGCTCTTCGAAGTTGAACGTCGGCACGTGTGGCGACGGAAGCGACGAGGGTATGCCGCCGAACTTCGTTCCGATCGTGGGCACATGGAGTTTGAAGAACCACACGGCCAATCCGGCTGCCACGATGGCAACGAGAAACGACGGGACGCGCGCGGCAAATCTCTGCAGCAGGAGGATGAGCGTCAGCGTGCCCGCCGCAATGCCAAACGCGACCGGATTGAACGTGTCGGCGGCGCCTGCGTACGCCTGAAGCTTGCCCACAAAGTCGGCCGGAACATGACGGGCGCTGAGACCGAGAAGATCCCCCAGCTGGCTCGAGAAGATCACGACCGCTATGCCGGAGGTGAAACCGGTGACGACGGGATAAGGAATGTATTTGATGTAGGTTCCGAGTCGGGCAAGTCCGGTCAGGATCAGCAGGATGCCCGCCATCATGGTGGCGCCAACCAGGCCCTCATAGCCGAATTTCTGAACCACGCCGGCCACGACGACCACGAACGCGCCGGTCGGACCCGCGATCTGAAATCGGCTGCCACCCAGCGCCGAAACAAGGAAACCGGCGACAACAGCAGTGAAGAGACCGCGGCCCGGATCGACTCCGCTTGCGATCGCCAGCGCCAGCGAGAGCGGCAGGGCGACAATGGCTACCGTCAGGCCTGCGAACAAATCGGCCCGGGCACTGTCCAGCGAATAACCTTCCCGGAAAGTCGTGACGACTTTGGGAATGAACAACCGCCACGGCGGCGAAGCGGCCGGGTTCGCGACATCCATCCTTTACATATGGCGCGGACGCGCCGCTCGTCCACCCGAGAGTTATACCTACCCGGCAAGCAGCCGTCAGGGATGGAAGCGGGGCGGGATTGCGGCGGCCTCTTCCGGTGTCAACTCCTTCATCGATTTCACGATGCAGGCTTCGGCAATGCCATGAGGCGATTGCACGACCTTCAGATCCCAATCGAGCGCCGTGCAAACCGCATCGCTGCCATGAAATACAGTCACCAGGTGCGAGCCCGGAAACGTGATCGACGAGCACGTACCTGCAAGATCCAGACGGAAATAGCGATGCGGCGTGACGCGAATAAAAAGTGTCTTGTCATCCGGCGCCTTCCAACCTTCGAACTGGTTGGCGAAGAAGCACTTTGACGGCCCTCGTTCGGGCGTCGCAGGTTGGGCCTCGGCGGCACTGCCGATGGTGCAACAGAGCAGTAAAGCGAGCAACATTGTTCGGCGCATGGTTCGCTCCTCATCCTGGACAAACTACTCGGTCAACTATGACGTTTTCGACCGTTGAATTCATCCACATTTCCGTGAATTTATGCGCAGGCGTGGCGAGATGCAGGTGCAGTCCCGCAAACGGAGAGTTCACCCGGCCTGAGGCGACGTCGGCAACGACTCGGCCGGTCCCTGTCTTTCGGAGGAGACCATGGAACTTGAAATTATTGCGCGGTTTCATGCGCGTGAGGGGCGAGAGACGGACGTCGCCGCCATGCTTGCCGAACAGGTTGGGTCGTCGAAATGATGGAGGCGCTGATCAATCACCCCTTCGATGCTGCGCGCGTACGGAAGATCGGCTGAGGACTACCGATCGTCTCCTGCCCGCTGCTCGAGCCAGATGGCGTTGAGCACGGCAAGCGTTACCGCGAAACCTAGACCGAGCACCCAGGAAAAATACCACATCGCTTCTCGCTCCTAGTAGGCGGTTTTCGGATTGGCTTCGATGTCGGAAGCACGCACGGGGCCGCGCATCACGTGATACACCCAGGCGGTGTATGCCAGCACGATGGGAAGAAAGATCGCGACCGCGCCCAGCATGATGCCGAGCGTCAGCGGACTTGAAGACGCGTCCCACACCGTCAGGCTCATTCCCGGATTGCTGGAGGACGGCAGCAGGAAGGGAAACAGCGCGGCGCCGGCTGCCGAGATCGTTCCAAACGGAACCAGGGCGGATGCGATGAACGCCAGTCCGGGCCTGCCGCGTAGCAACACGGCGAGGGCGGCGCCCAGAAACGCAAGAGCCGCCAAGCGCCATGCCCATGCATGCAAGGGCCCGGCCGCGAGCCATCTCGCGCCGGACTGCGTGACGGCTTTCATCAGCGGATTCGACGGCCCGTCATGCAGCAGCGGGCCGGACACCTCGTATGCATTGAACCGGGACAGCCAGTAACCTGCGACTGAAAACAACAGGCAAAAGACAATCGCGGCGAACAACATCGCGGTGCCTGCACGTGCCTTAACTGCGCCTTCCGTTTTCAGATTGAGCCAGGTGGCGCCGTGCAGCACGATCATCGACAGGCTGACCAGCCCAACCAGAAGCGCGAACGGATTGAGCAGAGACAAGAGCGAAATATCGGGGTGAAATCGCAGGTCGCCGTCGAATGAAAACGGAACGCCTTCGAACAGATTGCCGAATGCGACGCCGAACACGAGGGAAGGAACGATGCCACCGACAAATAGCGCCCAGTCCCAAAACGTGCGCCAGGTCGGGTTGTCGATCTTGCTGCGGTATTTGAACCCCGCCGGCCGAAGGATGAGTGTGGCCAGGACCAGAAACATCGCGAGATAGAAGCCCGAAAAGCTGGCCGCATAGAGTGCAGGCCAGGCCGCAAAGATCGCGCCACCACCAAGAATGAACCAGACCTGGTTCCCCTCCCAGACCGGACCGACGGTATTAATTGCGACCCGGCGCTCGACGTCATTGCGCGCCACGAAAGGCAACAGCGCGGCCGTTCCCAGGTCGAACCCGTCCATCACGGCAAATCCGATGAGGAGGATACCCAAGAGTGCCCACCAGACGAGACGAAGCGTTTCATAGTTCAGCATTGGCATCACTCCGCGGGTTGAGCGGCAAGGCGCACGGCAGCGACCGACGCCGTGTCAGGTCCGAGGCGGATATACTTGACGAGCAGGTAGACGTCGGCGACCAGGAGAGCCGAATAGAACAGCGCAAAACCTGCGAGGCTGAACTCCACATTTCCCGCCGTGGTCGACGAAACACCGAGCGCAGTCGGCAGGACACCCTCGATGACCCAGGGCTGCCGGCCGTACTCCGCAACGATCCATCCGAGTTCGGCCGCAAGCCAGGGATCGAATATGCTGAGCAACGCTGCCCACAGGAACAATCTGGATTTGTCGAGCTGCTGACGCGCCGAAAGCCAGAATGCGATCGAGAACAGGATGATGAACCAGAAGCCGAAGCCCACCATGATCCTGAATGCCCAGAAGAGCACCGGCACATCGGGGATTGTGCTCAAGGCTGCCAGATGAATTTGATCCGGGGTTGCGTTCTCTATGTCCGACCGTTCACGCTTCAGGAGCAAGGCGTAACCCAGATTCGCAACATGCGCGTCGAGCGCCGCGCGGGCTGACTGATCCGCAGCGTTCTTCTCAATGGAACGAAGCGCATCGTAAGCGAGCAGGCCGTCTTTGATGCGCGTTGCGGATTCGTCCACCAGCTGGTTGATCCCGGCCACGGGCTTGTCGATCGAACGTGTCGCGATCAGGCCCAATACCCATGGAATGCGGATCGCTGCTTTTGTCGTATGCGACTGAAGGTCTGGAAAGCCGATCAGCGTGAACGACGCGGGCGCTGGTTCGGTGTTCCACATTGCTTCGATGGCGGCAATTTTCATCTTCTGGTTGGCGCCGGCCGTATATCCGGACTCATCGCCGAGAACGACGACGCACAACGCCGATGCAAGCCCGAAACTGGCGGCCACCGTCATCGAGCGTTTCGCGAATTCGACGTACCGGCCGTGCAGAAGGTACCACGCGCTGACGGCAAGCACGAAGACGGAGCCGGTCACGTATCCGGCGCTGACAGTGTGCACGAATTTCGCCTGGGCAACCGGATTGAACAGGACCGCGGAAAAGTCGGCCACTTCCATCCTCATGGTATCGACGTTGAAGTGCGCGCCGACCGGATACTGCATCCAGCCATTGGCAATGAGGATCCACAGCGCGGAAAAATTCGTCCCGGCCGCCAGGGCCCATGTCGCCGCGAGATGCTGCACCTTGGTCAGGCGGTCCCACGCGAAGAAGAACAGGCCGACAAATGTCGCTTCCAGAAAGAAGGCCATCAGACCTTCGATGGCCAGCGGCGCGCCGAAAATGTCGCCGACATAATGCGAGTAATAGGCCCAGTTGGTCCCGAACTGGAACTCCATGGTGATGCCTGTCGCTACACCCATGGCGAAATTGATACCGAACAGCGTACCCCAAAACTTCGTGAGATCGCGCCAGATGGATTTTCCGGTCATCACATAGACCGTCTCCATGATGCCCAGCAGCACCGAGAGACCGAGTGTCAACGGAACGAACAGGAAGTGATAGAGCGCCGTAATCGCGAATTGCAGTCTCGACAGTTCGACGATGTCCATCTGCGGGGTCCTATCTCGATCGAGCGTCCAGCAGATGCGCTTGCATCGCCGTGCGGTTCGGTTCAGGTTTCATGGCCGGTGCAAAGAAGACGAAGTAGATCAATGCGAGCGCGGCACCCTTGGCGCCAAGCATAAGAAGGACTTCTCTCCGTAGAACCTTCGGGAACATTCGCACTGCGCCGTTTGATCGGATGAATACGCTGCGGGAATGGAGACTCGACGTTCCGGACACGGTACTCTCGCCGATGAGGGCCGGAAAGTCAGATCCTGCAGGTTCCAGACTGGTATTGGGGGATCGTTCCGAGTTCATTGATTTTGATCAATCCCGGGCCTGCGCCTCTCCGGGACAACAGGAGGTCCATCTCATGCGCGAGCGATCCCCGTGACGGTCCGCGACCTCGAACCTGGAGACGTCGCGCGTCTGCTGTCGGAGAAGGCAATCCTTCTCGTCGACGTGCGCGAGGCCGGCGAATTCGCCGCAGAACGCATTGATGGCGCAACACTCCTTCCTCTCTCGGCGTTCGACCCTCTCGCCCTGCCCGACGCAGAGAACCGGCAAATTGTCTTCCACTGCGGTTCGGGGATGCGCTCCGCGAAGGCCGTGGCAGCATGCCAGGCAGCGGGCCTGTCGCACGATGCTCACTTGAAAGGCGGCATCCAGGCATGGACAGCTGCAGGCCTGCCGACCATCACCACCGATCCCGCGACAGGAAATCCGCGCAAATAAGAGCCGGCCAGGCCACGGAGGCAGATCATGAGTTTTCAGAGAGTTCTGATCGCCGTCGATCGGGGATCGCAGTCTTCGCGTGCGGTTGACGTGGCGCTCGAGCTTGCAGCGTCGCTCAAGGCCGACGTCTCGATCATTCATGTGATGGTGCCGCCCGTAATCTATGGAACGCCGTCGGGCCTACCCAAGTCGGAGATGATGGCATTGGCGCGTGAGGAAGGTTTCAACCTGCTTGCCGAGCTGCGTCAAAATCCGGCGCTGCCCCACCTGGCGCATGAGTTCCTGGAGACCGGCGATCCCGCGACCGAGATCGTCAAAGCCGCGAAAGAGTGGCCGGCGGATGTCATCGTGATGGGAAGCCATGGCCGGGAAGGAGTGGCACGCGTGGTGCTGGGAAGTGTGGCCGAGTCCGTCATCCGCCAGGCACCCTGCCCCGTGCTGGTCGTCCGAATTGGCGTGTAATTTGAGCGACTATTTTCCGTGTGACGCGACGGGCGCAAACAGATCGCCGTCGCCGCGCGCCACTTCCGCTTCGTGTGTGAGCAGTGCGCGCTTGAGTGGCAGACCGCCGCCATAACCCGTCAGACTGCCGTCGGACCCGATCACCCGATGGCAGGGAACGATCAGCCCGATCGGATTGGAGCCATTCGCCAGTCCAACGGCACGCGCCGCGCCAGACCGGCCCAGCTTGGCCGCCAGCGCGCCATAGCTGGTTGTCGTACCGAACGGGATCTTCAACAACGCGCTCCACACTTCGTGCTGAAACGACGTGCCCTTCGGCGCGAGCGACAATTCGAAATTGCGGCGCGTTCCGGCACAGTACTCCTCCACTTGCGCCGCAACATGGGCAATGCCCTTCTGGTCGCGTTTGGCACCGGCGTCGAACTTCGATGAGTCCTCCGGATTGAGCCAGAAGCGCACCAACCGGTCCGACTCATCGATCCAGGCAGTGAACGTGCTGAAGCGGGACTTGATAAGGCCCCAGCGCAACGTCTCCCGGGTCATGCTGCATCTTTCAGGCTGGCCCACAGATGCGCCGTCGCCAACGTGCGATGTGGAGCATATTGGCGCATCAGTTCCTCGGTCTGCTTCGCGTCCGGTCTCTCGTCCAATTTGTGCAGACGGTGCAATGCGGTTGCAAGCGCGCTGTCGCCCACGGGCGCACAATCCGCAAATCCCGCCCCCCGCAGCAGCATGTAGCGCGCCGTCCACACGCCGATGCCGCGGATGCGCGTGAGAGATTTTTCGGCCGCGACTGCCGAACCGTCGCCCAGCCTTTCCGCATCGAGATTCCCCTGGGCCACCTGCCGCGCGGCCTCGATCAGATAATCGGCCTTGGACCGCGAGAACTTGCGCGATGTCAGCTCTTGAGCGTCGAGTGCGGCAACACGCTCTGCAGACGGATGCGCGCGCATGCCGCCTACGGGCGTCCCCGCGAGAGTAATGATCTCGCGCCGCAACGACGTCGCGAACTTCACATTCACCTGCTGGCCGATGATTGCCCAGGCAAGGCCGTCGAACCCGGTTGGCGTGAGCGGAACCCGCAGGCCTTTCCGGCGAGATACGATCGACGACATATTCCCGTCACGCGCGGCGCGCGACTCGAAGGTCGAAACTTCATTGGCCAGACCAAGCATCCTGAGCGCCACCGCATGCATCGCGGCCATGGTGTCGCGCCCAAGCCTTGCAACGGAATGTGGACGACACCACGCGCCATCCGCCTCGAGGGACACTTCGAGAACCGCGGGTCCATCCGGCGTCTCGAGTGCCTTGATTATCCGGCGACCGTCCGTGCGTTCGCAGAGGCTTTCGGGATCGCGCGCGTGATATGCCAATATCTCCGTCTCGCGCCACGCGGCCGGCACCTGAACGAGAAATACACCCGAGCTCTTCAATGCGCGGTAAGCGCCCGGTGTCATGCGCGTCAGCGACAGGAACTGACGGTGAAATACCGACTCGCTTTCAAAACCGACGCCGAATCCGATGTCGGCGATTTTGTCCTCACTCCCCAGCAGCTGCCGGCATGCCGCGCGCACGCGCTCGCGGCGAAGCCACTGGGCGGGTGCGAGATGCGCATGATCGCGCATCAGTTCGCCGAGCTTGGTCTGGCTCACGCCGCAGGCTTGGGCCATGGCGTGGACGTCGGCGAAGTTCTCCAGCGCAGCGCGAACGCGGGCGATGAGACCTTCAAAGAGCGAAATGTCGGAATCTTCGCCGCGATAAAACAGATCGGGCCGGCAGCGCTTGCAGGCGCGCAAACCCGCAGCCTTCGCCTCGTCCTCCGTCTTGAAAAGGCGGACATTGTCCGGCTTGGGGGGCCGTGCCGCGCAGGACGGCAGGCAATAGATTCCTGTCGTGAGTACCCCGATCAGAAACTTGCCGTCGTAGCGGCCCTCGCGCGCAAGCGCCCGGTCCCAGGAGAAAGGCTTGATGTTCATGACGCGAACTTAGCGGGATCGCGTGACCTGCGCCTCCCAATTCGCCCGTTCGATGTCCGGAAACGTCGAGCCTGACCCTGCCGGGACTGTCGCCGAGCCGTGTGGCAGCCGGGTCCGGCTTGGTTCTCAGGCGGGTTCTGGCGTGTCGTCGCTCGCAAAGGAGCCGAAATTGTAGTGCTTCTTGATTTTGGCGAGTTCGGACAGGATGCGGTCTATCTCGACCTGAGACAGCATCGCACTGCCCGGCGCCATGAGCCGCATGGATTGCGCGTGAACGATGATCGGGGCCGCGTCCGTCAGTTCCGCGCGCAGCAGACCGTCCGCGACGTCGCACATGCTGCGCATCACTTTGTCGAGCGATTCAAAGCCGAACGTGCCCGCCAGAGTGACCAACTGATCTCCATGATGAAGGATCTTGCGCATATCGGTTTCGTCGATTCCAACGCGCCCGGCCCGCTTCACGATGGACTCGATGTTCTCCATGATGACGGCGATTTCCGCTTCGCCTTCACCGCGCATTGCTTCCAGCGATTCCATGGCACCCGCGATCGCCTCATCGCGGTAGACCCCGCCACCACGTGCTGCAGCTTCCGCAAGCTTTGTCAGTGGAAAATAGGTTCTGACAGGTCGGGAGGTCATCTGCTTGTGCCTTTCGCGACGGCTGCCGCCAGCCGGTTCGACGATTGCTCGGCCGGCGCGCATTCCGCCGGTGTATCGTCCGAGCGTTTATATGTTTGATCGGGCGGGTCGTCCGCCTTGAAGCGGCGGTCAGGGCCCGTATACGTGCCGCTGTCGATGAAGGGCCGGGGAACGCGCGCAACCCACAGGATGCGATCGAACAGGGCCTGTGGCGAAACCGGCTTCTTCAGTACGCTGTTTGCGCCGGCATCGCGGGCAGCGGCGACGGTAGGGAGCTGCGTGTAGCCCGACAGGACGATAACCGGAATAAACCGGACCGATCCCATTTCGGGACGCCTTACCCAACGGATCAGCTCCGAACTCGGCATATCCGGCAGGACGGCCTCGGTTACGATCAGATCGACCGTTTGCTGCTGGAGAAATTGCTTGGCGTCAGCCCCTGTGTCGCGGATGGCCGGCGTGTCCATGCGGAAACCGCGCATCATCTGGACGACGAGCCGTCGTGTGAAGCGGTCGCTGTCGACCAGCAGCGCTACGACATTCTTCAGATTGAGACGTGGCTGAGCCATGACCCGTCTGACACCCCCTACCGAATTCTAAAGTAAGCGGGAGCGAATTAATTCTTAGTTGCGAAATGCAGAGACGCGGCCAAAAAAGAAAACGCCGCCCGGATCCCTCCGGACGGCGTGGTTTACATTGCGCAAACCCTATTCCGCAGCTTGCTGCGGTCCTTCGATGGCAGCGATCGGCTGAGCCGCCTTGGCCTGCTCGTCCTGGATGGCGCGATCGCGTTCCGCCGCGACATGGCGCAGACGCGCGATGGCGCCGCCCGTGCCGGCGGGGATGAGGCGTCCGACGATAACGTTTTCCTTGAGACCTTCCAGCGTATCGACCTTGCCGTTGACGGCGGCATCGGTAAGCACCCGTGTGGTCTCCTGGAACGACGCCGCCGAGAACACCGAGCGCGTCTGCAGCGACGCCTTGGTGATGCCCAGCAGAACCGGACGACCCTGTGCGAGCTTTCCGCTCATCTCGGTCGCCTTCTTGTTCGCCTCGTCGAGTTCGATCAGATCGACCTGCTCGCCCGCCAGCAACGTTGTATCGCCGCCGTCGAGAACCTCGAGCTTCTGCATCATCTGGCGAACGATCACCTCGATGTGCTTGTCGTTGATCTTCACGCCCTGCAGCCGATAGACGTCCTGGATTTCCTTCACGAGATAGGTCGCGAGTTCCTCCATTCCCTTGATGCGCAGGATGTCGTGCGGCGACGGGTTTCCCTCGACGATGTAGTCGCCCTTCTCCACGTAGTCGCCCTCGCGCACGCTGATGTGCTTGCCCTTGGGGATGAGGAATTCGAAGGGATCGGCCTTGTCGTTCTTCGGCTTGATGATGACCCGGCGCTTGTTCTTGTAGTCCTTGCCGAACTCGATGAAGCCGTCGATTTCGGCCAGCACCGCACACTCCTTCGGCTTACGCGCTTCAAACAGCTCCGCCACGCGCGGCAGGCCGCCCGTGATGTCGCGCGTCTTGGCGCCTTCCGTGGGAATGCGTGCCAGCACGTCGCCCGCCTTGACCGCGGCGCCGTCTTCTACCGACAGAATCGCATCGACCGTCAATGAGTAGCGCACGTCTCCGACATTCGGCAGCGACAGCGGCTTGCCGTTTTTGTCGACAAGCGCAAGCGCCGGACGCAGATCCTGCGATTTCGAGCTCGAGCCGCGCACGTCGATGACGACCTTGTTGGACACGCCCGTCTTTTCGTCGGCCACTTCTTTGATCGACATGCCTGAAACGAGATCCTCGTATTTCACGACACCGTCGATCTCGGTGAGGATCGGCAGGACGTTCGGGTTCCACTCGGCGAGGCGATCGCCGCGTTTGACCATGTGCCCGTCATCCACCTTGAGGCGCGCGCCGTAGGTAATGCGGTGCGAGGCGCGTTCGGCGCCCTTCGGATCGAGAATCGTGATCTGCATGTTGCGGCTCATCGCGATCATCTCGCCGTCGGAATTCTTCACGATGTTCCGATTGACGATCTTGATCTTGCCGTCATAACTCGCTTCGACCTTCGACTGGCCGGCGATCTGCGCCGCGCCGCCGATGTGGAAGGTTCGCATGGTCAGCTGCGTGCCCGGCTCGCCGATCGACTGGGCGGCAATGACGCCCACCGCTTCGCCGATATTCACGGGCGTACCGCGGGCGAGATCGCGCCCGTAGCACTTGCCGCAGACACCGTCCGACAGCTCGCACGTCAGAACCGAACGAACCCGCACTTTCTGGACGTGCGCAAGTTCGATCTTCTCGGCCATGTCTTCGCTGACTTCGCGGCCCCGCTTGATGAGCACCTCACCCGTGTCAGGGTGCTTCACATCATCGACGGTGGTGCGACCCAGGATTCGTTCCGACAGCGACGAGACGACCTGACCGCCATCGATTTCGGCCTGGACCGTGATGCCCTTCTTCGTGCCGCAATCTTCCGACGTGATGATGCAATCGTTCGCCACGTCGACGAGACGGCGGGTGAGATACCCGGAGTTCGCCGTCTTGAGCGCGGTGTCGGCCAGACCCTTGCGGGCGCCGTGGGTGGAGTTGAAGTACTCCATCACGCTCAATCCTTCCTTGAAGTTCGAAAGAATCGGCGTTTCGATGATTTCGCCCGAGGGACGCGCCATGAGGCCGCGCATGCCGGCGAGCTGCTTCATCTGCTGCGGTGAACCGCGCGCACCGGAATGCGACATCATGTAGACGGAGTTCATCTCTTGGGTACGGCCCTGTTTGTCGAATTTGGGCTCGGAGATTTCCTTCATCATTTCGGCCGCAACGAGGTCGGTACATTTCGACCAGGTGTCGACAACGAGGTTGTACTTCTCCTTGTCGGTCGTCAGGCCGTCCAGGTACTGCTGTTCGTACTCGCGCACGCGATGGCGTGTTTCCTCGATCAGCTTCTCCTTCGACGCCGGCACGACCATGTCGTCCTTGCCGAACGAGATGCCGGCCTTGCAGGCTTCGCGGAAGCCCAGAGTCATCACCGCGTCGCAGAACAGGACCGTCTCCTTCTGCCCGCAATGACGATAGACTTCGTCGATGATCTGGCTGACCTCCTGCTTGCGCAACAGGCGATTGACCAGCTCGAACGGGATCTTCGGCGAACGCGGCAGGAGTTCGGCAATCATCATCCGGCCGGGTGTGGACTTCACGCGGCGGATGATGGGGCGGTTTTCCTGATCGACGGTCTTGTACCGGGACTCGATCTTGGCATGCAAAGTCACCGCACCGGAGAAGAGCGCATGCTCGATCTCGCCGATGTCGTTGAACACCATGCCTTCGCCGGGTTCCTTCTCGCGCTCCTGGCTCAGGTAATAGAGCCCGAGCACGATGTCCTGCGTCGGCACGATGATCGGTTTGCCGTTGGCGGGCGACAGGATGTTGTTCGTCGACATCATCAGCACGCGTGCTTCGAGCTGCGCCTCCAGCGAGAGCGGCACGTGAACCGCCATCTGGTCGCCGTCGAAGTCGGCGTTGAACGCCGTGCAGACGAGCGGATGCAGCTGGATCGCCTTGCCTTCGATCAACACCGGCTCGAATGCCTGGATGCCCAGTCGATGCAACGTCGGTGCACGATTGAGCAACACCGGATGTTCGCGGATCACCTCTTCGAGGATGTCCCAGACTTCCGGCTTCTCCTTCTCCACCAGCTTCTTCGACTGCTTCACGGTCTGCGAGAAACCCTTCGCTTCCAGCCGCGAGTAGATGAACGGCTTGAACAGCTCGAGCGCCATCTTCTTCGGCAGGCCGCATTGATGCAGCTTGAGCTCGGGACCGACCACGATCACCGAACGGCCGGAATAGTCGACGCGCTTGCCGAGCAGGTTCTGACGGAACCGGCCCTGCTTGCCTTTCAGCATGTCGGCAAGCGACTTCAACGGACGCTTGTTGGCACCCGTGATGACGCGACCGCGCCGGCCGTTGTCGAACAGCGCGTCGACGGCTTCCTGCAACATGCGCTTTTCATTGCGCACGATGATGTCGGGCGCTTTCAGCTCGATCAGCCGCTTCAGGCGGTTGTTGCGGTTGATGACGCGGCGATAGAGATCGTTGAGATCCGACGTCGCGAAGCGGCCCCCGTCCAGCGGAACCAGCGGACGCAGTTCGGGCGGGATTACGGGAACGGCTGTCAGGATCATCCATTCCGGACGGTTGCCGGAATCGATGAAGGCTTCGACGACCTTCAACCGCTTGACCATCTTCTTCGGTTTTTCGCCGCCATTGGACGCGGCGATATCCGAGCGCAACTGGTCCCGGAGTTTTTCGAGATCGATCGCCTGCAGCAGCGTGCGGATGGCTTCCGCGCCGATCATGGCGGTGAAGCTGTCCTCGCCATATTCGTCCTGCGCGCGGTAGTACTCGTCTTCAGAAAGAAGCGAACGCTCCTTGAGTGGCGTAAGCCCGGGCTCGATGACGACGTAGTTTTCGAAATAGAGTACGCGCTCCAGATCCTTGAGCGTCATGTCGAGCATCAGGCCGATGCGTGACGGCAATGACTTCAAAAACCAGATATGTGCAACCGGCGACGCGAGCTCGATATGGCCCATGCGATCGCGACGCACCTTCTGCACCGTGACTTCGACGCCGCATTTCTCGCAGACGATGCCTTTATACTTCATGCGCTTGTACTTGCCGCACAGGCATTCGTAATCCTTCACCGGCCCGAAGATGCGCGCGCAGAACAATCCGTCGCGTTCGGGCTTGAAGGTGCGGTAGTTGATCGTCTCCGGTTTCTTGATTTCGCCGTGCGACCAGCGCAGGATCTGATCCGGGCTGGCGATGGAAATCCTGATCCTGTCGAAGGTCGGGATTTCCTTGCCGGCCTGGAAGACGTTAAGCAGTTCCTGATTCATCTGTTCCTCTCTCTAAGAGAAGGTTCCGTGATTTGTCCGGTGCGGGCCGCGCGGGTTGGCGCGCAGCCCATCACCGCTATCCGTTCACCAGTTCGACATTGAGGCCGAGCGAGCGCATTTCCTTGACGAGCACGTTGAAGCTTTCCGGAATGCCCGCTTCGAACGTGTCCTCGCCGCGAACGATCGCCTCGTAGACCTTGGTGCGGCCCGCCACGTCGTCGGACTTCACGGTCAGGATTTCCTGAAGCGTGTACGCCGCGCCGTAGGCCTCCAATGCCCACACTTCCATTTCGCCGAAACGCTGCCCGCCGAACTGCGCCTTTCCGCCCAGCGGCTGCTGGGTGACAAGGCTGTAAGGTCCGATCGAGCGCGCGTGGATCTTGTCGTCCACGAGATGGTGGAGCTTCAGCATGTAGATGTAGCCCACCGTCACCTGGCGCTTGAACGCGTCGCCCGTGCGCCCGTCGTAGAGCGTCACCTGACCCGTGGCACTGAGGCCGGCCTGTTTCAGCATTTCGACAATGTCGGGTTCCTTGGCGCCGTCGAACACCGGTGTTGCCACCGGTACGCCGTCGCGCAGGTTCTCCGCGAGTTCGAGCAACCCGTTGTCGTCGAGTTCGGCAAGACGCTCATCGTTTGAGCCATACATGTGCTTGAGCGCGCGGCGCAACGGATCTGTCTTCTCGACTTTTCCGTCCCGCTTGAGCTTGTCGACGATGTCGCCGATCTGGCGTCCGAGGCCTGCACAGGCCCAGCCCAGATGGGTTTCGAGAATCTGTCCTACGTTCATGCGGCTCGGCACGCCGAGCGGATTGAGCACGACGTCGACCTGCGTTCCGTCTTCCAGATGCGGCATGTCTTCGATCGGGAGGATGCGGCTGATCACGCCCTTGTTGCCGTGACGTCCGGCCATCTTGTCGCCCGGCTGCAGCTTGCGCTTCACCGCGACGAACACCTTGACCATCTTCATCACGCCCGGGGCGAGCTCGTCGCCGCGGCGCAGCTTGTCGACCTTGTCCGCGAAGCGCTTGTCGAGGCGCTGCTTGGACTCGTCGTATTGCTTGCGCAGCCCTTCGATCTCGGCATTCGCCTTTTCGTTGCGCAGGCCGATCTGCCACCATTGATGGCGCGGGATCGTATCGAGAACCGACTGGGTGATCTTGGTGTCGGCCGCCATGCCCTTCGGACCGTGTGCCGCCGTCTTGTGCAGCAGAATTTCCGAAAGCCGCGAGAAGATGTTGCGCTCGAGGATCGCGAGTTCGTCGTCACGGTCTTCGGCCAGACGCTCTTCTTCCGCCCGTTCGATGGCCAGCGCCCGCTGATCCTTGTCGACACCGTGGCGGTTGAACACCCGCACTTCCACGATCGTGCCCGTGACACCCGGCGGAACGCGCAACGACGTGTCGCGCACGTCGGCCGCCTTCTCGCCGAAGATTGCGCGCAGAAGCTTTTCTTCCGGCGTCATCGGCGTTTCGCCCTTGGGCGTGACCTTGCCCACCAGGATATCGCCCGGGTTTACGTCCGCGCCGATGTAGACGATGCCGGCCTCATCGAGGTTCTTGAGGCTTTCTTCGCCGACGTTCGGAATGTCGCGGGTAATTTCCTCAGGACCGAGCTTGGTGTCGCGCGCCATCGTCTCGAATTCCTCGATGTGGATCGAGGTGAAAACGTCGTCGCGCACGATACGCTCGGAGATAAGGATGGAGTCCTCGAAATTATAGCCGTTCCACGGCATGAACGCGACGAGCGCGTTCTTGCCGAGTGCGAGTTCGCCCAGCTGCGTGGAGGGGCCGTCGGCGATAATGTCGCCCTTCTGTACCAGGTCGCCCACCTTCACCAGCGGACGCTGGTTGATGCAGGTCGACTGGTTCGAACGCTGGAACTTCTTCAACCGGTAAATGTCGATGCCCGGCTTCGTCGGATCGGTTTCCTCCGTCACGCGCACGACGATGCGGGTGGAGTCCACCTGGTCGACGATACCCGGACGGCGCGCAGCGATCGCGGAACCGGAGTCGCGCGCCACCACATCCTCGAGACCCGTACCGACGAGCGGTGCCTCGGGGCGGAGCAACGGCACGGCCTGGCGCTGCATGTTCGAACCCATGAGGGCGCGATTGGCGTCGTCGTTCTCGAGGAACGGCACCAGCGCAGCAGCCACCGACACGAGCTGTTTCGGCGACACGTCGATGAATTCCACCTGATCGGGCGTCGTCATGACGAAGTTACCGCCTTTGCGGCAGGAGACCAGTTCGTCAATTATCCGGGAGCGGCTGTCCATCGTCGCATTGGCCTGGGCGATGGTGTATTTCGCCTCTTCCATAGCCGACAGATAGATGACCTCGTCGGTGACATGCTTGTTCGTCACGCGGCGATACGGGCTCTCGATGAAGCCGTACTTGTTCACGCGCGCATAAGTCGCCAGCGAATTGATGAGCCCGATATTCGGGCCTTCCGGCGTCTCGATCGGACAAATGCGGCCGTAATGCGTCGGGTGCACGTCGCGCACTTCGAATCCGGCGCGCTCGCGCGTCAGGCCGCCAGGCCCCAACGCCGACATGCGCCGCTTGTGCGTCACTTCCGACAGCGGATTGGTCTGGTCCATGAACTGCGACAGCTGCGATGAGCCGAAGAATTCGCGCACCGCCGCCGCCACGGGCTTCGCGTTGATCAGGTCGTGAGGCATGACCGTGTCGATATCGACTGCGCTCATGCGCTCCTTGATTGCCCGCTCCATGCGCAGCAGACCGACGCGGAACTGATTTTCCATCAGTTCGCCCACCGAACGCACACGGCGGTTGCCGAGGTTGTCGATGTCGTCGATCTCGCCGCGGCCGTCGCGCAGATCTGCCAGCGCCTTGACGATGGCAAGGATGTCTTCTTTGCGCAGAATGCGAACCGTATCGGCCGCATCCAGGCCCATGCGCATATTCATCTTCACGCGGCCGACCGACGAAAGGTCATAGCGCTCGGAATCGAAGAACAGCTGACCGAACAACGTCTCGGCCGTGTCGAGCGTCGGGGGTTCGCCGGGACGCATGACGCGATAGATGTCGATCAGCGCCTGCTCGCGGCTGTGGTTCTTGTCCACCGCCATCGTGTTGCGTACGTAGGCGCCAAGCGTGATGCCGTCGACATTGATGACGTCGACCTCGTTGAACCCGGCTTCCTGCAGCTGGGCGAGATTGGCAGTCGTCAGTTCGTCACCGGCCTCGACGTAGATTTCGCCCGTTTCGACATTGACCATGTCGAGCGCGGAATAGCGACCGACGAGCTCGTCTTCCCCGATCAGAGCGGACTTGATTCCTTCTTCCTGCCACTTGCGCAGCATGCGCACGGTGAGCTTGGTGCCCGCCTCGGCAATCACGTCGCCGGTCTTGGCGTTCTTCCAGTCAGACGTCACCTTCGCATTGCGCATCCAGCCGGGATCGATGGCCGTGGTCCAGCCGCCTTCCTTGGAACGCTTGAACGCAATCTTCGTATAGAAGTAATTGAGGATGCTCTCCTGATCGAGACCGAGCGCATAGAGAAGCGTCGTCACCGGCAGCTTGCGGCGGCGGTCGATGCGAACGTGGATGATGTCCTTCGCGTCGAACTCGAAATCGAGCCACGAGCCGCGGTAGGGAATGACGCGGGCGGCGAACAGCAGCTTGCCGCTCGAATGCGTTTTGCCCTTGTCGTGATCGAAGAACACGCCGGGGCTGCGATGCATCTGCGAGACGATGACCCGCTCGGTCCCGTTGACGATGAATGTGCCGTTCTCGGTCATGAACGGGATGTCGCCCATATAGACATCCTGCTCCTTGATGTCCTTGACGGACTTGGCGCCCGTTTCCTGATCGACATCGAACACGATGAGCCTGAGCGTCACTTTGAGCGGCGCCGCGAAGGTCATGGAGCGCTGCTGGCATTCCTCGACGTCGTATTTCGGCTCCTCGAAATGGTAGTCGACGTACTCGAGCAGCGAGGTCTCGGAAAAATCCTTGATCGGGAACACCGAGGAAAAGACCGCCTGCAGACCTTCGTCCAGCCGTCCCCGTTCAGGCTTAGCAACCTGGAGGAACTGGTCGTAGGAATGCTTCTGCACTTCGATGAGGTTGGGCATCTGCGCCACCTCGACCATCTTGCCGAAGCGCTTGCGAAGTCTTTTGCGTCCCGTGAAGGAGAGAGTCATCCGGTAGTCCCTTGCTGAGTCCGACCACGACGGCCGCATTGCGCGGCCAGCCGTTCAAAAAGCTCTTCAATGACGAATTCCACCGCCCCCCGGCGTGTCTCTCGCCGGAGGGGGTGGGGTGAACCAAATATGTACGCGTTCGCCGTTTTCAAGCCCGGCGAACCTCCTTACTTCAACTCGACTTTCGCGCCGGCGTCTTCGAGCTGCTTCTTGATCTTCGCCGCCTCGTCCTTGTTGACGTCGGCCTTCACTTCTTTAGGCGCCGCTTCGACAAGGTCCTTGGCCTCCTTGAGGCCCAGGCCGGTGATCGCACGGATTTCCTTGATCACGTTGATCTTCTTGTCGCCGGCTTCGGTGAGAACGACCGTGAACTCGGTCTTCTCGGCCGCCGGAGCGGCGGCTGCCGCTGCCGGAGCGGCGGCGGCTGCAACCGGAGCTGCTGCCGACACGCCCCACTTGTCTTCGAGCAGCTTCGAAAGCTCGGCTGCTTCGAGAACGGTGAGACCCGACAAATCCTCAACTAACTTTTCCAACTTCGACATGTTCTCGGTTCCTTACGGGTTTGAATGATGGATGTGGTTTCGTCCGGCTAAGCCGCTTCTTTTTGGGAATACGCACCGATCACGCGGGCAAGCGCTCCCGCCGGCGCGGCCGCAAGGCCTGCCAGCTTCGTCGCGGGGGCCTGCAACAGACCCACGATCTTGCCCCTCAGTTCGTCGAGCGACGGCAATTCCGCGAGGGCTTTGACGCCATTCGCATCCAGTGCCGTCGTTCCGACCACGCCGCCGAGGATGATGAGTTTCTCGTTCTCCTTGGCGTAGGCCACGACCACTCTCGAAGCGGCGACGGGATCTTGCGAGATCGCAATCCCCGTCGGCCCCTTGAAGAGATGGGCAATGCCTTCTGCGGCCGTTCCCTGAAGCGCGCGAACGGCAAGACGGTTTTTGGACACCTTGAACGACGCCCCCGCTTTGCGCATGCGCGAACGGAGGTCGCTCATCTGTGCGACCGTCATGCCGGAATAGTGGGCGACAACCACGGAGCCGGCGCCGCCGATAAGCCCGTTCAGGCTTTCGACAACTTCGGCTTTCTTGGCTCGATCCATACGCGCCACTTGGCTCTCCTTTTCCAGCCGGCGAACGTGACGATCCGCTCGCCGCCCTGTGACAGGCCGTGGAAACCACGGCCAACTCCTGCCCCAGGGTTCAAACCCGCCTTGCGCCGCTCCGTAGACGGAGACATCGCGAAACGGTTCTTCCCCTGTCTATTGCGGGCGTGAATTAAGCCCTCTCGGGCACCCGCAGTCTCGGACAGGCTCCCGGCGATCGTCCGCCGGAATTCAAACTTCTTACGCACCCGCCTGCACGCCGACGCTGCCCAGTGCGACCTTGACACCCGGACCCATCGTCGAGCTGAGGGAAATCTTTTTCAGATACGTGCCTTTCGCGCCTTGCGGCCGGGCCTTCACGACGCTGTCGACGAAAGCGCGGACGTTCTGCACGAGCGCATCCTCGCCGAAACTCGCCTTGCCGACGCCGGCCTGCACGATTCCCGCCTTCTCGACGCGGAACTCGACCGCGCCGCCCTTGGCGTCTTTCACCGCACCGGTAACATCCATCGTCACCGTACCGACTTTCGGATTGGGCATCAGGCCGCGCGGGCCCAGCACCTTACCGAGGCGGCCGACCACGCCCATCATGTCGGGCGTCGCGATGCAGCGGTCGAAATCGATTTCGCCCTTCTGCACCTTTTCGGCGAGATCTTCTGCGCCCACGATGTCTGCGCCCGCTGCCTTGGCTTCATCGGCCTTGGCGCCTTTCGCGAACACCGCAACGCGCAGCTTGCGGCCGGTTCCGTTGGGAAGCGCCACCACGCCGCGGACCATCTGGTCGGCATGACGCGGATCGACGCCGAGATTGATCGCGATTTCGATCGTCTCGTCGAACTTCGCAGTCGCGCGGGATTTTACGAGCTTGACCGCGTCTTCCACGCTGTAAAGTTCGACGGAGTTGACGCCTTCGACTGCCTTCGCAAATCGCTTGGTGAGTTTCGCCATGGTCTCTACTCCCGCACCTGAATGCCCATCGAACGCGCGGAGCCCTCGATCATGAGCATCGCGGCTTCGACGTCGTTCGCATTCATGTCCTTCATCTTGGCTTCGGCGATCTGGCGCACCTGGTCCTTTGTCACCGTGCCTTTGAAGTCGCGCCCGGGAGCCTTCGAGCCGCCGTCGAGCTTCGCCGCCTTCTTGAGAAAATAGGACGCCGGCGGCGTCTTCATCTCGAAGGTGAACGACTTGTCCGAGAACACCGTGATGTTGACCGGAATGGGCATGCCCTTTTCCTGGTCCTGCGTCTTGGCGTTGAACGCCTTGCAGAACTCCATGATGTTCAGGCCGCGCTGACCCAATGCGGGGCCGATCGGCGGGGACGGATTGGCCGATCCCGCCGGCACCTGCAGTTTGACGTAACCAACAATTTTCTTCGCCATATTCTAAAGACCTCCTCCTCGAGGTTTGCGGTCAGCGGTCCGGCGAGGGACCTCCCGCACGGTTTCAGGTCAGACTTTCTCGACCTGTGTGAATTCCAGTTCGACCGGCGTGGCGCGGCCGAAAATCGAAACGGCGACCTTGAGGCGCGAACGATCCTCGTCCACTTCCTCGACCACGCCGTTGAACGACGTGAACGGCCCGTCCGCAACGCGGACCTGCTCGCCGATCTCGAAACTGATGGTGGACTTCGGCCGCTCGGCGCCTTCATGCACCTGGTTGAGAATCCGGTCGACCTCGCCCTGACGGAGCGGCATCGGCTTGTTGTTCTGCCCGAGGAAACCCGTGACCTTCGCCACGTTTTTGATCAGATGATAGGCCTCGTCGGTGAGCTTGGCGCGAACCAGCACATAGCCCGGCAGAAACTTGCGTTCCGCATTGACCTTCTGTCCGCGGCGAACTTCGATCACTTCTTCGGTCGGAACCAACACTTCTTCAATGAGGTCGGTCAGGCCCTGGATCTGCGCCTGACGCTTGATCTCTTCGGAGACCTTTTTTTCGAAGTTCGAATAGGTGTGCACGATGTACCATCGTGCATCCGAATTCGCGGTCGTTTTCGCTTCAGCTGTCGCCATGACTATCGACTTTCCCGGACCCTAACCACCGATGAGCCAGCGTTCGCCGAACTGGAACAGCAGGTCCGCGAGGAAGAAAAACACCATCATCAACCCGACCATGACGAACACCATCACGGTGGTGAGCCACGTTTCTTTCCAGCTTGGCCAGGTGACCTTGGACGTTTCGCGGGTCACCTCACGATAGAATTGGAGCACGCCGCCGGACTTGACCGGCGCGGGCAAGTCCTTTCCCGCGCTATCCGCAGTTTTCTTCGTCGCCTGGACCACGAGTTGAATTCCGTTCTTCGCCGCTTGGCAGGAGTGGAGGGACTCGAACCCCCGGCCTACGGTTTTGGAGACCGCCGCTCTACCAACTGAGCTACACTCCTAAGGCAAAAGGCAACGCGCCGGAGAGCCACTGGCCCGCCAGCGCGGTACGGCTTTCGCCGGGAAAGCGGGTATCTATCAGCGGGAGGCGGTATGCGCAAGCACCATTTACGATTTTTCCACACTTCGCCCGCTGGCCAAAAACCACAGGCCGACAGTGGGTTATCGGGCTCTGTCGTCTGCATCGTGCTATGAAAGTCGCCCCGATCTCAGTCTGAACCGCACCATATGGCCGCCCGCGCCCAGTCACTCGCCGTTTCGCCTGAATTCTTCCCGCACGCCCTGGATGTCCGGGGTGACCGGGTCGGATTCGTCCGTCTGAGCGAAGCTCAATTTCGGGAGGCAAGTTTCCTGGATCAGCGGGTTTCTCGTTCCGGCGGCCTGCCTGAAGTGCTTCCAGTCGCCGAAGTCGAGGCAGCCGCCGAAAGCGCCGGATTGGAGGAAAGATGCCACTTTATCTTCCACATCGGTCACGTCGGTTCGACGCTGATGTCGAGGCTGATCGGAGAGTTCCCGGGGGCATTTTCCCTGAGAGAACCCCTGATTTTGCGGACACTGGCACAAATCCAGTCCGAAGCGGCAACGGCACCAGAACTATGGATAGGAGAGAATTTCGAGCGCAGGACCGGCGCGTTCCTCAAGCTCTGGTCGAGAACCTTCAGGCCAGAAGACCGGGCGATCATCAAGGCAACCAGTTTCGTCTCGGAGTTCGCAGCCGTGCTTCTGGCGAGGGCGTCAAAACCCAGGGCTTTGCTGATGTTTGTCCAGCCCGAACGCTATCTGGCGACCATTCTTGGCGGCGAGAACGCACCCAACGAGGCGAAATCTCTGGCGCCGTCGCGCTGGCAGCGGCTTAAGAATAGGCTGGACGCCGACATCGGGCGGCTCGAACCGATGAGCATCGGCGAGATCGTGGCGATGAGCTGGGCGGCGGAAATGACCGCGCTGGTGGCGGCCCGAAAACAGGCCGGCGAGCGGGCGACATTCCTCGATTTCGATGCCTTTCTGTCCAATCCCCACGCAAGTCTCTCGCAAGCGATTCGTCATCTCGATCTCGCCGCCTCGTCAGGGCAAGTCTCTTCTGTCGTCACCGGTCCACACATGCGCCGATACTCGAAGGCGCCAGAGCATGCCTACGATGCCGCACTGCGACAGGCTGTCCTGGACCAGGCGGTCGCGACCAGCGGAGACGAGATAAAACGTGGACGATCGTGGCTGGAGCGCCTGGCCGGAACAAATCCGATCGTTGCCGAAGCGATGGCGGTGACCGCGGATCGCTGAGCCGGCGACGTCAGACCGACACCTCGGCGCCACCGTAAACGGGCGGCTCCGCGACAAGCCGGCTCCGGAAATACAGCGCCGCGCCGACGATCAAGACGAGCCCTGCAATCGCCGCCACATAGGAAATGTCGCAGAGAAACTCGACCCAGGAGAGCTTCACGCCGACAAAATTGTAGACGACGAGCAATGTGGCCGAACTCGCATAACCGCTCGCATCGGCGACGTAGATGAGAAAACCTGCCGTGCCGGAGCGGCCGCTGGCGGCGATGAAACGATCGAACAGCAGCGCGTTGAACGGCGTGTAGCTGAGATAGAGTCCGGCGCCAAGAGAGATCATCCACGACACCGGCCCGATGACATGCGACTGGAATGCGAACGACGACGCTCCTGCAATCAGCAGACCTGCTGCGACCAGAAGAAGATTGGCCATGAACGCACGCCGGTTGTTCTGGATGAACATGAGCAGCGACATTGTCGCGAGTACGATGGCCGCGACGGGAACTTCGGAGTAGGTGAAAATTTCCGCGTCGTTCCTGAAGCCGAGGCTGTTCCAGATTTCCACGGCGAAATTATCGCGAAAATCGCGCAATGCCGTGAGGCCCACATAGATCACCACCAGTGCAATCAGTCCCGGTGCGTAATCCATAAACATCCGGCCCCTGGCGGCGCCGTCCATCGGCGTGCGCGCCACGCGCATGCGCTCGTCGTCCGCGTTGGGTGGCGGCAGAATGGCCAGGCCGAACACGCAGATCAGGAGCAGCGGCGTGAACAGAAGCCCCGTCGTGGCCGGCATCCAGTACTCGTTCGCCCAGCCGTGCAGCATGACGCTGTCGCCTGCAGATTTCACGACGCCGGACGACACGATGAAGCTGGCGCAAAGGATTGCACCCAATACCTCCGACACGCGGCGTCCTTCGAGGAATCCGAACACAAGGCCCCAGATCATCCCGAGCGCAAGTCCGTTGGCGAACAGGCAGGCAATGTTCCAGGGCTGCGGGACAAGCGCGAAGCCGACCAGCGCGAGTTCTGCCGCCCCGATCAATACGAGGATCCCCATCGCCCGGCGGTGCGGGGGCGTCTCCGAGATGAACTTCACGCCCGCGACCTTCGACAGCGCGTAGCCGAATACCTGCGCGATCACGAGCGCGATCTTGAATTTCACGAATACGGGTGCAGCATCGGCATAGCTCGCCACCGCGAACGGTTTGCGAAACGCATACATCGCAAAGTAGGCGCCGAACGCCATCAGCCCGCCATAGAGCGCGAAGACGGGCGCCGGTGCGCGTGACAGCCATCGGCGCGGGATTTCGATGATCGGCCAGCTCCGCGATGACTGCGAGTGAGTCATTGCGCAGCAATCCGCGCGGCAATGTCGTGAATGACCGGCATCAGGAAAGAGATGTCGTCGATGACGAAATCGGCCCCCGCCTCTCTCAACGATTTTTCCGCCCGTGCGGTTCGTTCGCGGCGTTCCTGTGGTGCCAGGGCCGAATAGGCTTCGAGATCGAGGCCGAGGCCATTTCCCGATGCAGACAATCCGACCGTCCAGCAACCGGCAAGACGTCCCTCTTCGATGCCGACGGGCGCATCGTCGATCTTCACGCAGGCGCGCGCGGGCCACGCATCGAGTTCGATCAGCGCTTTCCAGGCCATCAAAGGCGCGGGACGGCCGCTTGGCGTTTCTCCGGCGCACACCACCACATCGGGCGCATAACCCTGGGCCGCGGCTTTCGGAAGGATGTCTGCCATCATCTCGCGGGTGTAACCGGTGCCCGACCCAATCCGTATATCGAGCGCGCGTAAATCGGCCACGGTCTGCGCCGCGCCGGGGATCAACACTGCCGTCTTGGTGGCGGCCTCCTTCATGGCGGGCACGAGTCGTCCATAGATGCGATCGATGTCAGGTTCGGTCGGTGCGGTGCCCTTCTCGGCAATCCAGCGCTGATGCACGCCCGGATGGGCCAGAATCGCGCGCAGATGGTCGAGCTTGGCCTTGCCCATGTCGCGACGCGCGTCTTCGACGGACAGCGACACGCCTTCCTCACGGAACACGTCGACCAATGCACGCACGGGCGCCATGCAACCGAAATCGATCATGGTACCGGCCCAGTCCAATACGACGGCCTTGACGGGAAAGCTCACGCTGCAACCTCCATGTTGATATCGAACAAATCGCCGATCACTCTTTCTGCAATGCCGAAGCCGGTCGACGCGCCTGTGCCGCTCGTCACGATCACCATGCGCACATCGGGCTGAGGGGTGTCGATCAGATAGGTGCGGTCGTCGGCGACGGCGTAGATGCCTGTCCAACGCTCGAGCACCGGCGGCGCTTCGCGGCCCGTGGCGCGGGCATATTCATCGAGGATGTCGCGCTCGGCACCTGCCGGCGCGAACGGTTCCGGCAGGCGGTCGTAGTGGTGACTGTCACCCACAATCAGCCCTCCATCGGCGCCATGGGCGACAATCAGATGCACGCCGTTCTCGAAGTGGCCGGCCTGCTCGCGACGAAGCTTTGCTTCAAGTGCGCGCGCTTCCGGCAGACACGAATACCCCCGATAGCGTGTCAGACTCAGATCGGACATCAGCGCGCCCGGCAACTTGAATCCCGGATGAGCCAGCTTCAGCATCGACAGGCGGCATTTGCGCAGCCCGTAGCCCGCAATGCGCTCCGGATACAGAGTCACAAAATCATCACCGGGACAGACCACGACGGCACCAGCTTCGATCGCGCCGCGCGACGTTTGAATGTGCGGCGGCCGCACGTCGAACACCGCGGTCTCGTTGCGGAATTCGACGCCCTGAGAATCTCTCAACCACGCAGCGAGCGCCGGGATCGCCGTTCGGGATTCCACGCGCAACTCATGCGGACTGTAAAGCGCGCCCGCCAGATCGGCGCTGCCAAGCCCGTTCCATGACTTCCGGAAGTCGCTCGCGGTCAGAAGGCGGCATCCATCGCCCATCTCGGTCGCGAGGAACGCCTCGATCACCGAGATCGCTTCCGGCGATCGCGCGGTCAGGTAGAGACCGTGGTGCTCCACGCGCATGCCCGCGTCGTGCGCCACAGCGGCCCAGACATCGCGGGTCCGTCGGGCCAGCTGCCAGCTGTCGCCGCGTTCCTGGCCGGTCACGGTGATGAATCCGAAATTTCGGATCGATGCGCCATCGGCCCGCGGGTTGCGCTCGATCACAACGACACGCTTGCCGTGACGCGCGGCGGTATAGGCATGCGCCAGGCCGAGAATGCCGGCGCCGACAACCGCCAGATCAAATGTGTTGCTCATGAGATGCGACCTGATCTCCCTGACTTTTTTTAATGCATCAATAATCGTGCATTTCGGTGCCATTCGTTCATCGACAAGCTCTCGCGCGATTCACGGGGTTGCAGGTCATCGGATCAGCCGCGTCCGAACGCTGGATCGCTCATGCTGGGGCGACCTGTCTCGCCATGACCGGCAAAGCGCCAGACGGCATCGCCCGCATGCACTTCGATATCGTACCAGTGATCGCTGGCGGCAACCGCAATGCGCTCTTCCCTGCTCTCGCCCGGCGCAAGCAGACGCGTGAGCCTGGGCTGATCGCCGTAATCCCGGACGACGATCTCCGCGGGTGCCGGCATCGAGGAGGCGTTCCGCAGTTCAACGACCAACGTTTCGGTCGCTGCATCGAAATCTGCGGACGCAAGAAGACCGGCCGCTGCACTGCCGACAGGTACCGTGCGGAGGAATCCGTTCGGCCCGAAGAGGCTGTAAGTCCGTGCGGAATTGTCGAGCGTCACTCGATCTTCGATGCGCTTGCCGGGCTCTACCGTGTAAAACCACGGCCCAGCCTGCGAGCCGTCGGCATAGAGCGTCAGCGCGATACCGGCAGCTCCCCGATTTTCAATCGTCAGCTGCAGGGCTTTTTGGTCGCCGAACACGCGTGCACCCACTCGAAGCGCATACGGCAACGCGCGTGCCGGCCGTTGACCCTTCTCTTGAGCGACCGCCGATGCGCTCGCCTGATAGACAGGTGCAACGAGTTTGCAGGTTTCATCCGCGCGGCGCATCGAATCGCCGGTGGAGGGCAACGCCGGAGGCATTGACGCATCCGCATTGCCGAAATCGAAGGCCGACGTGAGATCGCCACAAACCGTCCTGCGCCAGGGCGTGATGTTGGGTTCGAGGACGCCGAAGCGCGCCTCGAGGAAGCGGATCACCGATGTGTGGTCGAACAGCTGCGAATTGACGAACCCGCCCTTGGTCCAGGGCGAAACGATCAGCAGCGGAACGCGAGGACCCAAACCGAAGGGTTCGCCGCGATAAATTTCGCCCGTCACCTCGACGGTGGATTTTCCCATCGCGGCATCGATCGGCGGCACAGCCGGCGGGATGTGATCGAAAAAGCCGTCGTTCTCGTCATAATTCAGAATGAAAACCGTCTTGGCGAAGACATCCGGCCGGGCCGTCAGTGCGTCGAGCAGGCGCGTGACAAGCGACTCCCCGTAGCCCGGACAGGCAGAGGGATGTTCGCACATGATGTACGGCGCCACGATCCACGAGACCTGCGGCAACCGGCCATTGGCCACATCCGATGCGATCGCGTCCACAAGATACTGGCCGCGCGAGTCTTTCGCGTTGTGCGCACCGGAACCGGGGACCCAGCTGCGCGCCCGGCGATAGAGTTCGGACTGCGGATCGAGATTCCGGAAGCGGGCAAAATAGGCGAGCGCGTTGTCTCCGTAATTGTCGTATTCCTGATACACACGCCAGTCGATGCCGGCGGCTTGAAGCCGCTCGGCGTACGTCATCCAGTTATACGCTTCGAATTTCGGAGCGTCGTTGGATGCGTCCGCGGTTTCGTTGGGTTCGTCTTCCGGATTGGCAACGGCCTGGATGCCGTCATTGCCGACGGAAAGTCCGCTCGTGCCGGTGAACAAAAACATCCGGTTCGGATTGGTCGGCCCGAACACCGAGCAATGATACGCATCGCAGATCGTGAACGCGTCTGCCAGCGCATAGTAGAAGGGAATATCGGCGCGCCCGAAATGACCCATGGTCATTTCGCCTTTGGCAGCGATCCATGCATCGTAATGTTTCCAGCGCGCGTGGCTTCCCTTCCAGCTGTGATCCAGGCTGGGCATGCATTGCGCCGCGGTAGCCGATGTATCGAGGTGAAAGGGCGTCGCGGCGTGCCCGATCCGCCGGGGCTGCCGCCACACCGGATCGCCCGACGGAAGCATCACGGGCCGGGGATCGGAAAAGCCGCGCACGCCTCTCATGGTGCCGAAATAATGATCGAAGGAACGGTTTTCCTGCATCAGGATGACGACGTGCTCGACATCCCGGATCGACCGCGTGCCGTTTGCCGCCTGAACCGCGAGCGCTTTGCGGATGGCGGACGGAATCACGTCGGCACCGAACGAGACACCCGCCGCCGCTGCAGCCAATTTCAGAAAATCGCGGCGGCGTGTGTCGGCCATATCCTATGATTTCCCGCCTTCGCCGCGATAACGAACGAGTGCATCACCAAGCGCGAGCTTCAGCGGCATGAGCAGCGCCTCGTATTTCTTCCATTGACCGAGACCGTCGCGGAAAATCGGCTGGCGCACCTGCTCGGAGCTGGGCGTGCGTACGCTTCGCACGGTCTTGTGGAACTCGACGCAGGCCGGTTCGAAGTCGAGACCGCAATAGTCGAGCACGCGCCGGACGTTGCCCTCCAGATCGGCCACCAGGTCTTCGTGATGCACGCGCAGGACCCGCCCGGGGAGCGCGCGGTCCCAGTGATCCATCAGATCCAGATATGTCCGGTAATAACGGGAGATGTCTTCGACACTGTAGGTGAATTCCTGCCCCTGGGCGAACAGCTGCTTCAGATTGCTGAAGCAGCAGGCCATCGGCTCCCGCCTTGCATCAATGATGCGCGCGTTGGGCAGCATCAGATGTATCAGCCCGATGTGCCGGTAATTGTTCGGCATCTTGTCGATGAAGAACGGCGTGTTGGTGCGGTAGATGCGCGTATCGGCGAGATATCTTTCCCCCAGGCCGAGAAAATCGTCCTGCGTCAGGTCCTTGAGAGCGGCGGGATAGCGCGGATTGTCCAGGTCGGGATCGCGTCCCTGCATCTCGACCACGTATCTCTGGATCTCCGAAAGCTCCTGTGTGCCCTCCACGAGCGAGTGCGAGGCGAGAATCTGCTCGAGCAGCGTCGAACCGGACCGCGGCAATCCCACGATGAAGATCGGGTCGCGTCGCGTATCGCCCCAGCCCGTGCGCCGTTGAAAGAACTCGCGGGTGCAGACCTCGATCTGCCTGCGCGTGTTGGTTTCAAAAATTTCCGGACGGTATCTGCTTTCCGCGCGCTTGAGCGCATTGCCGTGTTCGTAGTAGCGCCAGGACTCGGAAATTTCGTCCCTGTCTTCAAACGCCTTTCCGAGCGCGAAGCACAGGTGAAAGCGATCCTCCGGCACGGTTGCGGCCGACGCCTCCTCGGCCCGCATGCGCGCGATCTCCGCATCGCTGAATTGGTAGGTCTTGAGGTTGGCGAGACTCCAATAGGCATCGCCGAAATCGGGCCGCATCGCGATGGCGGCGCGATAGGCATCGATCGCCTCCGGGAGCCGTCCGACCGTCTTCAGAGCATGGGCCAACCACAGATGGACATCGGCCGATTCCGGAATATCGACCAGCATCGCGCGATAAATCCCGATCGCCTTGTCCTGTTCGCCCAGTCCCATCGCGATGGTGCCCGACAGCGACCGGTAGTCGGGATTGTTCGGCTCCAGCGCCAGAAGCTGCTCGATCTCGCCGCGGGCCTGAAGAAACTTGTGCCGCTGCACAAGCGTCTGCGCATATTCGTAGCGCGCCATGCGATGATCCGGCGCCAGGATCAGCACGCCTTCGAGCAACAGCTCGGCGTCGTCCAGGACATCGCGCGCCATGCCGATCTTGGCAAGCAGGCGCATCGCTTCGGGATGATGGCCGTGTCGAAGAAGATAGGCGCGGATAATCTGTTCCGCCGGCCCCAGTTCGCCGTCGGAAAACTGCGACGTCGCGGTGACGACTTCGGGTGGCAAGGCTTTGAGAGCTGCGACGTGGGCAGCAGCCGTGGATGCGTTCTGTTCGTCGCCGGTGATGCGATAGAGGCCCTCGAGCATGCGCCAGCTCATCGGCAGGGCAGGATTGATATTGACCGCGCGGAGGAGCGCATCGATCCCGCGCGGCGCATCCTTCAGCGCGACGTAGCACAGGCCGCGCTCCTGGTGCAGAAGGCTGAAACGGGGCTGCAGGCTCTCCAGACGATCAAGCGTGGCCAGCGCCTCTTTCATGCGCATCAGATGGCGCTGGCTGATAGCCGCGATCAGCAGCAGGTCACGGTTTTGGGGCAGGTCTGCGATCAGGGACTGCGCGTCGCGCAACGCATCTGCATAACGGCCGCGGCTCTGCAGGGCCCTGATCCGCTGGACCTGGACCTCGATCGGTGACGGCGATGCGGCGGCGGCGGCCGATTCCATGGGACCCTTGTAAAAGAACAGGCGGGCGTCGCCGCCCGCCTGGGAATGCTACTCTATGAGGACGATCTCGTCAGAATTTGTAACCGAGCGACAGGCCGTAAATCCGCGGACGCAGCGGCACCTCCGACTCGATGAACTGAGCCGAAGAGGTGAACGTGCTGGCATGCGTGTCGGTCAGGTTCTCGCCGAAGATGCGCGCCTCCCAATTGCCCTTCGCAACACCCAACGCGGCATCGAACGTGGTGTAGGAAGGCTGCTCGTACCGGAGATACGTCGTGTATGGGATCAACAGGCCGTTGCCGGAGGGGTAATTGGCCGGCTGATTGTACATCTTGCCCATGAAACTCGCGCCGACCTGCACGTAGCTGTTGTAATCGTTCATGATCCAGTCGTAACGCGCGCGCAGGTTGCCCTCGAATTTCGGCGAGAAGGCTGCCTGCGAACCCACCGTTCCGAACGGGCTCGGGAACGGCACCGGCGTCGTACCCCCCTTCGGAACCGCCTCGGTGATGCAATTGCCGAACCCTGCGCCGCCGGAACCGGGAATGTTGTCGACCAGACAGGGCGCTTTGCCTTCGATGTTCTGGTTGTAGGATCCTGAGCCCTGCAGCGTAAGCCCGTCCCACACCTCGGCAACGGCCTGCAACTCAACGCCTTTGATGTCGTAGTTCGGACCGTTGAGGCCGAACGTTGTGTTGCCCGTGAACGGCGGGTCGAACAACAGAAACTGCACGCTGCTCCAATGCATCGCGTACGCGGACATGTTCAGCTGCAGGCGGTTATCGAAAAATTCGGATTTCGCGCCAACTTCATAGTTGACGAGCGAGTCCGGTGCGTAGCTGTTGGGCTTGTCGTATTGCGGATCGGCCTTGTGCGCGAAGTCCAGCACGTCGCCGGGGCCGCGGTTGAAGCCGCCCGGCCGGAAACCTTCGGAGTAGAGGAAGTACGCCATGGTGTCCGGCGTCACGTGCCATGTGATGTTTCCGCGGCTCTTGTGACCCGTGTAAACCTTGTGGTCGTTGTTGCCGTTGATGTTGATGCCGTCGTCGCAGACCAGAACCTGCGCGCAGTTATTGCCCGTCAGGTATTCGGAACCCACCTCGAACTCGCTGTATTGATACCAGCGCGTTCCGGCAGACAGCGTCAGAACCTGAGGAATGACATCGAAATCGACCGATCCGAAGGCTGCAACCTGACTGTAACCGCGCTGCGTGTCTTCGCCGAACGCCGTCGAGTCGCCGCGCACGCCGGGGTCGTTGGCCGTGGTGCCGGGGAGAGTTTCGACGTTGCCGACGCAGAAGATGTTGTTGATGATGTCGAATTCGGTACACGCCGGCAACGTTTTGTTATTGTAGTTCATCACGTCGTCGATCTGGAACTTTTCCTGATAGCCGCCGGCGATCGCGCGGAACCGCCAGTCGTCGGGTGTGCTCAGCCGGATTTCGTTGCTGATGTGTGTGTTCGAGACCGTGTCGTCCCAATACGAGGCCGGTGAGTAGCAGTATGGCGGGGTGATTGCGGGGTTGCTCGAACCCCAGCCGGTGCTGCCGCCGACGCACTGGTAATACATGCCGCCTTTGGAGCGCGAGTAGTTGGTGTAATCCATCTGCTGCTTGATGTGGCGCACCGTGTAGCCGCCGGTATAGACGACCTTGAGGAAGTCGATCTTGCCGTTGACCGTCCAGGCCGTGTTGACCAGCGCGTCCCTTTCGTAAGACGGGCTGAACGACGTCACCTGCAACGCGCCCAGTGGTGTCAACGTATTGTTCGGCGAAATCTGGGACGAATACGGGTATTCGACCGACAGACCTTCGGCGTCCAGGTTCTGGAAGCTTTCCGCAACCAGCACGTCCCAGTCATTGTCGACCTTGTAGAGCATGGATGCGCGCATGCCGCTGTAGGTAACCGGGTTGAAATCCTTTCCGGCAACCCCGGCGTTGTTGATCGGCCCCGAATTCGCCGGCGCGCAGATGCCGGCAGGGTAGTTCGGCGGCTGGCCCTTGCTTGGCGGCAGGCCGTTCGGGCAGATGCCGCCGGTCGGAAGAATATTCCAGTACGAGTTGCCGAGGTCGCTGTTTGAGCGGCTGAAATCGCTCGGCACGTTGTCGATGTAGCCGCCCTGCTGCTCATCGTAGACGACAAGGCGCACGGCGAGCTTGTTGTCGATCACCGGAAGGTTCAGCACCGCGTTCACGGCCGAGTTCGGACCACCGCCGGAGGTGGCGCCGTACGTCGCCTGGAAATTACCCGACGTCTCGTCCAGCACCGGCTTGTTGGTGATGTAGCGAATGGCGCCGGCTTCGGCGCTGCCGCCGAACAGGGTGCCCTGCGGACCTTCGAGCACTTCGATGCGCTCCATGTCCACCATGTAGATGTCCACGTTGCGCGCCGGGAACTGCATCGACTGGTCGTCGAGATAGATCGCCACGTTCGGGAACTGTCCGACGGTTCCCGTCGATTGGTCGCCGCGGAAGCCGTTGCTCAGGCCGCGCAGGAAGATGTCGCCCTGGCCGGGGCCGTTGTTGCCGTAGGTGACGTTGGGCGTGTACTTCAAAACATCGTCGAGCGTCGCGACGCCGAGGTCTTTGAGCGTCTGTCCCGAAAACGCCTGGATGGTGGTCGGTACGTTTTGCAGACTTTCGGACCGGCGGGACGCCGTCACCACGATCTGTTCGATGCCGCCCGATGAGGCGTCGGTGCCGGTGGACGATGAACCTGTGTCAGCTGCGAATGCCGCGCCACCGCAGCCCGCGAGAATCGCACCGACCGCGCACGACGTCATAAAGCCGGATTTCATGGATCTGCCCCCCAGAGTTACACGAAAAACTGTCCTCGCACGGCGCCGGAGTCAGAGACCCTGCTGCATGCGCGAAGACACCCCGGGGCAACCTGACGGAACTCAACCGGCCGATCCAATAGTTAAAAACAACGACGCAGATAGATTTGATCTATGGAATCTCCGCGTCGTAAAACTGAAGCCGGGTGTACATATTCTCGTCACTGATCTGCTTTAAAGCTGACAACTCATCGTCACAGGATCGCAATGTCTGTTCGCTACTGCTTTCCCCATTATAGAGAAAATCTATACTTGCAGCGGGTTGTCATCTTCCGTGAGCGTCAATCACCAGCATCTGCGGGCGTTTCATGCGGTTGCGATCGAAGGCAGCTTCAGCCGCGCCGCGCGCAGGCTGAACGTTGCGCAACCAACGCTCTCTCAGCAGATCAAGGCGCTGGAAAGCCGCCATCAGGCATCGCTGTTCGAGGGGCGGCGGCCTCCGCTCCGGTTGACGGCTTTGGGACGCGAACTGTTCGACCTGACGCAGCGCATGTTTGCGACCTCCGGCGAGATCGATGAGCTCCTGGGCGACAGCGTCGGCACCGCTGCGCGCGTGATCCGCCTGGGGGCCGATTCGCCTCACTACGCGGCACGGCTGGCGCGATCGCTCATCCTGCTTCATCCCGAGATCGCGCTGGAGGTGCGCATCGACAATGCCCGCACCACGCTGCGCGGACTACAGGACGCAGTGGTCGACGTCGCCATCGTAAGCGACCCGCCGATGGACAACCAGTTTATCTACGAGCCGCTGTTCGTGGACTCGCTCAACGTCGCGGTTCCTGCCGATCATGCTCTTGCGCATATGTCGCGGTTTCCGCTGGCGGCGCTCGCGGACGAACGGCTCCTGATCCGCGAACCGGCGTCGAAGACTCGCGCCGCGTCGGAGATGTTGCTCGCCTCGGCCGACGTCACGCCGAGGTGGACCCTGGAGTTGCACAGCCGCGAAGGAATCCGCGAAGCCATCGCGCTGGGAGTAGGCGTCAGCCTCTTCTTCTCCAGCGAATGTCCGCCCGACAAGCGGCTTGCATTCGTCCGGCCGGACCGCGAGGCCGACCGCGCGCAGCTGACGGGCTATGTGGTGTGCCGCCTGGAACGCCGCCGGACGGCGCTGATGCGTTCCGTTCTCAAGGCGGCCGAGTCGATAAAGGTGTTCAGTCCGCTGCCGTTCGAAACAGGCCACGGATTTCTCGGCGCGAGAGCAGCCGTTTGATCGCACCGGGAAACCGATGCCCCGCTGCGGTTGCCCGGCGCGCACCGCGCCGCTACAGAGCACCCTGCAGATCGACGAAATCTCGCGGCAGGACTTGGACACCATGAACACCTCCGGCGACGCGTTGTCCTTCGACGCGCTTGATGACCTTGAGACCGTCTTCGCAGCGATGGCGGAGATGCAATGCGAAGAGCCCGGACTGAGCGAACTCGATCATGCGCTGCAATGCGCCGCCGAACTCAGGGCGGTGACGCCGGACGATGAAGAATTGCAGATCGCCGGCCTGCTGCACGATATCGGCAGCGGGCGCTGCACCTCCTCGCTCCATGGCGCAGTTGGCGGGCGGGCGATCCGGCCCTTGTTGGGTGCGCGCATCGCTGACCTCGTGCGTCTGCATGTGGATGCGAAACGCTACCTCGTGACGACGGACCCCGCCTATGCTGCGAACCTCTCGCGCGTCAGTGTCCATACGCTCGGATTGCAGGGCGGCGCGATGTCGGCTGCAGAGATTGCGAGCTTCGAGTCGGAGCGGTGCTGGAGTGATGCCTTAATGCTGCGCCGCGCGGACGAACGGGCAAAAACGCCCGGCCGCGGAGTACCGGGAATTGAATCCTGGCTCCCGGTTCTTCGCCGCGTTGCTCAACGCGGCAGCTGAACGGCGACCCAATGGCTCCGGTCGTCCAGTTCGGGCCGGCCGCGCCCAGCGTCCCGGCATCGTGAGAGCGGAAACATCAGAGCCAGCCGATTCCGGCGCGTCCGGATTCCCCTGTCCGTTTGCTTGACTTCACCATCGCGCTGGCGAATTTATGAGCCATGGTGGGGATTTGCGCGAAGGTCTGCCTTCTGAAGCGCAGCCCGGCCTGGAGAAGCATGCCAGATGACGAATGAAACACACTCCCGGCCGGACACGCTGCCGGCCGGCCAATCGCGCAATGCGCCCTGCACCTGTGGCAGCGGAAAGAAGTACAAGCACTGCTGCGGCGGTCTCTCGGCGCAGGCGCCCAACCCGATTGCCGGCCACGGCGATGCGCAAAGTCTGCCCGGATTGCCGTCAGTTCAAAAAGCAGCTCAAGAGCGGTTTCAGGGAGGCGCGCAATTGCTGCGGTCCGGCCGGCCGTCGCAGGCGATCCCGCTGCTCGAAGAGGCAATCCGGCTGGATCCCGCGCACTTCAACGCGCACCATGCGCTTGCGGCCGCGTTGCTGCGAAGCGGGCGAAACGCCGAGGCAGGTTCGATTTTGTTGCGGGCCGTCGCGCTACGACCGGACTCCGCGGCGGCGTGGCAGGATCTGGGAGCCACATACGACCGGCAGAACCTGCACGACAAGGCGATCGAAGCCTATCGAAAAGCTCTGGAACTGTCGCCGAAACTGGTCAGCGTGCTCTACCGCCTGGGCGAGATTTTCGCGATGTACAGCCGGGCCGAGGAGGCAAGCGCCTACTTCGAACGCGCCGCGGACATCGACCCGGAAACCACGAAGAGTCATCTTTACCGTTCGGACGCCCTGATGCTGCGCGGCGACTATTCGAGCGCAGAACAATCGGCCCGCAAGGCAGTCGCGCTCGAGCCTTCGAACAGTCTCGCACATGGCACGCTCGCCAGCCTTCTGTTCGCGCAAGGCCGCTTCGAAGAGTCGGCGCAATCCTGCGAAGCCGCGATCGAACTCAATCCGAAGGCAATCCGGTGCTGGTATGGATTGACGCAGTGCCGCGAATTTTCCGAAGGCGATCAGCCAACTCTGGAGAGGATGCGCGCCGTGCTGCGGCGCGACGATCTGAGCCGCGTCGAGCGGATGACGATGCATTTTGCGCTGGGCAAGGCGTACGACGACTGCGGGGACTATGCCCACGCCATGGAGCAGTTCGACGCGGCCAACAGGTTGCGGGCGCAGGACGTCAGTTTCGATCAGGCCGCCTTCGCAGTCCTGGTGGACAGAAAGATCGAGCAGTTTACGAAAGCGTTTATCGAGGCCAAAGCTGCATCGGGAACGCGGGACGAGACGCCGATCTTCATCGTCGGCATGTACCGGTCGGGAACCACGCTGGTCGAACAGATCCTCTCCAGTCATCCGCAGATTGCCGCGGGCGGCGAACTGACGGTGTGGGGTCCGACGGACATCGAACTCGACCCGGCCACCGGCGATTTCAATCCGGAACGCGCGCCCGCCGCTGTCGAAAGATATCTGGCCGCGCTGCGGAAAATCGGGCCGTCGGCGAAGCGTGTCACCGACAAGCTGCCGTTCAATTTCTTCCGCCTCGGACAAATCCATGCACTCATGCCGAAGGCGCGCATCATCCATTGCCGGCGCGATCCGATCGACACGTGCCTGTCGACCTATTCGAGCATGTTCAACACCCGGGTGAATTTTGCGGCGAGAAAGGACGATCTGGTGTTCTGTTACCGGCAGTATCTCCGTCTGATGGATCACTACCGCAAAGTGTTGCCGGCCGAGATGTTCCTGGATGTGCAATATGAGGATCTGGTGGGCGATCGGGACACACAGACCAGGCGCCTGATTGCGTTTGCCGGATTGGACTGGGACGAGAGTTGTCTGCGTCCTGAGCAGAACAAGCGCACGATCAACACGGCGAGTGCCTGGCAAGCGCGTCAGCCGGTGTACACGACGTCGATACAACGCTGGCGGAACTACGAGCCGTGGCTTGGCGAATTGCGGCAACTCATGCCGGCTGATGCGTCGACCAGAACGTAGTTCGTTCTGAGAACGCCTTGCGGCGGGTTCGCTGCGAAGCTTGGCTCGCCAAGCCGAACCGGCGGGCAACAACCGGTCCGCCTCCGCTGAAGCTCCGGCGCGACAGCCTTCGCAGCTTTGCGAGCAAAGGCTGGAGCGGGTGAAGGGAATCGAACCCTCGTCATCAGCTTGGAAGGCTGTTGCTCTACCATTGAGCTACACCCGCGGAAGGCAACGCACGTCGAACAATCTTACCGTAGTCCAGGCGGAGCGTGGTCTGCCAACCGTAGCTGCGCAGAACCAGCCCGCCTTCCCCCGGATTTAATCCGGGGTCCGGCGCAGCAGCCTTCACTCGCTCCGCGAGCGAAGGCTGGCGTGCCGAGCCGTAGCGGCGCCTTGCCCGTCATCGCTCCTGCGGAGCTACGCCGGGCACGCTTCGCCCTTTGCTCCGCGCATGGCTGCGCCACGCGTAGCCCGGAGGGCGAAGCGTGGTGGGGGAAGTAGGACTCGAACCTACGAAGGCGAAGCCAGCGGATTTACAGTCCGCCCCCTTTGCCGCTCGGGACATTCCCCCGGAACTCAAGGCATTCCGCGGCTTTCGCTGCGGCGGGGGGATATCCGCTAATCGGGTTTGGCTGTCAATAGAACCCGGGCGCGACGGAAATCGGGCTGTCAGGCGCCGGCCTCCGCCTCAAATCGGTGGAGGTTCTCGGCAATCTCGCAGTGATCGGCGAAGCATTTGAGCACAAGGGGCCAACCTTTCGCCGAACTCATAAAGGCGTGGTACTCCGTGGCGCCCGGACCGTGATTGCCGAAGCCGCGATGGTCCAGGACGATGCGCGCGTGGCAATCGTCGACGGCAGAAAACTGAACGTCGACCTCGCTCGTCCTGGCGACATCCGGCTGCGGCACCAACCCAGGGCCGATATGCCAGCGCAGAACAAAGCGGTCGGGCGGCAGCCAGCGCATAACGCGCGCGCAATCGAGCCTCAGCCCGTCCGGCCCGCGCTCCCACAGCATTCCCCCGCGGCGGCCTTCCAGGAACATGTCGGCGAGTGCGCTGCCGGCCCATGTGCGCTCGCGCGGCCACCAGTAGTAGATGTCATGACGGAACAGTTCGAAGGCTCTGACATGGGAAACCGGAACGCATACATTGCAATGAACCGCATCGTCGGCCTCAAATGATATGGTCGCCGCTGCATGAATCGTCATGGAGGCCTCACTCGCCACTGAACTCGCGCTCCTTTGCACGGATGCGTGGATCATTCGGGAGTGCTCCTTAAAGCTCTGCAAATATTTCGAGATGAACCGAAAAAACGCTTCACGACGTCCGCCCCCACAGTCTTCCGGCCTTTGGCTCTATGGCCTGCACGCCGTGCGGGCTGCGCTCGCCAATCCCCGCCGGACGGTCCGCCGCGCCGTATTGACAGAACGTGCGGCGAGCGAAGTGGGTGCCCCGTTGCTGGGGCGGACGCGTTGGGAGCGCGCGGAGGGTGATGCGGTCGGCAAACTTCTCCCGCCCGGCTCCGTTCATCAGGGCGCGGCGCTTTTGTGTGAACCGCTTCCGGACCTTGCGCTGGACGACCTGCTGATATCCACAGAGAGCGGCAGACGAATCGTTTTGGTGCTCGATCAGATCACCGACCCCCACAATGTCGGCGCGATCCTGCGTTCAGCCGCCGCGTTCGGCGTGTGCGCCGTGGTCGTTCAGGACAGGCACGCGCCGCCGGAATCCGGCGTTCTCGCGAAATCAGCATCGGGAGCACTGGATATCGTGCCATATGTGAGCGTCGTCAACATCGCGCGGTCTCTCGAAGAATTGAGCACGGCCGGCTTCTGGCGCATTGCACTGGCCGGCGACGGCGAGCAGTCGATCGAAGAGGCGCGCAGTGAGGGCGACATGACGCTGGTTCTGGGCTCGGAAGGCGACGGATTGCGGCGGCTGGTGCGCGAGCGGTGCGACGTGGCAGCATTCATACCGATCGTAAAAGGCATGGAGAGCCTCAACGTCTCCAATGCGGCGGCTGTGGCGCTTTATGCGTTGCAGCGAGGGGCCGCTGCGCCGTCTGCGGCCGGTCCGGCAAGGCACTTGAAAGGTAGAGACTGAGATGCGCTCCTGCTTGCTCCTGATGTTCGGCGTACCCGTACCGGTCATCATCCTGGTCTGGATATTGACCGGTCATATGTGAGTTTCGCCAGCGTCACGCGTGCATTTTAATCGAGATTTTCCGGGGGCGTGGAAACACGATTTCATAATGACGATGGCTGTTGTTCGTACCGTATGTGCCGCATTTTCCCTGCTGGCGATCTCATCCGCGGGATTTGCGGCCTCGTCCGATTCGCCGGAGAGCTTTCTCCGCCACCTCTACGCGCAATACGCGCCGGGCAAACGGCAGGTCGCATTCGACTATCCGGACGCGGGTTCGATCGTCGATGCTTCGATGCTTGCCCTGCTCCATCGCGATCAGCAGGCCGCGAAAGGGGAAGTGGGGGCGCTCGATTATGATCCCATTTGCCAATGCCAGGACTGGGAAGCGCTCAAGGTTGTTTCCGTTCGCGTAATATCGTCGGACGATCAGAAGGCGACCGCCGACGTGACGTTTGATAACGGCACCGGCAAAGACAAGTGGCGGCAAACGGTCCGGTTCGAGCTCGTTCACACGTCTGCCGGCTGGAAGATCCACGACATCCGATCGAAGGATGCCGCCAGCCTCCAGGCATTGCTGCGCGCTGCGAAGTACTAAGGCGGGCGGACCGGTATCCCAATCTGACGCTCCCCAACTCCCAAACAGAGCCCTTGATTCAGACTACTCTGTGTTATAGAGTAATCTGACACTTCAAAGCGTGGAGGCAGCGATGCGGGTCTTTGACATCTCGATTCTCGGCTGGATCCACAGCCTCGCCTGCATCGCGGCGCTGCTGTTGGGTGCGCTCACGATCGTTGCGGCGAAAGGCACCCCATCCCACCGGCGCAACGGCCGGCTGTATGTCGCCGCCATGGTGCTCGCGAATCTCCTGAGCCTCGGGATCTACAAAGGCGACATCGGCGCGCATGGCTTTGCGCCCGGCACGTTCGGTTTCTTCCACTGGCTTGCGGTGGCAGCGCTCGCGTTCGTGCTTGCGGGTTTTTACGCCGCGTTGCGGCAGGCGCGCGGACTCTGGGCCTATCTCCATCCCACAAGCATGGTGCTGAGTTACTATGTGCTCGTCGGCGGCCTGATCAACGAAGCTTTTGCGCGCGTCGATGCCCTGCGCGGATTGGCGACCACCATCGTCCATGGTCAACCCAGATTCGGATCTTTCGTTCTTGGCATGACTCACATGGCCGCGATGCTGGCGACGGTCCTGCTCATCATCGTGTTCGGCATCAGGACGTGGCTCTACAGGCGCTCAGCGAAACGAACCGCGGCCAACCGCACGAGCTTCGCCGGAACCGCCACCGCGTCGAATGTCTGATTGATGAGTGCGGGCGCGCAAGCAGTCAGACAGGTTTTGGTCGAGCCTGTTGCAGCCCCAAGCCGGGATGTCGGTTCAATACATCGCCGCCACGACGTTCTCGCCGCCGTAATCTTCGATGAAGACCAGCACCCTGTAGCCGTCCGCCAGCTGCACATGACCCTGTGCGTCGTGGACGAGGATGCCGTCATTGCTCATCGTGCCGGTACGGCGGTCGATCGCGAATTTGGGCGTCAGCCCGCGGTACTTCGCCTTGATCAGGCTGAACAGTGTCCGGGCTGCTTCCGGAGGCAAGCGGATACAACCGGCGCTGGCACGGCTTCCCAGCTGTCCGACGTCGTCTCCGGTCGCACTGTGAATCGCGAGTCCTGTCGCTTCGCCGCCCTTTTGCCAGTTGAAAAACATGGCGAACGGCATCGGTTCGCCCCACTGCCCTGACGTGTAATGCGTGTAGAAACGGTGCGGATCGAGCTCGTAGTAGCCGCCAGGCGTGAAGCTCGGCAGCTTCTGTCCGGCGGCGTTGTATTCGACTTTCTCGCGCCCCGTCGACACCGGCCAGCTATAGGCGAGATTCAGGTCGCCGGACGCCTGCTTCTGGAACACGAACATGCGCTGCGACCACGGACCGCTGGCCGCCTTGCTCACATACAGAAACAGTTCGAAATTATTGACCATCTCGGAGGTGAGATTGTCCTTCAGCCGCTGTTCGACCTGGGCAATCTCGGCAGCACTCGGCGGCGGAAGATTGGGGACCGCCGCAGCGGTCCCATCGCCGACATCGGGCGGGAGTGCAGCGGTGTTGTCTTGCGGCGCAATCTGGAATTGGGACGTGTCGGATTGTGCAACCTGATGGGCACTCGAGCTCGCAGCGTCGGCCGTACCGGCTCCGCTCGCCGCTTTGGTCGTCTGCTGCGATTGCGCCGGATTGGCCTGCGGAAGAACGTGCGGGATTCCGGTGTCGGCGCCATGGCCCGCTTCGCTCAACCGCAGCCCCTGATCATCCGATTGGGGAGCGCTGGCGACAGGCGGCGCGATTTGGGTGGTGGACGACGGATGGAACGCCTGGGCTCTGGGAGCAAGATGAGTTTGTGCCGGCGCAATGTTGGTCGCAATCCGCTGCACGGCCCGCTGAGCATGAGCGACGCGTTGCGCAGACGAACGCTCGAAGGGCGCCTCCAGAGCGGCGACGAACTTTCTGCCAAGCGCATAGGATTCGGCGCGTGCAAAGCGCAACGCCGGCTGAACGACCAAATTGTCGGCGGCAGCCGTCGCCTGGGCGCCGTTCGCGCGCACGAACATACTCGCCTCACCTGCCCGATCAGCGAGCGCCGGATGATGCGACAACATGAATGCGGCTGTGTACGCGGCGGCGGCCGTCAGATACAGCGCGCTTAATTGTTTCAACGCCAAGGGCATTCGCTCGCACTTCCCGCAAACTGAGGGTAGCCCATGCTAGCCTCGTCCGTCTTGCAACGGCACATCACGGGGTTAACAGCATCGCCGGTTTTCCGGTTCCAGTGCAACCATGGAATTGTGACTGGAGCGTCCAAACGATGCAAAAATACTTCAATCCGAACGCCGGAAGGCCTTGATCTGCCTGAAAAATGGCGAATCACCCATGGCAGGGCGACGCCAACCGGGGGCGCCGGCGCCCTGGTCGGTTCCGGGTGCCAAACATTAACAGCCCCCCGTCTTGTACATCGGCACGGATGCGGATTGAGATGCTGCACATGTAACGCCCGGATGGGGTCAAATTTCCCGAGATGTTTCAGCAAAAACCAACCCCCCTGATGCGGCTCACGGTCGCTGACGCCCTCCTGCAGCTGTCGCGCGACAAGGAAGAGTTCGTCCGCCTGCTCGAAAAAGCGGGTTTCGACGTCGGGCTGTACAAGCCTGCCGAGATCGATACCCAGACGCCGCACGCGCGAGACGAACTCTACGTCGTTGCAGCCGGCTCAGGACAATTTCTCTGTGCGGGAGAGCGGACACATGTCGGCGCCGGCGACCTGCTCTTTGTGCGAGCCGGCGATGTTCATCGTTTCGAGAATTTTACCCGGGATTTCTGCACATGGGTCGTTTTCATCGGCAGCCGGCCCTGATCGCCGGCGTGAGCCGGCCTTGAACAATATACCCCCGCAGTATCGAAGGCCGCAGGAACACGCATGACCGTATCCGCCGACGCAGAACTGCCCGTCGTTGCCGAAAGCGTCGGCCCGCCGCTCACCATCCGCCAGGTTGCCGCGTCCATCTCGCTCGGCGTCATTTCGCTTCTGCTGGCCGGTGTGATTGCGAGCGTGCTGGGCGCGCTCCAGGACGAACATCGCCTGAGCGCCGAGAGCATGGGAATCTGCGCAACGCTGGAAGCGCTGGTGATGGGCCTGGTGACCGGCGCCGCCGCGGCGTGGCTTCCCGCCAATCGGTTGCGCCTGATCGGGTGTGTGGCGGCCGCATCGCTCGGCGTGATCGACATCGCCACGATGGGCGCACACTCCACCGCAATTCTCGTCCTGCGCACGCTTGCGGGCGTACCGGACGGAATCCTGCTGTGGATTACGATCGGCATGATTGCGCGAACCGCAGTGCCGGCTCGATGGGCGGGCGTCTATGTAACTTCGCTCACGGCGTCGCAGCTTCTGCTCGCGCTCGGCTATGCCTGGATCATTCCGCGGTTCGGTGCCGACGGCGCGTTCGCAGGCCTCGGACTGACGGCGTTCGCCGGCGTCGCCATCGCGCTTTGCCTGCCGCAATCGTACGGGAAGCTGCCGACTCCCGAAGGCGAAAGCGGTATGCCGCCCCTGCGCGGCTGGGTCGCATTGTTCGCGAGCCTGCTGCTGATGGCGGCCATCGGCGCGGTGGGCGTGTACGTTCAGCCGCTCGCACACGAAGCCGGGCTCAATGCCGACGTGGCGCGCACGGCCGTCGCGGTCTCGCTGGTGTTTCAGATCGTCGGCGGAACGCTGGCGACCGCGCTGGCGCACAGGCTTCACTGGTTTCCCGTTTTTGCCGCCTCCATTCTCGGGCTGGTGATCGGCTGGTCGATCTTCGACTTTCACGTGTCCGCGTTCGTCTTCGTCGGGGCGAATTCCTGCGTGGGATTCATGGCGCTGTTCATCAATCCGTACATCGTGGCGATGACGATCGAAGCCGATCCCACCTTGCGCGCGGCTGTGCAGAGCGCCGGCGCGCAGGTGCTGGGCGGCGCGATCGGGCCGGCGCTGGCCGTGCCGCTGGTGGGAGATCAGGACGTGCACGGCGCCATCTGGCTCGGCGTCGCCATGGGAGTTGCGACGATGGCCATCGTCACGGCTTTGCATAGTATCGCCGTGCGGGAGCGGCGCCGAGCGTCAACCGATCGGTCGTCAACCGGCCCGGACGCGGGCGATATCGTCTTTCAGGGTGCGGGCGGCGCGCCAGTAACAATAGGCGCCGAAGAGGGTGGTGATCATTCCGCACATGAGCGCATAACGCAGTGAGTTGGCTCCCACGAACGGCTTGAGCGCATCGCTGATCATGCCGATGATCCAGGCTGCGGGCGCATAGCCGATGATGTTCAGGATGAACAGCAATATGGCTGCCGCACGCGTGCGCATGCGCAAGGGAACGAGCGCCTGGGTCATCGCATAGGCAGGCCCGACAAAGGCAGCGCCGACGAGCGACGGTCCGATCGCGGCAAGCAACGCGACATGCCAGTCGGACGCGAGGTAAAAGATCGGCGTGAACGGCAGGCCGATGAATGTCGCGATGATGGGGACGTACATGTTCCAGCGAACATCACGCCGGCCGCCCCAATCGGCAAAGACGCCTGCGAGATAGGTACCCAGAGCGCCGAACACGCCCGTCAGGACCGACAGCGCGAAACCGATGAAATGCAGCGACAGGTGATGGGTATGAATCAGGAAAGCCGGAATCCAGTTGATCCCGGCATAGCCTGCGAACGAACTCATTGCCGTGCCGACTGAAAACCAGCGGAACGACCGTTGCCGCCAGAGATATGCGAACACCGCGAACACCGATGGCGGTTTCGTGTCCGGAAGCTTTTCGATCAGGCCGCGTTTTGGCTCCTTCACGGTGAAGAGCAGAACCAGCGCAAGCAGGAGACCGGGAATACCCGCTGCCATGAGCGTCACGCGCCAGCCGTAATTCTCGGCAAGCCAGCCGCCGCCGAAGAACGCGAAGAGAAGCCCGACATTGAGTCCGGCCGAATAGAACGAGAGCGCACCGGCGCGCTTTTGCGGCGGGTAGAGATCGGCAATGACCGAGTTGATCGATGGTCCCGTTCCCGCCTCGCCGATGCCGGTACCGAAGCGCGCGGCCAGCAATTGCCAGAACACGCCCGCCTGGCTGCTCACAAAGGTCATGATGCTGAACAATGCCATGGACGCGGCGATGATGTTCCTGCGGTTCACCCGCTCGGCCAGGATGGCGATCGGAATGCCCAACGTTGCGTAGATGACCGCGAACGCAGGACCGCCCAGCAATCCCACCTGCGTATCCGTGAGATGAAATTCATGCTGTATCTGCGGATTGAGAATGCCCAGGATCTGCCGGTCGAGGTAGTTCACGACGTAGACAAGCGTCATGATGAAGAGAATATAGCCCGGCGACAGGCCCGTGCCGTCGCCTGCCTGCGGTGCGGTCAACGTTGCGGCTGCCGCATCCGCGCGCGGTGTTTCGTTCTGCATGAACCCTCTGGCCGGGCGTTTCCTCTGGGGCCACGGTAACAGAATGTAGCGGGCCGGATAGGGCTGATCTTTGGTGCTCGATTGACTGGGAGCGCGGACGTCCTCGTCCGCATCCGGCGTAGCGGCGAATGCCGCGGAGCCGGAGATGCGCTTGTCGCGCTTCGCTGCGCTGCGCGCGATGCGGACGGGGACGTCCGCGGTCCCAGTGGAGCTACTTCAACCCGAACCGCTCGCCCTTCTTCCCGCGTACGGCGAGGTCGACGGTGGCAAGGCGACGCTCGCCCTCTTTGCGCATCTCCTCGCCCGGCAAATTCATCATCGCGACGTAATCGCCGAATGAATCCTCCAGCGCGCGCGTATACCCCTGCGCATCCTGCGCCTTGTTCATCTGGATCTTCGTGAACCGCAGCGCGAACGGCGTGTTCTCGGCAACGCGGCGCGCATACGCGAAAGTCTCCCGCTCCAGCGCATCGGGCGCATAGACGCGATTGACGAAACCATACTCCTTCGCCTCGGCCGCGGAGATGAACCGGCTCTCGAAGCAGATTTCCTTGGCGCGCTTGATGCCGATATCCCACGGGATCGACATGTATTCCACGAAGCCTGCGAGGAACTGCGCATCGTCGGCTGCGAACACGATGTCGCAACAGGCGGCCAGCATCCAGCCGGCATAAATGCAATAGCCTTCCACCATCGCGATGGTGGGCTTCGGCAGATTGCGCCAGCGCACCAGCAGATCGAGATTGTATTTCTTGAACTGGTCGTAGCTCTCGATGCCGGGCTGCGCGCCAAGCGCCTTGCGATAATCGACCGCATCGGGCGTCCCCAGATCATGACCCGACGAGAAATTCCCGCCGCTGCCCCGCACGACGATCACGCGGACGCTCCTGTCGTGCTCCGCCTCGGCGAATGCAGCATCGATCTCGTCGAGCATGCGATAGCTCTGGGCGTTCTTGTATTCGGGACGGTTGAGGGTAATCGTGGCGATGGGGCCGTCGGTGGAATAGGCGACGTCTCGAAATTCCATAAGCTCTTCCTCCAGTACCACTATCCCCGTGAGCAGGGCATCCCCATACGAGAGTCTGATCTGCCGGCTTGGATCACCGTGGCGCGTGCTTCGGCAGGCTCAGCATGAGGAAATCCTTGATGCCATCAGCATTTGTGCAACCCCAAATGTCCCCATCCTGAGCCTGTCGAAGGACGTAGGCTGTTTGTGCAAGCGAGCTCGTAACTAAAAATCCGCGTCCGCGCCCATCATGACACCCTCGCCCGTGCCTTCCTGCCGCGGGACGATCTGACCGCCTTGCTTGTAGATCACGCCGCCTTTCATCACGAACTGCACGTGCTGGAGCTGTGTGACGTCGGCGAGCGGATCGCCGTCGACCGCCACGAGATCGGCATAACGGCCGGCGCGCACGCTGCCGATATCGGCTGTGTCGCCGATGAGATCGGCAGCGGATCCCGTGGCCGCAACGATGGCGTCCATCGGCGTCATGCCCGCGCTCACCATGATTGCGAATTCGCGCGCGTTCTGGCCGTGCGGCACGAGACCCTCATCCGTGCCGAAAGCGATCTTGACGCCCGCGAGATAGGCATTGTGCAGCATCTGGTGAATGAGCGGACCGATGACCAGCGCTTTCGCCGCCGAGGACGGATTGAGCCGTTCGGGATGAGTCTTCGCAACATCGACGACCGACTGCGCGATGAGCGTGGTGGGGACGAGATACGTGCCGTGCTCCTTCATCAGTTTGAAGGATTCCTCGTCGGCATAGGAACCATGCTCGATGGAATCGATGCCGAGCCGTACCGCCGCATCGATCGCCTTCTTGCCGTGCGCATGCGCGGCAACTTTGAGGCCAAGGGAATGCGCGGTGTCGATCACCGCTTTGATTTCGTCGTCGGCCATCAGCTGCTTCTTCGGATCGTCGCCGATGGAGAGCACGCCGCCCGAGGGCATGATCTTGATGAGATCGACGCCTTCCTGGCGAAGCTTCCTCACGATATGGCGCGCCGCGTCAGGGCTGTCGACGATGTTGTCCGTCCAGCCGGGATGCGAAAGCTCGGGGTCCAGGCCGTTCGCATTGTCGCTATGACCACCCGTTGGACCAAGCGGCGGGCCGGCAACCCACATGCGCGGTCCTTCGACGATGCCCGCCTGGATTGCGCGCTTCAGCGCGATCACGACGCCCGCGTTGCCGCCCACGTCGCGCACGCTCGTAAATCCGGCGAGCAGCGTATTGCGCGCGTAGGTCGTCGAGCGGACGGCCGCATCGAAGGGCGTACGCGTGACGTGTTCGACGATGGGATTTCCGGCATCGTCCTGGCCGCTCAAATGCACATGACAATCGATGAGCCCGGGAAGCACGGTCGAGTGGGACAGATCGATCACCTCGGCGCCCGCGGGCGCGGTAAAGCCGTCCTCGACTCTTACGATGCGATCGTCGTGAATGACGATGGAGACATTGGCACGCGGCGTCTTGTCGATACCGTCGATCAAACGGCCTGCATGAACGACGATGTCGCCGGCGACTGCCGCGCCGGGCGCCAGCAACAGCGCTGCCGCCACGCTGCATACCAATTTCGAACAAGAACGCATGTTCCCCCCAGGACGTTTGTGTGACGGAAGTCTAGCGGCGGGCGTTTGACGCGCAAGATGTCGAACCGCCGACTCCACCGTTCCGCTTCGCTTAGGACGTGCACAGATCCGCCCATCTCCCCGGAGGGGAGGTCGAAAAACTCGTCGGAGCGCAGCGGAGCGAGTTTTTCGGGTGGGGGGAATAGTGCCGACCCATCGGCATTCAATGAGTTGCACCCTTCGCCCCACCCGAAAAATGCGTCGCCAAGGCTCGCATTTTTCGACCTCCCCTCCGGGGAGATGGGCTTTGTCGCGCACGACTAAGATGTGTGCATGCGCAACGCCTCGGTTCGCGGGGGAGGAACCTACGCCCCGAACTTTCCGCTCTTCGCGAACCCTCTCGGAACAAGACGTCCCGCCTGCGCGCGCGCGCCGCGCCATTCTTTCAACTCGGGCATCGTCCAGGTGCGGTTGTTGATGTCGCGCAATCCCTCTTTTCCGACGAAGACGCTGACGTCGAGCAGATGGCCGTCCTTGTAACGTTGCAAGATCACGCCGCGGCCGCGCGCGAGGTCCGGCACTTCGGCCAGCGGGAACAGCAACAGCTTTCGATTTTCGCCGATCACAGCGACCGTGTCGCCTTCCACGAAGCGGCACACCGCGGCTTCCACGCCCGCAGGCACGCTCATCACCTGCTTCCCCGAGCGCTTCATCGCCACCGCATCGTCTTCGGCCGTGACGAAGCCATGGCCCGATGTCGCCGCAAGCAACAACCTGCGGCCGTCCTCGTGCACGAACATCGAAACGAGATCGACTTCGGGCGGCAGGTCGATGAAGCTGCGGATGGCCTCGCCATTGCCGCGCCCGCCGGGCAGTTTCGAACAGTCCAGCGTGAAGAAGCGTCCGTCGGTGGCGAACAGCATCAGCTTGTCCGTCGTCTCGGCATGCACCCAGAAACGTCCGCGATCGCCTTCGCGGTACTTCACGGCGTCGCTCGGTTCCTGATGGCCCTTGAACGAGCGGATCCAGCCCTTCTCCGAACAGACGACGGTGATGGGTTCCTTCTCGATCAGGCTCTCCAGCACATCGATTTCGGCGGCGATATCCGGCGGCGCCGCAAAGCTCGTGCGCCGCTTGCCGATTTCCGTCTTCAACCCGAACTTCGTGTCGATCGCCTTGACTTCCTCGATCAGTTTCTCGGATTTCAGCGTGTCGGAGCCCAGCAACCGCTTCAGCTCTTTCTGCTCCTTCGTCAGTGAGGTGTGCTCGGCGCGGATTTCCATTTCCTCGAGCTTGCGCAGCGACCGCAGCCGCATGTTGAGGATCGCATCCGCCTGAACCTCCGTCAGCTTGAATGCCTTGATCAGGGCAGGTTTGGGCTCGTCCTCGGTGCGGATGATGCGGATCACCTTGTCGAGGTTGAGATAGACGGCGAGATAGCCTTCCAGCACCTCGAGCCGGCCGGCGATTTTCTCAAGCCGATGGGTGGTGCGCCGCTCCAATACATCGCGTCGATGATTGATGAACGCGGCGAGCACATCCTTCAGGCTCATGACGCGCGGAATCAGCCCGCCGTCGAGCACGTTCATGTTGAGCGGAATGCGCGATTCAAGGTCGGACAGCCGGAACAGTTGCTCCATCAGCATGTCCGGGTCGACGGCACGGCTCTTGGGCGAAAGCACGATGCGGATGTCTTCCGCGGATTCGTCGCGCACGTCGTCGAGCATCGGCATCTTCTTCTGTTCGATCAACTCTGCGATGCGCTCGATCAGTTTGCCCTTCTGCACCTGGAAGGGAATCTGGTCGACGACGATGTTCCACATCCCCCGCGCGCCTTCTTCCTTCCGCCAGCGTGCGCGGACGCGAAAACTGCCGCGCCCGGTCCGGTAGGCCTCCGCGATCGTCGCGTGATCGTCGACGATGATGCCGCCGGTCGGAAGATCCGGCCCTTTGACGAACTTCAGCAACTTGGCGTCCGTGGTTGCGGGGTTCTCGATCAGCGACACGATCGCCGCGCATAGCTCTCCCGCATTGTGCGGCGGAATGGACGTCGCCATGCCGACGGCGATGCCGTTGGAGCCATTGGCGAGCAGGTTCGGAAACGCGCCCGGCAGAACCACCGGCTCAAGCTCTCGGCCGTCGTAATTGGGCCGCATGTCGACGGCGTCTTCGTCGAGCCCTTCCATCAGGGCTTGCGCGACCGCCGTCAGGCGGCTTTCCGTGTAGCGCATCGCGGCCGGATTATCGCCGTCGACATTGCCGAAATTGCCCTGCCCGTCGATCAGCGGATAGCGCTCGGAGAAGTCCTGCGCGAGTCGCACCAGCGCGTCATAAACCGCCTGGTCGCCATGCGGATGAAACTTGCCGATCACGTCGCCCACCACGCGCGAGGATTTGCTGTACGACGCCGGCGGCGTCAGACCCAACTCGCGCATCGCATGCAGGATGCGGCGGTGAACCGGCTTCAGCCCGTCGCGCACATCCGGCAAGGCGCGCTGCGTGATCGTCGACAGCGCATAGGCGAGATAGCGCTCGCTCAGCGCCTTGCCGAGCGGCTCGGGCCGGATGTCGTCCTTGATCGGCAATTCGCCCATGGCTGAACCTTTTGAAAGCGGGAAGGATTACGCCGATTCGCGGGCCGCGATCTCGGTCAGTCTCAGGCGCGCCGGCGGCAAATCGCGTCCATGCGGCCTGAGCACGCGTTCGAGCAGAAAGTGGGCTGTGAGTTTCAACCCCGCGACGATGTCCCTCAGGGTCGGCTCCGCATTCTGCGATGCCAGCAGATACGGCGGCAGGTGAAACAGCTTTCCCCGATAAGGTGCGCCGGCCGCGCCGGACACCGCCCGGCCGGATTTCGGCGAGACGTATCTGAGGTCGTCGCTCGAATCCGTGGCCGCGCAGCGCGAAAGGTCGAGCCCGAATCCCAGCGCGTCGAGCACGCCCATTTCCCAGCGCACATACAAAGGGCCCCAATGATCGAATGTGTCGCCGGCCATCGCATCGAGCAGGATTTCGCCCGCCTCGAACACCGTCGCATGCGGTTCGCGCTCTGGCAAAACGGCCAGCGCGACGCCGGTAAACGCATTGACACCCATCAGTGCGTCGCGCGTTTCCAGGATCGCGCCCGCGCGTGTGTGGTGGGGCTCGACGGTGAAGCTGCCCAGATGCTCTGCCAGCCGTGCGCGCCAGTGCACGCGCAACGTATTTCCCGGCTGCAGCATGCTGCCCATCTTGCGCGACGAACCGCCGCGAATGAGCCCGGCATGGCGGCCATAGTCGCGCGTCAGGCATTCCAGAATGCTCGAGGATTCTCCCAGCGGCCTCAAGGAAAGCACGATGCCGTCGTCGGTCCATTCCATGCGCCGGCCGCCCTACTCGTCCGGATATTCGAGGCCGAGCGCACCATACCGTTCGCGCTCCTCGGCCCAGTTCTCCCGCACCTTGACGAGCAGGAACAGATGCACGCGACGGCCGAACATCTCTTCGAGATCGTGCCGAGCGGCTTCGCCGATGATCTTGATCGTGCGTCCGCCCTTGCCGAGCGCAATCGCCTTCTGTCCGTCACGCTCGACATAGATCGTCTGGTCGATGCGGACGGAACCATCCTTGCGTTCGGTCCAGGATTCGGTTTCCACCATCGCCGAATACGGCAGCTCATCGTGAAGCCGCAGGTAGAGTTTTTCGCGGGTGACCTCCGACGCGAGAAGCCGCGACGGGATATCGGCGGCCTGGTCTTCCGGATAGAGCCAGGGGCCCGCCGGCACGCGCCCGGCGCACCATGTGCGCACGTCAGAAATATGATCGCCCTTCAGCGCCGAGATCATGAACACGCGTTCGAAGATCGCTTCGTTTCCCAGCCGCTGCGTCAGGGGAAGCAGTTCCTGGCGGGCGAGCGCGTCGATCTTGTTGAGGACCAGAGCAGCCTTTCGGTTTGACTTCGTCAATCCATCGATGATGGTGTGCGTGTCGCGCGCGGCCAGACCATTGGGTTCCGCCGCTTCCGCCGGCGCATCGACCAGCACGAGAATGGCATCCGCATCGTTGGCGCCGGTCCATGCGGACTTGACCATGGCGCGATCGAGCCGCCGCCGCGGCCGGAAAATGCCGGGCGTGTCGACGAACACGATCTGCACTGAGCCTTCGATGGCGACGCCGCGCACCGGCATGCGCGTCGTCTGCACCTTGGGCGTGACGATCGACACCTTCGAGCGCACCAGCGCATTGACGAGCGTCGACTTGCCCGCATTCGGCGCGCCGAGAACGGCGACAAACCCGCACCGCGTTTTCTCCGCGCTCATGCCGGCTTCCCGCTCAGGCGCGCGTAGAGCGCGGCGGCCGCGGCGCGCTCGGCATCCCGCTTCGACAGGCCTTCGCCGATTTCGCTGCCCTCGCCAACGACGGTCACTTCGACCCAGAAGCGGGGCGCGTGATCGGGACCTTCGCGCTTGATCAGACGATAGACCGGCTCGCAGCCCTCGCGGCGAAGGCGGGCATGCGTCCATTCCTGCAGGACGGTTTTGGGGTCGCGGATGCCGTCCGCGCCGGCTTCCGGCATCTCGCCGCAGTAGCGCAAGATGAACGCGCGCGCCGGCTCGATCCCGCCATCGAGATAGATGGCTGCGATCACGGCCTCATAGACGCCGGCGAGAATGACGGTTTTCCGCCGGCCACCGCTCGATATCTCGCTCGGTGCAAGCAGGACGTACTCCGACAATCCCGCCGCTTCGGCGGCCGCCGCGCAGGCTTCGCCCCTGACGAGCGCGATATGCTTCAGCGACAGCGCACCTTCATTGTCCGCGGGGTAATCGTGATGCAGACGTTCGGCGATCACCAGCGAAAGAACGCGGTCGCCGAGAAACTCGAGCCTCTCATTGGAAGGCGTCCTTTGCACGCTGGCGTGTGTCAACGCGCGAACCAGCAGCCCGCTATCGTGGAATTTGTATCCGAGCCTGTCTTGCAGCCCGGCGATACGCGCCGCATCAATCAATGAGGGTGAACATCCTGCCGTAGCGGATCTCCCACGGCCAGTACCAGAATTTCCACCAGGACTCGTCGCCGCCCACCGAGAAGAAGATGAATTCGGCTTTTCCCACCAGATTCTCGGCCGGCACGAATCCGACGCTGCCCACCTCGCGCCGGCTGTCCGCGGAATTGTCGCGGTTGTCGCCCATCATGAAGTAGTGACCCGCAGGGACGGTGTAGAGCTGCGTGTTGTCGCCCGGGCCGCTCTCCATGCGGTCGAGGACGTAATAGCTCTTCCCGCTCGGCAGGGTTTCCCGGTAGCGCTTGACATGACTTTCCCCGCCGAACTCATCCGTCTCGACATAGTCGGCAACGCGAACCTTCGGAATGGCTTTGCCGTTGAGCCAAAGCTGGCCGTTGATCATCTGCACCGTATCGCCCGGCAATCCGATCACGCGCTTGATGAAGTCGACCGAAGGATCGGGCGGAAACCTGAAGACGACGACGTCGCCGCGATGAGGCTCGTAACCGAACAGTCCGAGCGTCCTGCCGTGAAACGGCGGGAAGTCGAACACGAAGGAATATTTGCTGTAGCCGTAGGCGAATTTCTCGACGAAGAGGTAGTCGCCGACCAGCAGCGTGTTTTCCATCGATCCGGACGGAATGCTGAACGGCTGAAAGAAGAAGGTACGGATCACCAACGCGATCAAAAGCGCGTACACCACCGTCTTGACGATCTCGGCGACGGACTCGCCGGCCGGAGCGGGCTTTGTCTCGGTGTCGGTCGCGTTCGCTGTCGCGGCCGTTTCGTGCCGGGCGGCCTCCGCCTCGTCATCGGAAGGCTGCGGCGGAACAGCTTCGTTTTCGGCGTTCGCAGTTTTCTGCGCGCCGGCCGCTTCGGCGAGCGCGCCGTCGCCTTCGTCGGTCGCGACGTCGAATGCGGCCGATCGAGCCTCCGGCCCCGCGCCGGGAACAGTCTCTTCCGCCGGAACATGCGGTTCGTGTTGGTTCGGGTCGGTCAATTCGGCCATATCCACTGATCTCCGGGACAGAGACATTTCGAAAGCGCGGGCAAAGGTCAAGCGCGCGGCGCGAGCTACGAGGCGTACACCTTACCCGGCCACGTTGGCGGAAATGATGACAAACGCCTGTGCAAGCGGGAAATCGTCGGTAATGGTCAGGTCGATCTGGGCGACGTGGCCGGAGGGCGTGATGCTCTCCAGCCGTTTGAGCGCGCCGCCCGTCAACTTGAGGCTGGGTTTCCCGCCGGGCAGATTGACCACACCCATGTCCCGCCAGAAGACACCGCGCCGCAGTCCGGTGCCGAGCGCCTTCGAGCACGCCTCCTTGGCGGCGAAGCGCTTCGCGTAGCTGGCCGCTCTCTGCGCCCGGCCGTCGGATTTGAGCCGCTCGGTCTCTGTGAAAATGCGGTCGAGAAACCGGTCGCCGAAGCGTTCGAGGCTCTTCTCGATGCGCCTGATGTCGATCAGATCGGAGCCGATGCCGATGATCACGCCGTGTTCCGCCCATCCGACTTCGCGCGCGCTTCGTCCATCAACGCGCGCATGCGCCGGATCGCCGCGTCGAGGCCGGAGAAAATCGCCTCCCCGACCAGGAAGTGCCCGATGTTGAGTTCGAGAATCTCGGAGATGGCGGCAACCGCACCCACAGTGTCGAATCCCAGGCCATGGCCTGCATGCACTTCGAGGCCGAGTTCCGCGCCGTATCGCGCGGCATCCCGAATGGCACGCAGATGATGGTCGCGCAGATGGGCGTCGCCATGCGCCGCCGCTTCGCAGTAAGCACCGGTATGCAGTTCCACGACGGGCGCGCCGAGAGATTTAGCCGCCTCGAGCTGCCGCGTGTCAGGTTCCACGAACAGAGAAACGCGAATGTGCGCCTGCCCCAGCGATCTGACGAACGGCGCCAGATGATTGTGCTGGCGGGCCGCGTCGATGCCGCCTTCCGTCGTCTGTTCTTCGCGCTTTTCGGGAACGATGCAGGCGGCGTGCGGTCGATGTTTCAGCGCGATCGCGAGCATCTCCCCGGTCGCCGCCATTTCCAGATTGAGCGGCAGATCGATCTCTGCGCTCAAGCGGTCGATGTCGTGATCGGAGATGTGGCGTCTGTCCTCGCGCAGATGGGCCGTGATGCCGTCGGCGCCTGCCGCCGCCGCGAGTTTCGCCGCGCGCACCGGATCGGGATGACGCCCGCCGCGCGCGTTGCGGATGGTCGCCACATGATCGATGTTGACGCCGAGACGGAGGCGGTTCACGCGAGCCCCCTGCTGCCCGGTTTCACGCCCGGCGTTCCCTTCAGATGCGCCGGCAAGCGGTCTGCCTCCCAGGCGGGAAATTTCAGACGGGCCAGCGCCACGAGCTTCACGCCGACCTTGGCGCGTCCGCCGGAGCGATCGATCAGGCACGCAGCGGCGACAGGCCTGCCGCCTGCAGCCCTGATCGCATCCAGGCACTCGCGCGACGAAAGCCCGGTCGTGACGATGTCTTCCACCATCAGCACGGGCTGGTTCTTCTCCAGCTCGAAGCCGCGCCTCAACTGGAACGTGCCGTCCTGCCGTTCGACATACATCGCAGGCAGACCCAGCTGGCGGCCCATTTCGTAACCGGGAACGATTCCGCCCACCGCCGGCGAAACGATCGCGGTGAACGACTGTCTGACCTCGTCGCGGACTTTCTCGGCCAGCGCCTTGCAGAGTTTCGCGGTGCGCCTGGCATCGCGAAACACCAGCGCCTTCTGCAGGAAGATGTCGGAATGCAGTCCCGACGACAGCACGAAGTGACCTTCGAGCAATGCGCCGGCCTTGCGGAATTCGTCGAGTACCTGGTCCGGCGTCACGCCGCTCGTTCCTTTCCCGGTTCCTGGGGCCCGCGCACGCGATCGACCGATTCGACGGCGGCGCTCACGCGCAGCGCGCCGATGATGTTCTGCAGATGCGCCGCGTCGCGCACTTCGATATCGACCATGAACTCGAAGAGCAACGGGCTGCGGCTGGCAACCTTCAGGTTCGAGATATTGCCGCCGTTGTTGCCGATCACCGTCGCCAGCGTGGCAAGCGATCCCGGCTCGTTCTTCACCCGCACGAGCACGCGCGCCACGAACGCGCCGCTCTCGGCCGCATAGGTGCCCCATTTCACGTCCAGCCAGTCGGCCATGCTCGATTGCGCCCGCTCCACCTCGTCGCAATCGATCGTATGGATCACCGCGCCTTCGCCCGGCACCATGAGACCCACGATCCGGTCTCCGGGAATGGGATGGCAGCATTCCCCGAGCCGATACGAAATCCCTTCCGTAAGACCGCGGATGGATATCGCCTTGCGCTCCTTGCCGTCCTGCGTACGGCCCGTCTTGCGCTTGAGTTCGGGATAGATGGCCTTCAGCACGTCGTCGGCCCGGAGCGCGCCGCGGCCGACCTGGGCATACACTTCTTCCGGCTTGGCGACGCCGACCTTCTTGGCCACCTCTTTCACGGCCTTGTCGGTCAGCTCGACATTTTCGTCGGCGAAAACCTTCTCGAGAATCTTGCGCCCGAGATTGGCGTGCTCTTCGCGGCGCGCGTGCCTGAGGAACCGCCTGATCTCGGCCCGCGCACGGCCCGTGACCACAAACTGCTCCCAGAGCGGCGACGGCGACGGCTCTTTCGTCCGGATGATTTCGACCTGGTCGCCGTTGTGCAGCACCGTGTGCAGCGGCACATGCGCGCCGTTGACCTTGGCGCCGACGGTGGTGTGGCCGAGATCGGTGTGGACCGCATAGGCGAAATCGATCGGCGTGGCGCCGCGCGGCAGAGGGATCAGCTCGCCTTTCGGCGTAAAGCAGAACACCTGGTCCTGATACATGTGAAGGCGCGAGTGCTCGAGAAATTCCTCGGGCGTGTCGCCCTTTTCGAGCAGATCGACCATCTCGCGCAGCCATTCGTAGGCGCGCTCGGCCGTCTTGTCCTGTTCGTTGACATGCTCGCGATAGCGCCAGTGCGCGGCCACGCCGCGTTCGGCGACGTCGTGCATCTTCTCGGTGCGGATCTGGACTTCGACACGCTGCAGTTCGGGGCCGATCACCGTGGTGTGTATCGACTGATAGCCGTTCGTCTTCGGGTTCGAGACGAAATCCTTGAATCGTTCGGGGATCATCCGCCAGTTGGTGTGCAGGACGCCCAGTGCGCGATAGCAATCCTCTTCCGACTTCACGATGACGCGAAAGCCGAAGATATCCGACAGCGACTCGAAGTTGAGCTGCTTGTCCTTGAGCTTGCGCCAGATGGAATAGGGCCGCTTCGCCCGGCCGTTGACCCAGGCGTCGATCCCGCGTTCGGCGAGCTTGCGCTTCAGCTGATCGGAAATGCGGCCGATGCGATCGCTCGACTGTGCGTCGAGGCGTGCGAGCCGCGTGACGATGGAATTGCGCGCCTCCGGATCGAGCTCGGCGAAGGCCATATCCTCGAGTTCCTCGCGCAGGGTCTGCATGCCGATGCGCCCGGCGAGCGGCGCATAGATGTCGACCGTCTCCTGTGCAATGCGCCGGCGCTTCTCCGGGCTCTGCAGATGCTGCAACGTGCGCATGTTGTGCAGGCGGTCGGCCAGCTTGACCAGGAGCACGCGGATGTCGTTCGACATGGCAAGCATGAGCTTGCGGAAATTCTCCGCCTGCTTGGTGCGCTCGGAAAACAGTTCGAGTTTGGAGAGCTTGGTGACGCCGTCGACCAGATCGGCGATTTCTTTGCCGAACCTGTCCTTGATATCGTCGTAGGTCGCGTCCGTATCTTCGATCGTGTCGTGCAGAAGCGCCGTCACGATCGAGGGCACGTCGAGCTTCAGCTCGGTGAGGATGCCCGCCACCTCGAGCGGATGGGCAAAATAGGGATCGCCCGAGGCCCGGAACTGCTTGCCGTGCGCCCGCATCGCGTAGACATAGGCGCGGTTCAGCAACGCTTCGTCGGCGTCCGGGTCGTAGGCTTTCACCCGGTCGACCAGCTCGGTCTGGCGCATGAGCTTTCGGCGCGCAGGCGCCTTCGGTGCCGGCGGCAATACGCTGGCGAGGGGGCGAGCTTTACTCTCCCCCAGGGAATGAACATCCGTGGGCTGCGTCGGAACCGTCATGGTCCGAGTCTATATAAGAATTCCCCTGCCTCAATACGAATTGAGCGGATTGCGTCTTTGCACTGCCATGGCCCGCGATCCTGCTTCGCAAAAACTTCCGGGACACGCACGCATCTGCCCACCTCCCCTCCGGGGAGTGGGTTCTTCAACGGCAATGTTAACTGGATAACCCGGCTCTCCCCCGGATTAACCCCCAGGGGCGACCAGGCCGTGGCAAGAAAGAGAACTACTCGTCGTAGTCCACTTCCGGTTCCGGCTGGGGCTCGGCCCGGCGCTGGGCTTCGGAGGTCAGGGCCCGCAGCAGTTCCTCCTCGGTCACCTGCCGGTACTGCGCATCCTCGCGACCCACATCTTCGTCGCTCGGCGCCTCTTCCGGCTCGTCCACCTCGGCATGCTTCTGCAGGCTGCGGATATACTCTTCCTTCAACTCGTCCGGCTTCATCGACTTCGCCGCGATTTCACGCAGCGCCACGACGGGGTTTTTGTCCCGATCGCGGTCCAGAAACGGCTCGGCGCCGCCCGACAGCTGGCGGGCGCGGTAGGCGGAATAAAGCACCAGATCGAACCGGTTGGGGACCTTGTCGATACAGTCTTCAACGGTAACGCGGGCCATCGAGGCTCCTTCGAAGCAGGCAGGGGGATTTCAGCGAGCGGGGGACCGTATAGAAGCCGGGCGACTACGGCAAGGGGGTGGACGGCGCCGCACTGTCCCAGTTTGGGACCCTACCCGGCTTCCGCGTGTCAAGAAAACTCGGTATTTTCTGCCGCAATCTGAGGTCATCCGAATACGCGTGAACTGCAGGATCAAGTCGTACGAAGTTGCTCGAGACTGGAGGGGCCGATGAAGACCGCGGTGGCTTTGCTGGGCTTGCTGGTGATGCTCGGAACACCTTCCGCCTGTGCGGCCGGCGCAACCCCGAATGTGCAGATCGCCCAGGCCGTGTTTGGTCTGTTCGACAGCTATTCGAACACTGCGCAATTCACACCCTCAAATGCCGTCCCAATGAAGGTTGGTCAGGTCTATGGCTGGCGCATCTTTCTGAAGACCGCGGCGACCAGCGTGCGATTCCGCGAGGTCTTCAAGCTGCCCGCTGCGCCGCACAGTTGGGGTACGGCTGAAGCCGGCAAGATGGTTTCAGGCGATTTCACGACCTCGACCATCGAACGGGATGTGCCGGTGACAAACGGATATATCGAGCACCGATGGAACGTGGCAGCGGGCGACCCGTCCGGGACCTATGTCATCACGGTTTCTGTCGACGGCGCCCCAGCCGCGACTTTCGAATTCGTGGTGCAGTAGGAAATACCAGATCCCCCGGGACTCCATACGTAAATCCGTCGCGCGCCAAACACGCCAGCGTTTTGCGTATCACTGGAATTCCGGGACAGTTACTTCATTTCCGAAGCTCTCGCGCATGACGGAGTTGACGACACGCCAGCAGGAGCTTCGCCGCTGGAAATGCAGTAACTGTCCCGCAGTTTACGGCGACCAGAGTGAGGCCGCTTTATGCAAGTGACTCGACGTCTTTTGACAGTTGCAGTCTGCATCTCGATCACTGGGTGTGCCACGCGGCTGCCGGAACCTGGCCGGAATGAGTCGTTCATGGTGATGCTTGTAGAAGACAATTTTTCGGTAAGGCTTGATGGCACATGGCTCGACGAAAAGGCCGCCATAGAGGCCGCACTTAAGCACATTCACGACATCAAGCCGGATACGGGCATCTGCTTGGTCAGCGGGCCACGTTCAGCGCGGTCTGACTATGAGGCGGCTATGGATATGGTCATCCATGCAGGCCTCGGCGTCTGTCAGCCAGACTAAGACGCTTGTGTGAATGCGGTGACAGCACCAGCATTCACCAAGCGCTCCGCGGGCGGGAGGGAACATTGGTGCAGGCACCGTATTCGATGCGATAGGCATCGTCATGGCGAAGCATTTTTCGGGTGGGGCGAATGGTGCAACGAATTGACATTCGATGGGGCGCGACGACTCCCCCCACCCGAAAAACTCTCTCCGCTGCGCTTCGATGAGTTTTTCAACCTCCCCGCCGGGGAGGTGAGCAGATGTGGCTCAACTTTCAAACTGTGCCGCGTCCCTCGCCTACTCCTTCGGCAGCGCCGCCGGAGCCGGCGCGAGCCTGCGGGCCTGGACCCAGGTGTGGATGCTCTGGGCCACCATCATGGCGGCGAGAAACAGAAGCAGGCCTTCGGTCCAGAGAAGGAGCTGGGGGCCCCGAATGCCGAGTTCGGCTTCGAAGTATCTGAGCGCATAGCGGAACAGCAGCAGGCCCACGATCAGGAACGCGCCGAACGGCGTGGATTTGCTCATGACGGCGCCGGATTCGGGATCGACGCTGAACTCCAGCGTGTGGACCCGGAACCAGCCCAGCGCGCCGCCCGCGCACGCGGCTGCGACGAAGGCGGCGAGCGCGATGAGCGGCGGCCGGGGTCCCGTCACCAGCGTCACGCCGGTCAGAACCAGCAGGATCGCAGGAAAAATCCACAGCCGGCTGGTTCGAACCGCCCGGGGAGACTGGGAGCGGATGAGGCGGCGCGCAAACAGGGCCACGGCCAGCAGCACGGCGAGATATGGCGCGAGTTGTTTCCAGTCCATGTCCGGGCCCGCGAAAGGGGACGAACCAGCGAATACCGCGTCGTCATGGCGAAGTCGAGGCAGGCGCCAGCCGCACCGGATGCCGCTCGGCCTCGGGAAGTGCTGCGATCAGTTCGCGAACGGACTTGCCCGACGCCGGGCTGATCCAGCGTGGCGCTATTTCCGCCAGAGGAACAAGGACGAAGCCGCGCGTTTCCATGCGCGGATGCGGCAGGATCGGGTTTGCGTTCCGGACCTGTCCGTCATAGTCGAGCAGATCGAGATCGAGCGTACGCGGAGCATTCGCGCGGTTGCGCACGCGCCCGAATTCGGCTTCGACCGTCTGAAATACAAGCATGAGTTGTTCGGGCGGGAGCCCCGTCTCGATGTGCGCAACAGCGTTAATGAAAGCCGGATCGCGCGGGTCGGGCCAGGCGCGCGTCGCATACAGAGACGATGTCGCAACGATTCCGATGCCATGTCGTGCAAGTTCCTTCAGGCTCGCGGGAATGGTGATTTCCGGCGGCCCTATGGGAGACGTGAGGTTTCCTCCTAAACCGATCACAATCATGTTGACCGTTCACGATAACGCCATTTGGAACATTTGCATTGCGCAGCGAATATCCTAGAACGCCCAAGGGGCGACGTGAGGAAATTCAATGTGTCAGTGATTGCAGGAGAAATTGCAAATGTTGTTCTACCCCCAGGAAAAACTCGCATTGTTCATCGACGGCGCCAATCTGTATGGCGCGGCCAAGGGCCTCGCATTCGATATTGACTACAAGAGATTGCTGGAGCTTTTCGCGCGCAAAGGAGTCCTCGTCCGTGCATTCTACTACACGGCGGTTGCCGAGGATCAGGAATTTTCCCCGTTGCGTCCGCTTGTCGACTGGCTCGACTACAACGGCTTTTCCGTCGTCACCAAGCCGCTGAAGGAATTCGTCGACAGCCAGGGCCGCCGGCGCGTGAAGGGCAATATGGATATCGAGCTCGCGATCGACGTGATGGAAATGGCCGACGTCGTGGATCACATCGTCATCTTCTCGGGCGACGGCGACTTCCGCCGCCTCGTCGAGGCCGCGCAGAAGAAAGGCCGCCGCGTGAGCGTGGTGTCGACCATCCGCACGCAGCCGCCCATGATCGCCGACGAGCTGCGCCGCCAGGCCGACAATTTCATCGAGCTGGAAGAACTCAAGTCCGTCATCATGCGCGAAGGCGGGCCGCGCTCGTCCCAGTCTCCCATCGGCGGCCAGCAGGCACACGCGACGCAGTACGCGGCACAGACGAACTAGCGCTGAGCCCTTCCTCCCCCGTTTTCGACAGAAAATGGGGGAGGTGGATCGCGCGAACTGCAGTTCGCGCGAGACGGAGGGGGCAATCCCCAGACATCGCGTGCGTGGTTTCGAAAAATACGAGCCTTGGCGACGCGTTTTTCGATCTCCCTCCGCGGAGATGGGGAAGTCACCGCGCCTCGGCCGAAGTTAGGTAGAGCTTCTGCGCCTGATACCCGATGTACATGTGAAGCTGCCTGAGCACGCTCATGCCCAGGACGATCTGGACGTCGTCGCGCCCATGGTTGTCGAAGGTCTTGCCCTGCGCCAGGTCGATATCCGGATAAGACACCTGGATACCCTCCATCGTCAGCGTGCTGAAGGGATGGCGGTATATCTGGACAGGGCCGCCATTCATATCGATGGTACCGAGCTTGAGAGTTGCATCGCCGTCCTTCCAGCCGAAGATGCTTTTCGCAGCCTCATAGCTCATAAACGACCGCGCCGATCCGGTGTCGATGATGACAGTCACGGCCCTGCCGTCCAGCAAAGCCGGCACGACGATCTTCCAATCCTTATCCACCGTCATCGGTACTTCTGCGTAGGCTTGCTGCGTCCAATAGACCGGCGCCGATTGGCAGGTATTGGGCGCAAAGACATTGAGCGCGCCATGGGCAAAATCCAGATCGATGTCGAACGTCTTCATCACGTCCGGCCCCAGCAGGCCCGCAACACCCGGCGGCATCAGCCGGGACGGGATAATGAAGAACTGCAAATTTTCGCCGGCTGAAGGGCCGATGGCGAAACTGCTGATGTTCGCGTAGAAGAACACCGGCGCGTTCGGAAAGCCGCCCACAAACCGGCTCAATTTCGGCTTGAGACCCAGAGAGCCTGCGGTCGCGAACGTGATCGAGCTGATATAACTGCCGGTATCGACGGCCATGGACATGGTCTTGTCGTCGACGGTGACGGGAATGGAAACGAGTCCGTCGGGATGCATTTCGAGCGGCAATGACGAAATCTTGCCGAGCGAACAGGGCGCCGCGGTTTGCGCCAGGCACGAATTCGCGGCAAACAAAACGAGCCCGGCCAAAGCGACGGCTAAAGCCCGGCTCAAGGTTTCGCCTCCGAAGCGCCAATTCGCCCCGCATCGATCTCCGCCGCCTTCATTTCGATCATGGAGAGCGGGCAATCGGATGCGGCAGAATGCAGAGAGGACCGAGCGAGCGCCTGTTCGTGTCGCTGCACGTGCCATTCTCCCACATAAAAATCGGCCGCGCACCGCCGCTGCGCAACCTGCCCGGTATCTCCCTGAGTGATCGCGCTCCTCACTTGCTCCTCGGTGGACTTGCCCAGCCACAGGCTCAGGATCGGGCCCGGCCACTTCGTCAGATCAACCGATGCAGACTCCCTGGTCACATCCTCTGAACCCCGTGCAGCGCTCTGGGAGATCGCCAACCCGAGCACGGCCCAGGCATTTGCCTTCTCGATCTTCAGGGCCCGGACGAAGGCATCGTGTGCAGCGCTCATATCGTTCAGCGACCACTCGGCAAGGCCCAGATTCAGTGCGATGGTTTCCTTGCCGGGTGACACATTCAAATCTACGCCGCCGAGCAGGCTGCCTTGAGAGATCGCGTTCTTGTCGCCCCTGTCCAATGCATCGTGAAAGTCCGAAATGGCGTCCTTGAATTTCCCCTTGAACACGAGTGCGACACCGCGATCGGCATAGGCCGACGCAGCCATGTCGTTCTTCTCGATAGCCGTGCTCTCGTCGCTGATCGCCTGATCGTACTTGCCCGCGGAAATGTCCAAATCGCCTCGCATCCAGTAAACCAAAGCCTGCGGATCAGGTTTGAGTTCAATCGGGGTCTTCGGCCAGAGCGACAGAATCGTATCGCAATCGGAAATTGCATCGACGAACCGCTGTGCACTCGCCAAGGCGAATGCACGCTGGAGATAATTGTCCGGTTTGTAAGGCTCTGCGGCGATCAAAACCGTCTCGTCGGCGGCGGCATCGGAATAGCGCCCCATAGCGGAATATGCACGCGCGCGTTCCTTGTAGGCGTCGAGATAGCCGGGATAAAGCGACAAGGCGACATTAAAATCCGCGAGCGCGGCGTCGTATTTCTTCTTCTGCGCATTGGCTTCGCCCCGCGCGACATAAGCGACTGGTTTCAGCCCAGGCGGGAGGTCGGCTTCGGACAGAGCGCGCGTCAGCGCAGCCAGCGCCGCGTCGGAATCGTCCCTGTCGTTCGCAGCGATGCCGATGCTGAGATCTGAATAGCCCGTCGCATGCGCGGCGCCGCACACGACCAGGACGCAGAATCCGGCGAACAAAACAATCCGCACCTTGCCCCCCCAATTGGCCCGGCTCTGACCGGATCCCAGCGCAGATGGCCTACTCTGGCGTGCTTCAGGCCGCCGGATCAAGACCAGAACGAACAGGCGGACAGTCGGGCAGCAGCAATGTGCGCAGAGCAGCCGTTTACCAAACTCCGGCGACGGCAATGGGCATGATTGGCAGAGTCGGCTTGGTCGGATGGGCTCACAGAACGCTGTTCGCCGATGCCCTGGTTTCGCGCACGTGTCGGGCGTGTCGCCGCCTCTTCGACAAGCGGATACCGGGAAGAGACGAGCACGAAGGGCGGCGTCCGGCAGCGCCGAGTGGCTCGATGGTACTGTGCATCCCGTCATACTGAGTCGAGTGCATGAACGCAGTCCGCAGTTCATCCCAACGCAGCGAACCGGTTGAAGACTGCCCGCTGTGCCCTCGGCTGGCTGAGTTCCGGCGCACCAACCGCACGGTCTATCCGGATTATTTCAACAATCCGGTACCGAGCTTCGGCAACGCGAACGCACGCCTGTTGATCGTGGGACTTGCGCCGGGACTGCATGGCGCGAACCGGACGGGGCGGCCGTTCACGGGCGATTACGCCGGCGATCTTCTCTACGCGACTCTGCTCTCCCACGGACTGGCGCGCGGCACCTATGACCAGCGCGCGGATGACGGACTCGAGCTGATTGATTGCGCCATTGCCAACGCCGTGCGCTGCGTGCCGCCGGAGAACAAACCAATGCCGGCGGAGATCAATACCTGCCGTCAATTCCTGACGGCCCAGATCGCATCGATGCCGCAGCTGAGAGCGATACTCGCGCTGGGCAAGATCGCGCATGACAGCGTGTGTTCGGCGCTCGCCGTGAGGAAGAAGGATTTCGTCTTCGCCCATGGCGCGCAGCATAGAGCAGGCAAGCTCGCGCTGATCTCGAGCTATCACTGCTCGCGCTACAACACGAACACCGGCGTGCTGACGGCAGCGATGTTCGACGACGTCGTTGGCGGGGCGAAACGCGCCGCGCAGGGCGCGCAGGCGGACTGAAAGGTGGACGAATGTTTCACGTGAAACATGTTCGCCCGCATCGCGGACAATACAGGGAATAACAGGACAGCGCCTCTGTTCGCGCCCTGTTACGCTGGCAGAATTCAAACCGCGCAAGCCGCTGTATTGGTTGCACAATCGCAGGATGTTATGAGAAATCCGGCGGATCGGGCCGCGAGTCTCCTGTATTTCGCCTGATAAACAGGGCGCTCCGGCTCAGCCTTTTTCGCGCATCAGCCGCGCCTTGTTGCGGGCCCAGTCGCGCGCCTTCTCGGTCTCGCGCTTGTCGTGCAGCTTCTTGCCGCGCGCCACGCCCAGTTCCAGCTTGGCGATGCCGCGCGGCGTGAAATACATGCGCAACGGAATGAGCGTCATGCCCTCGCGCTGCACGGCGGCGGCGAGTTTTCGCACCTCTGTTTTGCGCACCAAAAGTTTGCGCGGCCGGCGCGGCTCGTGATTGAAGCGGTTGGCCATCGTGTATTCGGGGATGTAGGCGTTGATCAGCATGATCTCGCCGTTCTTCGCCTGGGCATAGGATTCCGCGATGGTGGCCTTGCCGGTCCGAAGCGCCTTCACTTCGGAACCCATCAGCACGATGCCCGCTTCGAGCGTGGACTCGATGGCGTAGGCGTGGCGCGCCTTGCGGTTGTCGGCGACGACGCGGCGCTCCGGTTCGTCGCTCTTCTTCTTTGCCATGTCAGGAGTTTATCAGACCGGCGATTACCATGGCTTCGCGGATGCGCGCGCGCGCAACGTCGCTCGCCGCAACGATGGGCAGGCGCACTTCGTCCGACGCGTGGCCGAGCAGCGACACGGCGAACTTCGCCGGCGCCGGGCTCGCTTCGCAGAACATGGCGTCGTGCAGCGCGCCCAGGCGATCCTGCAGCAAGAGTGCCGTGGCGAAATCGCCTGCCATGCACGCGGTCTGGAATTCCGCGCAGAGCCTGGGCGCGGCGTTGGCGGTAACCGAGATGCAGCCGTGACCGCCATGGGCCATGTACCCCAGAGAGGTGATGTCTTCGCCGGAGATCAGACGGAACGACGTCCCGCAGGCGGCCCGTTCCCGGGTCGGCCGGGCAAGGTTGGCCGTCGCGTCCTTGACGCCGATGATGTTGGCCACCTTCGACAGGCGCGCCATGGTTTCCACCGATATCTCCACCACGCTGCGGCCGGGGATATTGTAGATCACGATGGGGATGTCCACGGCATCGGCGATGGCCGCAAAATGCCGGTAGAGACCCTCTTGCGTCGGCTTGTTGTAATAGGGCGCGACGGACAGGACCGCGTCGGCTCCCACTTCTCGCGCATGCCGCGTCAGCGCAATCGCTTCGGCGGTGGAATTGGATCCTGCTCCGGCAATGACCGGCACGCGTCCTCTCGCCTCGTCGACGCAGATTTCCACCACCCGCATATGCTCTTCATGGCTCAGCGTTGCGGATTCGCCGGTGGTGCCCGTGGGCACAAGTCCGTGCGAGCCCTCGCCGATCTGCCAGGACACCAGCCGCCGGAATGAACCCTCGTCCACGTCTCCGTTCGAAAACGGCGTGATCAGGGCCGGCATCGACCCTCTTAATCGTTCGCGCAGATCGCGCATGCGAATATCCATTGTTTGCCGGGTCAAATTAACGCGCGATTTGCGCTGACCGCAACGAGATCGTCACTGTTCAAGCGGATGAGGCTTTACTATGATTTGCACTGTCCCCGAGGGACGAGTCCCTTCTCGATGCGGTTTATGAGCGTTATGCGGGTTCTCCGCACTGCCCTGCTTTGCTGCACGGTGCTTGGTTCGAGCGCCGCATCGGCGTTGTCGCAGACGCCGCCGGTTCCGTCCAGCGACCTGCCCCCGGGACTGGTGCGGCAGGGCAACGTCATCATGATGCAGCCCATTGCCGATTCCGACGAAAGCATCACAGGGCCGTCGTTCGGCGGCGAGCGGCGCGCGGGACTGATCCGGTATCTCAGTGCCGCCGATCACGACGTCTACAACCATGCCCTCGATGCAGCGATCCGCGGCGACTGGACGGCGGCTCGGGGGTTGGCGAGCCAGGGTCATGATCCCATTGCCAACAAGATCATCGAATGGCGCTATCTCCTCGATCGCAACAGCGGCGCACCGTTCGCCGACATCACCAACTTCCTGAAAGACAACCCCGACTGGCCGGAGCGCGACGCCCTGTTTGCCCGGGCGGAGAATGCGCTCGACCCCGGCATGGACCCGCACGCTATCGTTGCGTGGTTCGCAGACAGAACGCCTGCGACCGGGATAGGGAAGGTGCGGCTCGGCGAAGCCCTGACGGCAACCGGTTCGGCCGTTCGCGGCCGCGACCTGATCCGCCAGGGCTGGATCGAAGGGGCGTTCGAACCGCAGCAGGAATTTGGCATCATCCAGCGCGACGGCGCGGTGCTGGGACCCGACGTGGACCGTCAGCGCCTGACGCATCTCCTGCTGAGGGGCGATCTTGAAGCGGCGCGGCGCGAAATGTCCCGCCTGGCGACCGACGACCAGCGCATCGCACTGGCCGCCATTGCACTGAAGACCAGGCCATCCACAGGCGAGCGGTTGCTGGACCAGTTGCCGCAATCCCTGCAAGACGATCCCGTCATCGTCCTGGATCGCTCGAAGCTTTTGCGCCAGCGCAATCAGGTCGGATCGATCCCGGATCTTCTGGTGCGCTCGCCGACGCGCGAAATGGCCAGGATCAATCCCGGACGATGGTGGAGTGAACTCAATCTGGACGCCCGCGATGCGCTCGCCCAGGGCAATCCCCGCAGCGCGTATGCCCTGACGGCCGGCACTGGCCTTGAGACGACGACCAGCGAATATTCCGAAGCGCAATTCATGGCCGGCTGGATCGCGCTGCGATGGCTTCAGGATCCACATTCGGCACTGACGCACTTCCGCAATCTGGCCGACGCGGTTACGCGGCCCATCTCGAAGGCGCGCGCCCATTACTGGGAAGGCCGCTGCTACGAGGCCGCAGGCGAACTGACGCAGGCAGCCCAGCAATATCGCATCGCAGCGGACGATCCGGAAACGTTTTACGGACAGATCGCGCTGGCGCGTCTTGAATCACAGCCTCAGCTGCACCTGTCGGACGCGAGCATCGATACGTCGGGAATTCGCACCACCTACGACAGGGAAGAGCTCACCCGCGCCATTCATGTCCTTGGCGACCTCGGCGTGGAAAACACCCTGCGTGCCTTCGCCTTGCGGGATGTCGATGTTTATCCGGACGCGCGCCATGTGAAGTTGCTGGCGGAGGATCTCACCTCCATGGGCTTCCCCGAAGTCGGTGTGCGGGTCGCCAAGCAGGCGAGCTATAATGGTCTGCAACTGCTGACTTATTCGCATCCGGTGATTACCGTTCCTGCATATGCGGGACTGGGCACCGCGCCGGAACCGGCGCTTGTTCTGGGCATCGTGCGTCAGGAAACCGAGTTCGACGCCGACGCGGTCAGCGGTGCGGGTGCGCGCGGCATCATGCAGGTGATGCCTGCGTCTGCGCGGCACGACGCCGGACTGGCCGGCGTTTCGTATCGACCGCAGTCGCTGACGGGCGACGCGACCTACAGCATGCAGCTCGGAATGGCCGAACTGTCCGGCTACCTCAACGACTGGGGAGGTTCCTACGTGCTGGCTGCGGCAGCGTACAATGCGGGCGCCGGCAATGTGCGCAAATGGATTGCGCAGTTCGGCGATCCGCGCGACGCACGCACCGATCCGGTGGACTGGATCGAGGAAATCCCGTTCAACGAGACGCGCAATTACGTGCAGCGCGTGATCGAAAACACCGAGGTCTATCGCAACCGGCTGGCCGGGCGGGATCTGCCGCTCAGAATACTGACGGACATCTATCGGCCGAATGCACCCCAGATCGGACCGCTGCCTGCGGCCGCGTTCCAGGCGCCGGCGACGGTTCCCGTGCCCCAGCCTCGACCCACTGCGCCCGCCAGCGCTGCGGCGCCCGCCCCTCCGGCTCCCGCCGGACAGGATGGATCAAGGGATTTGCAGAATTCCAATCCCGCCGCGAACTAATCGGATCAGTGGAAGAGCGACAGCCACTCGCGCGCGAGGCGCTGAGCTTCTGCGATCTGACTGAAGTTCATCTCCGAGGAGATTTGCGCGCGCCAGGATTTGGCGATCTCGCTGCCTTTGATGGCGGCGAGATTGAACCATTTGTGCGCTGCAATGTAATCGACCTCGACGCCCTGCCCGGTCGAGTACGCGAGACCGAGGTTATACAGTGCATCCGGCCGCCCCTTCTTGGCGTCCTGCTCGTACTGAGCAAGCGAATCCACATCAATGCATGCCATTCCAATACCCCCCGCAGTTCGACGGTTGAAAGGCCGCCTCCCCGTGCGAAGCGCCGACGCGGAAGCGCCAGCGCGGATGGGCTGGATCGTCGCCCGCCACAAGCTAAGGCCGGGTTAACGTTGATGTCGGGGTTTTTACGCAGATTGGAGCGGCTCCGTTCACGCTGAAGCCGGTGCGGCCTGGGGTGAAGAGAGCGCGGGGCATCTGCATTCGAACCTGAAAGCAGACACCTCGCGCTACCCGAAGGCTTTGGGATGAATTCAGCCGCTTTGCTGATCTGCGGCGCCGGCATTGAAGAAGCCGGAGATCGGGGCTCAGCCCTCTTGTTGGTGAGGCTGGCCGCGATCCACATCCGCGAGCGGAGATTGTGCTTGCCTGGGGATCGCGGCCATTGCCTGGAACATAGCTGCCCTACATTGGCATTTCTGGAGCGGCAGCGGCCTTTTTTGCGCGCTTGGTTTTGCGCTTTGCGGTTTTCCGCTTGGCCTTCCGCTTCGTCTTCGACTTCTTCGCCTTTTTGGCCTTCTTCGTCTTCCGCGCGGCGGGCTTCGCGCCGGCCTTGCGAACGGTGCGCTTCTTCGCGCGCTTCGTCTTCTTCTTCTTTGCAGTCATTGGCATGTGAAACGACTCCTCTAACGTTCGGGTCATGCGACTCGCACCCCCAAAACACCGAAGAATATGAGTGGGTTGCGTTAATGAAGCAATACTCCCCCCTCGGTCGCGGATTCGCCGATCGAGCAAAGTTTCATAAACACCAATGATTTATTGGGTTTTAGACGCTCATCTGTATACGGATGAATATCCCTGCCCCAACCGCCCGCGTCCGTCAACCGCTTGAAAATGTGCGAATCACCCTTCGTCGGGGATGTCGAGTCGCGTCTTCAGAAGCGCATTGACGGCCTGCGGATTGGCCTTGCCACCCGTCTGTTTCATCACCTGTCCGACGAACCATCCGGCGAGCTTCGGCTTCTTCTTCAGCTCCTCAACCTTGTCGGGATTGGCCGCGATCACCGCCTCGATCGCCGTTTCGATCGCGCGTGTGTCGGTCACCTGCACAAGACCGCGCGTCTCGACGACCTCCGCCGGATCGCCGCCTTCGCTCCACACGATGTCGAGAACGTCCTTGGCGATCTTGCCCGAGATCGTGCCGTCGGACATCAGCTTCAGGATGCGATTGTTGGCGCCGGCAGAGACCGGACACTGCGCAATGGAAAGCCCGTCGCGGTTCAGACGCCCCAAAATCTCGTTGTTGAGCCAGTTTGCCGCGACCTTCGCGTCCACGTTTCTTGCGAGTTCTTCGTAATAATCCGCGAGCTCCCGTTCTGCGACGAGGATGCCGGCATCATAGGCGCCCACGCCGTAATCGCGCATGAAGCGCGCCTTCTTGTCGTCGGGCAGCTCGGGCAGGCTCGCCTTGATCTCGTTGACCCATGCCTCATCGAGCACGAGAGGCAGCAGATCCGGATCGGGGAAGTAGCGGTAATCATGCGCCTCTTCCTTGGAACGCATGGAACGGGTTTCGCCGTTGCGGGAATCGAAGAGACGCGTCTCCTGCCGGATGGAACCGCCGGATTCGATAATATCGACTTGGCGACGCGCTTCGAAATCCACGGCCAACGCTACGAACCGCATCGAATTGACGTTCTTGATTTCGCACCGCGTGCCCAGGGGCGCACCCGGCTTGCGCACCGACACATTGACGTCGGCGCGCATGGATCCCTCGTCCATGTTGCCGTCGCAGGTGCCCAAATAGCGAACGATGGACCGCAATTTACGCAGGAACGCGGCCGCCTCTTCGCTGGAACGCATGTCGGGACGGCTGACGATCTCCATGAGTGCGACGCCGGCGCGGTTGAGGTCTACCAGCGAACTGTCGGCGTGCTGGTCGTGCAGGCTTTTGCCGGCATCCTGCTCCAGATGCAGCCGCTCGATTCCCACGGGAAGGCTCTCGCCGCCGGGCAGATCGATGAAAATCTTACCCTCGCCCACGATCGGATTCTTGTACTGGGAGATCTGATATCCGGCCGGCAGATCGGGATAAAAGTAGTTCTTCCGGTCGAACACCGACACGAGATTGATGGACGCCTGCAAGCCGAGGCCCGTGCGCACGGCCTGTTCGACACAAAAGCTGTTGATAACCGGAAGCATGCCCGGCATCGCAGCGTCGACATAACTGACATGCTCGTTGGGCTCGGCGCCGAACTCGGCTGATGCCCCGGAAAACAGTTTCGCTTTGGAAAGAACCTGGGCATGGACTTCCATACCGATGACAATCTCCCATTTGCCCGATGGGCCGTCGATCAGCCTCGCGACGCGCCGTTCATCCGTCGCGCTCATGCCGCCCTCCACCAAGCTTCGGGTTTCGCCTTGAACGCCGCCGCAACTTCGATGGCGCGTCCCGCCCGCAACACGGTCTCCTCGTCGAATGCCTTGCCGATGATCTGCAGTCCCAACGGCAACCCGCTCTCCGTGACGCCGGCCGGTACCGCAAGCCCCGGAAGCCCCGCAAGATTGACGGTCACCGTGAACACGTCATTCAGATACATCGCCACCGGGTCCGCGGTTTTCTCGCCGATGGCAAACGCGGGTCCTGGTGTCGTCGGCGTCAATATCACATCGCAATTCTGGAACGCGTTCGCGAAATCCCGCGCGATAAGCGTGCGTATCTTCTGTGCCCGGGAATAATAGGCGTCGTAGTACCCCGCCGAGAGCACATAGGTCCCGATCAGGATGCGGCGGCGCACTTCGGCGCCAAAGCCTTCCGCCCGGCTGCGCTCGTAGAGTTCGACCACGTCGTCGGCATGCGCGGCGCGATGGCCGTACCTGACGCCGTCATACCGCGCCAGGTTCGACGAGGCTTCGGCCGGCGCCACGATGTAGTAGGCCGGCAACGCGTACGTCGTATGCGGCAGGCTGACATCGACGAGTTCGGCGCCCTGTGCCTTCAACCACTCCGCGCCCTTCGACCACAGCGCGTCGATTTCGGGCGGCGCGCCGCCGATGCGATATTCCTGCGGTATGCCGATGCGCAGGCCCTTCACACCGCTCTCGAGGCCGACTTCGTAGTCGGGCACCGGCATGTCGACGCTGGTCGAGTCTTTCGGGTCGACGCTTGCCATCGCCTTCAGGAGTATGGCCGCATCCCGCACCGTGCGCGTCATGGGGCCCGCCTGATCCAGCGACGATGCGAACGCGACGATCCCCCAGCGCGAGCAGCGTCCATAGGTCGGCTTTAATCCGACAATTCCAGTGACGGCAGCGGGCTGACGGATCGATCCGCCTGTGTCGGTACCTGTTGCCGCAAGACAGAGACTGGCGGAGACTGCTGCAGCGGAACCGCCCGACGAACCACCCGGTACCAGCGCGCTGTTGGAATTGCGGGCGCGCCAGGGACTGGTCACCGGCTTGTAATAGCTCGACTCGTTCGACGACCCCATGGCGAATTCGTCCATGTTCGTTTTACCGAGCATGACGGCGCCCGCGTCCCACAGGTTTTGCGTCACCGTCGATTCATAGGGTGGAACGAAACTCGACAGAATGTTGCTGCCAGCCGTCGTGCGTACACCCTTCGTGCAGAACAGGTCCTTGATCGCGAGAGGCAGTCCTTCCAGAGGACGGGCCGTCCCGCCTGCGATACGCCGGTCCGACTCCTCGGCCATCGCCGCCGCGTGGTCCGGCGTCTCCGTGATGAACGCATTGAGAGGACGGGCGGCCTCGACGGCACCGACGAACGCCGCCGTCAATTCCGTCGACGAGATTTTCTTCGCATGAACCGCGTCGCGCGCGTCGGCGAGCGTGAAATCCGTCGGAGAGGTGGGGAGCGTCATACTCTACTCCACGACCTTCGGCACGACGAAGAAATGATCGTCCGCCCCCGGCGCATTGGCCATCAGCGCGTCGGCGTTGCCGCCGTCCGTTACCACATCGTCGCGCATTTTCAGCCGCTGCTCCACGACGCTGGTGAGCGGCGGCACATTCTCCACGTCCACTTCCTTCAATTGCTCGATCCAGGCCAGAATCCCGTTCAGCTCGTTCATCATGGGTTCGACGCGCTCCTCCTCGAGCGCAATACGCGCAAGGCGGGCAATGCGGCGGACGGTGTCCTTGTCGACGGACATGGCGGCAATCTCTGTGCTAAGGGTGCCGGACTTGCTAGCAATCCACAGGGCTGGATGGCAAGGAAGACCCTCGATTGTCATGGCCCGCGAATGCGGGCCACCCAGGTGGGGCCGTACGGAACTAGCAGATATGACACGAATTCGTGGGTCAGCCTGCGCTTCAGAGCACGCGAATACAATTAAACAACGTGGTGCACAAACTGGGTGGCCCGCATTCGCGGGCCATGACAATGTGGCACCAGGTCGGAACGAAAGCTTTCTGCCATGCCCCTGAACGTCACCGCCATCGACCACGTCCAGATCGCCGTGCCGCGCGCGCTCGAGCCGGAATGTCTTGCTTTTTATCGCGAGGTGCTCGGACTGCCGGAGATCGAAAAGCCTGCCGAGTTGAAGCCGCGCGGTGGCGCCTGGTTTCAGCTTCCCAACCTGCAGCTGCATGTCGGCATCGACCCCGAACCGTCGCCGAAGAGCAAGCGGCATGTGTGTTTCCTGGTGCCCGATCTCGCCGCGGCAAAGGCCGGGATCGTGTCGCACGCCATTGCCATTGAGGAAGAAAGCGTAGCGGAAGGTCTCTCGCGCTTTTTCATCCGCGACCCCGCCGGCAACCGCATCGAAATCGGCCAGCGATAGAGATCGGAACGCGGTGCTGGTCGATCTTCAGGGACTTAAAGAACACGTGCCCGCCGGTGCGCGGCTGGTCGGGCTCGACCTCGGCGAAAAGACCATCGGCATCGCGATGTCCGACACGCTGCTGACCGTGGCGACGCCGCTTGAAACCCGCAAGCGCGGCAAGTTCGGCGCCGATGCCGCCGCGCTCATCGACCTGATGACCAGACACGGCGCCGGCGGTCTCGTGGTCGGGTTGCCGCTCAACATGGACGGCAGCGAAGGTCCGTCGTCGCAATCCGCCCGCGCCTTCGCGCGGAATTTCTCCGCAAAATCCGACGTGCCGGTCCTGATGTGGGACGAACGGCTCTCTACCGCCGCCGTGACGCGAACCCTGATCGAGGCCGACGCGTCGCGCAAACGGCGAGCCGAAGTGGTCGACAAGATGGCGGCGTCGTTCATCCTGCAGGGCGTGCTCGACGCGCTGCGACACGCGGCCCGCTCATGACCGATCAAACCGGGGGCGAAAGGATTTCCCGCTGGCCGTTATGGTACGGCTCGCCCATCCCGTTGCCGCAACGCCAGGGGATGGTGTTCCTGCTGGTGGGATTCACCTTTCTGTTCAGCGGCTACGACCTCAACGTCTACGGTCTTGCCATCCCGCAGATCCAGCTGTCGCTGCATATCCCCGAAGACCAGACGGGTCTGACGGTTTCGTATTTCAGGCTGGCGACGCTGATCGCGCTGTTCATCGCGCCGCTGGCCGACATTTTCGGCCGCCGCAGGCTGATCCTTTTTACGATCGTGGGCGAAGCGCTGTTCACGCTCGCCAGTGCGTTCGCGCAGACCTATCCGGAGTATGTCTGGTTGCAGATTTGCGTGCGCATCTGCGGCTACTGCGAGGAACTCCTCTGCTTCGTCATCGTCGCCGAAGAAATCGACGAGCGGGCGCGCGGCTGGTCCATGGGGGCGCTCGGCGCCATGAATGCGCTGGGTGTCGGCGTGGCGTCGCTGATGTTCGCGCTGGTCCAGATTCTCCCGTTCGGCTGGCGCTCTCTCTATGTGATCGGCAGCGGCGCACTCATCGTTCTTGCCTGGTATCGCCGCTGGCTGCCGGAAACCCGACGCTTCGAGCTCAGGCGCGAAGAGCTGAAACGGCTCGGCACGAAGACCCATGCTGTGTGGGAAACATTGGCCCTGCTCGCGCGGCACTATCCCGCGCGGCTGATCATCATGCTCTTTGCGGTAGCGGCATTCGACTTCGCCATGGCGCCGTCTGTCATCCTGATGGCGAAGTATCTGCAGCAGACCCATCACTATGCGCCCGGCCAGGTGACGTTGTTATACGTGTTGGGAGGTTCCATCTCCACCGTCGGAAGTCTGCTGATGGGCCGTCTCTCCGATCATATCGGCCGCAAGGTCGTCATCATCTTCTGCGGCACGCTCTGTGCGGGATCGTTCGCCGTCTTCTTCAGCGGCATCGGCAGCTGGATACTGCCGGTCTCATGGATCGTCGCCATCTTCGGCTATCTCGCCGCAACCGCGCTCGCGGCGGGATTTGTGGCCGAGATTTTCCCGACCGCCTATCGCGCCACCACCTCGACGCTGCGCTACGTGATCACCACGCTGGGCGGCGCCACGGCGCTGGCGCTCGAAGGTCCGTTATATAATGTGTTCCATGCCCACGGGCCCGCGATCACATGCTTCCTCGCGGTCATGCCGCTGGCGCTGATCGCGATTCTGTTCCTGCCGGAAACGGCCGGAAAACCGCTGGAGGAGATCGCACAGGCCTGACCGAGCGGCGAACTTCATCGCTTCGCCGCCAGGTCCACGGTGACATCGGCCGACAGGCCCGGGCGCAGCCGTTCGCTGCCGGGCTGTCCAGGAAAAAGCCGGATGCGCACCGGCACGCGCTGCACGATGCGGGTGAAGTTGCCTGTGGCGGGCTCGAACGGCAGCAGGGAGAATTCCGAGCCGGAGCCGGGCGAGAAGCTTTCCACTTCGCCGTCGAAGGTCTGTCCGGGCAGCGCGTCGATGTCCACGCGGGCATGTTGGCCGGCCAGCATCCGCGAGGTCTGCGTCTCCTTGAAGTTCGCCGCGACGTAGATGGTGTTCATGGGCACGACCGTCATCAGCTGCGTTCCAGGCTGCACGTATTCGCCGATCTGCGCCTGCCTGTCGCCCACCACGCCGGCCTCGGGCGCGCGGATGATGGTGTGCAGAAGGTTCAACCGCGCCTGCACGAGATTGGCCTGCGCTTTTTCCAACGCAGCGGCAAGCTGCGCGCGCGTCTGCAGCACCACGCGCTCCTGCTGCTGGGCCGCGACATAGGACGCGCGACTCTTGTCGGTGTCGGCGTTGGCACTGAGTGCGGTGGCACGCACCGTATCGGCCTGGCTGTGCGAGACGCTGCCGCTCGCCACCAATGTCTCATAGCGTGTTCGCTCCGCCGTGGCGCGGACGCGTTCCGCATCGGACGAGCGGATGGCCGCGGCCGCGGCGAGCGTGTTGGCGTGCGCCAGGCTTTCCTGCGCGGGCTGCTGCGCGAGCGCGGCCTGTGCATTGGCAACATCGGCTTCCGCGGCGCTGAGAGCCTGCCGATAATCTTCCGGATCGATGCGGATCAGCGGCTGTCCGGCAGAAACACGCTGGTTGTCGCGCACGAGAACGGCTGCGATCAGACCCTGCACTTTCGGCGCGATGATCGTGCTGTCGGCCTTGATATAGGCGTCGTCCGTCGACACGGACGAGCCGGGCGATGCGATCCAGAACCCGCCGGCGACGATCGCTGCAAAGCCTGCAATTCCCACCACGATGGCGCGCAGCGGCAATCGCCGCGTGCGGGCAGGCGCGACGGCCGTTGTCGCAGTGGCATCGAACGTCGCGGTCATAGGCCGTACACCAGACAGGTTGTTGTTCCCGTCGCGCAGAGGCGGCCTTTCGCATCGAAAAGCTTGCCTTCCGCAAACGCAGCCCTCCGGCCGAGAGAAATCACCCGGCCTTCGGCGCGCACCGGACCACTCTCTTCCGTCATGGCGCGGTGATAGGCGATCTTGAGTTCGAGCGTGGTGTAGCCCTGCCCCGCCTTGAGGCTGGAATGCACCGCGCAACCCATTGCGCTGTCCAGCAGTGTCGCGGCATAGCCGCCATGCACCGTGCCGATCGGGTTATAGACGGCCTGCGTCGGCGCGCCTTCGAACACGACGAAGCCTTGCTCGATCGTTGCAATGTGAAACTCGAGCGTCTTGCCGATGCCTTCGAAGGAAGCCGGACCGGAAAATGCGGCCCGCAATTGCTCGATGCCGGAGAGTTTGGCGTGATCGACCAACGCGTTCATGACACGGTCTTTCGCGACAGCGCGGCATCGGAGAGGCCAAACCGGGCCTTGATGCTGGCGCGCGCGCCGTCGAGCAGCTCATCGGACAATTGCGTGTCGGACACTGCGCGCGACAGCGCCACAGCGCCGACCATCGCCGAGAGAATGGATGAGGCAAGCGTCTCGGCATCGACAAATCCCGCGTCCGCAAGCCAACCCGCCAGCGCATCCACCAGCGACTTCACGCCGGCGTCAAATGCGGCGCGGAACTTCTTCGACTGGCGCGGCAGATCCGAATTGAGCGCAACGATGGGACAGCCGCGTTCGGGATGATCGCGATGCGTGGCCGATACATAATGGTCGATATATGTCGCCAGCGCGTGCCGCGGCGGCAACCCCGCCACCATCTCGCGCGTCTTCTGCGAGGCGCGAACGAAAATCTGCTCCAGCGCTTCGGCCAGCAACGCGTCTTTGGACTTGAAATGGGCATAGAATCCGCCGTGCGTCAGGCCCGCCGCCTTCATCACCTCGGCGATGGCCAGCTGATCGGGCCCGTTTTTCCGTAATTCCCGGGCGGCAATCTTCACGACCCGCTGGTGGGTCTCCTGTTTATGACTTTGCGTGTAGCGCATGCTTGCCTGCCTCCATCGCTGCATTATATGATCACCATCATATAAAACTGCAAGGGGCATTCGATGAGCGCGGCAGGTTCGGTGATCGGGGGCGGAACCCCGCCCCTGGTGGCCACCCTCAGCGACCGCCGCAAGCTCGCGATTTTCGCCGTCATGGCGTTCGGCCAGTTCATGGCGCTGCTCGATACCCAGATCGTGGCGGCGTCGCTCAACTCCATCCAGTCGGGACTTTCGGCCGGTCCCGACGAGATCGCCTGGGTGCAGACGTCTTACCTCATGGCCGAGATCGTCATGATCCCGCTCGCCGCGTTCCTCTCGCAGGCGTTATCGACGCGATGGCTGTTCACGCTGTCGGCCGTGCTCTTCACCATCTCCAGCCTCGCCTGCGGCATGGCGTGGAGCATCCAGTCGATGACGATCTTCCGCGCGGTGCAGGGCTTTGTCGGCGGCGCGATGGTGCCGACGGTGTTCGCCACCGGCTTCACATTATTCACCGGTAAGCGCCGCGCCATGGTGCCCGCGGTGCTGGGCGTTGCATCGACGCTGGCGCCGACGCTCGGCCCCACCATCGGGGGCTGGATCACCGATGTCTCGACCTGGCGCTGGCTGTTTTTCATCAACATCGTGCCGGGCGCGGCCATCGCCATCCTGATGCCGCTGCTGGGCAAGGTCGACGAACCCAACCTGGGAATGCTGAAGCGCATCGACTGGCTGCATGCGATCTCGCTCGCCGTCTTTCTCGGCGCGCTGCAATATGTGCTCGAGGAAGGCCCGCGCCATCAGTGGTTCGAAGATCAGGCGGTGTCGACGGCGGCGTGGATGTCGTTTGTCGGCGCAGTGATTTTTTTCGAACGCTCGTTCTTTTCATCCATGCCGATTCTGAAACTTACGCCGTTTCGGCGACCCACCTTTTCGCTCGCCTGCGCGCTGAGCGTTGTAATCGGTTTCGGGCTCTATTCGGTGACGTACCTCACGCCGATTTTCCTCGGCCGGGTGCGCGGCTTCTCGAGCCTCGACATCGGCACGACCGTCTTCGTCACCGGCATCTTCATGACCTTCGGCGCGCCGATCGCGGCACGGATGACGACGATCCTCGACCAGCGCATCGTCATGAGCGTCGGCTTCGCCCTGTTTGCGTTATCCTGCTGGTTGTTCTCCGGCATCACTGCCGATTGGGGCTTCTGGGAATTGCTCCCCGCGCAAGCCGTGCGCGGCTTCGCAATCCTGCTCTGCATCGTACCCTCGGTCGGCATGGCGCTGAACGGCGTGCCGCAGGACGAACTGCGCTATGCCTCGGGGCTGTTCAATCTCATGCGCAATCTGGGCGGCGCCATCGGCATCGCGAGTGTCACCACCTGGCTGCAGGATTACGGCCGCATTCATGGCGAGCGCTTCGGCGAAGACCTCTCCAATGCCAACACGAACGGCCTCGCCCAGGCGGTCGCGCGCATTTCGACCTTCATCCCCGATGTCCAACATGCACGACTCGTGATCGACGGCGAGCTCACCCAGTTCGTCACGCAGCAGTCGCTGGCACTGGCCTTCCGCGATGTGTTTTTCCTGATGGCCATTCTCTTCGCCGCGGCGATGCTGCTCATCCCCTTCGCCCGCACCGCCATCCTCAGCGACGACGCCCCCCCGCTGGAGGCGCATTAGCCGCATTCGGCTCTCGAACGCATCCCAAAATGTCATCCCCGGCGAGCGTCGATGCGCCCGCATCGAAGCGAGGTGAAGGGGACCCAGTCGCTGGGGAAGCGCGAAGCAGGGCAGAATATTCCGCGCGCATTTTCTGAAACGGTGCGGAAGCTCGTCGTACTGGGTCCCCTTCACCTCGCGCAAGCACCGGCGGTGCATGCGCTCGCCGGGAATGACAGCGCTGAATTAACCCAGCGCGAGTGCTTGCCCCGTCGCCCCCTCCCCCGTATAAGCCCATCTTTACATGCGCGCTGCCGACGGACCGATTCTGAAGTCCAGCCACCTTCTTGGCGCAGGCCACCTTTCCGTCGACGAAATCACCGGCCTGCTCGACTTGGCCGAGACCTATGTCGCCCTCAACCGGTCGGCCGAGAAGAAGCAGTCGCTGCTCCGCGGCCGCACGCTGATCAACCTCTTCTACGAAGCCTCCACCCGCACGCAGAGCTCGTTCGAACTGGCGGGCAAGCGGCTGGGCGCCGACGTGCTCAACATGAGCGTGAAGACCTCGTCGGAATCAAAAGGCGAGACGCTGCTCGACACCGCCGCCACGCTCAACGCCATGCGGCCGGACATTCTCGTGGTGCGCCACCAGGATTCCGGCGCGGCGGAGTTGCTCTCGCGCCGTCTCGACTGCTGCGTGGTCAATGCCGGCGACGGCAGCCATGAGCATCCCACCCAGGCCCTCCTCGATGCGCTGACCATCCGTCGTCGCCGCGGCAGCCTCGAAGGCCTTGTCGTCACCATCTGCGGCGACATCCTCCACAGCCGGGTGGCGCGCTCCAACATCATCCTGCTCTCGAAGCTCGGCGCGCGGGTACGGCTCGCCGCGCCGCGCACGCTGCTGCCGGCCGATGCGAACCGGCTGGGCGTGGAAATCTACACCGACATGTGCGATGCGCTGAACGGTGCGGACATCGTGATGATGCTGCGTCTGCAGCTCGAGCGCATGACCGGCGCGTTCGTGCCGTCGACTCGGGAATATTTCCGCTTCTGGGGCCTCGACCGCGAGAAGCTCGCCTATGCGAAGCCCGGCGCGCTCGTCATGCATCCCGGCCCCATGAACCGCGGCGTGGAAATCGATTCCATTGTCGCCGACGACATCGAAGTCAGCGTCATCGAGGAGCAGGTTGAGATGGGCGTCGCCATCCGCATGGCCGTGCTTGACGCGCTGGCCCGAGGCCTCGCGCGGGAAGGACGCAACGCGCCATGAGCCGCATCGCGTTCATGAACGCGCGCCTGATAGATCCGGCGACAAAGCTCGATGCGCCGGGCGGACTGCTCGTCGACGCCGGACATATCCGCGATGTCGGTCCGCGGCTTTTCAACGACGGTGCGCCTGCCGATGCCGAGATCGTCGATTGCGGCGGCCGCGTGCTGGCGCCGGGTCTCATCGACATGCGCGTCTTCACGGGCGAGCCGGGCAGCGAACATCGCGAGACCCTGGAGTCCGCAAGCCTCGCAGCAGCGGCCGGCGGCGTCACCACGATCGTCGTGATGCCCAACACCGATCCCGTGATCGACGAGCCGTCTCTGGTCGATTTCATCAAGCGCCGTGCCGCGGCCACGGCCAGCGTTCGCGTGTTGCCGATGGCGGCGATGACGCGCCATCTCGCGGGCGAGGTGATGACGGAGATGGGTCTTCTGATGGAAGCGGGCGCCGTTGCCTTCACGGACGGCGACCGTACGATCGCGAACGCGCGCGTCATGCGCCGCGTGCTCTCCTATGCCTCGACCTTCGGCGCGCTCATTGTGGGGCACGCCGAGGATCCCGAACTGTCGCGCGATGCCGCCATGAACGAAGGCGAATACGCCATGCGGCTGGGCATTCCGTCTGCGCCCGCAGACGCCGAAGCCATCATCGTGGAGCGCGACATCCGCCTCGTAGAGATGACGGGTGCGCGCTATCACTTCGGACAGATTTCCACCCGCGCGTCGCTCGATGCGATTTCGGCAGCGAAAGCGCGCGGACTTCCCATCACCTGCGGCGTCTCCGCCCATCACCTGACGCTCAACGAACTGGATGTCGGCTCTTATTATACGTTCCGCAAGGTGAAGCCGCCGCTGCGCTCCGAAGCCGATCGTGGCGAGATGTTGGAAGGTGTCGCGTCCGGCGCCATCGACGTGATCGTATCGAGCCACGATCCGCAGGCCGCGGACACCAAGCGCCAGACCTTCGCGCAAGCCGCGTTCGGTGCAGTGGGACTGGAAACGCTGCTGCCTGCAGCGTTGACCGTCTTCCACAACGGCCGCGCCTCGCTCGCCCATGTGCTGGAGACGATGACCGCAGCACCTGCACGCATCCTGGGGCTTGAGAGCGGCAAGCTGGAAAAAGGCGCAACAGCCGATCTCGTGCTGTTCGATCCCGACGAACCGTTCGTCGTCAACGCATCCGAGCTGCACTCCCGCGCCCGCAATACCCCCTTCGAAGGCCGTACCTTCGAAGGCCGCGTGCACCGCACCTATGTGGCAGGGGAGTGTGTGTTTGAGCGGACGTGACACTCTCTTTCCTCCCCCGTTTGCGAAGCAAATGGGGTGAGGTGGATCGCGCGGACATCAGTTCGCCCGAGACGGAGGGGGCTGAAAGCCTCGTGGTTCTCAAAATCGAGAAGCGTTTTCCCCGCGCAGGGTGAGAGCCCCCTCCGCTTCGCTCACTTCGCTCGCTCAGCACCTCCCCCATTTTTGCTGCGCAAAAACAGGGGGAGGAAGAGTCACTTCACGCGTTTCCCCACCTGATCCTGTCCGCTCTGATGCCAGATGGCTTTGGTGGCGTGGCCGTCCGTGATGTCCTCGAACTTTACCTGGGCGTTGGCGATCTTCAAGAAAAAACTTGCCGGGCCCTCGGGATAAATCTCGATCGCAGGCTGGCCGGACGCGACGGTGATTTCGAGACGATCGCCGTTCCGGGTTACCGAGAGCAGATCGGTGGGCCCGAACCGGTAGCGGCCCACGAACTGGTCCAGCGCGGCCGGATCGAGACGGATCTCCGTGTGTTGTGCCGGAATCTCCAGATCGACCACATACTGGGGATCGAGAAGGTGCAATCCGATATCGTCCGCGCCTTCGCCCGTCTGCGCATTGGCGAGCGCGACGATGCCGAGATGAGCCTTCACGTCATAACCCATGAACGCGCGGTAGCCGTTGACGCTGCCGTTCTTGTAGATGATCTCGCGCCCGTCATCGTCGTAGACGTTCCAGGCCAGCGCAATGAACGTCGAGGGCTGCATGCCGCCGGGCCGGCGGACCTTTGTCATCATATCGAGCGATGCCTTGAGCGGCGAGCGCCGGAAGCCCAGCGCGACATCGAGCAGTTTCAGGAGATCGTTCGCCGTGGAGCGGTACGAGCCCGCAGCTTCCAGCACACCTTCGTCTTCATGGGGAACCGGCTTCAGATCCTTGTCGTACGGCACAGCTTCGCGGGCCAGTGCGGTTTCGGCGGGAACGATGCGCGTGTCGGTCATGCCGAGCGGGCCGGTGATGCGCCTGGCAACGAGGTTGGCGTAATCGCTGTTTTCGTGCCGCGCCAGCGCAACGCCGAGCAACCCATATCCGACGTTCGAATATTCGTAATGCGTTCCTGGAGGCTGTTTCAGTTTGAAGGCCGAGAGAAAGGCGTAGAGCTGATCTTCCGTGTAGCCCGCATAGGGATTGACGGGATCCTTCGATGGCAGGTTCGTCGGCCTGAGCGGCAAGTCTGCCGTGTGCGTCGCCAGATCCGCGAGCGTGATCTGTCTGCCCTGAAACACCGGTATGGTGACGCGGTCCGCCGGAAGAAGCGTCTGCACCTGTTCGTCGAGCGTCACTTCGTGGCGCTCCACCATGTCCGCCAGCAGAAGTGCCGTGAACACTTTCGTGATCGAGCCGGCATCGAAGACCGTGTTGCCGTCCACCGGAGATTTATCGGTCAGGCCCCGCGTGCCATAGGCGACAATGCGATTGCCGCCGGGTTGCGCGATCCCCACGACGATCCCGGTCGCGCCCTTCTGGAGGTCGACCCGGACTGACAGCATCTGAAGGATCTCGGTGTCGGACGGCAGCGGCACGGCGAAGGCCGGCGTCACCGCGCAGCTCAGGACGAACGCGACGATGATTCGTTTCACGGTGTTTCCCCGGCCGTATTTGGAACAGCCACGCTTAGCGGCTAAGGTCGAGGCGAATTGTGGAAATTGAGTGACCATGTTCGAATTCTCCGACTCTGTCAGATAATCGCGCGATGGAGAACTCGCCCCGCAACTCAGTCTTCCCGCGAGCATGGCCGAGATCGCGCGCGTGGCGCATCGGGCGCCTGTCGCTGACGTGGCTTCTCGCCATTGCTGCCCTTCTCTATCTGGCGGGGGTGGTGGCACTCTACACCAAACAACGTGACATCCTTTTTGTGCGTGCGCGCTGGTGGCATGAGAATGCGATGCCCTCCGACTTCGTCGAGCGCACCGTCAGGGAGAACGACGGCACACGACTACGAATCTGGGAAAGCGGACCACCGGACAAGGGCAAACCGACGGTCGTCTTCTTCTACGGCAACGCGGGAACATTGTCGGATTTTGCACCCGCCGGCGAAGAGATGCACGCGCAAGGCTACGGCATCGTGCTCGGATCCTATCGCGGCTATTCGGGCAATCCCGGAGAGCCGAGCGAACAGGGATTGTTCGCCGATGCACGCGCGATCCTGGCCGCGCTGCCGCATGGCTACGGGCCCGTCGTGGTGTGGGGCCAGAGCCTGGGCACGGGCGTTGCCGCGCGCATGGCGGCGGAGGGGCGTGCGTCCGGCCTGATTCTGCAATCGCCGTACACCGCTGTCGTCGATATCGCGGCGATGCAGTACCCGCTGTTCCCCGTGCGCCTGCTCGACAGGGATCCGTTCGACACGCTCTCGCTGGTGCCGAAGATCAAAATCCCGGTGCTGATCATTCACGGAACGAACGACTGGAACGTGCCGTTCTGGATGGGCCAGAAGCTGAAAGATGCGCTCGCCGCCAAGGCAACGCTGGTGCCGATCGAGCACGGGGGGCACGACGATCTGACAACGGATGAGCTGGTGCCGCCGGCGCTGCAGTGGCTCGCCTCAAATTCCGCACGGCTTCGCGGTAAATAACGACCCTCCCCTCACCATGGCCGGCCTCCGAGCCGGCCATGGTGAAATCAGGGGAAAGCGCGGTCATGCTGCCCCCGCAATTGGAACGCATCGCCGAAACCGCTAGTGTCGCCGCGAACACCGGGACCGGAAAAACCATGTTCGACTTTCTTCGCGCCATCGACTGGAAGGACCAGGTCGCGTTTCTCGGCGCCGCGCTCGCCTTCGGTTACCTGCTGGGTTCGATTCCGTTCGGACTCATTTTCGCGCGGGCGGCCGGTGCGGGCGACGTGCGCAAGATCGGCTCGGGCAATATCGGCGCCACGAATGTGTTGCGCACCGGCAAGCGCTGGGCGGCACTGGCGACGCTGCTCTGCGACGGCGGCAAGGGCGCGGTGGCGGTGCTCGCCGCGCACTGGTGGCACGGCGAAGCGGTGGCGGTGTTCGCGGCACTCGGCGCGTTTCTCGGCCATCTCTTTCCCGTTTGGCTCAACTTCAAGGGCGGCAAGGGCGTGGCGACATTTCTCGGCGTGACGCTGGCGCTGTTCTGGCCGGTGGGATTGATGGCGCTGGCGACCTGGGCATTGGCGGCGTTCATCTGGCGGATGTCGTCCCTGTCGGCGTTGCTCGCCGCCGTGCTGGTACCCGTCTACATGCTCGCGTTCCACCAGCCGCTCTATGCAACGCTGGAGATCATCCTGGCCATCCTCATTCTTTACATGCACCGCGAAAACATCCGCCGCATCCTCGACGGACGAGAGCCTCGGATCGGGGCGAGTTCGCAGGCGGCGTAGCGGTACTTCGGGCATTGAATTGTCGCCGTTTGTCACGCGCAGATGCGTCGCGACAAATCCGGCAAGCATCGTGCAGGCCGACTGGAAGATATTGGCACGCGGAGACGCGGAGTTCGCGGAGCAGTGCCAGAGAAACCTCCCGATCAAATTACCGGTGGGATCGTTGATGCAGCCTACAGATTGCACTCGGACCTCGGCCCGGGATTACTGGAGTCCGTCCATGAATCTGTGCTCACGAGAGATCTTGAGCGGCGCGGCTTCCGCGCCGCTCGACAACAACTGATCTCGTTCGAGTACGACGGGCTTCATTTTCGGGACAGTCTACGAGTCGATCTTGTCATCGAGTCTTGCGTTGTCGTCGAAATTAAGTCCGTCGAAAATCGACTTCCCGTTCATATGAAGCAGGTGCTCACATACCTCCGGCTGATGAACCTGCGTGTTGGCCTCCTGATCGATTTCGGCGCGCCGACTTTGAAGGAAGGTTTGCAGCGCGTCGTCAACGGGCTTCAACCCTCCGCGTCTGCGCGTCTCCGCGTGAATTCTTCCTTTGCGCAGAAGGAGCAGACGTGAATTCCGCGGAGCCCGCCACGCGAACTCTGCGGGAACCCCAACGCCGCGCGTGGCTGAGGCTGGCGCGGGCGCAGAACGTGGGGCCGGTGACGTTTGCAGCGCTGATCGCGCGCTATCATTCCGCCGACGCTGCACTCGATGCGTTGCCGCGGCTCGCAAAACGCGGCGGCGCAGCCCATCTCAAGATCCCCAGCGACGATGATGCGCGCGGCGAGCTCGATGCGCTGGAGGAAATCGGCGCGCGGATGATCGCGTCGTGCGAACCGGATTACCCGTTCGGCCTCGCCTCGCTCGATGCGCCGCCGCCGCTCATTACCATCCGGGGAAATGCGGGGCTGCTGGCGCAGGAGATGATCGCCGTCGTCGGCGCGCGCAATGCGTCCGCGCTCGGCCGCAAATTTGCGAGCGAGATTGCGCGCGATCTGGGCGCAGCCGGCATGGTCGTAACCTCCGGCCTCGCCCGCGGCATCGATACCGCAGCACATGAAGGCGCGCTCGCCACCGGCACCATCGCCGTGCTCGCCGGCGGCGTCGACGACATTTATCCGCCGGAAAACGCCGGGCTCTATGCGCGCATCGCGGAGAGCGGGGTCGTGCTGTCGGAAATTCAGCTCGGCCAGAAACCGCAGGCGAAACATTTTCCCCGCCGCAATCGCATCATCTCCGGGCTGTCGCGCGGCGTGGTGATCGTGGAAGCGTCCGAAGGATCGGGCTCGCTCATCACCGCCAACTTCGCGCTGGAACAGGGCCGCGAAGTGTTCGCCGTGCCCGGCTCGCCGCTCGATCCGCGCGCGAAAGGCACCAACCGGCTCATCCGCGAGGGCGCGATGCTGACGGAGTGCGCCGACGATGTGCTCGATGTCGTACGCCCGCAGCTCGGCCGCGCCTTCCGCGAACCGGAGCCTCCGGAGCCATCCTCCCCCGAGCCGGACGATCTTGATATCGGCGACATTCGCCGGCAGGTCGAGATGCTGCTGGGGCCATCGCCGGTCGAGGTGGACGAGCTGGTGCGCCAATGCGGCGCGCCGGTCTCAGCCGTCCTGATCGTGCTGTTGGAGCTCGAACTGGCCGGGCGGCTGGTGCGCCACCCGGCCAACCGGGTCGGCCTCGGCTGACATATGGGTTGTAATAGTACCGATTTGGTAATAAATTGGGTGCAGGCTCTTTGACATTGTGAATCTGCTCTATCGCCGGCCCACGGGCCGGAACGCACAAAAATATTTGCCTTTCGCTGTTCCCCGGCTGTACCGCGTGAAAAACCCGCTGTTATTTGCCGAGCGCCTTTCTACTAACTACCTGAAAATAAACATATAACATGGTAAACGAGGGTGAACGGCGATTTTTCCGCTGTATTTTGCCCCTGTTATCGCCCCTGTTCCCCACGGCCCGGCCGGGAAGCAGCCCCGCCGTTGACAGAGGCCGGAGCCCCTCCCTATGTGCCCCATCCCCGGTTCGACGTTTTGTCAGATGCCGGACATGAACCTGAGTTCCGATCATCCGATGAACGTCCTCGTCGTCGAATCCCCGGCCAAAGCCAAGACGATCAATAAGTACCTGGGCTCCGGCTATAAGGTGCTGGCGAGCTTCGGCCATATCCGCGACCTGCCCTCCAAGGACGGCTCGGTGAAGCCGGACGAAGACTTCGCCATGACCTGGGAGGTCGATCCCCGGGCCCAGAAGCGCATCAAGGACATTGCCGACGCCGTCAAGGGCGCCGACAAGCTGATCCTCGCAACCGACCCGGATCGCGAAGGCGAAGCCATCTCCTGGCATGTGCTGCAGGTCCTCAAGCAGCGCCATGCGCTCAACAAGGTTCATGTCGAGCGCGTCGTCTTCAACGCGGTGACGAAATCGGCGGTGCTCGACGCCATCGCCCATCCCCGCCAGATCAACGAAGAACTGGTCGACGCCTATCTGGCGCGTCGCGCGCTCGATTATCTCGTCGGCTTCACGCTCTCCCCTGTTCTGTGGAGGAAATTGCCTGGCGCCAAATCAGCCGGCCGCGTGCAGTCGGTGGCACTGCGCCTGATCTGCGAGCGCGAAGCCGAGATCGAAGCCTTCAAGGCCCAGGAATACTGGACGGTCGATGCCGACGTGGGCGCACCCGCGGGCCGTTTCGGCGCACATCTCACTCATCTCGACGGCAAAAAACTCGACAAGCTCGATCTCAAGACCGAAGCCGACGCCAGGCGCGCGGTCGACGCGATCAATGTGAGGCGGTTTTCCGTCGGCAATGTCGAAACCAAACCCGTCAAACGCCACCCTGCTCCGCCCTTCATCACGTCCACGCTGCAGCAGGAAGCGGCCCGCAAGCTGGGCTTCGCCGCCAAGCGCACGATGCAGATCGCACAGCATCTCTATGAAGGTGTCGACATCGGCGGTGACACGGTCGGCCTCATTACCTATATGCGCACCGACGGCGTGCAAATGGCGGGCGAAGCCATCACGGAAGCGCGGCACATGATCGGCGAGCGTTACGGCAACCGTTATGTTCCGGGAAGCCCTCGCCACTACACCAACAAGTCCAAGAACGCCCAGGAAGCCCACGAAGCCATCCGGCCCACGAGCTTCGCGCGCCATCCCGACGAAGTTTCGCGCGGCCTCGGTTCCGATGAGGCGCGCCTTTATGAACTGATCTGGAAGCGCGCGGTCGCCAGCCAGATGGAAAGCGCTGAACAGGAACGCACCACCATCGATGCGGTCTCCGACGACAAATCCGTCACCCTGCGCGCGACGGGCACGGTGACCCTGTTCGACGGGTTCCTCACGCTCTACCAGGAGGGCAAGGACGACGAGAACGACGAAGACAGCGCAAAGCTGCCCAAGGTTGCGATCGGCGATCCGCTGACGATCGAAAAAGTCAGCCCGGAACAGCATTTCACAGAACCGCCGCCGCGCTATTCCGAAGCGAGCCTCGTGCGCAAGCTCGAAGAGCTCGGCATCGGACGGCCCTCGACCTACGCGACGATTCTCTCCGTGCTGCGCGACCGCGCCTACGTGCGGATGGACCGCAACCGGTTCATCCCTGAAGACAAGGGCCGCATCGTCACCACCTTCCTCACCAACTTCTTCGGCCGTTACGTGCAGTACGGCTTCACCGCCGATCTCGAGGAAAAACTCGACGAAGTGGCGGAAGGAACCCTCGCGTGGAAACAGCTGCTGCGCGATTTCTGGACGGATTTCTCTGCCGCCGTCGGTGAAACCAAGGATCTGAAAATCTCACAGGTCATCACCGCGCTCGACGAAGCGCTCGGTCCGCACATCTTTCCTGCAGGCGCCGATGGCGAAGACGTCCGCAAATGCCCCGGCTGCGGCGCGGGCCGATTGAGTCTCAAACTCGGCCGCTTCGGCGCCTTCGTCGGCTGCACGAATTATCCCGAGTGCCGCTACACGCGACAGCTGGGACAAACCGCGGAAGAAGCCGGCAGCGGCGGCCCGCGCGAACTCGGACACGACCCCGAAACCGGCGAACCGATCACCGTGCGCAACGGTCGCTTCGGTCCTTACGTGCAACGGGGCGAAGGCGAAAAACCGCATCGCGGCAGCATTCCGAAAGGCACAGACCCCTCGACGATCGATTTCGAAACCGCCCTGAAACTGCTGTCGCTGCCGCGCGAAGTCGGCAAGCACCCCGAAACGGGCGAACCCATTACGGCGAATTTCGGCCGCTATGGGCCCTATGTCGCCCACAACAAGCAATATGCCTCGCTCGATTCTCCGGACGACGTGTTCACCATCGGCCTCAATCACGCCGTGAGCATTCTGGCAGAGAAGAAGGCGAAATCCCGCGCGCCGCGCGGGCCCGAACCTCTCAAGGAACTGGGCACCGACACGCAAAACGGCGCAACCATTAAACTCATGCGCGGACGCTACGGTCCCTACGTCACCGACGGCACGACCAATGCCACCGTTCCCGACAGCACCGATCCGTTGAGCGTCACGCTCGAACAGGCCATCGAACTGATTGCGGAGCGCGCTGCCAAAGGCGGCGGCAAGAAAACCAAAGCGCCCGCCAGATCCAAAGCGAAACCACAATCGAAAACGAAAAGCACAAAGCCGCCGGCAAAAAAAGCCGGCGCGCCAAAGACCAAAAAACCGCCGGCCAGGCCCGCGGCGAAATCCAAAGCCAAACTGGCCGGCACGGACAGCGCCTGATGGCGCGCAAGCGTCACGACGACTCTTCGCCGCTCGACCGGGCGCGCGTGCTCGAAGCGCTGGCCAAAGAACCCGACGCCACCAAACGCGACATCGCGCGCGTGCTCGGCGTCAAGGGGTCCGACCGCATCGCACTGAAGCGCATCCTGAAAGACCTCGAATCCGAAGGCCTCATCGCGCGCGGGCCCAAGCGCAGCTACGCAAAAGCCGGCGCGCTTCCCGAAGTCGCCGTCGTGGAAATCATCGGCCAGGATGCCGACGGCGAATTGCTGGCGCGGCCGACGCGGTGGGAACAGGAAACCCCGCCGCCTCAGATCATCGTCGCACCGGGCCGCGAAACCGACGCGGGCCCTGCGCTGGGTCGCGGCGAACGCATCCTGGCACGGTTGACTCAAGTCGACGACGGCTACGAAGCGCGCATCATCAAGCGCCTCGGCGCCAGCGTGCATCGTGTCCTCGGCGTCTATCGCGAGAACGAACGCCGCGAAGGCCGCATTGCCCCCATCGACCGCAAGACGCGCCACGAGTTTATGGTCGATCTGCGCGACAAGGGCGGCGCGAAACCGAACGAACTCGTGCTCGCAGAACCGCTTGCCGGCCGCGCATCGGGTTTGCCCCGCGCCCGCGTGATCGAACGACTCGGCGACATGAACGAGCCCAAGGCGATCAGCCTGATCGCCATTCACGAGCACGGCATTCCCACGGAATTTCCCGCCGACGTGATCGCGCAAGCTGAACGCGCCGAGCCTGTTTCTCTGCGCGGCCGCACGGACTTACGCAAAATTCCGCTTGTCACCATCGATCCCGAAGACGCCCGCGATCACGATGACGCGGTGTGGGCCGGACCCGATGACGACCCTTCGAACAAAGGCGGTCATCTCGTCATCGTGGCCATCGCAGACGTCGCGCAGTATGTGACACCTGGTTCCGCGCTCGATCGCGAAGCATTGAAACGCGGCAATTCCTGTTATTTTCCAGATCGCGTCGTGCCGATGCTGCCGGAGAAACTCTCCGCCAATCTATGCTCCTTGCGCGAAAACGAAGACCGCCCCTGCCTCGCCGTGCGCTTGGTGTTCGATGTACAGGGCAACAAGCGGCGCCATGAATTCATCCGCGCGATCATGCGCTCGGCTGCCAGCCTGACCTACACGCAAGCCCAGCGCGCCTTCGACGGAAAGCCGGATGCCGCGCATCGCGATATCTCCCACACGACGCTGCAGCCATTGTGGAACGCCTATCGGGTTCTGGCCGAAGCGCGCGACAAACGCGACCCGCTCAATCTCGATCTTCCGGAGCGGCGCATCGTCATCGGCGACGACGGCAAGCTGAAATCCGTTGCGTGGCGCGAACGCCTGGAATCCATGCGGCTGATCGAAGAGCTGATGATCCAGGCCAATGTCGCCGCCGCCGAGAGCCTCGAAAAAGCGCGAACGCCCCTGATCTATCGCATCCATGAAGAGCCGTCGAAGGAGAAGGTGCACGCGTTTTCCGATTATCTGCGCACGCTGGGCATGAGCTTCGCGAAGGGCCAGGTGCTGAAGCCGGGCCTGTTCAATGGCATTCTCGCCCGTGCCAAAGGCGGCCCGCATGCCGACGTGATGAACGACGTGGTATTGCGTACGCAGGCGCAGGCCGTCTATGCGCCGGAGAACATCGGTCATTTCGGGCTGCATCTGCAGCGCTATGCGCATTTCACGTCGCCTATCCGCCGCTATGCCGACCTGATCGTGCATCGCGCACTCATCCGCGCGCTGAAACTCGGTTCCGATGGGCTGACCGATTCCGAGATCAACAAGCTCGGACAGATCGCCGATCACATTTCCTCGTGTGAACGGCGCGCGATGGCAGCGGAACGCGATTCCACCGATCGCTACGTCGCGGCTTACATGGAAGATCGCGTCGGGGCGCTGTTTGAGGCGCGAATCACCGGCGTCACGCGGTTCGGCCTGTTCGTTCGCCTGAAGGAGACCGGCGCCGAAGGCCTCATCCCCATTCGCAGCCTCGGGGGCGAATTCTTCAAGCATGACGAACGGCGCCATGCGTTCGTCGGCGAACGTTCGCGCACAACTTATGCACTGGGCGACTGGGTATCGGTGCGCCTGATGGAAGCGGCGCCGCTCACCGGCGGATTGAGGTTCGAGTTAAGCGATTCCGTTGCGGACACTCGAAGTCCGACGAAGACTCCGCATCGACTGCAGGCACGACGCAAAGCGCGCTGAGGTATTCGTAATTTCGTCTTGGCGGCGATGGCGCAGCGGAAGCGAAGCCGCTAATCTCGAATGATGTTTGATACCGACGAAAAGATCATTCCGGGACCGTCGCTCCGCCCGAAGGACGCCGCAACGCTGATCATCGTGCGTCGCGATCGCGATCACCCTCGCGTACTGATGGGCAAGCGGCATTCTAAGCTCGCGTTTCAGCCCAACAAGTATGTGTTTCCCGGAGGACGTCTCGATCCCGGCGATCAGCGCATTTCCGTTGGCGGTGACCTCAAGCCGCACGTTCTTGCCAAAGCGAGCAGTGGAATCGACCCGCGGCGCGCCCGCGGACTGGCACTGGCGGCCATACGCGAGACCTTCGAGGAAGCCGGCGTGCTGGTCGGAGAACGCTGCGAACGAATCCCGCGAACCCGCGCACCGTCCTGGGCAAAATTTTTCGCCCACGGAATCGTGCCCAAACTCGACAGGCTGGAGTTGATCGCGCGCGCCATTACGCCGCCGGGGCGCACACGTCGCTTCGATGCGCGCTTCTTCATGGTGGACGGCAGCGCCATTGCGCATGAACTGGATCGCGCCACCAATGACGAGCTTCTGACGCCCGCGTGGCTGACGCTGACAGAGGCCCGGGCGCTCGATCTGCCGAGCATCACGCGGCGCATTCTGGAAGAAGTAGAGCTGCGCATCGCGAAGGGTCCGGACGTCGCGCTTCCCATTCCGTTCTTCCGCTACACCCGCGGCAGCGCCGGGCTCCAGTATCTATGAGCGTTGCTGCCGCCAGCAGGCGCGCGAGCCTGACCGCCATATTGGCGAGTTGCATGTCCTATGGCGTCGGCATGGGTCTTACATTGCCGCTGCTGTCGCTCGTTCTGGAGCGCATGGGCGTTCCGGGCAGCGTCAACGGTCTCAATCTTGCGACAGGCGGCCTCGCCTCGCTCGCCGTCACGCCCTTCGTTCCGCGCATCATCGCGCGCGTCGGCGCCGCGGAATTCCTTTGCGCCTGTCTTGTCGTTGCAGCTGCCGCGCTGTTCGCGATCTACGAAGCGCCCAGCCTCTGGATCTGGTTTCCCATACGCTTCGTGCTGTCGAGTTCGCTCAACGGTCTCTTCGTGGTGACCGAATTCTGGATCAACCGGCTGGCCGACGAAAGCAATCGCGGGCGCTATGTTGCGCTCTACTCCATCTGTCTGGCCGGCAGTTTCGGCGTCGGTCCCGCTCTCCTGCAGATTATCGGCACGCGCGGCATCGCACCGTTCGCTGCAGGCGCGGTCATGCTGTTGCTGGCGGTTGTGCCCGTGATGCTGGCGCGAAACCATGCGCCGTCGATCGATCACGGCCAACAGCCTTCGGTGTGGCGCGTGATCGGCATGGCGCCCACGGCGTTCGGCGCGGCGGCGGTGTTCGGCGCCATCGATGCCGGCATGGCGGGCCTGTTCCCGGTCTATGCCGTGCGGCAGCACTATACCGAAGCGCATGCCGCACTGGCCGTTACGGCGATGTCGATCGGCAGCATCATTTTCCAGTATCCGATGGGCATTCTGACGGACCGGTTGAACCGGCGCGCGCTTCTCGCCCTGTGCGCCGCATCCGGCGTTGCGGGCGCGGTCATCGCGCCATTCGTCGTCACGATTCCGGCATTGATGTATCTTGTCCTGCTGTTGTGGGGTGGACTGATCCTGGGCGTCTACAGCATCGGTCTCACATTGCTTGGCGAGCGGTTCAAAGGTCCGGAACTTGCCAGCGCCAATGCGGGATTCGTGATGTCGTACTGCATCGGATTGCTGGCAGGCCCGGCCATTGAAGGCGTGGCGCTCGATGTCTGGAATCCGAACGGGCTTCTGGTGGCGCTCGCCGCTATTTCTGCCGGATACGTGATCTACCTGTGGATTTCAGGCCGGACCTCGGCGTCCTGACTCTCGCGCACGAATTGACGTAACGCGCGCCGGAACTGGACGATCTGCGGATCGCTACCCTTGACCGATTGTGCGATCTCCCGTCGTTCCTCCTTCGTGATCCAGAAACCGCTGCCGTCGCCCGGCGAAGGCGCAGGTGGCAGCAGATCGAATCCGAATTGCTGCCTCAGATGCGCACGATCGAAACGGAAGCGGCTTTCGGCAACCTGGATCGCTTCGCGCCCGAAGATCATTTGACCGGGCTGCGCGGGCTTCCGTAGTTTCCGTAAGCCAAATACGATCCTGCGTCGCGCGCGCTCCGTCGGCGCGACTCGATTCATCGCCAGCGTGGCAATCAGCGATTTGATGTCGATGGATTCGTTCAGTCGTGGTGCCGAAACGATGTGGTCATCCGGAAACCCGACCGAACCAAGAATGCGCGCCACGGCGTCGGCGGGAGGGTCATACGGGATCAGGCGAATCCGAAAACCCGGATGGGCGACCCGCTGCAGCATGGGTTCGTAGCAGAGCCCCGCCGCATGCTGGACAAGAAAATCGTCCGGCGCCTTCTCGAAACCATAGGATCTGACACGCTGGTTGTAGTCGGAGGCGGCGCGGCCGAGATAATCGCGCACGACAAAGAGAATCTCGACGTCGAACTCATTGCTCAGTCGCGCATGCAAGGCGCGGATGAAGTCAGCAGCGTTCTCGCGCGCCGCCAGCACTTCCGAACTGACGAACACCGGCCTTTCGGATTGCTGCGCTTCGTGCGCCACGCCGTCGAACAGCACGTCGATCCTCTCGCGCGTCAGATCGGGATGGTTGCTGTCGCCATAAAAGTTGAAGACGAGGTCGTGATGCGCCCCGCCCTTCCACTGTCCGGTTTTGGGATAAATGACGATGGAATTGTCGTGCTCGCGCAGCACCGCCTGCAGCGCGCTCGTGCCTGTCTTGGCAGGCCCGACATGGATGAAGAGTGTGCGGCTCAAGCCAATCCCCCGCATCGGTTGTCCGGACACCTGTTGTCCGGACACCTATAGATATTGGAGATCGGAACCCGCGCAAGCCGAGCCTCCCCGCGTGGCCGAAGGGTGGACTGCCGAGGCCAAGTTTCTGGCCTTGGCGTCCACAGGGGCATCGAGTTGAAATAGCAGGATGAAGCCGGAACTCACCGCCAAACTGTATCTCCATGAAACGGGCGCCGGCGGTCGACAATCTCCGATCATTCCCGGCGACCCGATATTTCGATGCCCTGCATATACTCAAAAGGATACATCCCCCGGCGGGTGGACCTGTTTTATCGACATAGAAGAAAAGCCGATGGCACCGGGAGAAACTAGGATCGTTGGAGCGTCTTTCCTCGTAAGAGAAGGACTGGAATTGGTGCTTGGTGCGGGCAATTTCTATCTATGGGAAGGCAGATTTACTGGCGAAGCCATCGTCATAGGGCCGGATTAATTTTCAAACTGAGGTCGTGCACCTGCCCTGGTCGCCTTGACTTTCCGGCCGCCGCGGGTAGGTTGCCCGCCCTCTCGACCAGTTTTCCAGGAGCCCAGGCGCATGGCGAAGCCCACCACTGCAAAGATCCGGCTGAACAGCTCCGGCGACACGGGATTCTTCTACGTCACCAAGAAGAACACCCGCACCATGACGGAAAAATTCACCTGCAAGAAATACGACCCCGTGCTGCGCAAGCACGTGGAATTCAAGGAAGGCAAGATCAAATAGGTCTGCCCGCCCTTTGAACGGAATAGAAAGCGCGGCCCGAAAGTCGCGCTTTTTCGTTTCCAGTGATGCGAACGTCGTTCTCGCACCCCAAAATTTGTCATGGCCCGCGAAGGCGGGCCATGACAATTGGTGATGAGATTCGAGTGTTTGACGTTCTTCACTACCCTTCGTACTTGAACGACAGCGACACGCGGGCGCGATACGCGACGACCTTGCCGTCTTCGACTTTCAAATCGAGCTTCTCGATCTCGGCCACGCGCAGATCGCGCAGCGACTTGGCAGCGGTCTCGACCGCGTTCTTCGCCGCATCTTCCCATGATGTGGTACTCGTGCCGATAATCTCGGTGACGCGATAGACGGCAGTGGCGGATTGCTTTTTGGCCATCCCCGTTTCCTCCTATAATGGCGCGGACGAAGGTGTCCGCATTCGGCCAGCATACTCCCGGATCGCGGCGCCAGCTAAAGTTCCACGATCCGTCGATAGAGATGCCAGCTGGCGTGCCCCAGAACCGGCAACACGACGATCAAACCGACCAGAAACGGCAGCGAGCCCACGACAAGCGACACCGCCACGAACAGCCCCCACAGCGCGAGCATTACGGGGTTGGCGAGCACGGCGCGGATCGAGGTGAGCATGGCGACCGGCACTCCGACGTTTCTGTCGATCAGGAGGGGAAACGAGACCACGCCGACGCAGAGCGAGACGACGGCGAACGCGAAACCCGCAACATTGCCCCAGAGAATCAAATTCCATCCTGCCTGTGTGTGGAACAACGCCTGCGCGAAGGCGCCGATCGACGCGGGCGGCGTATCGCCGAATGTCTGCGCATACAGCGTCTGCGCGACCCCGAGCCAGGCCACGAACAGCAGCATCAGGAGAAATCCAAGCCCGAACACAGACCATCTTGCGGGCGAGCGAAACACGTCGAAGGCGTGCTGCCAGGATGCATCGAGGCCCAACTCGCGCCGCCGGCTCAACTCGTAAAGCCCGACGGCCGCGAACGGCCCGATCAGCGCAAAGCCTGCGATCAATGGGAACAACAGCGGCAGCACGTTGTAGCGAAGGACGATTCCGCCAAGTAAAATTCCCGCGATGGGATAAATGATGCACAGGAAGATCGCGTGGCTCGGCAGCGCGCTGAAATCGTCATACCCGCTCTTCACCGCAGTGCGAAGATCGCCGAGAGTTATTCTGCGGATGCGCGGAAGATCGCTGACAGGATAGGCAACACTCGTTGCATTCGGCATGGCTCTTCCTCCTCGAGGCATCGGGGGCAAGCGCCACTTCGGGCAACTCGCGTTCGCCCGTGCTCAGGGGAACAACTTACGCCTCGCTGGAACGTTCCGCGAGCGCTTGTTGCGCGTGACATGTGGAGCGCTGCAGTTCGACTCAGCCGGATGCTGCGCCGCAACAACCGGGCGTAGCCGGCCCTTCGGACCCGTCTGCGCGCATCGCTTCGACTTTCTCCACGAACGGCAGAATCAGATCGAACAGCGTCGGCAGCACGCCGAGCGGCAGATCGTGCCCCCAGCCTTCCAACTCGTGATATTCCGCACCCGGAATGCACTGCGCGGTATGGCGGCCGGCCTCGGGACGGATGAGCGTATCGACGCTGCCGTGCAGGACCAGCGCGGGGATGTGCAAGCGCTTGAGCCGCTCGGTTCGCGGAGGACTGGCGAGAATCGCCGCGTATTGTCGTTGGGAACCTTGCGGATAGTAGGAGCGGTCGTAACTCGCGCCCACCAGCGCGCCGAGCCGCTCCTCATCGAAGGGATAGGCGCTCGACGCATAGGCACGGCGGCCTTTGAGCGAGTGCGCAATGACGGTGGCCCTGTCGGTGGCGGACGGCGGAGTCATAAGCGCAGCCTGCGCTTCCGGGCTTGAGCGCGGTAATGATGGATCGCCCGTCGTCGAGAAGATCGAGATCAGCGAGCGCGCCTTCTGCGGATGATCGAGCGCAACGAGCTGCGCGATCATTCCGCCCATCGACGCGCCGGCGATGTGCGCGCTGTCGATTCCGAGCGCATCGAGCAGTGCAGCCGCATCGGCCGCCATGTCCGCGAGCGTGTATGGAACAACGGGCGCGTTCCCTGCCGCAACCGCCTCCATCGCGGCGCGCATGTCGGGAATCCGGCCGTCCCACTTCTGGGTGAGACCGACGTCGCGGTTGTCGAACATGATGACGCGCAGTCCGCCATTCGCCAGGCCCTCGCGAAACTCACGCGGCCAGCTCGTCAGCTGCGAGCCGAAACCCATGATGAGAAGAAACGGCACACCGTCTTTCGGGCCCGTTTCTTCGTACTCGATGGAAATGCCGTTGGCGCGGATTTGCGTCATGGTTCACCGGGCCCTGCGTTCGACGTCCTGTACGAATCCGCCGACATGCTCGAGATAGACCGGCACGAGCGCATTGGTGAAATCGTGCGCCATGCCGGGCACGATCACGAGGCGGCAGCCGGGAATGCTGGCAGCGGTATCCTTGCCGCCTTCCACGGGCACCAGCGGATCGTCCGCGCCGTGAATGACGAGCGCGGGGCAGGTGACGGCTTTCAGGATCTCGTTGCGCGGTTCCGCCGCCGCGATGGCGACAAGCTGGCGAGCAATGCCGGCCGGATCATACGGTACCCGATCCACCGCGGCCGTGACGATCTCGCGCAATTCTTCGTCGGTTGCGGGATAGCCCGGGCTGCCGATCACGCGCCAGGCCTTCATACCGGCGGCGATGCGGTCTTCACGAGAGTTGCTGGCCGGCGGCTGGGTGATGGCCGCCATCGCTTCGGGTTTGGCAGGCGGCAGCGAGCGATTGGCCGTCGACGACATGATCGACACCATCGACTTGGCCACGCCCTGATGTTTGGCCGCAATGATCTGGGCGATGAACCCGCCCATGGACGCTCCGACAATGTGCGCCCGTGCAATGTCCAGCGCCTTGAGCAGCCCCACCGAGTCCAGTGCCATGTCCTCGAGCTTGTAAGGCGCCTCGACGGGCTGACCCGACATCATCTTCATCATGGCTTCCTGCGTATTGGGCATGCCGAGGTGCGTCAGATGCGTCGATTTGCCGATATCGCGATTGTCGAAGCGGATGACCCGAAAGCCACTGGCCGCGAGCCCCTCGCAAAATTTCACGGGCCACATGGTCATCTGGGCCGAGAAGCCCATAATCAGCAGGACCGCAGGGTCGCTGTTCTTGCCGAAGCTCTCGTATTCTATGTCGATTCCGTTGGCCCCGATCTGCGGCATGGCGTTTTCCCTTCCAAATATCGTATGTCGGGAAGGAGCTTAGCAGAAGCGACCACGCATCTGACAAGCCGCCTGTGCCGACATTCCTGCATTATTCATCCGAGAGATGCGCCGCGACCTTGAACGCCTGTCCCGTGAGACCTTCGACCTGTTCGTCATCGGCGGCGGGATCACGGGCGCGTGCATCGCGCGCGACGCGGCATTGCGCGGTCTTTCCGTCGCACTTGTCGAGAAAAACGATTTCGCCCACGCCACCAGCGCCCATAATTCCAAGTTGATTCACGGCGGCTTGCGCTACCTGCGCAATCTGGAGCTGTCGCTCGTGCGGGAGTCTCTGAAGGAGCGGCGAATCTGGCAGCGCACGGCGCCGCATATCGTGCAGCCCCTGGCATTTCTGGTTCCGGTTTACGATGGCGGCTGGCGCGGCCGCGCGACTCTCGCTGCCGGATTGACGCTGTACGATCTTCTCTCATTCGATCGCGGCTGGCTGGACGATCCCGCGCAGCGGCTGCCGGGACATCGCTGGATCGACGCCGGAGTGGCGCTGGCGCGCGAACCGCGGCTGGAGGGTCCCGGGCTCGACGGCGCCTTTCTGTATTCTGACGCACAGATGTACGCGCCGGAGCGGCTCGCCTTCGAATGCGTGCTCGACGCGAGCTTGCAGGGCTCAGCCACCGCAAACCATCTCGAAGCGCAGGACCTCCTCCTGCGCGAGGGGCGCGTTGAAGGCGCAACGGTCCGTGACGGATTGAGCGACGCGCAATTCGACATTCGGGCCAAACTCACCATCGTCGCGGCAGGTCCTTGGGCCGACATTTTTCTCTCGCGCGCACTTGGCGGCGGATCGCACCACAAGCTCGTCCGTTCCAAGGGCATTCACCTCATCGTTCCGGCCATGACACGCGGCGACGCCCTTACCGTCGCAACGAAACATGGACACTTCTTCGTGCTGCCCTGGCGCGGATATTCCCTTGTCGGCACGACCGACACCGCCTTCGCCGGCTCGCCCGATTCCGTCGGCGTCACCGAGGAGGACATCGATACGTTCCTCTCCTTTGTGAATTCCCATCTGCCCGCCGCGGAACTGGCGCGCGCGGATGTCCGTCACTTCTACGCCGGCCTGCGTCCGCTGGTGGACGACGGTTCCGGTGACACCTACTCGGCCAGCCGGCGCGCAGAACTTATCGATCATTCCGAGAGCGACAAGATCGAGGGTCTCGTATCGGTGACCGGAGGAAAGTGGACCACGTCACGGGAACTGGCGGAAAGGACCATCGACCTCCATCTTGCGAAGACCGGAGTGAGCGCACGCAGATGCACCACCACACACGCGACTCTACCGGGTGGATCCATTTCGCGTATCGACAACTTCATGAGAGAAACACGCGCGGCCCATCGGAATATTGCGGGCATCGATCATCTTGCGCGGCTCTATGGAACGCGCGTGGCCGAAATTCTTGCGCTCGCGCGATCGCAGCCTGGCCTCTCGACGCCGATCGGCACAACCGGCGACATCGCAGCCCAGATCGTTCATGCTGCGCGCGAAGAGATGGCCTGCACGCTCGAGGATGCTGTCCTGCGGCGCACCGGAATCGGCCAGCTGGGCGATCCCGGTCCCGATGCACTGGAAAACGCGGCCAGTCTGATGGCAATCGAACTCGGCTGGAGTGTTGCGCAAAAGCGTGCTGAAGTCGCGGCAGTTGCCCCCGCCTTCCGGATTGCGAGGCCCCAGGTTTGACCGGTTTCATCGTTGTCAATCCGAGTTCGGGCGCAGGGCGCACGGCACGCGAGTGGCCTGCAATCGAGAAGGCATTGCGCGCTGCCTATCCACAGATGACCCTGGCAATCACGCGCAGGCCCGGCGACGCCACCCGACTCGTACGCCACGCGCTGAACGAAGGCCATCACGAGATTGTGGCGGTCGGGGGCGACGGCACTATCAATGAAGCCGTCAACGGCTTCTTCGACGTCAACGGCGCTGTCCTTCCCGATGCCGTGTTCGGTTTCATCACCAGCGGCACGGGTGGCGATTTCCGCAAGACATTCGGCCTCGCGGCCGGTTACGACGCTGCCATCACGCGCCTGAGGGAAGCACCCATCCGCGCGATCGACGTGGGACGCGTGTCGTGCCTCACACTGACCGGTCAGCCCTGCATCCGCTACTTCGCCAACATCGCGTCGTTCGGACTGTCCGGTGTAATCGTCAATGCCGTAAACCGCTCGAGATTCGCCAAGCTGTTCGGCGGGAGTTTTCCCTTCGCATTCCACAGTGCGGCAGCCATGCTCACCTATCGCGACCGCGCCGTACGCATACGCGTGGATGGCGACTACGACGAAATCGCATCCATTTCGACAGTTGCCATCGCCAATGGACAGTTCTTCGGCGGCGGAATGCACGTCGCGCCCGACGCGAAGCCGGACGACGGCATGTTCGACGTCGTTATCATGGGCGGCATGCCGAAGTTGCGTGCCCTGGCCGAGATGCAGAAGATCTACACCGGCGAGCATTTGAAAAATCCGGCGGTGCGCGCGGTGCGTGGACGAAAGATCATGGCAGCCCCCGTGGCCGAGACGCGCGGCCGCGCTGTCCTGATCGAAGTCGACGGCGAGTGCGCCGGCCGCCTTCCGGCCACCTTCGAACTCCTGCCGCGCGCCCTCAATTTACGATGTTGAAGCGTTTTATTCGGCAAGACCCCGGTGTCCGGGGGAAGTTTTAGCGCCCGCCGAACCACAGGTGCGTCGAGGGCCGAGAAGGGTTGTTCGTGATCGACCGCAACAAACTGCGCTGGAACGGCTGGGGTTGGGCAGCGCATGACGACGCGATGGCCGCGCGCGACGACGTATGGCAATGGCTCGCAGGTGAACTCGGCATGCCGAGCCTGCTGGCGACGCCGGCGCGCCCGCTGGCAGAAATCAAGCTCGCGCCATCCCGGCTGTCGGCCGGAGAACGACAATGTTTCGTTTCGATTCTCGGCGCCGACCGGATTCACGACGATGCGTTCGAACGGGCGTTTCATGCACGCGGCAAAAGTTATCACGACCTGTTGCGTCTGCGTGCGGGCGATCTGTCCGGTGCTCCCGACGCCGTGCTCTACCCGCGCGGCACCGAGGAAGTTCTGAAGCTTCTGGCCTTTGCAAGCGAGAATGGCATCGCTGTCATTCCCTATGGCGGCGGAACCAGTGTCGTCGGTGGCGTGACGGCTGGCGGTAGCAGCTTTCGCGCCGCACTCACGCTGGACCTGTCGGGTATGGATGCGGTCCTGGATCTCGATGCCGTGTCAGGCATTGCACATGCCGAAGCGGGTATTGATGGCATTGCGCTCGAGAACGCCCTGCAGGCGAAATCGCTGACTCTGGGCCATTATCCGCAATCGTTCGAGTTCTCCACGCTCGGCGGCTGGATCGCCCACCGCGGCGCGGGCCAGCAATCAAATCGCTACGGCAAGCCCGAGGACTGGCTCGTTTCCGTCAAACTTGCGACTCCCGAGGGCCTGCTCTCGACCGAAGAATTCCCGGCCTCCGCCGCGGGGCCGCGCCTGACGGACTTCGTCATCGGCTCGGAAGGCGCATTCGGAATCATCACCGAAGCGAAAATCCGCGTGCATGTCCTGCCGCAATCATCCGTGTATGAGGGGTATCTGTTTCGCGACTTTGCAGGCGGCATCACCGCAATCCGGCAGGCCGTGCGCGACGAGATTCCGGTCGCGATGTTGCGGCTGTCCGATCCCGACGAAACGCGCTTTTACCGTGCCTATTCCGGTGTGGGAAAAAAGCAGAGTCTTTCGGGACGCATGGCGCAGGCCTATCTCGACATGCACGGCATCGATGCGAGAGCCTGCGCCCTCATTGCGGGGTTCGAAGGCACGCGCCAGCATGTGACAAGTGCCCGCCGTCAGTTTCACGCCATCGCAAAGCGGTTGGGCGCGGTATCGATCGGCGAGGGCCCGGGCCGAAGCTGGCACAAGTCGCGCTTCCATTCACCGTACTTGCGCGATCCGATGATGGATCGAGGCGTCGGCGTCGATACGCTCGAAACGGCGGCCAGCTGGGCGAAGCTGCCGGCGTTGTACGCCGCCGTGCGTGCCGCGCTGGAGGCCTCGATCGCGAAATCCGTGCCGCATCCATCCGCGCGCGGCATCGTCATGTGTCATATCAGCCATTCCTATCCGGACGGCGCGAGCCTCTATTTCACAACCATCTTTCCGCGCGCACTCGACGCCGAGATCGCGCAGTGGCAAGCAATCAAGACTGCGGCAAGCGATGCCATCGTCGCCAATGGCGGCACGATCAGCCACCATCACGGCGTCGGCGAGGATCACCTCCCATGGATGACTGCGGAGAAATCACGACTGGGACTCGAGGTCCTGCGATCCGTCAAGCGCGCGCTCGACCCCAAAGGTATTCTCAATCCCGGCAAGCTCATTCCACCGGACGCCTGACGCGCGCGGATCGCCGCGAACGCAGTGCGGAATCGCAGATGCGAGTCAATTGCGACCGATGGCATCGATCTGCGCGTTCAGGCTCGACAAGACCATCGCGAGTTCTTCAGGACCGATTGCCGTCCAGTGCATGGTGCGCAGGGAGATGCTGCGGCCCGGCTGGAACGCCAGAACGCTGGAGATCAACAGCAATGCCTGAATGCGAGCCGCCTGGTCGTCATCCGGGCGGCCCAGAAGGCGCGCGATCAATCGCGCGGTGAGTTCGACGCCTGGCCGCCATAGACTCTCATAGAGAATCTCAAAGGCAGGGCCGGGATCGCGCAACTCCCTGGCCACGAATTGGGTCCAGCGCTCAGCCTCGCGCGACCCGACAAGAAATTCCGCGAGCGCACAGATCACCGCTTTGAGGTGTGCCCGGGCGGTCGCGGCATCGATGTCGCTTTTCATGGCGTCGGCGGCCCGCGTCGCGGCAACGGCAGTGCGACTGCGATAATGCGCAACAATCGCTTCGGCGCAGGCCCGGTAAAGGCCTTCCTTGTCGCCAAAATAATATTGAAGCGTCGGCAGGCTGACATTCGCGGCCTCCGATATCCGGCGCGTCGTCACGGCTCTGAACGAGTCCTCGCCGAACGCCTTCAACGCCGCGTCGAGAATGCGCTGCTTTGTCTCCTCGCCCTTGCGGTAGCCGCGGCTCGCTACCACCGGCGTCTTCGATGCTTTAGGTGAAACAGCCTGCGACACGCCTTTTTGCCTCCTCTTGAGCCGCCGATGCCACGGTCGAATTCGGATTCGCCACCCAGCCTAATCCCCTCTTGCAAGGAATACTATCATATGATAGATATTTAGGAATGCTATCAATTGATAGGTATTCTGGAGACCAAAAAAGGGTACCTGCCATGAACCCTCCAATGCTCGAACTGACCGACAAGATCGCGGCCCAGGCCGCGCTGATCCCGGCGATGTACGGCCACGTAGATTTCTCGCTCGTCCCGGAGCGCTTCGCGGCCGCGCCGGGCGACGAGACCGATCTCGATCCGAAATTCGCCGCGCGCCGGCCCGAACTGCTCGCCGATAGGGGGCGTGTGGCGCTGATCAAGGCCTACACGATGATGGGCGACACTGTTGCCGATGCCTATGCTGCGCGCATGCCCGACTACGGCTTCCGGCGCCTGGTGGGAATGCTGGACGAAGCCTGCGATCACGGCGTGGAGCGCGTGGCCAACGCGCCCCAGGAACTCGTCCGTTTCATCCGGCAAATGGAACGGCTCCCCGATTGGCTCGACATGAAACTCATCGAAGACGGCGCGCGGGCCGAGCGCAATGGTTACGCGCACCGGGCGCCTTACGTCATCCGCGGCGGCCTCCTCGCGACATTCATGAACAAATATTCGGCGCTGCCGATGGCGATGACCGGCGTATTGTCGAGCAGCACCGCTGCACGGCGCACGATGGAGACGGCGACCTTCTTCACCACGACGGTCATGCCCGGCGCGCTCACGCGATATGGAGCCGGCTTCAAGGCCGCAGCGAAGGTTCGGCTCATGCATTCGATGGTGCGTTTCAATGCGCTCCGGCACGACCGTTGGGACGTGAAGACCTACGGCACCCCGATTCCGCAGGTGGACCAGATGCCAGCCGGACTGATTTCAATTTTCCTCCTGTCGCAGAAGGTCCTGCGCGAAGGCCGCACGGCATTCGCGTCCGCCGAACGCGCGCGCTGCGAACTGGCGCGCTACCGCTGCTTTCTTCTGGGTCTCCCCGAGGAATTGCTGGCCGATTCGCCGCAAGGCATTGTCGACATGTTTCTCACCCGCCATGCCACCCTCAGGAAAGGTTTCGACGAGAATTGCCGTGCATTGGTCGTAGCAACGATGGCGGCGGATCTCACCTCGGGACCTGCGCTGGCTGGTCGCGTTCACGCCTGGCTCGAACACGGATTTGCCAAGGTGTATTTCGTCACGAATTTCATGCGGGGAAACAAGCGCGCGGCGGCGAATGTGGGCGTAAAACTCGGGGTTTCGGATTATCTCGCTGCTTTGGCGGCGGGGCTCTTCATCACCACGCGGATGACGATATATACGCTCGCCGCACGCATACCCCTTGTCCGCCAGGCGGCAGATCGTTCCCTCGAGCGCAAACTGTCGAGACAACTGGCCCGATACGGCCATGCCGAATTCACGACAAACGCAAACTCCTATCGCTTGGCGCACATATAAGTGCTGATATCCTTCCAAAAGGAGTGACGCAGTTTGAAACTCTGGGGAGAGCCCGCATGACGGATACCGTAAAGCTGTCATCGGTCGGGCGGCATGTCGCACTTGTCGAACTCCACAATCCGCCGATGAATGCCATGAACGCGGAATCATGCGGGAGAATGCTCGACATCTTCGGCGCGCTGCAGACGCAATACGAAGTACGCGCCATTGTGCTGACAGGGTCCGGGAAGGCGTTCTGCAGCGGCGCCGATCTGAAGGAGGCGGGCAGGAAGGACGGCGCCGGAGAAAGCCTGTCGGCCTTCGGAAAAGTTCTGGAGTTGCTTGCTGCATCGCGCGCGGCCGTGATTGCGGCCGTCAACGGCCACTGCATCGGCGGCGGCCTAGAGCTGGCCCTGTGTTGCGACCTGCGCATCGCATCGACCGACGCCAAATTCGTTTGCGCCGGCGTCAATGTCGGTCTGATGGCATCCACATACCGCCTCCCCCGCCTGATCGGCATTTCCCGGGCGAAAGCCATGCTGTTGACGGGGTCGCCGTTTGATGCCTCCGTGGTCGAAGCGTGGGGCCTTGTCACCGCACTGCATCCGCCCGAACACCTGAGAGAAGAAGCTCTCGTATTGGCGCAGCGCATCGCGTCAAGAGCGCCTCTATCCGTCGAGGCCGCCAAACGCTTCGCCGACAGAGCGGTCGATATGTCGCCCGAGGAAGCGCGCGAGATGCTGGTCCGCGAGTTGCCAATCCTGCGTGCAAGCCGCGACCACAAGGAAGCAGTCGCCTCATTCGTCGAGAAACGAGAACCGGTCTTCACCCGATCCTGAGCGGGGATTGTCACTCCCGGCCAAAAAACGACGGAGATGAATATGCCTGAAGCCGCATTGGCCGACATCCGTGTCGTCGACTGCACGCACGTCATCGCGGGTGCCTATTGCTCCATGTTGCTGGCCGATCTCGGCGCAGACGTAATCAAGGTCGAGCCCCTCGGCGGCGAAGGCGACCGCAAGACGTCCGACAGATCCTTCAAACCGTTCGAACTGGCGAACCGCAACAAGCGCGCCATTGCCGTCGACATTCGACGCCCAGAAGGCGCAGCCGTCGTCCGCCGCCTGGCGAAAACCGCCGATGTGTTCGTCGAGAATTTTCGTCCCGGTGTCTTCGACAAGCTCGGCCTCGGTTACGACGATCTGAAAACCGAAAACCCCGGACTGATTTATTGTTCGATCTCGGGGTTCGGGCACACGGGCCCCTATCGCGAGCGCGGCGGCTTCGACCTCGTGGCCCAGGCCATGAGCGGGATCGCAAGCTTCACGGGCGAAATCGGCAGCACGCGACCGGTCGCCGCCGGTGTCCCGCTCTCCGATCTTGCCGCAGGATGTTTCGGCGCATTGGGAATCCTGGCGGCGCTCAATCATCGACGCACGACAGGAACAGGTCAGAAGGTCGAATCCACTCTCCTGGAATCTGCGCTGGGATATGCGTTTTGGGAGACAGGCCTGTATCTGGCGACCGGCGAAATCGCCAAACCGAGAGGATCCCGGCACAGGCTCGCCGCGCCCTATGAAGCACTGAGGACGGCGGACGGTTACCTGACCGTCGGAGTCACGAGCCAGCGATTATGGTCCAGGTTCTGCAAAGCGCTTGGCGCGGATGGATTGGAGACGACTCCTCAATTTGCCACTCCTCTCGACCGCATCGCCAACCGGGATCTGCTTCAGGAGCGTCTCGAAGCACTGCTCGGGACAGACTCGACAGCGCACTGGATGGAACGACTGCTGGCGCAAGGCGTGCCCTGCGGACCCGTCAACACGATAGCGCAGGCCGTCAACGATCCGCAGATCGAGGCCCGCGGTCTGTTGGTCGAAGTCGGTGGCCGACGGTTCACACGTGCGCCGATCATGCTGTCCGAAACGCCGGTTGCCGTGAAGACGGGCGCGGCAGCGGTCGGCCAGCACACGCGTGACGTGCTCCGCGAATGTGGATACAGCGATCCCGAAGTCGACGCACTGGCCGCGTCCGGGGCAATCGGCCTCAATGCATCGCCGCCGGATGCGGCTGCCGCTTAGCTCCAGCTCGGGAGGAATCGTCACCATCGCGGTGGCCCACGACAGTGGTCACGAACTGTGCACCAACCCCAAACCTTCCGCTCTCACAGACTCGGTCCCGGCACGTTTCCGTTGGGCGGATACGCGGGCAGCGGCTTCGGCGCCGGCGGCAACCCTTGCGGATGTATCTGCAGCTGTTTCAACAGGTAATTTACCGCTGCCTCGAGTTGGGCATCATGACCCGCAGCGAGTTGACCGGGATCGGTTTCCACCTGCATGTCGGGATCGACGCCGTGGTTCTCGATCACCCATTCCGACTGCAAGCCATAGAGCGCGTCCTCCGGCACGGTGATGTAACCGCCGTCGAGCAGGCTCCAATTGCCTCTGATGCCGCGAACGCCACCCCAGGTGCGCATGCCGATCAGCGGCCCCAATCCGTATTTGCGGAAGTAATAGGGGAAGATGTCGCCGTCGGATGCGGAATACTGATTGATGAGAGTGACTTTGGGACCGACCAGCACCTGCTGCGGCGTGGTCCCGATGCCCGACTCGCGGTTGGTGCCCATACCGATCAGCACGCGACGCAGGCGTTCCAGCACGATCTGATCGATGAACCCACCGCCGTTGTAGCGGTCGTCGATGATCAGCGCATGCTTATCCAACTGCGGATAGAACTGCCGGATAAACTGTTCCATGCCGAGCGATTCCATATCCGACATGTAGATATAGGCGATCTTGCCGCCCGACAGCCTGTCGACGATGGCGCGGTTGGTGTCGATCCAGTTCTTTTCCCGAACTGACAGTTCGTCCTTCAGCGGCTTGATCGTGATCGTGCGTCGCGCACCGCTGGCGCCGGTCGAAACCGTCAGCGTGACGGGCTGGTCATCGAGCCCCACGAACAGGCTGTAGGGATCCGCAGGCGCCTTCAGCTCCTGACCGTTTACAGCCAGAAGATAGTCACCCTGATGGACATCGACTCCGGGTTCCGTCAGCGGACTGCGATAGGCCGAGCGTGTGTTGTCGCCGGGATAGATGCGCGCAAACGTGTAGCGGCCGGAGGCGCCATCGAGGGCGAAGTCGACGCCCAGAACCGGCGTTTTCACTGCCTCTCTGGGGTCGTCTTCGTCACCGCCGCCCACATAAGTGTGCGAGTTGCCAAGTTCGCCCTGCATCTCGCCGATGAGATAGGTGAGATCCTGACGTGAACCGACCAGCGGCAGGAGCCTGGCGTATGAGTCACGTACTCCTTGCCAGTTGGCGCCGTTCATCGCCGGATTGACGAACAGATCGCGCTCCAGACGCCAGGCATTGCTGAACATTTCCGCCCATTCCTGGGTCGGTTCGATGCGCGTCGTCATGTGCGAAAGATCGAGCGCTTTGGGTTCGCTCTTCTTGTCGCCTTCCGGCGCTTTGGCGTCGACGATGAAGTAACCGCCGCCTTCGCCTACCCCACTTTTCTTGTACAAGACCTTCTCGCCATCGGCGGAGATGCTGTAGCTGTCGAGATCGTCTAGGATTTTGGCGTCCTTGCGGTCGCCGAGATCGTAGACATGCAGCGACGGTTTTGCGCCGGGCAGCGGGCCGTCGATCATCTGGGGCTGCTGAATGCGATAGAATAGCTTGGCGTCGCGCGCATCGAGCTGGGTGATGTCCGCCGCCGGAATCGGCACCGGCACCGCGCGACCCATCAACCCGTCGAGATCGATGTTGATCGGGGCGATGGCCCCCGGTTTGTAGGGAGCGGGCTTGTCGTCTTTCTTGGGCTCGTATGCGCCCTCGTCCGACTTCGGCGCAAAAGGCGACGGCTCCCCCTTACGAAGCGTCGCGATGTAGATGCCGGCCATTTCGAGAGTGGCCATGTTGAATTCGCTCTCGCTGAGCGTAGGATTCTCGTGGCGCGTCGAGACGAAATAGAGATATTTGCCGTTAGGCGAGAATACCGGTCCGAAATCATTGCCGAACGCATCAGACACGCGCACCGCCCTGTTGTCCGCGATATTGGCGATCCAGATGCCGCGCTGCTGATTGGCGCCTGTAATGCTATACGCCAGCCACCGGCCGTCCGGCGAGAACGCCTGGTCGTGAATCTCGTTGTAAGGATCCTGCGCTACCTGAGTCGTATTTCCGCTCCCCACGTCGATCAGCCACAGCCTGTGATTTCCGTCGGACACGGCAAGTTTGCGGCTGTCCGGAGACCAGTTCGGCGCGTATTCGAAGCCGGCCTTGAAGTGCGTGAGAATACGTTCAGAGCCGCCTTCTGCCGACCGAACCGCCACTTGCTGTTCGCCGTTCACGTCGGTCGTATAGGCAATGGTTTTGCCGTCGGGCGACCAGTTGGGATGATCTTCATCGGCATTGCTGGTCAGGGTGAGATTGCGGGTTGCGCCATCCTCGGCCGGCACAGTGAAAATGTCTCCGCGCGCGGAAAACAGGGCGCGCTTGCCGTTAGGGGACAGCATGTAATCGGTGTTGCCCGACGTATCCTGATCGCGGATCGACTTGCTTGCATCGGTGTAACGCGTGCCGGTGCGCGTACCGTCGTCGGGCACTGTCACGTTCAAGCGGTGAACCTGCTCCGTCGGCAGATCGATGACCCAAAGGGCCCCGCCCTGCTGGAACACGATTCCGTCGCCGCCCTTGCCGCCTACGCCCAGGCTTGGCCAGTCGATGTCGTAGTCGGTGAAATGGGTGATCTCGCGATATTGCTTCGTGCCGAGATCGAAGACCCAGATATTCTCGCGCCGCTTCGAATCGCGATCGGAAAGGAAATAGATGCGGTTGCCGTACCACATCGGCGCTTTGTTGGTACCGCTCCAGTTCGTGATTTGGACGAGCTTTTTCGCCTGGAAATCGTAGGTGTAAATCTGCTGGGCGAGGCCGCCATTGTAGCGCTTCCAAGTGCGGAAATTCCGGAAGATGCGGTTGTAGGCGATGGATTTGCCGTCGGGGCTGAACGTCATCTCGCCGCCGCGGTCGAGGGGCAATTCGCTCGCGAGGCCGCCGCCGACCGGAACTTCGTAAATATGACCGAACCAGCTCGTCCACGACTGCCGCCGGGACAGGAACACGATGTTCTTCGAGTCCGGCGTCCAAGTCAGCACCATGTTGTCGGGACCCCAGCGGGTCGGGGCCTTGTCGACGACATCGGAATGGAACGTCAGGCGATGCGCGGCGCCGCCGCCGGCCGGCATCACATACACATCCTGATTGCCTTGATACTCTCCCGTGAATGCGATCCAGTTTCCGTCAGGCGATATGCGCGGCATCAGGTCGTAACCTGGATCGGCGGTCAGGCGGCTGGCCGCGCCACCCCAGCGGGGGATCTGCCAGAGATTGCCATGCGCTTCGAAAACGATCCGGCCACCATGCAATGTCGGAAAGCGCATGAACGTCCAGTCGTGCGCCGATGCCGTTTGCACAAATCCGATGGACAGCGCCGCCAGCGTTACCGACAGGCACCAGTTGCGAAAACTCATAACGACGTCCCTCCCGGAGTTCGCGCTTCGTGGCAACGCGAACAATGATTACCCGACTAGCGCTGTGCGCAACGCCGCGGCTGCGGCGCGCAAGGCCTCTCCTGCCTGCGGTAGCACGGCCTGCATGTAGATGAAATCGTGGACGAGATCGGGATAGTCCGCGACCGTTACGGACACTCCGGCCGATTTCAGCTTCCCGGCATAGGCAACGCCCTCATCGTGAAGCGGATCGTAACCCGCGACCATCAGATAGGCAGGCGGCAGCCCGGCGAAATTCTTGGCCAGCAGCGGAGAGGCGCGGACATCGTCCCTGTCAGCGGTATTGCCAAGATAGTGGTTGAAGAACCAGTCGAGCGTTGCTTTCTCAAGGAAGAACCCTTCGGCGCGTTCGCGCATGGACCGAGTCTCGCCGCCGATCTGGGTTACGGGGAACAGCAGCAGCTGATACGCGAGCGTTGGCCCCGCTCTGTCGCGGGCCATCTGCGCAACGACCGCCGCCAGCCCACCACCGGCAGAATCGCCTCCGACGGCCAGACGATTAGCATCCACACCGAGCTCAGCCGCATGCGCGGCGATCCATGTAAGCGCTGCATAAGAATCATCGACGGCTGCAGAAAACTTGTGTTCCGGCGCCAGCCGGTAATCGACCGCGACTACGCGCGAACCAGATTCATTCGCAATAATCCGGCACAGACCGTCATGCGTGTCGAGATCGCCAATGACGAACCCGCCGCCATGATAGAAGACGAGGGTCGGCAATGATTCCTTCACCGCCGCGACAGGCGTGTAGTTTCTCAAGCGAATGGCACCATGCGGCCCGCTGGCTCTCACGTCAGCGACACCTCCAATCGGAACATTCTGCGGTCCGACAAACTGCATCAGAGCGGTGAACGCCAAGCGACCGTCGGACGGGCTCATCTGCCACATCTTCGGCGCGGGCTGGGCAGCCATCTGATCGAGTATCGCCTTCATGACCGGATTGAGGGACATTGGAACCTGCACCGATTGCTTGCGGTGCAATTTTGCGCTGGCGTCGGCGAGGGACGCAAGCGTCAGGACGCTATTGATGATACGAACTAGTGGAGAACGATGGGCGTGTCCGGATCGAGCCGGTGCGCCACGATGTCGTCGAGAAAGAGCGACAGCGCGTACCAGAACAGGGCGCGATCCTGGACCCCTTCCGACGCATATTCGGCCGTGGCGCGACGCGCAAAATGCAGCGCTTCATCGCCATGTTCGGAGACCAGCTCGGCTGCGAGCTGGCAGAGGTCGCCGGCTCTCATTCGAGCTTCCCTGTCACACGCCGTAATCATCCCAGGACAGGGTAAGGAGGCTGTTAACGCGGGAGCGTTCAGGAAAGATTTACTGCACGGCTTCTCCCGATGATGCCCCTTTGCAACACCGTGGCATGGCCGTCTCCAATGGCGCCCGGTGTTCGATGCAGATCCTCCGCAAGGTCTGATGTCCGTGCACGGGCGGGGGCTGGCGTCGACCCAACCAGCGTTTCATCTGTAAATTCATGGGCTTGGCTACTGTATCGCGAAGAACTACACTTCGCGACCGTTATTCACTATATATCCCGGCATGGTGCTGGAATTATCCGAGTCAACGCAAATTTCGTCGATGAACGGCAGGACAATCCTTCTCATCATCGGCGGCGGTATCGCCGCGTACAAGTCCTTGGAACTGATCCGCCGCCTGAAGCAGCGGGGGCACGACGTCCGTGCCATTCTTACGCGCGCCGGTGCTGAGTTCGTCACCCCGCTCTCTGTTTCCGCGCTTTCCGGCGAAAAGGTCTTCCAGGATCTGTTCAGCCTCACCGACGAATCTGAGATGGGACACATCGAATTGTCGCGCTCGGCCGATCTTGTGGTCGTGGCCCCCGCAACGGCTGACCTGATGGCAAAGCTTGCCTGCGGACACGCCAACGATCTTGCATCCACCGCGCTGCTTGCAACTGACAAGGCGGTGCTGATGGCCCCGGCGATGAATGTACGAATGTGGATGCATTCATCGACGCAGCGAAACTTTGCACAACTTCGGAAAGACGGTGTGCACTTCGTCGGACCGGGCGACGGCGAGATGGCCTGCGGAGAATTCGGCCCCGGGCGGATGGCCGAGCCGGACGATATCGCCGCAACGATCGAGAACATTCTGGCGGCCGCTTCGGGGCCATTGCGCGGTATCAAAGCGCTGGTGACCGCCGGTCCCACACACGAACCGCTTGATCCGGTGCGTTTCATTTCGAACCGGTCCTCCGGCAAACAGGGATATGCGATCGCTGGTGCACTAGCAGACAGTGGCGCAGAAACGACGCTGGTCTCAGGCCCCGTCGACATAGATGCGCCTGCGCGGGTCAAGCTCGTCCGCGTTGAAACGGCACGCGAGATGTTGGCTGCCTGCGAAGCGGTGTTGCCGGTGGATGTTGCAGTCTGCACGGCCGCAGTTGCCGACTGGCGGCCCGAAACTCTCGCCAATCAGAAGATGAAAAAAGCCGATGACGGTGCCACACCGGTCATCCGGTTCGCTGAGAATCCCGATATCCTGGCGTCCCTTTCGCACGCAGTACGAAGGCCAACTCTTGTCGTGGGTTTTGCTGCTGAAACGGAAAACGTCGTTACCTATGCTCAGGCAAAACGCGCGCGCAAGGGTTGCGACTGGATGGTCGCCAACGACGTGAGCCCGGGAACCGGTATCATGGGTGGTGATCAGAACCGCGTTCATCTGATCACAGCAGACAATGTCGAGGATTGGCCATTGCTCGACAAGAGGGAAGTTGCACGCAGGCTCATAGCGCGCGTGGCCGGAGCATTGCCGAGGCGCAACGCATGAAGCTCGCGATTGTGCGTCTGCCGCATGCTTTGGATCTCCCCCTCCCCCATTATGCGACGGAAGGTTCTGCAGGTCTGGACCTTATGGCCGCCGTCGACAGCGAATTCGAAATCGAACCCGGCCAACGTGCCGCGGTGCCGTGTGGCATCGCCATCATGATTCCCGAAGGTTACGAGGCGCAAGTGCGGCCGCGTTCCGGCCTTGCTCTCCATCACGGGATCACCCTGCTCAACGCGCCGGGAACGATCGACAGCGATTACCGGGGCGAAGTGAAAGCGATCCTCATCAATCTCGGTGCGGAACCGTTTCGCGTTCTCCGAGGCATGAAGGTTGCGCAAATCGTCATCGCGCGTCACGAACGCGCGGAATTGGTTGAAGCAACCGAACTGGCCGAGAGCACACGCGGCGCCGGCGGGTTCGGCTCCACAGGCCTCATCCGCAAATCATGACAGCAATGCTGAAACTTTCACGCAAGACACTCCTGGCGCTCGAAGCGGTCATCGATATCGCCTTCAATGCGCGGCCGGAACCCGTCCAGGCGAAGGAAATCACGGCCCGGCAAGGCGTTCCGCAGCGGTACCTCGAACAGGTCATGCAGCAGCTTGTGCGCGCCGGCGTGCTCAAGGGCGTGCGCGGCCCGCGCGGGGGATACCGCCTTGCGCGCGAGCGCCGGCGTATCTCCGTCGGCGACATCGTGCGTGTGGCCGAAAGTATCGAGGACGGCGAGAACGACAACCCCAAACCCCTATCCGACCTGGGTTCGCGCATCGTCACGCCGCTTATTCACTCATTACAGGACGAGGTGATGGCACGGCTCGATGCAATCTCGATCGAGGACCTGTGCCAGCAGGCGAGATCCGTCGGTGTCGACTGCGGCGGCGGAACAGCGGCGGATTTCACGATCTAATAGGAGACAATCGATGTCGCAGGCAGCGAAATCTGACCCACAATCCGCGCACGTTCCCGGACGCGGCCGCATCTATGATTCCATCACACAGACCATCGGCGATACGCCGCTTGTGCGGATGGCGCGCCTGCCAAAGGAGGCTGGCGCGAAAGCGGACATTCTTCTGAAGCTGGAGTTCTTCAACCCGATATCGAGCGTGAAGGATCGCATCGGCGTGGCGATGATCGAATCCCTCGAAGCTCAGGGACTGATTTCGCCGGGCAAGTCGACGCTCGTGGAGCCGACCAGCGGCAATACAGGCATTGCGCTCGCCTTCGTGGCCGCGGCAAAGGGCTATCGGCTCGTGCTGGTGATGCCGGAATCGATGTCCATCGAGCGCCGCAAGATGCTTTCGCTCCTCGGAGCCGAACTTGTCTTGACCGAAGCGGCGAAAGGCATGCGCGGCGCGATTGCAAAGGCCGAAGAGATCATCGCAGCCACTCCCGGCGCAATCATGCCCCAGCAGTTCGAAAATCCTGCCAATCCGGACGTCCACCGGCGCACGACCGCTGAGGAGATTTGGAACGACACGTCCGGCAGGGTGGATTTCGTAATTTCGGGAGTCGGCACGGGCGGCACGATTACGGGCGTGGGCCAGATACTGAAGGCGCGCAAGCCTGGTCTGAAGATGATTGCGTTGGAGCCGGAGGACTCGCCGGTGCTGTCGGGCGGACAGCCCGGACCACACAAGATTCAAGGCATCGGCGCGGGCTTTGTTCCCGGCATTCTCGACCTCAAGGTGATCGACGAGATCATCACCATCTCCAACGAGACGGCGTTCGAGACGGCACGCAGGGTGGCGAAGCTCGAAGGGATACCTGTCGGCATTTCGTCGGGCGCGGCCATCGCGGCTGCGCTTGAGGTGGGCGCCCGGTCCGAGAACGCCGGGAAGACGATCGTGACGATTATCCCCTCCTTCGCAGAGCGCTATCTCTCCACGGCTTTGTTCGAAGGACTTTGAACGTTAGATCGCACCGAATCGTCGAAGCACGTTTCTGGTGATCTGCGTTACAAACGGGTCGCGCGCCTTCAGCGCGTGTGCCCATTCGGTCGTGCCGCCGTTGAACACTTCACCCTTGCCCCGGCGAAACGACGCCATCACGGCGTGGCCGCGCAGGACGCGCGCCTTCGACGCCTCACTGTCGTCGCCAAACAGAATTTGCGCGCAGACGTTAAGTTTCTCCGGCGGAATAAGAGGCCGGTGGTCGCTCGGCTGCTCCCCGAACGCGCACGGCGCCAGTGCGATGATCTCCAGGCTCTCCGGTACGCCGAGATGCGCCACGGGCTTCGGCAGACCGTTATCGCCGAACACGAAGCGGCAGCCGTCATTCTCATAACCCAGCAGCGGAATCTCAGCCCCGATCGTATCGCCGTAAAAGAGATCGGTGCCCTCAAGCGACCAGTGCCTGTCATCGTATACCGTGTAACCGCCTTGCCCCCGTGCAGCGCAATTCCCCAGCCGGTGATAGCCGCCGAACAAAAAACTTAGACCCGTGATCGATGCTTCGGGCCTGGCAAACGCCGGATGCGACCACAAATGCGTCGCTGCCTCGCCTGCATTGGGCTCGGCATCCATGCCATTCCACTTGTGACAAATCAGCGTTCGGCCGCCATTCTCCCAGCGCACTTTCCAGAAACAAGTATTACCAGAGAAGATGGCGAGCCGGCCTCCATTGTCGACGAACGCTTCGACCTGATCGCGCTGGCGCGCCGACCAGTATTCGCTGTGACCGACGATCACTACTGTCCTGTAGACGGACAGCGCATCCGGTTCCGCATCGAGATCGTAATCGGTGAAATAATCGAGCGCGATGCTTTCTTCTTCCGCCCACGCGGCAAACACATGTTCCCACTTATTCACAAACCCGGCAGAATTGTCGTAAGGCGATGGCCGTACGCGGCGCGACCACTTCACGTCTCCGGCCCACGGCTTCTCCCTGAACCCGCGCTTGCGCAGGTTGACAAGCCGCGGCACATCGGCCGGCGGCGACACGATCAACTGTGCGAATGGACGTTGCGTGGACAGCGCACCCGTCGCGTTCTCCATCGCTTCCGCCAATGTCAGCGCGCGCGACATGAGACGGGTGACGTCCGCATAGGCATTCGCCCCACCACACCAATTGTACGCATGATATGTGTTGGTCGCTAGCACATAGGCCGTATTTCCCCGCAGACCACTCCTTGATGGTTTCAAGCAAAAAAAATGATGCGCGGTTTGTCCATCGTCGTCTGTCAGTGCGATATCGTAATAGCCCGATCGCCAGCCGGGCTCCGTCTGGATTTCGAAGACGACAGGCCAACCGCATCCATCGCGATCGGGATGGCTTCCCGGCGTGTGTTCGGCAATATCGGCAATGGCAGCGGTCGCGACGACCTCTCGTGCACGTCCCACACGCGCAATCTCCAGACTGCAGCGTCCCTTCCCGGATGCGTGCAGGGCGATGCGCTCGCCGGGATAGCAGGAGAGATTATTCGTATAGCAAGCGGGCATCACAGACCCATGATCAAATCGGTGCGGTCGGTGCAGATCGCGTCGATGCCGTTGGTCGCGAGAGATCGCATGTCCTCGGCGTCGTCAACCGTCCAGGCACCTACTTTCAATCCGAGCCGGTGAGCCTCCCGGATGCTCGCCCTGTTCGCATCACGGTGGAATGGAAACCAGCCGCCACCGCCGGCTGCCTTGATCGCTTCCAGGATCGAGCCTCCGTGCGCGACTGCATCGAAGCCCGCTGCCCAAGGCGAGGTGCCCGTGCTCGCCCAATGTCGAAGTATTTGCAATGCCGGCCCGGCTGGTGGTTCGTCCTCGGCCGGCGGCACGCCATTTCCGAACCAGCTTTGCGCCAATGTCGTAAACCAACACTCGGCACTCGAACTGAGTGATTTTACGCGCCGCAAACCACGCCAATCGAAGCCGACAAACACCACGCGGTCCAGAAAATCCAAATCTGTCACCACGGAAAGTGTCTTTTCCGCCAGCAGTTCGGGAGGAGCAGAGAGCGAAGGATCCGTGAATGACGATTTCAATTCCACAAACAGACGGAACGGCTGCAGTGCATTCCGCGCCAACTCGATGACTTCCGCAAGCAGCGGAATGCTCTCGCCATCATGCCCTTCCAGCATGGTGTGGCTGCGGTCATAGTTGCTGCCCGGGCGCGCGCGGCCAACATCGACCGACTTGATTTCATTGAGGGCAAGATCGACGATCTTCGCCGCCGGCGCCGATACCCAGGAACCATTCTCATTCCGGCAAATGTCGGGGTTGAAACGAAAGTCGTGGAACACAACAACATGCCCGTCGCGCGTCAACTGCACATCAAGCTCCGCGCCGTCAGCACCGCGTGCAATCGCATCGGCAAAGGCGGTGAGCGTGTTTTCAGGCTTCAGCGCGGCGCCGCCGCGATGGGCTATTCGGATGATCGACATGGATCGTGGGTAGCAGAATCCTTCGGCCCGCGGAACCCGTTTGTCCGAGATGATTCTATGTCCAATCCTTGTAGAACAAACTTCCCAGCACCCAGCTTGTGGCGCAGCGCGGAGCCAGGATTCGCAGATGCATGGTCTCAAATTCCGCCAGGACTCTCTCGCCGCGCACGACCCGGACGTCATGAATGATCGGCGCCCCAATCACGATCGCCTGGCAGAGACTCATCCGGTGATCGTGGAAATCGTCAGACATGACGAATTCCGACAGCCTCAAGCCGCCGATTTCCTTGGCGAATCGCCGCATGAAAGCCGCCCCCGCAAGGCGCACGCGATAGTCTCTGCCCAGATCGACCGGTTCGTAAACCGCCAAGTTTCTCAGGACACAGCCGAGTTCGCGCGACGGAAGGTCCCGCCCCATGACGATGCCGCCGCGAGACTGACGGTCCCACCATTTCTCCAGCAGGAGTTTTGCGCCGAAATGAGTCGGTTCGGAAATGGCAGCCCGAATTTCACGAACACTGCGGCCGGAATGAACAACGCTCTCCCCCACCAGGCCAAGAGCTTGCATAGTGCGATCCGTCTGTACTTGGGAACCGGAAAACCGGGGCCCGCCTGCCCACTCCGTGCACGCTCTTCGTAGGTCAGCGCGCACTTCCCGCAGATTAATTTGTTCCGGCGCAATTGATGCCGATACAATTCAACTTTTAACGATGGACGACGGCGTCGCCCTTAAGATCCGTCAGCCGGCGAACCGTGACGCTCGCGATCTACCTCGTAAGCCGCAGCCAGCAGTGCGCGGATATGCCCGTCCACATCGGCGGGTTCGATCAAAACAAACGCGTGCACATACGAATTTCCGACTTTCTCTACGCTGCACACCGGCGGGCTTGGATCGCCGTGATCCAGAACGACGTGGCAGTGAAGACCGTTCCGGCGCGGCGTGACCGCAGCGAAACGCGTGTTGGCCTGGAGCGCAATTCGCGTCTTCACCGACCGCAGCACGACCGGCCCATTTTTGCGCGCGGCCCTGACGAACGCGTCAAAGGTTTTGCGCAGCGAAGCAGGCTTGTCTTCGAAGTGATTTTCGAGCGGCACATTCACACAAGAATGCCAGACGTTGGCCGTCACAAACGTCTGCCCGCACCTGGGGCAGACCCAGAGGGGACGCGCGGTTGTGACCGCTTTTCTCTTTGGCATCAGTCTGCGCGCGGGCGGTTCTTTCCGATAAAACCGAACATGTGTCCGGCCACATTGCGCATCTGAATCTCCTCTGACCCTTCCGTGATCCGATAGCGCCGGTGATGGCGGTAGATGTGCTCGAACGGCTTGTGCCGCGAATACCCCATACCGCCGTGCACCTGCATCGCCCAGTCCGCCGCGTCGCATACCAGACGATTGCCGCGATAGTTGCACATCGACACCTTGTCGGAGAGATAAAGCTGTATCTCCGGTCCCGTCATGCGGTCCATCTCCCATGCCGTGCGATAGATCAGCCAACGCAGCATCTCGGCCTCGGTGTTCAATTCCACGAGCGGCCACTGAATCGCCTGGTTGCGCGACAGCGGCTTCCCGAAGGGTTTGCGCGTGTTCGCATAGTCGATGCTCTCGTTGATGCAATACTGCGCGGCGCCGACACCAGACGCCGCCTGACGGATTCGGTTCTCGTGCACGAAATGCCGCGCCAGCACGAGACCGTTGTCCACGGGCCCGAAGACCGCGCCGTCCGGCACCCAAACATTCGTGAAGGAAACGCGCGCATGATCGGTGGGCATGTTGAACGTCCACATATACTCTTCGATCTTCACTCCGTCCGCGTTCATCGGCACGATAATGCAGGACAGGCCCTGCGCATCGCCGTCCTTGCCGCTGGTGCGGCAGAACACCATGTCGTGCGTCGCCACATGCACGCCCGTGTTCCACATCTTCTCGCCATTGATGCGCCAGCCATCGCCATCCCTTACGGCGCGTGTTTCCATCCAGGTGGCGTCCGACCCATGCTTCGGTTCGGTCAGACCAAAGGCTATGCGAGTGGTCCCTTCGAGCATGCCCTTCAGATAGGTCTTCTTCTGCTCGTCCGTGCCGAAATCGCGAAACATCAGCACCTGCGGAAAATTGCCGACGACGGAGGTCTCGTTCTGCAAGTCGTTGTGCAACCCCAGGCCTTTCGCGGCGAGATGCTCGCGGATGACGGCCATGGCGAGATTGCCGATGTTCTTGCCGCCAAACTCTTCGGGCAAGGCCAGCCTCAGAAAACCGGCCTTGTCGGCGCGCTTGCGCATCTCACCCAGCACTGTCTCCCAGTCCTTCCGCGGCAGGCCGCCATGCTCGAAATCGGTGCGGGCCCATTCGCGTCGGTGATCGAAGAATCTTTCATTGTCGTCCTGCTTCTGCAGGGGGACGATTTCGCGCTCGATGAAATCATCGATGCGGACGAGCAGGTCGGTGATTTCTTTGGGGATCGTGAAGTCCATGGGTATTTCCTCGCGATTGCATTCGAGAAGACCTTAGCGCCGGCAACGGGGTCAAACCAGTAACGGCGCGACGGCTGGGTTGGGACGCGTGGCGGGACCCGGATTCGTGGCGATCTTGGCGAGTACGCTTTTTTCGCAAGTGCGAACATATGTGTGTCCGCCGCAACAGTGCACGGAATGCGGTGGCGTCGAGTTGACAATGAATCGGACCAAGCGTAGCAACCACGCGCGATCTGCAGGCATCGAGTCGGCAGACGTTTCCAAGCGAGCCCATGATGGAATGCATCGTCCTTATGGTTCCCGAACCGGCATCGTCCGCCCGCAATGGCGGCGACGTTGCCGCGTCGGCTCGCGAGGAGAACCTGGCCTGAGATAAACAGCGCTACGTTCAGAGTTTCACCCCTCCCGAGCCCGGAAAAGCTTCGGAGGGGATTTTTGTATCTCCCGTCGTGATTTCCGGGTTCGGGCCATTCAAGAGAGCCCGTATCATGGTTGACATTGCAGAATTCGAACTGACCCACGCCGGACAACGCGTCACGGGCCATGGTTTCGATGCGTGGTTCGCCGAAACCCGCGAACTGCTCAAGCTCGCAATCCCGCTGGTGTTCACGCAGCTGGCGCAGATGGCGATCATGACGACCGACGTCATCATGCTTGGCCATTTCAGTTCGTCCGCGCTGGCGAGCGCGGCACTCGGCAACACCGTGTTCTTCTTCTGCTGGCTGATCGGTTGCGGACCGGTGGCTGCTGTCTCACCGATGATCGCCCATACGCTGGGCGCCCGGCCCAACGAACGTCTGGGCGTGCGCACGGCCGTGCGCATGGGTTTCTGGTCTGTGCTGATCACTTCCCTGCCGCTGATCGCGCTGCTGATGTTCGTCGATCCGATCTTGCGCTTCTTCGGCCAGGCGCCCGATCTGGCGCATGGCGCCGGCGTGTTCACGCGCGCGCTGTGCATCGGACTGCCCTTCTCGCTCGGCTATCAGGTGCTGCGGAATTATTCGACCGCTTTGTCGCGGCCGAACGCGTCGCTCTACGTCATGGTGGCCGGAATCGCATTCAACGCGTTCGCCGACTACACGCTGATCTTCGGGCATTTCGGCGCGCCGAAACTGGGCATCCTGGGCTCGGGCATCGCGAGCGCAAGTTCCTACACCTTTGCCTTCTTCGCAATGGTCGCCGTCGTGTCACTCACGCCGGCGCTTCGGAAATATCGTATCTGGCGGCGGGTGCACCGCCCGCATTTGGAGCGGCTGGGCGAAGTGTTCCGGCTGGGCATGCCCATCGGACTGACCATGATGTTCGAGGCGATGCTCTTCAATGCCTCGATGCTGGTCATGGGCACGTTCGGCACGCGCTATGTCGATGCGCACCAGATCGCGCTCAATGTGCCGTCGATCACCTTCATGGTACCGCTGGGCATCGGTATGGCGGCGACGGTGCGCGTCGGTCTGGCTGCAGGCGCGGCAGACGGCGAAGCCGTGCGACGGGCGGGCTACAGCGCCATAGCGATGGCGATCGTCTTCATGTTCTGTACGTCCGTGATTCTGTGGGTATGGCCGCAGCAGATCGCGAGCCTTTATTTTTCCGACCCTGCGGCGAACATGGAGGTGATCCTGTTGGCGGCGCTGCTGCTGCATGTCGCGGCTGCGTTCCAGATTTTCGACGGGATACAGGTCGTCAGCGCGCTGTCGCTGCGGGGCTTGAAGGACGCGCGCGCGCCCATGTGGATCGCGGGCGCTTCTTACTGGCTGGCCGGCGCGCCTGTCTGCGTCTGGCTTGCCTTTGGGCTGCACATGAAGGGGTTGGGCATCTGGATCGGGCTCGCCTTCGGCCTCTTCGTCGCGGCAGCAGCGATGTGTACCCGGTTCTGGTACCTGAGCCGCGAACGCTGAAGCCGTCCGGATACTCCCCTGCTTTGCAGGGGAGTATCGCCGGTTATACTTGCTCCCAACGATATTCAGGGAGTGAGTCCATGTACGATTTCTCGCGGCTGAAGTCCGTCGCCGACATCACGCGCATCCATGCGGCCGATCGGCCGAACGCGGTGGCGCTCGATTTCAACGACCGCATCACGACCTATGTCGAGCTCGATGAGCGTGCCAGCCGCGTGGCGCAGGGTCTGATCGGACTGGGCCGGAAGCCCGGCGCACGGATTGGATATCTCGGCAAAAATGTCGATCGGTATTTCGAAGTGCTGTTCGGTGCGTTCAAATCGCGCACTGTGATCGTGGGCGTCAATTGGCGGTTGGCGCCACCGGAGATCGCATATGTGCTTAATGACGCCGGCTGCAAGGTTTTGTTCGTCGGCCGTGAGTTTTATTCGGCGATCGAGAAGATCCGTGCCGACTGTCCGAATCTCGAGACGGTCGTCGCTATGGACGGCGGACATGCCGAGTGGCCGTCCTATGAGTCCTGGCGCGATAGGCAGTCGTCGCGCGACCCCATGCTCGCGATTGCGCCGGACGATGACGTCATCCAGCTCTACACGTCTGGCACAACGGGCCACCCCAAAGGCGTCCAACTGACGAATGCGAACTATCTCGGCATTCTGAAATGCGGTGAGGAGATGGGACTTGCGGTCTATACGCCCGACGATGTGGTGCTGGTTGCGATGCCGTTCTTTCACGTCGCGGGGGTGAACATCGGGGTTCTCGCGCTCGCGCAGGGTGCACGTGGCATCGTGCTCGGCGATATCGACCCGCAAGCCATTCTGTCGCTCATCCAGACCAAGCGGATCAGCTACGCCTTTCTCGTGCCTGCGGTCATTTTGTTCCTGACCCAGCAATCCAATGTTCGCGAGATCGATTTCTCAAGCCTTAAGGTCATCAGCTACGGCGCCTCACCGATCGCGGAAGATTTGTTGCGCAGCGCCAGGGAACTCATGGGTTGCGGTTTCATGCAACTCTATGGACTGACGGAAACAACTGGCGCCGGTACCTGTCTTGCCCCGGACGACCATGATGCGTCGCGCGGCAAGCTCAGATCCTGCGGCAAGCCGGCTCCAGGCATGGAGATTCGCGTGGTGGACGGCGAGGGCCGCGCGCTCGCACCCGGCGAAGTTGGCGAAATCCAGATCAGGGGTGCAACCGTCATGAAAGGTTACTGGAACAAGCCTGATGCGACTCAACGATCAATCACGCAGAGCTGGTTTGCCTCCGGTGACGCCGGTTTCTTCGATGAGGACGGATACCTCTATATTCACGATCGCGTGAAAGACATGATCGTCTCGGGGGGCGAAAACATCTATCCAGCAGAGGTCGAAAACGCCGTTTTCGGCCATCCGTGCGTTGCCGACGTGGCGGTCATCGGGGTGCCGGACGAGAAGTGGGGCGAGGCCGTCAAAGCGATTGTGGTGCGGAAACAGGGCTCCTCCCCCACGCCAGCCGAGATCATCGCCTACGCCAGGGAGCGCATCGCGGGCTATAAGCTCCCCAAATCGGTCGACTTCGTCGAGGCGCTCCCCCGCAACCCGTCCGGCAAGATATTGCGGAGGGAATTGCGGGAACCCTATTGGGTGGGACGAGAGAGAAAGGTAAACTAATACGAGGGCTCTTGGGTAAGCCAGCGTGACCCCACGCAGGGAGCAAGAGATGCAGATGCGATTCGCCGTTCTCGCCGGGATTGCCGCACTGAACTTTATCTCGCCCGCGTATGCGGTGACGAGCGATCCCGTTCGTCTTCCTACGGGCACGACGCCGTTTGTCTCCGATGAGAAAGTGGTCCTCAACGTCGCGCCTGGCGATCAGATCGCCATCGCGTGCGGACCTCTCGAGGATCGTGCGCCCGATTCCGATGTTCGCGTGGTGCTGACGATTTCTGCCGTGCCGGGAGAATCGGCACCAGGATACAAAAAGGTGCTTGCGACGGATGCGCAGTTGTTGAAGGACGCCGTTCGTGTCCGGATTCCGAGTGTACCCGACATCCAGGATCACACGGTCGATCTCAACGTCTACGTCGTCAGCGACAAGGGCTCGCAGCAGTGCAATGCGGGCCAGATGAAGATTTTCTGACCCGCATCGTTCTCGGCAACAGTCACGCCGCAGCGCTGCGTCCGGAATCGGAACTCTGGGCTACCGCGCGGATTGGGTCAACCGCGCTGCTCGCGACCTCCGCCATTCCCTGTGTGCCCTCCTCGGTCAACTCGCGTACCAGATCCGCAAATCTCCGGGTCTGATCCGCGTAATCGCGCGCGAGTTCCATCAGGAAATCCTGTTGCACGGCCATCAGGCCCATCACACCCTGACAGTCACGGCTGTTTTCGATCGCACGGCCGGTATGTTCCCATCGCCGATTGATAAACCGCAGCGATTCCTCCTGCATGGCGTGAACCATCTTGTGAATCATCATGCGATTTTGGTCCATCGCCTTCGCGAACGGACCGTTGAATGCTTCGAGCGCTGTCGCCGTCGCTGAGCGCTCCGCCCCATTCTCGGCTATGCGTTGGCCAGTTCGTTCGGCGTGTTCCGACAGGCTTTCAATGTCATCGGCCAAATGGTCGGCATTTCTGCGGTTGCGAGCTGCCATTCTCGTGACTCCCGGTTGTTTGATGTGTCCGACATCGGCCGCAAACGCACCCGGAGAGTACAATTTTGGATTGTCCAGCAGCGCGCGACCTAATGGCGAAACGCAGTCATTGGCGGACCGTTCCGGGCGAACGGACGTGTTTGTGGCCCGGAGTCGCGATCAGAGAATACCGAACGCCAGCATTCCTACGGCACCGAGAGCCAGTATCCACATGGCGATGCGCACGTCACGCATGCCTGCAATCTGCGCCTGCGCGATCTGGCGTGCCGTCTCGGGATGAAGCCTTAATCCCCCACCGGCCAGCATCGTCGAAACAATCTCGGCATTTCGCAGGGCCTGGGGCAGATCGAGCGCCAGACGACCCAACGCATTCATGCCCTCGGCTGCGTCACGAAGGCGTGCCTCAGGCCCGAGATTTTCGATCATCCAGCGCTCGACAACCGGACGCGAAGCCTCCCAGATATCGAACTCGGTATCCAGGGATCGCGCCACGCCTTCGACGACGACCATGGTCTTCTGCAGCAGCACCAGCTGGGGCTGGAGTTCCATATCAAATCTGCGAGTGGTGTCGAATAGTTGTTGCAGAATCTTCGCCATCGATACTTCACGCGCGTGACGTCCGAAGATCGGCTCTCCAATGGCACGCAAAGCCTGCGCGAACAACTCGGGTGGATGGGTTCGCGAAACAAACCCGGCTTCGTAGTGAACCTGGGCGACGCGCATGTAGTCGCGGACAAGAAAGCCGGCGAGCGTCTCCGCCATGAAGCGGCGCATAGCGTGATCCAGGCGCCCCATTATGCCGAAATCGACAGCAACGAGCTTACCGTCATCGTCGATGAACAGATTGCCTTGATGCATGTCGGCGTGAAAAAAGCCGTCCCGCAGAGCCTGGGTCAAAAAAATGCGGACGACCGATGTCGCGATCACCTTGGGATCGTGTCCAGCAGCTTCGAGTTCCGCGGCGTTTCGGATCGGGACACCGTCGATCCACTCCGACGTCAGTACCCGCGCACCCGTTCGTTCCCAATCGATCGAGGGAACTCGAAACGATTGGTCGGCACGCGTGCGGTCCGCGAGTTCCGAGGCCGCCGCTGCCTCCATGCGAAGATCGAGTTCAAGCGCCACGGAACTCGCGAGCGTCTGCACCAGGGCGATGACCCGCAATCGCCGCGCTTCCGACGAAAAGCGTTCGGCGACACGCGCCGCGAATGCAAAAGCGGATAGGTCGCGGGCGAACTCCTGTTCGATCCCGGGTCGCAGCACTTTGACCGCAACCTGGCGCGGAGGATCGTCGGTTGTGGTTGCCCGATGCACCTGAGCGATCGATGCAGCCGCAACGGGTTCTGCAAACTCGGAAAACAGAATCTCCAACGGACGGCCAAATTCCTTCTCGATTTCGCTGCGGGCGGCATCGCTCGGAAACGGCGGCAGTCGGTCCTGCAGCGACTCCAGTGCCTGCGCAACGTCGTCGCCGATGATGTCGGGCCGTGTCGCCAAAATCTGCCCGAGCTTGATGTAGGCGGGTCCAAGACTTTCCAGCGCGCGCGCGAGGCGTTCGCCCGCGGGAATGACAAGATCTTTCCGGGATGGACGGCCGAACAGCCTGCGGGCGACTCGCAGCGTTGGCGGAACCATGTGCGCGTATTCGCGCGGGATCAGCGCATCATGTCGCGCCAGCACGCGCGCGGCGCGAAACAGCCTGCGAATGTCCGCAAACGATTCGAACACGGTTCTATATCCGCCAAGCGGAATGCATGGTCGCAATGCCTCCGGACATACTTCTGATCTTCACCCGCGACAGCCCGGCCTGTTCAATCATCCTCGCAAAGACGTCCTGGGGTGGAAATCGCCGGATACTCTCTGCCAGGTAACGATAGGCGTCTCCGTCCTGCGCGACGACCTCTCCCAGTCGCGGCAAAATCGAAAAGGAGTAGCGTTCATAAAGTGCATCCAGCCCGGGCGCGACCACGCGGGAAAATTCCAGACAGAGAAATCGACCGCCCGGCTTCAACACCCGCCTGGCTTCGGCCAGTGCAGCTTCGATGCGCGTGACGTTGCGAATTCCAAAGGCAATCGTGTAGGCATCCACGGAGGCGTCGCGGACCGGCACAGCCTGCGCGTCGCCGCACACCCAGTGGACCGACCGTTCGTCTGCGGCTTCCGCGCGGCGTACGCCCTCACCCAGCATCTCCTGATTGATATCGCAGACTGTAATCGTTGCCTGGCCGCCGCGCTGGCGCGTGAGACCGGCTACTCTGAATGCGATGTCACCCGTCCCGCCGGCAACATCGAGCACCGCCTGGCCGGGCTGGGGATTGAGCCACTCGACCATCGCGTCCTTCCACAAACGATGCACACCGGCCGACATCAAATCGTTCATGACGTCATAGCGTCGCGCCACGGATGAAAAGACCCCCCGGACGAGGTTTTCCTTCTCGCTGTCAGTGACGTCGCGATAGCCGAAACTGGCCAAGGGTGGAATGTCGGGCATGTCGGTCAGTATAAGCTCTGCCATTGATTCCCGATATACGAGCCCATGCCCGAGCTTCCCGAAGTCGAAACCGTCAGACTGGGCCTTGCCCCCGTCCTGGAACGCCACAGGCTGTCGCGCGTGGAGACGCGCCGGCGCGACCTGCGCGTACCCTTTCCGCCGAACTTTGCCAAGCGGCTGGAAGGCCGCATGGTGCTCCGGGTTTGGCGCAGGGCGAAATATCTTCTTGCCGATCTCGACGGGGGCGAGACGCTGGTCGTCCATCTGGGCATGTCCGGCCGCATGAGCGTGTACGCGGAAGGCGGTGAGCGGAAACTGGGACAATATGTCTACGAGCAGGCGCCGGCGGGCGCCGGGCTCGGTAAACACGATCACGTCGTGATCGAAACAGACGCCCCGGCCCGGATCGTGTTTACCGATCATCGCCGGTTCGGATTGATGACGATCATTGATACGGCCGCGCTGAATGCAGACAAGCTGTTCAGGAATATTGGCATTGAACCCCTGTCCCGGAGGTTCACCGCGATCTGGCTCGAGGCCGCTTTGAAGCGAAAGCGCACGCCAATCAAATCCGCACTGCTGGATCAGCGCATCATTGCGGGTCTGGGCAACATCTATGTTTGTGAAGCACTCAACCGGTCACACATTTCCCCGAAACGTCTAGCCGCGCGCGTGACCCGCGCGCAGACCCAATTGCTCGTGACCGCGATCAAGGCCGTGCTGAACGCCGCCATCAAGGTCGGCGGTTCAAGTTTGCGCGATTACGCCAAAGTAGACGGAGCACTTGGCGAGTTCCAGCATCAGTTCAGTGTCTACGATCGCGAAGGCGGACGGTGCGTCACGCCCGGTTGCAAGGGAACGGTGAAACGCATCGTTCAAGCCGGCCGGTCAACCTTTTTTTGCCCGACGTGCCAGCGGTAGCGCGGTGGCGAAAATTCGGATCACGCAGTGGATTACGCTCGACGAAAGCGAGCTCGAGGAGACCTTCATCCAATCTGCGGGTCCCGGCGGCCAGAATGTCAACAAGGTCGCCAGCGCGGTGCAACTTCGTTTCCACGCGGCACATTCCGGCTCGCTTCCGGAAGATGTGCGCCAGCGGTTGCGCCGAATAGCCGGGCGAAAAATGACGAAGGATGGCGTGCTGATTCTCACGGCGCGCCGTTTTCGCACGCAGGAACGAAACCGCGACGACGCCCGCGCTCGCCTGATCGAACTGATCCGCGAAGCGGCCACCGTACCGGCCATCCGGCGCCCAACTACGGTGCCCCGTGCCATCAGGGCAAAGCGCGGCGAGACCAAGACCAGGGCGTCCAAACTCAAGCGGCTGCGCGCCAGACCCATCGAAGACTGATGTTTTCCCTTGCGCTTGTTCGAAGGGCGCGCGAGGGAATTGCCAAATCTCCAACGGAGCCACTGCCATGGACTACCAGAATATCCTCGTCACGCGCGAAGGCGCCGTAGCTCTCGTGACACTGAACCGCCCCAAAGCACTGAATGCTCTAAATTCCGATCTCCTGCGGGAGCTCGTTTCGGCACTGGAAGCTTTTGACGCCGACGATTCCGTGCGGGCCATCGTGCTCACCGGCTCAGATCGGGCGTTCGCGGCCGGGGCCGACATCAAGGAGATGGCGCCGAAATCCTACATGGACATGTACAAAACCAACTTCTTCGCCGATGCGGCAGACAAGATTGCCGCGACGCGCAAGCCGATCATTGCTGCAGTCGCCGGCTACGCGCTGGGTGGGGGGTGCGAACTGGCGATGCTCTGCGACTTTATCATCGCAGCCGACACGGCCAAGTTTGGCCAGCCGGAAATCAATTTGGGCGTCATGCCCGGGATCGGCGGGACCCAGCGTCTGACCCGGCTGGTTGGCAAGTCAAAGGCCATGGAGATGTGTCTCACAGGCCGCAACATGGACGCTGCAGAAGCCGAGAGGAGCGGCCTGGTCAGCCGGGTGGTCCCAGCAGCCGACCTGATGGCAGAGACCATGAAAGCTGCCGCTTTGATCGCCGGGCAGTCTCTTCCGATCGTTATGATGACCAAGGAGACCGTAAACAGGGCTTATGAAACCACCTTGGCAGAGGGAATCCGCTTCGAGCGCCGCCTGTTCCACTCCATGTTCGCCACCGACGACCAGAAACAAGGCATGGCGGCTTTCCTGGAGAAGCGTAAGCCGGCATTCAGCGACCGGTAAGGGCAAGCATTGACCGCGGCCCCCTTCGGGGGCTAAAAGCCGCGCCTCTTGAATGACAGCCAGGACTTAAGATGCCCAATATTGCCTCCGCGAAAAAGCGGGTGCGCCGCACCTCCAAGCGCACACAAGTCAACCATGCCCGCAAGAGCCGAATCCGGACGCTCACCCGCGCGATCGACGACGCGATCGCATCAGGCGACAAGACGAAGGCAGTTGCCGCGCTTCACGCTGCCGAACCCGAGATTATGCGCGGCGTCACAAAGGGAGTCGTTCATAAAAATACCGGCAGCAGGAAAGTTTCCCGTCTCGCCAAGCGCGTCGCCAAATTTACAAAATCATGAATTCGTTAGTGTGCGGACGTTCGTCCGATCTGAGTGAAAACTCTAACTACCTGGAAGTGGTTGAATTTATCCATCTGCGCACTGAGTGAATCGACTCCATCACAAATCCTTAAAAAATAATTTGTACATCTTGACGCCGCTAAGGGTCTGATATCGCAAATCTCTTATTTTCCGTACACTTACCACGACGTCATCGAAACGACATCGACTGGAGAATCCGATTTCGTTCACGTTGATTCGGCGCCCCGTTCTTGTCACGTTAACTAACGTCAAGTCGTTGGGGGCCCAAGAAATGAATAAGAACCGGGGCGTTAAAACTTTGCAGATTCAGATGTTTGGACCCAGTACGGGCACGCGTCACAAATCTGATATTTAGTTAGTTTTCCAAAACATCCAAACCAATTTCTGGACACCGACGCGTCCGGGAGCGGAGCTGTCTTCTTTGCGAGCCCAGACATGAACGATGGTACACAAAAAAACAACTATGCGGGAGACATCAGCGCACAGCGGGCGTGGGACATCCTGTCGGCCGATCCCCTGGCACAGCTGGTCGATGTGCGCACCGCTGCGGAATGGAATTACGTCGGAGTTCCCGACCTCACCGGCACGGGCCGGGATCTTCGGACGGTGGAGTACCAGAGCTTCCCTTCCGGCACGGTCAATCCGTCATTCGTGGCGAACACGGCACGCGAGCTCGAGCAAGCCGGAGCCGGCCGGGACGCTCCAGTCATGTTCATATGCCGTTCCGGCGCTCGATCTCGCGCCGCGGCCATTCTCATGACAGAGTCAGGCTGGACCCAAGCCTACAACGTCGCGGGCGGCTTCGAAGGCGAGCTCAACGAACAGCGACATCGCGGCACCAGGAACGGCTGGAAAGCGTCGGGGCTGCCATGGCGTCAATCCTAGAAATTCATCGTTCGCCGCCAGCGTAAAAGGCGGCATCGGGAGCGGCAGCAAAACCTGACGCTCAGTGGCAGAGGGTGTGCGCCATCAAACGGCGCCATAAGAACAAGAGGGCAAGGGACAGAAAAATGTCGAGAGAAACACGACCTTCAAACCACGACTGGCAGTCAATATGGCTCAGGGTGCGCGGGCGCCTCCGACGCGAACTTGGAGATGCGGTTTATGATGTCTGGCTGGCCCAACTGCAGCTTCTGAGCTTCGACAAGTGCGAATTGAAAATCGGAGCGCCGCGGATGTTTGTGAGGAACTGGGTTGCCAACCAGTATGTTCCGCGCATCGAGCGCGCCTGCCGTGCAGAGGGTGGCGAACCCGCGTCAATCACCATCGTGCTTGCGCCGCCGACAGTCGGAGGGGCCCTTGTTCACGATGAACCGGCCGTGGCGGCCGCATCCATCTCCCAGCTACCCGTAAAGCCCCGCATGGCCGAACGCCCGCTGGAAACGCGCGCCGGACTGACGCGACGCCTGGCAGATCCCAGCCAGACGTTCGACAATTTCGTCTCCTGCAGTGCCAACGAATTCGCCCTTGGCGCGGCGAAAGCCTTCGCTCAGGGTGAAAAACCCGAAATTTCGCTGCTATACATCCACGGTACGTTTGGCGTCGGCAAAACGCATCTTCTCAACGCAATTGCGCTCACCGCTCAGGCGAAGGGTCGACGCGCCCTTCTGCTTAGTTCGGAAGAATTCATGCGCAGGTTTCTGGGTGCCCTGAAGAGCAAGGAGTCGCTCGAATTCAAGGAAGAGATACGCAGCGCCGAGATGTTGCTCGTCGATGATTTGCAACACCTGTGCCGTAGCACGTACACGATGAGCGAATTCCTCCATACGCTGAACGCCTTTTCCGACCTTCGGCGCAAGTTCGTGATTGCTGCCGATCGCGCGCCCGCCGCTCTTGATGGGCTGAGCGCGGAAGTACGCTCCCGGCTTTCCGGCGGAGTCGTGATTTCCGTGGAGAAACCGGACCGATCGACACGGCTGGCAATTCTGAAAACGCGTGCGGAACGACATGCGCGCGATCGCGGAATGTCGCCAATTCCCGACAGCGCACTGGAACGCATTGCCGCCATCGAAGGTGCGACGCCGCGCGAATTGATCGGACTTTTCAGCAAGCTGGAACTCTATGCCGATCTCACCAAGAATCCCGTGAGCTTCGATATCGCGGTCGATACGATACTTCGCGGTGGAGCTACAGGGCGCAAGGTTTCCATTGAGGATATCCAGCGAAAGGCCGCTGAATTCTACAAACTCGACCTGCGCGACTTCGTGTCCAAGCAGCGCAGCAGGCGCGTCGCGCGGCCAAGGCAGATCGCGATGTATCTCTCGCGCAAGCTTACCGAGCGGTCATTGCCGGAAATTGGCCGACGCTTCGGCGGACGCGACCACACAACCGTACTGCATGCCTGCAAAACCGTTGAGGCGTTGTGCGAGGTCGACCCCGTGTTCAAACAGGAAGTCGAGTTTTTGAGGGACGTTCTCGACAAGCCGGTGTAAGACAATCGGATCAACGACAAAGAAAAAGCCGGATGAGGAAACTCATCCGGCTTTTGCCATTTCGGACTTGCCCGTTGGCTTTAACGTTTCCGGTCGAGACCGGCCGGAACCTGCGGAAATCCGTCGCCCCCCTAAATGAGCCACCGGCTTACGGAAATACACTGAACAGATCGCTGAGGTCGCTCTGTTTTTTCGCATCGCCGAGCAGGGGTGTAACCGAGAAAATTTCCTGGATCGTCTTCAGCGTCGATCCATGGTCGTAATAGATGGAATTTGAATAGCCGGCCCCCTTGGCAAACGGCGACAGCACGATCATCGGAATGGGACCGTCACCAGCATCCGCTTCGTCCCACGTGATGAACAGAACTCCGCCATCCTGATATGCGGCAGAGTTCAAAATAGCGGGAACGTTTTGCGAAAGCCACGTATCACCGTTCGCTATCGAGTTACCGTCGCAGGTGTCGTGCATGTCGTCGCAGAGGTTCGGGGTGATCCAATTGTATTGAGCAATCGTGTTGTTCGCGAGGTCAGTCGCGAGTTCGGTGTAAGGCACCATATGCTGGATGCAAGTCTTGGAATTGGCCTTCTGCTTGTTCGTGTCGTTGTCGAAATACACAAACGGGTTATGCCTCACCGCGTAAAGCGGATTGCCATTGGGATCTTCCGGTCCCGTATCGACCAGTGGACAGGTATTTCCCGGAATGTCCTCCAAATAGGCCTTCCAGGTAATTCCGGCCGCTTCCAGCTGGGTGACGAGATGCTTCTTGGTTTTTTGCGCGTATTTGCTGGGAGGCCCGTCGTTGAGCACCCCGAAATTGGTTCCGGCTTCGAGCCAGAGGTAATTCGGCAGACTCGGATGATTACCGGGCGGGTTGTTGTAGTCGTTGGCGTATGACGACATCGGGATGAGCGTGTTGTTGATGTACGGCGCCGAAGGATTGCCCTGGATGTCCTGGTTGCCGTCACCCGTCCAGTTATGGTTCTCCATCAGGATGATGAAGACCGTCTTGATGTGATGTTGCGTCGCGGGCGCCGCGCTGGCATCCGCCGCTCGGGCTAGGCCACTTGCAAGAAGGAAGGCCGAGAGGGCGGTTCCGCACACGCGCAGAATGTGACTGTGAATCATTTTCACTCCCCTGATTGAGACGATCGCACAGCTCCAACATGGCATGGCGCCTCCGTCGGTGCCACTACAGTGCCGCGATCAATTTGTGACGTTTGCTGGAGTGGTCTGCGCCCTCTGCTGGGAGATACCCTCTGCCGGCGCTGCGGCCGGCGCTGCAGAAGACGCAACCATATTTGCCTTCTCCTGCGCGAACGCATCATCAAGCAGGTCGACGGTCCTTTCGTCGCGCCTCTCTGCTGTCAGGCCGCCCATGACGACTGCAATCAGCCGCGTCTTGTCGCGCATGGCGGTAGCAACCAGATTGTAGCCCGAGGCGTCGATGTAGCCCGTCTTGAGCCCGTCAGCACCCGGGTAATTTCCAATCAGCATGTTGTGAGTATTGAAGTTTTCTCCGCGCCAGGTCAGCGACCGCGTGGCGAAATACGGAAAGAACTGAGGGAAATCGTAAATCAGGTGCTTTGCCAGAATTGCCAGATCCCCAGCGGTCGTAAGCTGCAGGCCGTCGGGCAGACCGGACGCGTTGTGATAGAACGTATGGGTCATCCCAAGCTCGTGCGCCTTGGCGTTCATCAGTTCGGTGAAGTGCTGTTCGGAGCCACCGATCGCTTCCGCCGCCGCAACGGCAGCATCGTTCGCAGAACAGACGACAATGCCTTTGACCGCCATTTCGACGGAAATGGTCGAACCGGCGCGCAATCGCATATGCGAGCGCGGTTGCGAGGCGGCTTTGTCCGACACGGCGATTTCGCCCTGGAGCGAGAGCTTCTTGGAAGCGAGGCTCTCGAACAACAGATAGAGCGTCATCATCTTGGTGAGCGACGCAGGGTGACGCGCGGCGGTGTCGTTCCGGGCGAACAACACTTTGCCGGTCGCCGCGTCGACGACCAGCTCGGCATCCAGATCCGGGTCCGTCAACAAATGGTGATGCCGGGCAAAGGAAGGCTGCGCGGCCGAGATGGCGAGCAGTAATCCGGCCGCCGCGGCGGCATACGTCGCCGACCAGGCGCGCCTCGGCTTCGTCCGCAGCATGCCTTCCCCCAGTTGCCCCGGGGAACTGTAACATTGAGTGTCACAGCGGCAAAACTCGGCGTCAGTTCGGGGTGGCGCATGTCGAGGCGCACTCGGCCCGGACTGGCAGCCGTTGAGGCAACCGGTGTCCAGCCAAACAAATACCCATGCGAACCTGGGGTCCGCATGGGTATGAGCTGTCGAGACTTACGCGTCTGGAGCTTACTGCGAGAGCGTGATCGTCGAATTGCAGATCGCGTAATACGTCGTCGGCGACCCGCCGGATGGCGTGACGGTTTCCTTCAGAACCAGAGGTCCCTGGCTCGCGAGGAAAATATCGCCACTGGCCGATACGGGACCGGACCATGTTTGTGGCGTAACGATCGTCACCGTGCTGCCTACGCCGTAACCGGATGTAGTTGCTCCCGTAAGGCCGCTCGGATCCGGCGTAAACGTCAGGATCTGCTGGTTATTGCCGTTCGCTGCGGTCGAATAGGAACCGGCCATCGAACGCGTTCCGCCCGACGCGAAATAGAAGTTGGGAAATGACAGACCCGGCACGACGCCCGATGTTGTCGAAGAAATCGTCCCAGTAAACTGCCCACGCCCAACCTCGGTGTGCAACTCCATTGTTCCTTGCGCCGTGTAGGTCTGAACCAGAATGGGGTCGCCACTCTTCGTTATAGCCTCGTCAGCGCTATTGAAACCGTTCTCCGATACGAGACACGTTCCCGATTCGAGGTGGTTGTAATACGTCTGGGCCACCGCCGGAGCCATTGAAACCGAGAGAAGCAGCAGAGAAACGCCTGCGATTTTGTACATATTAACCCTCCAACCCGTTTGAGTGCGCGAACATGACGTTCGGACTAGTTAGCCGAGTCCGCGCTGCGGAATGGAGGCCAGAATGCCGGAATTCCCCCGTCCGTCCAGCAGGACTTAACGGATTGGTAACACGGACCAAACATTCGGGCAACGTTGCGACTTGCATGCAACGTCGATGGAACTTTGCTGCCGGTCGACCGCGGGCCAAGCCTTAGCAAACGGCACGGTCACCACGTACGGATGTTCGTCGAACGTCGTCGAAAATCGCACACCAGGCATCAGGCAACGCCAGAGCGAGCGGTGGCATGCACGCAACCAAAACTTGTATGCGGGTCAGTCAGCTATGCCCCCTTGGGCGGCACGTTGCGCCGTGTTTGCAGTGTCCCGGGCCATCGAAAAATCGGAGAAACAATACAAGAACATGTCAGGGAAAGGGCCAGAACCTAAGCCTTTCCGTCCTCGCTTCATATCGAACGCCACAGTCGGCCGACGCGCGTCTTTACCCGGCATTAGCCCCGCATAACTCAGACTGCCGCCCAGGGGAATGCGGCTCACGACTGCTGATGGTCAGGCCGCCAGGATTTGATGCTGAAGAACCTCTACGGCGAAAAACGCATCTCGCGCTCGCAGTCCGACCTCAATGCGGCACTCGCTCAGCACGAGCGATTCGCCGCGAGCAAGGGCGGAATCCGGGCGCAGCTGGGACTGTCCGATCTGAGCGGCCTCAACCTCTCGAAGCGCAACCTGTCGGAGGCTGACTTCGCCGGGGCGGCGCTGGTCAGCGCCAATCTGTTTCGCGCCAATCTGCAGCACGCCAGCCTTTACTGCGCCGATCTGCAGGATGCCGACATTCGGTATGCAAACCTGAAATATGCCGACATGCGCGGCGCATCGCTCCGCGGTGCCAAGCTCGCCGGCGCCAATATGGATCATGCGGATCTGCGCGTCGCGATGATGATGTTCGTGTCCCCGGCCGGCGTGTCGGTCATGGACCGCAATAGCGACAGCAAGGCCCACGGCGTCGACTTCACCAACTGCTCCATGAAGAACGTCTCGTTCGGCAACGCCAAGCTGGACGGTGCAAATTTCACCGGCGCATTGCTGAACGGCGCCAACTTTCGCGGCGCTAAGCTCAGCAACGTCACGTTCGAGGGCGCGGTGCTAAGCGGCGTCAATCTCGCCGACCTGGCTGTTCCGCCGGAAGCGCTGAAGGGCTGCGTAACGGACGTCTCGCGCGAGGCGATGGCCAAAGCGGATGGACTGCGCGCGCGTCTGGAAGCGCATCAGGAATGGATCATCAGCGGCGGCAGGCACGGCAGTCATGCGATGCTCGACGGCGAGGACCTTCGGCCTCTGCAGAAAGTGGTCGTGTCGCGTCCGCTGACTGCGATGTCGGCGCGCAACTGCTTGGCCATCGGGATGAATTTTACCGGCTGCCAGCTGCAGGCGGCGAATTTCGACGGCGCCGACTTGCGCGATTGCGACTTCAGCAATACGGACCTGCGCGGCGCATCGTTCAAGGGTGCCAAAATCGCTCACGCGCGATTCGACAAGGCCGATCTTCGCTGCCTTCAACTCGAGAACGGCTATGTCAGGGCGGTCAATTTCTCCGACGCCGTCGGCGAGCCGAAGCAGTTCAGCGCCGCGTTGCTGGACGGGTCTCCGTCCGATCTGGGATTGACCGACGCGCTTGCCGCGTAAGAGCGGTGGTCTTGCTCACCCGCAGCCGACAAATTCCCAGAAGCAGGAAATATCTGGGGGGCTGCGCGCGGTCCGGGTATTGTTCCATCGATGACGCATTTCAGTGTTGCACGCGAGTCCGATCCAGGTCGCACGCGAAGCCCCGATCCGGGCCGCCATCGACAGCGGCGAAATCGTCGGCTGGTCCATCGACAAGCGCGACGTCTATCACGGCTTCCTGGGCACGAATTGAGAAGTTCGCCGGCCGGGACCGACCGCCGTTATCACGCATCACGCGCATTTTCCGCCGGCTGCTCCGGGAAGGCCGCGATCGCGTATGCCTCGGACATTCCCGTCTCCGCCAACATGAACCGATCGGGAGACATTCAAGACCCCGCCCAGCTAAGATGAAGCAGAGGTGATGGAGTCGGAACTGTGAATCCTACCAGACGCAATGTTCTCGCGGGCACGGCAGCGCTGTCGCTTCTTCCGCTCGCGGCGCGGGCGGGCGCGCAGCCTGAGGTCGACGTTGCGATCGTCGGCGGCGGAGTGTCGGGCGTTTATGCGGCGTGGCGGCTGCGCGCGGAGCGGCCGGATCTGAAAGTCGCCCTCTTCGAAATGAGCGGCCGCATCGGCGGACGCTTGCGCTCCATCGCTTTCCCGCAGGCGCCGCACCTTGTCGGCGAAGCGGGCGGCATGCGCTTCCTGCCATCGCAGAGGCATGTGTACAATCTTGTGCAGCACCTCGGCCTGCCGGCGCGTATCTACCCCGTGTTCGAACCGCAGGATCGCCTCGATTTGCGCGGCCGTACGTTCTCCTACGCAGAGTCAGGGCAGCCAACGAAGCTTTACCCCTACAGCATTCCGCCATCCGACCAGTCTCCCACCAGCAAACGTTTTGGCGAAGGGCTCGCAAATGCCTTTCCGCAATTCCACGGACGGATGACACCGCAAACCTGGCTCAGAGTCCGCACGCATCTGCGCTACAAAGGCCGGCTGTTGAAGGACTTGGCGGCGTGGGCCTTCATGGCCAACATATTCACCGACGAGGAAATGCGCTTCTTCAACGACACGGGCGGATACGACATTGCGCCGTCCGGCAGCGCGCAAGGTTTCCTCGACCAGATGATCATGGGCGACGACGAGTCCAAACCGTTCTACACGATTGCCGGCGGCTATCAGAAATTGCCGTTAATGCTGGCAGCCGAAGCGAAACGGCTGGGGGCGCACATTGCGCCTGGCACCACAGTTGCCTCCGTCTTTCCAATGCCGGAACGGTGCACGATTCAAGTCATCGACGGACGGGGACGAGGATCAACGGTCATCGCACGCCAAATCGTTTTTGCTCTGCCGCGTCGCGCTATCGAATCGATCAGATTGCCCTTTCCGGCTACCCCTTCATCCCATTTCGGCGCGTTGCTCGCCTCTGTCGAACCGGTGCCCGCCTGCAAGGCATTCCTGCTCTACAAGGACCCGTGGTGGAAGTATCTTGGCATCGACGGCGGACGGTCGGTCACCGACATGCAAGCGCGCATGTTCTATCCGCTGGGTGCGGAGAAGGTACGTCTGAAAAGCGAACCCACCAACGGCTACGGCCTGCTGATGATGTATTGCTGCGGCAACACAACGAAATACTGGCAGGAGCTCGCGCCGCAGACGCTCGACAATTCCGCTGGATTTCAATGGCTCGCCGGAAACTCGGAGCTGGCGAGCGAAATCCATCGCGAAGCGGGGTTGACCTTCGCGTCAAATCCTCCACCGCCTCTTGCCGCGTGCTTCCAGGACTGGACCGCGGAGCCCTTCGGCGGCGCTTGGCACAGCTGGGCGCAGGGCGTCGATGAGGCCGACGTTGCTGATGCCGTGATGAAACCGTTCGCGGATCGGAACCTTTACATCTGCGGCGAAGCGTACTCGCCATTCGAGCAGGCCTGGGTGGAAGGCGCACTCGAACGCGCGGAGACGATGCTGCAGCGGCATTTCGGTCTGCGCCAGCCGCAGTGGCTGGGGTGAACGCGCCGGGATTAGGTCACAAGCCTTAGTCGCTTTGAGCTTGTCATCCCGGCCAAGCGTCGCTTGCGACGCGCCGAGCCGGCGCGCGGGCGCCTGCCAGCGCAAATGGCCTGTGTCATTGCACTTCGTGCAGCCGCTTATTCGCCGCGCAGACGTGCGGCCGCTTGATCCCCGATCACCCTTGTACAAGCGCTCGCAGTCGGGGATGACAGTTCGTGTGAGCGTGGAGTTCTCAAGCGTTCTCCGCCCCGTAATAGAGCATCACGGTGTGTTTGGCTTCCGCGAAGAACAGCCAGCGTTCGATGAGGATGCCGAAGGTCGCGAAGAGCGCGGCGGACGCAGACAAGGGAATGGATAATTCGCGTCCGGCGAGAAGTGTTGCGATCTCGAGGAGCAGCGGCATTACGAAGCCCGCAATGAGTGCGATACGACGCAGGCGGGCCGCATGCTTGCGCGCGATGCGAAATCCCATCTCCTTCATCAGGTAATTCTCGCTGGTGTTCGGTGGATCGAGCAAGCGCACGCGGCCAATGCGGCCGAGACCGGTCGCGCTTTCCGGCGTGCTGATCGACGACGTCGTGTCGATGAAGCGCCAGTAGCCGAGTTTGATGGATAAGGCCGGAACAATGAGCACCGCGGCGAGAGTTTCGAACATCCAAGAATCGGCATCGAAGAACGCCGACAATGCCGACAGCCAGAGCGCTCCGGTCATCGCCGCGAGCGCCAGATATCCGGCGGGCACCCAGGAATTTGCCCATCGCTGGACGGGCTTCAGCGAGCGGTAGATGTAAGCGGTGCAGATCACCGTCAGGACGGCACCCAGCGCGGCGAGCCCGCCGCTTACTTCGGTGAGCGCGCGATCGTCGGGACGCAGCAACAATGCGAGCCAGAATATAACGGCGGGAACACAGGTAGCGACCGAGATCACGCCCTCGCGCGACAGCCATGACGAACGCCATTGCGAGAAGGCGCGCCAGGCACGCTCGGGATGCCCGAGATGCAGGGTCGACGACAACAGGCCGATTGTGACGGCCACCAGTGCCAGCGTGAGGCTCGCCGGCGCAAACCAGGAATGCGCCGGCAACCGGTTCGCGGCCGCGCAGACACCGAGCCAGAACAACATGCCGTACCCGGCGCCGGACGAAGTGGTGAAGATGATGACGGACAGAGCGGGATGCATCAGCGCGACAGAAGCCTGTCGATGAAGCCGAGAATGCCGGCGGCGTTGTCGTCCCGGGACACAAGAGGCGCGGCAGGAGTCTGCGTTTTGCGGGCGCGCGGCGGCAGGTAGCGGTTGACGGGCTTGTAGTCGAGCTCTGGCATGGGCGCGTATCCGCCGCGCGACTCCACCAGTTGCGACACGTTCGAGTCGGGATCGCCCAGATCGCCGAAATGCCGCGCGCCCGCGGGGCATGTCGCCACACAGGCCGGCACGCGATCCTCTACGACAAAGTCTTCGTTGTAGATGCGGTCGATGCACAGCGTGCATTTCTTCATCACGCCGGCATCGTAATCGTATTCGCGCGCGCCGTAGGGACACGCCCACGAACAGAGCTTGCAGCCGATGCAGAGATCCTCGTTGACGAGCACGATGCCGTCTTCCGTACGCTTGTAGCTTGCGCCCGTCGGACATACCGTGACGCAGGCCGGCTCCTCGCAATGATGACACGAGCGCGGGAAATGCACCGTGCGGCCGCCTTCGCCCTCGCCCGCCTCGAAACTGTGCACGCGGTTGAACCACACGCCGTTGGGATCGGAACCATACGGATCGAGATCGGTGAGGGGCGCTGCGACGCCTCCCGCATTCCATTCCTTGCAATGCACAGCGCAGGCATGACAACCAACGCAGGTGTCGAGATCGATGACAAGACCGAGCTTCTTGCCTGAGGCTGGCGTTGGCATATCCGTCATTTCACCTTCTCCGCGCGCTTGCGGAACTGTTCACCGTAGCGCAGTACTTTCGGCCGTTTTGCCGATCCCGGCGGCGTCTTCATGGTTGCGAATTGCGGCTCGGACTTGTCATGCGCGCCTTTCGCCTTGGCGATTTTCACGCGCAGATCGTACCACGCGGCCTGCCCCGTCACCGGGTCGACATTGGCGTAGCGGTAACCTCCCGCGCGCGGCGGCAGCAATTCATCGATCAGGTGATTGATGAGAAAACCGCGTTTGGCTTCCGCCACATCGGGCGCGAGATTCCATGCGCCGCGGCGCTTGCCGATGGCGTTCCACGTCCACACCGTGTCGGGATTGACCCCGTCCATCAGCTTTACCTGCACGGTGATCTTTGCATGCCGGCTCGTCACATCCACCCAGTCGTCGTCGGCGATACCGAGGCGCTCCGCGGTTGTCTGATGAATGTAGAGCCGGTTCTCGCCGTGAATCTGACGCAGCCACGCATTCTGCGAACCCCAGCTGTGATACATTGCCATAGGACGCTGAGTGATGGCGTGCAGCGGAAAGTCGCCAACCTGGTCCGTCTCCTCTTCGAAGGGCGAATACCACAGCGGCAGCGGATCGAAATACGTTTCGATGCGCGAGGCATGTTCGAGCGGCGGTTTCACCGTGCCGTGTCCGCGTGCGGCAAGCCGAAATGTCTGCAGCGGGTCGCTATAAAGGTGCAGCGGCATGGATTGCGCGCGATCGAGAAAGCCCATGCCGATCGCCCACTCCTGATAGTCGCGATTGATGTGCTTGAAATAGCGCCCTGCATGGGGGATTTCCGCGCGCCAGAAGCAGCCATTCGCGATATAGGCATCGAGCTGCTTCGGGTTGACCGCGCCGCGCCCGCTCGCGCTGCCGTCTCCACCACGCCAGCCTGCGAGCGGTCCGATGCCGGGACGACGCTCGTGCCGGACCAGATAATCTTTGTAGAGGCCGGGATAACGCGGCGTGCCGTCTTCGTTGACAAGTCCCGGCAGCCCCAGCCGCGCCCCCAATTCGATCAGTACGTCCTGGAATGGCCGCACATCGCGGTCCGGTGCGACGACGGGCTGGCGTATGGCATCCGCCGCACCATCCGCATCGCAGATCGGCCTGTCCAACAGCGAGATGCAATCCCAGCGTTCGAGATAGGTGGTGTCGGGCAGGATGAGATCGGCATAGCCCACCATCTCCGAAGCATACGCGTCAGAATAGATGATGTGCGGGATGCGGTACTCGCCCGTCTTCGCGTCGCGATCCGTCAGCATCGCCATCGTGCCGGCGGTGTTCATCGACGTGTTCCACGCCGCGTTCGCCATGAACATGAACAGCGTGTCGATGGGATAGGGGTTACCCTCCCATGCATTGCGGATGACCATATGAAACAGGCCGTGCACAGCAAGCGGCGCTTCCCATGAAAACGCCTTGTCGATGCGTTGCGGCGTACCCTTTTCGTCAACCAAAAGATCGTCCGGCGATGCCGGAAATCCCAGCGGGTTGTTGTTCATCGTTTTGCCGGCCACAACGTCGCCGGGACGGCCTCCCGGCTTCTGATCGATCGGCATCGGCTTTGGGTAAGGCGGGCGAATGCGGAACCCGCCCGGCGTGTCGACCGAGCCCAACAGTATCTGCAGGATGTGAATCGCGCGACAGGTATGAAAGCCGTTGGAATGCGCCGAGATCCCGCGCATCGCGTGCATGGAGATTCCGCGGCCCACCATGCGCTCATGATGGATGCCGAATACATCGGTCCAAGGCTGTTCGATCACGACCGGATCGTCGAAGGCGGCGGCAAGTTCCGCGGCGACGCGTTTGATGGTGTCGGCGGCAATGCCGGTGGCCGCGGCCGCTCGCTCGGCGGAATAGCGCGGCTCGAGGCAGCGCGCGACCAGCAGTTCGAACGCGGGAACGGCGCGGCGGCCGTCCGCCAGGCGGCATTCGCCTGAAAGCGAGACATCGACAGTCGGATCGAACGGCACCACCTGCCCGTTCCGCCGGTTTCGCACAAAGGGCTGCCCGGTTTCGTCGCGCGCGAAGAGGCCGTCGTCTGCACTTCCCGGATCGCAGATGACGAGCCACGGCGCGTTGGTGGTGCGCGCGAGATATTCCGCATCGACCTTTCCGGCGCGCAGCAATTCCTGGATCAGCGCCATCACCAGCAATCCATCCGTACCCGGACGAACAGCGAGCCATTCGTCGGCGATGGCCGAGTATCCGGTGCGCACGGGATTGATGGACACCACCTTGACGCCGCGGGCCTTCAGCTGGCCGAGCCCTATCTTGAGCGGATTGCTGTCATGATCTTCGGCCACGCCGAACAGCAGAAAATACTTCGTGTGCTCCCAGTCGGGCTCGCCGAACTCCCAGAACGCGCCGCCGATGGAGTAAAGACCGGCGGCAGCCATGTTCACCGAGCAGAATCCGCCATGCGCGGCGTAATTCGGCGTGCCGAACTGGCGCGCCCACCAGCCGGTCAGGGACTGCGACTGATCGCGGCCGGTGAAGAACGCAAGCTTGCGCGGATCGGTCTTGCGGATGGCGCCCAGCCATTCGGCGGCTGTATCCATCGCTTCCGTCCAGCTGATCTCACGAAACTCGCCACTGCCGCGCGGGCCGACGCGGCGCAAGGGTGCGGTCAGGCGCGCCGGCGAATAATGCTGCATGATACCGGCCGAGCCCTTGGCGCACAGCACGCCCTTGTTGACCGGATGGTCGCGGTTGCCTTCGATGTAGCGGATGCGCCCGTCTTCGAGATGGACTTTGATCCCGCAACGGCCCGCGCACATGTAACAGGTCGTGCGGACGACCCCGTTGCCGTTGCTCGTGGCATCAGAAGTCACAAGAACACCGTTCGGCGAACTGCTTCAGATTTGGTCACTCGGCACATGCGTAGGGCACCGCGGATGGGCGCGAGCGCGCCGGGTGAGGCCTTGTCCTGCACGAGGGTGCAGCCGGTCTTCGGGTGGGTCTCCCGGCGAGCCGACGGGGCATTCCATACGGTGCGCACTGTGAAATTCCAACCGCCAAGCTGACGCTGGCCTGGGGACACAATGGGAGATTAATACGAGTTTTCTGATCGAGTAAACGCAATTAATCCGAAGGGCCCGAAATCGGGCGTCGCGGGACGGGAAACGAGCAGGGTTTTGGGACCTTTTGCAGGCCCGCCGCCCTATGCCCCGGCGAAAGCGCCTGATATAGTTTCGTGCTTGAGTCTCCTGCCTCGCAGACCTCAAGCAAATCAAGGGGTTCCGGACCCTTTGCGGCCCCTGGCCGCGGCGCCCGGACGGCGTAACTTAGGCAACAAATTCAAGCGCGACAAACCATGAAAATTACAGTCGAACGCGGCGCCCTTTTGAAGGCGCTGGGCCATGTGCAGAGCGTCGTCGAACGGCGAAACACGATCCCGATTTTGTCCAACGTTATGCTGGAAGCGGCCAAGGGCCAGCTGAAGCTGACGGCCACCGACCTCGATATCGAAATCGTCGAATCCATCCCCTCTGACGTGCTGCGCAACGGCGCGGCGACCGCGCCGGCACACATGCTCTACGACATCGTCCGCAAGCTGCCGGATGGTTCGCAGGTGCAGGCGGAACTTCTGTCCCAGGAAGGCGGACGGCTCGCGGTATCGTCGGGCAGCGTGCGCTTCGAACTGGCCTGTCTGCCGAAGGAAGATTTCCCGCAGATGGCGGCCGGCACACTTCCGTTCCGCTTCCGGTTACAGGTGGACGATATGAAGCGGCTGATCGACAAGACCCGCTTTGCCATCTCCACGGAAGAGACGCGGTTCTATCTGAACGGCATCTATCTGCATGCGGCGAAGGACGGGAAGAAGCACACGTTGCGCGCTGCGGCGACCGACGGCCACCGGCTGGCCCGGCTCGAACTCGATCTTCCCGACGGTGCCGCCGAAATGCCCGGCATCATCGTACCGCGCAAGACGGTGACGGAACTTCGCCGGCTGCTCGACGATGCGGATGGCGCAATCGACGTGTCGCTGTCCGATACCAAGATCCAGTTCATTTCCGACGGCGTGGAACTCACCTCCAAGCTGATCGATGGCACCTTCCCGGATTATCAGCGCGTGATTCCCGCCTCGAACGACAAGGTGCTGACGCTCGACTCCAAGGAATTTGCCCAGTCGGTCGACCGAGTCTCCACCATCTCGGCGGACAAGACGCGCGCAGTGAAACTTGCCATTTCGAAGGACAAGCTGACGCTGTCGGTGATCAACCCGGAATCGGGTACGGCCACCGAAGAGCTTGGCGCCACGTACAGCGCATCGCCGCTCGAGATCGGCTTCAATGCGCGATATCTGCTCGACATCACCGGCCAGATCGAAGGCAAGGATGTGCGGTTCCTGCTGTCCGATGCCGGTTCGCCCACGCTCATCGAGGATACCGAGGACAAGGGCACGCTCTACGTCCTCATGCCCATGCGGGTTTGACGGTTGACGCCAGTCGTTCCATTTGCCGGCGCAAGTGCCGCGGCTCCGGACTCCTCTCCCATTGGTGAGAGCGGTCAAGCCTGCGCGCAGCTTGCGGTGGTGCGGCTGGCGCTGTCGAATTTCCGCTCTTACGGCGCGATGGAAGTTGCAATGTCAGGGCGCCCCGCGGTGCTGGCGGGACCGAACGGCGCCGGCAAGACGAATGTGCTGGACGCGATCTCCCTGCTCTCGCCAGGACGCGGATTGCGCGGCACCAAATTCTCCGACCACATCCGCAAGGCTCCGCAGACGATGCCCTCCGATGCATTGTGGGCGGTCAACGCCACCATCGCGCGCGACGGCGAAACTTACGAGATCGGAACCGGGCTCGTGCCCTCGCCTTCGGGCAGCGAACGCAGGCTGGTGCATCTGAACGGCGCACCGGCGCAAAGTTCGGCCGACCTCGGCGACGTCATCCAGATGATCTGGCTAACGCCCGCCATGGATCGTCTGTTCACGGAAAGCGCCAGCGGCCGCAGGCGGTTTCTCGACCGGCTCGTGCTCGGCTTCGATGCTGCGCATGCGCAGCGCTCGATCCGCTATGAGCGCGCGATGCAGGAACGCGCGCGGCTGCTGAAATTCGGGCCGCGCGATCCGGCATGGCTCGACGGACTTGAATCCGAGATGGCCGAAGCGGGCGCCGCCATTGCTGCCGCCCGCAGCGAGACCGTGGAGCGGCTCAATCGCGCACTCGCCAGCCGCGGCGAAGCAGGCGCCTTTCCATCCGCCCAGCTTTCGCTGGTCGGCGACGTGGATCAGATGCTGGCCGACCTGGGCGATGGCGCGCGCGCAGGTTTGCAGGAGCGCCTCGCCTCATTGCGCATGCGCGACGCCGAAATCCGCCGCACAACCTTCGGACCTCATGTCAGCGACCTTGCGGTGCGCCATGCCGAAAAACGCATGGATGCCAGGGATTGTTCGACAGGCGAACAGAAGGCGCTCCTCGTCTCCATCGTGCTCGCCGATGCATGGGAACTGACGCAATTGCGGGGCGGCCGCGCGCCGCTGTTGCTCCTGGACGAAATCGCCGCCCATCTCGATGCCCGGCGCCGTGCCGCCCTCTTCGAGGAAGTGCTCGCCCTGCGCAGCCAGGCCTGGATGACGGGAACCGACATCTCCTTGTTTGAAACTCTGGGTTCGCGTGCCGATATATTCACCGTCGCCGACAGCGAACTCACCCGACAGGACTAGACCGAACAATGGCTTCATCCGCTGCCATGCCAGATCCCGATGCCAACGCCTACAGCGCCGATTCCATCAAGGTTCTGAAAGGTCTCGACGCCGTGCGCAAGCGGCCTGGCATGTATATCGGCGACACCGACGACGGCTCGGGCCTGCACCACATGGTCTACGAAGTCGTCGACAACGCCATCGACGAAACGCTGGCCGGATTTGCCGATCGCATCGACGTGGTGCTCAATCCCGACGGCTCCTGCACCGTGCGCGACAACGGCCGCGGCATCCCGACCGACATGCATGAAGAAGGCGTTTCCGCAGCCGAAGTCATCATGACCCAGCTGCACGCCGGCGGTAAGTTCGAGCAGAACGCCTACAAGGTCTCCGGCGGCCTGCACGGCGTGGGCGTATCCGTCGTCAACGCGCTGTCGGAATGGCTCGATTTGCGCATCTGGCGCGACGGACAGGAACACTACATGCGGTTCCGCGACGGCGATCCGGTTGCGCCGTTGGCATTGGTGGGTGACTCGCACGGAAAGCGAGGCACCGAAGTGACCTTCATGCCGAGCCCCAAGACCTTCACCAAGCTGGAATTCGACTTCGCCACGCTCGAACATCGCCTGCGGGAACTCGCGTTCCTCAATTCCGGCGTGACGATCGTGCTGGCCGATCTGCGCGGCGTGGAGAAGAAGGAAACCACACTGCACTACGAAGGCGGGCTAGAAGCCTTCGTGCGCTATCTCGATCGCGCCAAGACATCCCTGATGCCGTCGCCCGTCATGATCGAGGCGGTGCGCGATGGCATGAGCGTGGAAGCCGCACTGACGTGGAACGACAGCTATCACGAGAGCATGCTGTGCTTCACCAACAACATTCCGCAGCGCGACGGCGGCACCCATCTGGCCGGTTTCCGCGCCGCACTGACGCGTGCAGTGACCAAATACGCGGAGGAAGCTGCAGGCGCGAAGAAAGACAAGGTGGCGCTGACCGGCGATGACTGCCGAGAAGGACTGACCTGCGTGCTGTCGGTCAAAATCCCCGATCCGAAATTCAGTTCGCAGACCAAGGACAAGCTCGTCTCCTCCGAAGTCAGGCCCGTCGTTGAAGGCGTGGTTCTGGAACAGCTCGGCCGCTGGCTCGAAGAACATCCGGCCGAAGCCAAACAGGTCGTCGGCAAGGTGGTCGAAGCGGCGGCGGCGCGCGAAGCGGCGCGCAAGGCCCGCGAGTTGACCCGGCGCAAAGGCGCGCTCGACGGCTCCGGCCTGCCCGGCAAGCTCGCCGATTGCCAGGAACGCGATCCCTCCAAATGCGAAATCTTCATCGTCGAAGGTAATTCCGCAGGCGGCAGCGCCAAACAGGGGCGCAATCGCGAGAACCAGGCCGTGCTTCCGCTGCGCGGCAAGGTGCTCAATGTGGAGCGCGCCCGGTTCGACAAAATGCTGACCAATGCGGAGATCGCCACTCTGATTACCGCGCTCGGAACAGGCATCGGGCGCGAGGAATTCAATCCCGACAAGCTCCGCTACCACAAGATCATCATCATGACCGACGCCGACGTGGACGGCGCGCATATCCGCACGTTGCTGCTCACCTTCTTCTACCGGCAGATGCCCGAGCTGATCGAGCGCGGACACATTTTCATCGCCCAGCCGCCGCTCTACAAGGCGACGCGCGGCAAATCCGAGCGCTATCTGAAGGACGAGCGCGATCTGTCGGAATACCTGGTCGGGGAAGGATCTGCGGGCGCAACATTCACGCTGCATACGGGCGAATCTCTGGCCGGCGCCGATCTCGACGACCTGATCGCGAAGGCGCGGAGCGCCGCCACGGCGCTGGATGGTTTCCCGCACGCCTATCCGCGCTTCGTGCTGGAACAGGCGGCCATCGCCGGTGCGCTCAATCCGGACGTGCTGGGCGACAGGGATCGCGCGACGGAAGCGGCCCATTATATTGCACGCCGGCTCGATCAATTGTCCGACGAAACCGAACGCGGCTGGCAGGGCGAGCCCACGTCCGACGGCGGCCTGAAGTTCTGGCGCGATGTGCGCGGAGTGCGCGAAGCAGTCGCCATCGACGGCGGACTCATCGGCAGCACCGACGCGCGCAAGCTCGACAAGATGGCCGCCGAACTGCAGACGACGTACCTGAAGGCCGGCGAGCTCAAGCGCAAGGACGAGACGCGCGAAATCCGCTCGCCGACGCAATTGCTGGACGCCATCTTCGAATGGGGCCGAAAGGGCCTCGCGCTGCAGCGCTACAAGGGCCTCGGCGAAATGAACGCCGAACAATTGTGGGAGACCACGCTCGACGACAATGCCCGCACGCTCTTGCAAGTGAAGGTCGAGCATGCCGACGACGCCGACGATCTGTTCGCCAAGCTGATGGGCGACGTGGTGGAGCCGCGCCGGGAGTTCATCCAGGACAACGCGCTCTACGCCGCACTGGACGTGTGATCGAAGCGCGTACGCCGCCGGCGAACAGCCGGTATCAGCGGGGATAACAGGGGCAAAATACAGCGGAAAAATCGGCCACTGCGCGCCGCCAAGAATTGCCATTGGAGTTCAATGGCTTGGCCACTTCCCCTTTTCGCAGAACAGCGAAACATCAGCGCGATAACAGCGGTCGGCGTGCTTATTGCCGGGAAACCGGCCTGTTTTTGCCGCGCGCGTTTCGCGCGGGAAGAAACGCGTATGGCTTCATCTGGATGCAGACGTCCCGGCACAGGCAGTTCAAAACCACAATGTCAAAGAGCGATGTTGATCGTAGCGCATTGCCGCGCAGGCTCCGAAACAAATCGCACGCACGTGACGGTTGCAGATCACGAGATCTGAGGAAATTTTTCCCTGCTCACGCAGGAGCCGGCGTACAAAATTTGTTCTGCACGTGTGCGCGATGCCACAGTGTCCGGGCCCCCGCCGCTACAATCGCCCCGAACGTCTGGTTCAACGATTCCCGAGCGCGTTGGCAATGAGCCCCATCAGGGACTGAATGGGCCGCGCAACCAGCCAGCCGTAGAGATCGAGATTGATCCCGGCGTGCCGCCCGATTTCCGGGAGTACGATCAGAATCAGAATCAGGATCAGAAAACCGTAGCGCCCGACGCTTGCCAGCGGAGCGGCCAGCGACGGCGGCAAAAGCCCGACCGCGACGCGACCGCCATCCAGCGGCGGCAGCGGCATCATGTTGAACACGGCCAGAAGCACGTTGATGAAGATCGAGTTGAACAGCACCAGCTCGACGATCGGTGCGGCGCTCGCGCCCAGATAGCGCACAGGGAAAATCAGCAAGAGGGAAACGATCGCGAGCAGGAGGTTCATGGCGGGCCCTGCCGCCGCCACCAGCACCATGTCGCGGCGGGGATGATTGAGCGCCATGAAGTTGACGGGCACGGGCTTGGCATAGCCGAACATGACTCCGGTCGTGAAATAGAGAAATGCGGGCAGAATGATCGTGCCGAACAGATCGATGTGCTTCAGCGGATTGAGCGTCAGCCGCCCGCGCTTGAACGCGGTCTGGTCTCCCAGCCGATAGGCCACAAAGCCGTGCGCCGCTTCGTGAAACGTGATCGCGATGATGATCGCGGGCGCAATCAGGGCAATGGTGACGATGGTATTTGTCATGCGGAGACGCGACCAAGAGGGACGCCGGCACCATACAGGTGTTTGCAGATGGTGCCACCGGGGGCGGGATCCGCGGGCGGGCGGCTCGAGAATCCACAGGAACGACCGGCCGGCCGAGCCGAATGGATGGTGCCTGCACCGTTTGCTATTGGATGAAGTTTGACGCTCGACCCCAACACTTATTTGTCATGGCCCGCGACCGCAGACCATCCAAGTGGTGAAGCCCGCTGAACTTTACCGTTGCTACGTGCAATTCGTGCGGAATTCCGATATCGCGCAGACCAAACTGCGTGACCCGCAGTCGGGGACCATGACAATTGGGAGCGGGAACGATAGTCGGCGCGCACTTGCCGCGTCGGCTCTCGTCGCGTTCCCCTTGCCTACCGCGCCGCGGTCGCCAGATACGAATTCACCAGCATCAGCGGCGGATGGGGATTGGCAGGATCCGGCAGCGCTGCAGCTGCGAAGGATTCGATTGCTCCCTGGCGGAACACGAGACAATGCGTCGAACCGCCGAACTGGAAGTATCCGAGTTCGTCGCCCTTCTTGACATGCGCGCCAGGTTCGATCGCTGGCGCGATGATGCAGGACGACACTTCGGCCATGCCCACCGGTATTACCACCATGTGCCCGATGACGGGATTGTCTGCCCTGATGCGGATGATCGCGCGTGCCGCGACATGGGCGACATAGCCTTGCGAATTGTTGGGACCGGCCGGATCCTCGCCTTCGCATTCGGCCTGCGAATAATAGGTTCCCTCTACATTCCGTGTTTTCAGGATCGTACCCGATACGGGGCTATGCCAGCGGTGATAGTTGTAGGCACTCAAATACGCCTGATAAACCGTGCCGCCCACGAAATCCCTGGCTGACGGATCGCCGGCCAGCAGGTCGTGCAGCGAATAGGGCTGGCCTTTCACCCAGAATGAGTCGTGCAGCTTGACGTCGCGCGCAATGGCGTACGGCGCCGATTCGCATGCATTGACAATGATCGAATCGTCGTCGGGCGCGGCCACGGGACGCCTGCCCGGCTTGAACCGCCGCGTGAAATAGTCGTTCCACGACTTGAATCCCCAGTGCGGATCGGCTGCATCGTGTTCGAACTCCTCCATGCGCGTGAGCGCCTGCGCCTGCGCGCATTTCCATCCTGACGGCGAGTTGTTCAACACGCTGAGAGATGCCGGGCTGTTGAGGAATTCGCACCACGCGCCGAGAATCTTCTTCAGTACGGCGTTGATGCGCGGGTCGCGGAAAGCAGCGAAGCCGGCTCGCGTGCCCATCGACCAGTCGAGAATCGCGTTCAGCGGACAGCCGACCAGCGCCGTCGTGTCGAATTCCGGCGCCTGGGTCAGCACCGCGTTCATGAGAACGAGCATCTGATCGACGGATTTGAGATGGTGCTCGCGGTAGCGTTTCGACCTGGGCACCTGCGCGATCATCTCGCTGACATACATCCGGACGATCGGGTCCACGGCGATGAGATCGGCGAACTCCTTGATGACGGGATGGAATGCCGCGCTGTCCGTCCGGTGATCCAGGGCCGCGAAGCCATGCGCCCATTTGTCGATGGCGTCCTTTTGCACGGGAAGCCATGGCTCAGGCTGCAGGGCCGTGTCTTCGTGTGCGTAATCGTGCTTCATATCAATTCAACCCCAACGGCAACGGAAGTATGGTTCATCCGGGTCCACGAGAGCAACTCGTCGCACAGAGTGAAACTTCGGCCACTTAACACCATCGCGATTTCGTGAACCCGAACAAATTCCCGATATGTCTGTCATCCCCGGCGAGAACGCATACCATGCACGCGTTTGAGGTGAGGGGGACCCAGGGAGAGCCGCTTCAGTAATTTCGCGGGTACTTGAAATCGTGCATTTTCTGCACTGCCAGGGCACTGTCGCCTCCTGGGCCCCCTTCCCTCGCATTGCAGACGCAATGCTCGCCGGGAATGACAAGATGGGTTGATAAGGTATACTGAATTAGCCTTCGCCGGTCCCTAAGGGACTTTGCCGCTCACAATGACAAATTCATCCCAAGAACCGAGCTTGGTCGCGAGCTTCGTGAACGCGGTTCTCGTATTTGATGGTCTACTGGTGGCTGGCGTCATGACGCTGGCTGCAAGTGACTCATTGCATGCTGCAAGGGGATTCTCCGCATGCCTCGCCGCGATTTCGGCCGTTGCCGCGATGATCAGCGGCATCTGTGCTCTGCTGAGCATGATGTTCACGGTGGATTACGCGCGGAGTTTAGAATTGAATAAGCCCGAAGGCGAGATTTCAACCAATCGGCGTAAGGCAATATTTCTTTCGCGGTCCAGCTTCTGGTCCGCTTGCGCCGCAACTGCTGTAGCGTGCTTTCTCGTGATCGCCGTACTCGGTTGGCGATAGACAAGCAGTACCGACGAATTCCGTCAAATTCGCAGTGGATGTGGTTGCGCTAACTTCCGATGATGAACACAGGGATGTGCCTGCAGCGAAGTTACGATGGTGTAGCCTGCGGGATCTCCCAAGTTCGGAGACCTACCCCTTCGCACCCACCAGCCACACGGCCGCCGGCGGCGTGACGCCGGCCGGCGTCTTGTAGCCCGCAAGGGCCCTGGCAACCGCTTCGCGGATATTCGCACGCAAGCTTTCGTCCAGTTCGCGCGCAGCGCGGGCGAGCGGACCGATGTCGAGCATCATCGCCGAGGCGTCTTCCGAGGTCACGCCGATGTTCATGACACTATCGAACGGCTCGACGTGGATGTCGCGGAAGCCAGCGTCGCGCAGGGTTGCCGAAAGACGGTCCTTTTCCGCAAACGCAAACGGGCCAGGCGCATAGGGATCGACCGGCTCCTGTGGTGGCAGCAGATGCTTCGCCGCCATCATCGGCACGGATGCCCAGAGGTTTTCCTGCGGCGAGCGCCAGCAGACGAAGGCGAGACGGCCGTCGTTCGCCAGTGCTTTCCTGATATTGACAAAGGCCGTCACCGGTTCGGCGAAGAACATCACGCCGAAGCGAGAGAACACGAGATCGAACACCGGCTGGAAATCATAGACCGATGCGTCGGCCTCGAGAAAGGCGATGTCGGCGTTCTGCGCCTGCGCGCGGGCGCGCGCCACATTGAGCATGGGTTCCGAGATGTCGATGCCCGACGCCAAGCCGTCCGGCGCCACCTCCATGGCGAGAAGAAACGTCGTCGTGCCCGCGCCGCAGCCGATGTCCAGCACGCGTTCGCCCCGCCGCGCGCGCGCAAACGGGACTGCCGCATCGGTAATGCCTATCATCGTCGCGTCCATCCGCTCCTGGTAGGCCGCCCAGCGCTGTCCGGCGGGGCCGTTCCAGAATTCGATCTGGTCTGCGTTCAGCGGCGATGCGGCTTCCATGGGGAGATCCTTCGACGATTTGTACCGTTGTTCTTCGGTACCAAGAAATCATGCTCCGCAATTCTCAAACTGTCATCCCCGGCGAGCGTCGATGCGCCTCCGTCGACGCTCGCCGGGGATGACAACGGTTTTATGATTCGGCGCTCGATCTCTGTCAGCCAGGCATGCGCGCCAGCTCCGCCGAGCGCAGCTCGGCGTGGCGGACGCTGGCGCGCGCCTTGACGCTTTCGCTCTTGAGCTGACCGCAGGCCGCCATGATGTCGCGGCCGCGGGGCGTGCGCACGGGCGAGGCATAACCGGCGCGATTGACGATTTCGGCGAATTTTTCGATCTGCTCCCACTCCGAGCATTCGTATGGCGCGCCCGGCCACGGGTTGAACGGGATGAGATTGATCTTGGCGGGGATACCCTTCATGAGGCGCAGCAATTCGCGCGCTTCGGCCAGGCTGTCATTGACGCCTTTCAGCATCACATATTCGAACGTCACGCGACGCGCATTGGACAGGCCCGGATAGGCGCGCACGGCGTCAAGCAATGCCGCCAGCGGATATTTTTTGTTGAGCGGTACGAGCACGTCGCGAGTCTCGTCGCGAACGGCGTGCAGCGAGATGGCGAGAGCGGAGCCGATCTCCTCGCCCGCGCGCGGTATCATCGGCACGACGCCGGCCGTCGACAGCGTGATGCGGCGCTTGGACAGCGCGAGACCGTCGCCGTCGGCCACGATCAGCATTGCAGTCTTCACATTCTCGAAATTGTAGAGCGGCTCGCCCATGCCCATCATGACAACGTTCGTGATCCGGCGGCCGGGCGCCGTGGACGGCCAGTCACCGAGCGAATCGCGCGCGACCATCACCTGGCCCACGATCTCCGCCGGTGTCAGATTGCGCACAAGTTTCTGCGTGCCGGTATGACAGAAGCGGCAATTGAGCGTGCAGCCGACCTGCGACGAGACGCAGAGCGTTCCCCTGCCGGGCTCGGGAATGAACACCGTCTCGAACTCGATGCCGGGACCTGTGCGCAGGAGCCATTTGCGCGTGCCGTCGCTCGAAATCTGCTCCGTAACGACTTCCGGGCGTTCGAGCGTGAACCGCTCTGCTATGTTCCCGCGAAAATCCTTCGCGAGGTTCGACATTGCGCCAAAGTCGCGCGCGCCATGCACATAGATCCAGTTCCACAACTGGCGCGCCCGCATGGAGACGGCTTTCGATTCGACGCCGGCTTCCGCGAGCGCCGTCTTCAATGCCTCCGTGTCGAGGCCGATGAGGGATGGCGCACTCAACTCACATGCCGCAGGCTTGGTGGATCTTCTCGAGCGCGTCGGAAAACCCTGCGAGCGGGTAGACGTCGTGAGTCATGGTTCCACGCTTGGATTCGCCTGTGACCAGCATCTGCGCGTTGTTCTTCATCGCGTCGATGAGGCGGCCTTCGTCGTCGAGATCCTTGATCCAGGCGGAACCGGATTTTCCATCGTCCTGGACCATGAAGGAAAATTTGTCGGCTCCCACCTGCACGGTGAGCGTGCTTCCTTCCTTGTACTGATAGCCGGAGACGACCTCGGCCTCGCCTTTCACCTTTCGGCCCGGCCAGTCATTGACCAGGAAATAGGCGGGGTCGCGCTTGATCTTGCGCGGCTCTTCCGAGGTGGGCGGGGTCATCGTGTAACAGACCATGGCGCTTCCCTGGCCCAGGCTCAGGCTCTGCCATTTTTTGTACTGGCCGAGAAGAGTACCGTCTTCGGCCCTCGCGGCGGCAGCGACGAAGCATCCGCCGAGAAGCGCGGCGGCAAGCACACAACGCATGGAAAGTCCGGACATGGGGCGTTCCCTAAGCTCTTAAGTTGGGGGCGGACGGGTTAAGGGCAAATTCTCAAGGGGAATTCGGGCCTTATTAAGCTCATCGGCACCCGGAGCATAGTGCCCGGCCGGGTTTCAGTCCACGTGGAAATCGGACCCTCAGGCGGCGCGGCGGACCAGTTGCTCTTCGACCTCGGGAAGCGTGTTCTTGCCGAAGAAAAGCGCGTCGCCGGCGAAGAAACTGGGGCTGCCGAAGACGCCGCAGGCAACCGCCTGTTCGGTATTGTCCAGCAGGCGCTGCTTGATCTCAGGGGTCTGCGCCAGGGCGAGGAGCCGCTCGGCATCCAGGCCCGATTCGGTGAGCGCCGCACGGATTACATCCACGTCATCCATTTTTTTGGGCGCTTCCCACATGTGATGGAACACGGCGTCGACGTATGCCGGCAATTCGCCGTTTTCCTTCGCTGCCGCCGCCGCACGCATGATGACGAGCGTGTTGATGGGAAAATCGGGATTGAATTTGTAGCGCGTGATGTTGTGGCGCCTGATGAAGCGCTGCGTCTCCAGCTGTTCGTATTCGAGTTTGTTTTTGATGCCGCCGAACGCTATCATTGGCGGCTTGTTGTTGGTGAGCTTGAAGACGCCGCCCAGCAGGATCGGGATGTAATCGAATTTCACGCCCGTGCGTGCCTCGATTTCCGGCAAGACGAGATGGGAGAGATAGGCGTTGGGACTGCCGAAATCGAAGAGAAATTCCGCGCGCATTACCATGTCTCCCCGTAAGGCCTGAGATCGAGTTCGAAGGTCCAGCCGTCGCGGGGCTGGCTGTGCAGGTACCAATAGGCGCTCGCCACGGATTCCGGGTCCATCAACTGGTCCGGCTGCAGATTCTGCAGCGCCTGTTCGCCGCCGCGCGCCTTGATGCGATCGCGCACGAAGGCCGTATCGACGCCGGCATCGATGATGAGATGGGCAACGTGGATGTTCTTCGGGCCCAGCTCGCGCGCCATGCTTTGCGCAACGGCCCGCAAGCCGAACTTGGCGCTGGCGAATGCCGCGTAGCCGATGCCGCCGCGCAGGCTGGCGGTCGCGCCCGTGAACAGGATGGTGCCGCGGCCGTGAGGCAGCATGAGGCGTGCGGCTTCTCGGCCCGATAGAAAGCCCGCGTAACAGGCCATCTCCCATACCTTGCGGAACACTCGCTCGGTCGTTTCCAGGATAGGAAAGTTCACGTTGGCGCCCGGATTGATGACGCAGACCTCTAGCGGCGCATCGGCATCGGCAGATTTGAGAAATTCAGTGACGTCCTCTTCCTTGCGCGCATCGAGTGCGCGCGCGACACATTTGCCACCGAAACTTTCGATACTCTCGACGAGTGGTGCAAGCTTCTCCGCCGTGCGGCGGCCCGCATGCACCGTATAGCCTTCGCGGGCAAAACGCCGGGCGATCGCAGAGCCGATGAAATCCCCTGCCCCGATCACTGCCGCCGTGGCGTTGCGTGACTGCATCCGTCGATTCCATCAAGTTTTATTCTGAGACTAATAAGTCTTGATTTAAGACTATGTCAACGGCAAAATGGGTTCATGCGCTGGGAATCGCTCTCCGACGAAAATTGTTCCATGGCCCGTTCGCTTGCCGCAGTGGGCGACCGCTGGACTCTCATGATCCTGCGCGACGCGTTCCTGCGGGTACGCCGCTTCGAGGATTTCGAAAAGAGTCTGAAAATCGCGCGGCGCGTGCTGTCGGAACGGTTGGCACATCTGGTCGACGAAGGCATTCTCGCGAAAGTTCCCTATCAGGACCGGCCGGTGCGCTACGACTATCGCCTCACCGAAAAAGGCCTGGACTTGTTTCCCGTGATGATCTCGCTGGTGCACTGGGGCGACAAGCATTACTCGGCCAAGAACGGCCCGCCTTTGCTGCACCGCCATTTGTCGTGCGATCAGGATTTCCGTTCGGTGATCACCTGCTCTGAGTGCGGCGAGAGCGTCGGCGCGCGCGAGGTGATGGTGCATCCCGGTCCGGGCGCTACTCCCGCAAACCGTAGCCGATCGAATAAAGCCGCCACACGATAACGCTCATGATCGCGGCGAGGCCCAGCGCGACGCCAACGCCGAGCCCTATCGACGCTTCCGTGAATCCGATCATGGCGTGGCGCAAACCGCTGATGAAATAGAAGAACGGATTGACATACGCCACCCACCGCATCCAGACAGGCAGCATGCCGACCGTGTTGAAGATGCCGCCGAGGAACGACAGCGGCGCGATGAGAAACACATTCAGTATCGTGAGCTGCTCGAAATTGTTGGCCCACAGCCCGATGACGATGCCCAAAAGGCCGAACGTCGTCGACACGCAGACGACCCAGAACAGAAACTCGCCGAAATTGTCGATCGACGTGACGCCGAAACACGCCGCGATAATGAGGATGCCGATCGCGGTGATTACAGAGCGCGCAATCACGATGGCGAGCACGCCCGCGATCATCTCGGCATAGGACAGCGGAGAAACCAGGGTTTCTTCGACGTAGCGCAGGAAACGCGAGAAATAAATCTGCGACGACGATTGCAGGAACGCGGCATTGACGATGTTCATCATCAAGATGCCCGGCAGCACAAATTCGATGTAGTGGTGGCCGCCAATCAGGGCGATGCGGCGCCCGACGACGAATCCGAAAATGAAAATGAACAGGAGCGCAGAAATCCAGGGCGCGAGAAACGCCTGGATGGGTACGCGCATGAGCCTTGACCATTCGCGGCGCATGATCGTCCACAGCCCGATCCAGTTGACGAGCGGCCTGGGTTGCGAAATGGCGGCGGGTACATCGCTCGCGGAAATGTCGCTCATGGCACGTCAACCTTCTCCGGCTCCGCGCCCGTGGCGCGCAGATAGGTGCCTTCCAGCCCACCCGCCTCCTGCACGAACTCGTCCTTGGTACCCTGGCGCGTCAGCCTGCCGCCGGAAACCACGGCAATGGTCTTGCACAGCCGCTCCACCTCTTCGAGATAGTGCGACGTGAGGAAGATGGTCTTGCCGTCGCGGTTGAGTTCCTGGAGATAACGCCACAGATCGCGGCGCAGTTCGACGTCCACGCCGGCTGTCGGCTCGTCGAGAATGAGCAGCGCCGGATCGTTGACCATGGCGCGCGCCAGCATCACGCGGCGCTTCAGCCCACCGGAGAGTTCCCGAAATTTTTTCTTGGCGTGGCTCGTGAGATCGAATCGCTCCAGCAACATGTCCACCCTGGCCTTGCGCTCCCTGGCCCTGATGCCGAAATAGCCGCCCATCCAGTCAACGATGTCGCGCGTGACCGCGAAAGTGTCGACGTTGAACTCCTGCGGCGATAGCCCGATGAGACGGCGCGCATCGCGGTAGTTCTTCACGGCGTCCACGCCGAACACTTCGATGGACCCCGAGGTGGGATTGGCGATGCCCGTGATGCAATGAATCGTCGTCGACTTGCCCGCGCCGTTGGGCCCGAGGAAGCCGAAGAAGTCCCCCGGCTGCACCTCGAGCGACAGGTCTTCTATGCCCACGGTTCCGCGGCGATAGACTTTGCGTAGGTGGGAGATGCGCAGGGCAGGAATCATGTGCCGAACCACTATACAGCGCAACTTCGTTGAAGGAAGCAGATAACCGGAAGAAGCGGTATGCATGGGCTTTCGAGTTGGTCTATGAAGCGCCGCCCCACCCTCCGGAGCCCGGCTTGAGCAATCCCGTCCTGGTCGAAGTCACCCGCGGCACGCTGGTCGAAAGCGTGCATCGCGGTTCCGTCGCTATTGTCGATGCCGAAGGGCATGTCGCCTTTTCGTGCGGTGATATCGATGCGCCCGTTTATCCCCGCTCGTCGCTGAAGCCGATCCAGGCCCTGCCGTTGCTGGAATCCGGCGCCGCAGATGCGTTTGGCCTCGATAATGAGCACATCGCGCTTGCCTGTGCCTCGCATTCCGGAGAGCCGATGCATACGACCCGCGTGGCGGCCTGGCTCGAACGCATCGGGCTTGGCGAAGCCGATCTCGCCTGCGGTCCGCATGCCGTGCGCTACGAGCCCGTTTGGCGCGACATGGTCCGCGGGGGCGAAGCACCGACGCGCATCCATAACAATTGTTCTGGCAAGCACACGGGCTTTCTCAGCGTGGCAAAGCACTGGGGAATATCGACCCAAGGCTATGAGCGCCACGATCATCCCGTGCAACAAGCGGTGGCGAAAGCGCTGGGAGAGTTGTCGCAATGTCCCGGCGAACTGCCCTGGGGCATCGACGGCTGTGCTGCACCAAACTTCGCATTGCCGCTGAGGAGTTTTGCGATCGCGCTGGCCAAGTTGGCCAATCCGCAGGGCCTGCCCAAGTCGCGCGCCGATGCCGCACATCGGATCGTGGGCGCCATGATTGCACATCCCGAGCTTGTGGCGGGAACCGGACGCGCCTGCACGATCCTGATGCGCAGCGCCAAAGGCCGCGCCGCCGTCAAGACCGGCGCCGAGGGCGTATTCGCCGGGATCATTCCCGAACGCGGGCTCGGTGTGGCACTCAAGATCGACGACGGCGCAGGCCGCGCGTCGGAGACAACGATAGCGATGCTGCTCGACGGACTGAAGCTGCTCGGCCGCGACGACGCGGCACGCGCAATACTCCACGCGTCCGTCATCAATACGCGTGACGCCACCGTGGGCGAACGCAGACCCAACGCCGCGTTTGCCGACGCCGTTCGATCGCAGTTAAGTCAATAGTGCTTTATGGCGTGCCGCTGTTCTGCTGTGCGGCTTTCGCGGCGGCAGCGGCTTTGTCCGCCTTCTCCATTTCCGGCGTGTAGGCCGCAATGTTGGAGATCGGACAGCGATAGCTGCCGATCGGCCGATCGCGATCGACGACCTGGTCGCCTTTCGACACGCAACTCAATCCCGTGCCGCCGAACACCTGAAACCCGAGATTCTCCTTGAACGCCAGATCGGGGCAATAAGTCATCAGCGAGACTTTGAACTTGTGGTGGAAATTGTCCTCGACAATCAGCGTCTTGTTGTCGACCGCTTTCCAGCTCCATATCTGCGAAAGCTCGAGGCAATTTGGGTCTGCCATGGCGAAACCGGGTATCAATGCCGCCAGTCCGGCTGCGGCTGACAGGATCCTATTCATGACTTTTTGCCTTTTGTGGAACGCCCCTTGCCGTGTGTTATAATCGATTGGCTCGCATGCAGGTTGCAAAATGTTTTGAACGACATGGTCGTTTTGATTGTGGCTGACGGGGGGCTGTCATGATTTTGAGATTGATCTCTGCGATGGGCGTTGTTGCGGTCGTCACAACGGCGCAACCGGCGTCCGCTGACGAAACCGCCCCGCCTCCCGCCTCCCCCGGCGTGCCTGTCACGCAGGACGCTCAGCCATGGATCAAGGCGGCCTCGGTCGCGAACGACGTGCAGGCCGATGTCGCAAGCAACGGCATTCGTGCGGTTGAGTCCCACGTGTCCGATATGGAGGCCGCGCTGGCGGCTGGACCCCAGGCGTTCGCCGCGCCGACAGCCGGCGATGGCCCCGCCTACGTGCTGACGGACGGCACGGCGCAAACGGTCGCCGCGCTCGGACAGGCGATAATTCAGAAGACCGGTCGCCAGACTGTCGCTGTGAGCAACCCGTATCCGCTCATCGGCCTCTATCTCGGCAGCTACTACAACGAGATCGGCAAATACGACGACGCATTGCGTGTTCTGGACGCCGCAATCAAGCTGACCGCTGTTCCCGAGATGCGGCTCGGCGAACACCTGCCCTATCTCATCAGCGAACGCGGAGCGGCGTTGCAGAGCCTCAAGCGCTGGCTGGACGCATTGGCCGATTACGAGGACGGCCTGAAACTCGAAAACCTGAAAGATCGGGACCGTGCGCGGTTATTGCGCGGCAAGGGATTCGCCCTCACCGAATTGGGCAGTCTCGATGACGCCGAACAGGCCTATAACGACTCGTTGAAGTTCGACCCGAACAACCCGTTAGCTGTGAGCGAATTGAAATATATCGCGCGCCTGCGCGGCGGGCAATCGGGCACTCGCCCCCAGCTCGTCTTGCCGAATGCGCCGAAATCGAACTGAGCCCGGCACCGCGCAACGGCCGCCTTGGCGCAGCCGAACGGCCTGCTAAGGTCGCGGTCGACTGACTACATCGGAGTGTCTCATGAAAGCCGCGCTTTGCACCCATTACGGACCGCCGGAAGAACTCGAAATCCGCGACATCCCGAGCCCCACAGCCGGCAAGGGCCAGGTCGTTGTCACGGTCAAGGCCTGCGGCGTGAATTTCCCCGACGTGCTCATGATCCAGGACAAGTATCAGTTCCGCCCGGCACTCCCCTTTTCGCCTGGAGGCGAAGTCGCTGGCATCGTCAAGGAAGCCGGAGAGGGCGTGACGAACACCAAGGTCGGGGACAAGGTTATCGTCTCGACGGGCTCCGGCGGATTTGCCGAAGAAGTATTGGCGGATGCGGCGCGTTGCGTGCCGATGCCCGTCAATCTCGATTTCGCAATCGCGTCGTCGTTTTTCGTGACCTACGGAACGTCATATCACGCTCTGAAGGATCGGGCGCACCTGAAGCCGGGAGAGAAGCTCGTCGTGCTGGGCGCCGCAGGCGGCGTTGGCGTCTCCGCGGTCGAACTCGGCAAGGCGATGGGCGCGACCGTCATCGCGGCTGCATCGACACAGGAAAAAGTCGACCTTGCCAAATCGCTCGGCGCCGACGACGGGTTCGTCTATCCGGCCGGTCCGTTGTCGAAGGACCAGCAGAAGGCGCTGTCGGAAGACATCAAGCGGCTGACCGGCGGACAGGGCGCCGACGTGCTCTACGATCCCGTCGGCGGCGATTATGCCGAGCCGGCGTTGCGCGCGATGAACTGGGAAGGACGTTACCTGGTCATCGGTTTTGCGGCGGGAGACATCCCGCGAGTACCCCTCAATCTCACGCTGCTTAAAGGCTGCGATATCGTGGGCGTCTTCTGGGGTGCGTCCATGGCGCGCGATCCGAAGGCGGGCTTAGCGAATCTGAAAGAGATCACGAGCTGGATCGCGGAAGGGAAACTCAAGCCGCATGTCTCCGCAAAGATTCCCCTCGACCGTGCCGGCGAAGCCATCCGGCTCCTGATGGACCGTAAGGCGCAGGGGAAGGTCGTGGTGGTTACCTAGTCCGAAATTCGGGTCTGCAATCCGTGTTCGGCGAATTCTCCCAACGGCTTTACCTCCCCCTCGTGGGGAAATCGATCCGTCGGAGCGAAGCGATGACGAATCGGGTGGGGGGAATGCACCAACGACCTCCACCCGAAATCGCCGTTGCGCTCATGCCGCGAATCGGTAGCGCAAGAAAAGTGCAATTTCGCTCGCACTGTGGCGCAACTCGCCGCCGCAAGAGGGAGGTGGGGTGGGTTCGGGCACTGATAACGTTCCTAGTGATAGTTGCGTCGTCCCTACCTGTATACGCCGGTCCCTACACACAATCTCTTCCGCCACACACCAACATCCGCTCCGTCGCCATCATATCTGCCGTCGGCGACACACTGATGTTCGAGCGTGTCGGGAAATCGCCGCTCGAATGGGCGGGTCCGCCGCGGACGAGCTTTCTGGAAATCTCCGACTGGGGTCTGGACGACGCCGTCATGGGCGAGGCGACGGCGGTGTTGTCGAAGCGGTTCGCGGTCAAGCAAGTGACTTACGAAGAAGCGGATTTCGATACCTGGACGTGGGACTCGCTCAGCCGTGACATCCGCGCGCTCCCGTTGCCGGTCGACGACATCGACGCCTATGTCGTCATCCTGAGGGACTGGCGCGGCGACGAGATCGGTCACAGCGTGCACCAACTGGGAGGGCTCGGTCTCTATCGCCGCGATGGCACCGGCGGTCCGCGCCTGGGTGCGTTCGCCGCTTATCGCATCGCGATCATCGATGCCCGCAGCGGCGAGATCATGGCATCGCGCCCGGTTCTCACACAGATCGGACAGCTGCCGCGGCTGCCTGTGGCACCGTCCATTTGGCCGAACACCCAGAATGATGTGACCGATGCACAGCGCACAATGCTGCAAACGTGCCTGCGCAGATTGATCGACGCCACGCTCCCGCCCACATTGAAAGGCCTGATGGCGGGACATTGAGCGTCACAACATGGGGATCCATATGAGCGTTCTGGGCTGGGTGATTTTCGGGCTGATCACGGGTTTCATCGCAAGCAGAGTCGTCAATTCCAAGGGCGAAGGCTGCCTGATCAATATTGCGCTGGGCGTCGTCGGCGCACTGGTCGGCGGCTGGATATTCACCACTATCGGCGGCAGTGGCATCACGGGCTTCAATCTCTATTCGATGCTGGTCGCCATCGTCGGCGCGATCGTTGTTCTGGTCGCCTATCAGGCGATCACGGACCGGAAGGGGATACGCTGACTACCGAAATCTCGGCGGCCAGCCATTGCGGCTGACGTACAACACAACTGAGAAAAACACCACGACAAGGAGTTCTGCCGAATAAACTCGGACGTTCGCCGCTCTGGAGAACATGGCTTCGGCGACAATCGATCCAAGCGCCAGCAATATGAAAATGCAGCAGGCCCATTGCAGTCTCGCCAGCCGTCCCGGTGCGAGTTTGCCGCGTGTTGCGACAAGCGAGCGTCCGACTCTGGAGCGGAGCGCAACCCTCGTCACTCCTCGGGAGGCGACCAGCGCCAGAGCGATCGACACGCCAAGAAGCGCGTATTCAACCCCTCCGCGCTCGCCGGAGATGTATCCCATGATCAAAAATCGATAGATCGCAAAGAACAGAGTCATTGCGATGAGGAATATTGCGCCCCCGACGATGCGTTCCATGGCCCCGAACGATCAGATATTTCCATACGCGCACAACAGGTGACCGGACGCGGCCGCGAATGTCCAGAGCCGTGACGCAGCCTGCCTCTCACCTTAACTTGCTCCCGCTCTGCCTTGGCCGGGCTTGAGCCGGCCATGATGAGTCGTACGGCTGCTGCAGCTCGGCTATTCTGCCGCAGGTTTGGAGACGTAAATCTCCGATCCCCTCGCGCGGAATTCGTCCGACTTCTTCGCCATGGCAGCGCGAATTTCTGCGGTCGACATTGAATCGTTGGCGCCGCGCGCAACGTCGCGCACCTCCTGGCTGATTTTCATCGAGCAGAATTTCGGCCCGCACATCGAGCAGAAATGCGCCACCTTCGCTCCGTCCGCCGGCAGCGTCTCGTCGTGGAAGGCCTGCGCGGTTTCCGGATCGAGCGCGAGTGCAAACTGGTCGCGCCAGCGGAATTCGAAGCGCGCCTTGCTCATGGCATCGTCCCATAGCCTCGCGGCGGGATGGCCCTTGGCGAGATCGGCGGCGTGGGCTGCGATGCGGTAGGCGATCACCCCCGCCTTCACGTCGTCGCGATCGGGTAACCCCAGATGCTCCTTCGGCGTGACGTAGCAGAGCATCGCCGTGCCGAACCAGCCGATCATGGCCGCGCCGATGGCGCTCGTAATGTGATCGTATCCCGGCGCGACGTCCGTGGTCAGCGGCCCCAGCGTATAGAACGGCGCTTCGTCGCAGGCCGCCAGCTGGCGTTCCATGTTCTCCTTGATTTTGTGCATCGGTACATGGCCCGGACCCTCGATCATCACCTGCACGTCGTATCTCTGCGCGATCCTGTTGAGCTCACCCAGCGTTTCCAGCTCTGCAAACTGCGCGGCATCGTTCGCATCGGCGATGGAGCCAGGCCGCAAGCCGTCGCCCAGCGAGAACGACACGTCGTATTGCGCCAGCAGCTCGCAGATATCCTCGAAATGCGTGTAGAGAAAATTCTCCTTGTGGTGTGCGAGGCACCATTTGGCGAGGATCGAGCCGCCTCTGGAGACGATGCCGGTGACGCGATCGGCCGTGAGCGGAATATGCGCCAGCCGCACGCCGGCGTGGACGGTGAAATAGTCCACGCCTTGCTCGCATTGTTCAACGAGCGTGTCGCGATAGATATCCCAGGTCAGTTCTTCCGCGATGCCGCCGACCTTCTCCAGCGCCTGATAGATCGGCACCGTGCCGATGGGCACGGGCGAGTTGCGCACGATCCATTCTCGGATGGTGTGAATGTGCCGGCCCGTCGACAGATCCATCACCGTGTCCGCGCCCCAGCGGATGGACCACACGAGCTTCTCCACCTCCTCCGCCGTTCCCGACGTGACGATGGAATTGCCGATATTCGCGTTCACCTTGGTGAGAAAATTCCGACCGATGATCATCGGCTCGGTTTCCGGGTGATTGATGTTGGCGGGAATGATCGCCCGGCCGCGCGCCACTTCGGTCCTCACGAATTCCGGTGTGATCTCGTCGGGGATGGCGGCGCCGAACGAGTTGCCGTCGCGAAGGGCCGAACGCCCGAGATTCTCGCGCGCCGCGATGAACTTCATTTCCTCGGTGATCATGCCTGCACGCGCGTAATGCAGCTGAGTCACGCGCTCTCCCTGCTTCGAGCGCACTGGACGGCGTGCCTTCCGGTCGAACTGCGGCACAGTGAGACGCTCGCCGGGCTTCAACCCGTCGTCTTCCGATTTGCGGGCGCGACCTTGGTATTCTTCCACGTCGCCTCGGGCGACGATCCAGTCCGCGCGCTTGGTTTGAAGTCCGCGTGCAATGTCGATCGACACGGCATCGTCGGTGTAGGGGCCCGATGTATCGTAAAGCCGAACCGGCGCCTCGCCGCCCGACAACGCGACCTCGCGGAACGGCACGCCGCCGAGGTGGATTTTCCGCGAGCCGGGCAGAGCCCCCCGCGTGATTTCGAGCGTCCTGGAATTGAGTACGGGCTTGTTCATCGCGCCTCTCCCTACGCCGGTGCTAACCGGATCAGGTTCAAAGGGACTTGGGGAGGATTCCCCATTCTCAGCTCCGGCCGGAGCGCCCCTGGGATGCGGGCGATCATGTCCCGCACTCGCGACAAGTCAAGCCGATGGTCTAGGGTTCCGCACATGAGACAAAATCTTTCAATTCGGCGTGCCGCCGCGACCGATGCAGTCGAAACGGCGGCGGCGTTCAGTGCTGCGCTGCACAGCATGGACTTCTTCCCCAAGCTGCACTCGGACGAAGAGGATATCGGCTTCGTGCGCAGGCTTATCGAAGACGCGGAAACCTGGGTCGCGATCGAGGACGGGCGCATTGCGGGGTTGGCCGCTATCCGCTGCGACTGGCTGGAGCAGCTCTATCTGCATCCTTCGTTTCATAATCGCGGCATCGGGACAGCGCTTCTCGCCAAAGTGAAGCAGGAACGTCCCGCCGGATTCCAGCTATGGACCTTTCAGGCCAACGCCGGCGCCCGCCGCTTCTACGAACGGCATGGCTTCGTGGCCGTCGAATTCACCGACGGGTCGAGGAACGAAGAGAAACTGCCGGACATAAGATACGTGTGGCGGGGAGGTCAGCATAGGTGATCGTCGCACTGGGAGCGCGCGCGTCCACGCGCGCATCTGATGTTTCCGCACCATGGTTGCGCGTCTGGAGACGCGCGCTCCCAGTGATCACGACTGCGCAAATTGCTGGAATTCGCTGATCACCGCTTTGACCGCTGCAGCAACAATCTTGGCGCCGGCTTCGACACTCGCCTGGCTGGGATCGGAGCCAATGCGCCCGTCAGGGAAGCGGCGGCGGTAATCGGCAGCGTCGTAGATTGGTCCCGTTGGTGCAATCTTCGGGCTCATCTCTACCCGCTTCTGCGCGTCGGGATAGGCGAAATAGGTCACCGAGACTTCCGACGGCGTGGCATGACTGCCCTCACCCACCGGAAACAGCTGCCTGCAGAGATCGCCGATGCCGGCCAGCTCCCACCAGTTGCGCAACATGCATTTAAGCGGCGGATTGTTGGAACCCACGCGGTCGAACGTGACGCCGTGATAGATTTCCGCGAACGCCGCATTGATGGTGTTGATGTTTCCGCCATGGCCGTTGAACCAGTAGAGCCGCTCGAAACCGTGGCGCGCCAGCGATTGCGACCAGTCGAGCACGGCGGCGATCATCGTCGACGGCCGGTAGGTGATTGTGCCGGAAAACGCCATGTGGTGCTGGGCCTGCCCGACGTTGAACGTTGGGCCGACAAGGATGCCCGCCTCGTCGCCCGCGCGTTTGGCGATGATCTCCGGACACAACGCATCGGTGCCGAGCAAGCCGTTCGGACCATGCTGTTCCGTCGAACCGATGGGAATCAGTATCGCCTTCGATGTCTGAAGATATTTTTCGATTTCCGGCCAGGACGAGAGGTGAAGCTGCATGATCGTTTCCGTTGAGGATTAGCGTGACCGAGTTGAGGTATCGAGAAATTCGCTGACGACACAGAGGCCGAGGCCAACAATTGCGACACAGACGACGACATACTGCGCGGGATCGGCGCCAACGGCCAAGGTTGTTCCGCCACCCCCAGCTGCAATACGCCGTGCAAACTCTGCGGGGACAGGAGAACGGATCAGGTGCGGAGCATCCAGACCGAGCATAATCCCCCAGGAGGCAGCCAGCAGCGACCGCCACCGCAGCCAGAAGGCGAGAACACCGCCGCCGAACGACGCGAGCACGAAGACTGTAGCAAGAGCAAAATGCTCATTCACATATGTCGCTTCGTCACCCACGGGAGAGTGGAAGGTGTACGTCAATCCCAAGGCCACCTTATAAGCCAGGAATAGTCCAACCGCGATTGCCAGTGCCGCGCTGCAGCGCAAGGTGGTCATGGCGTCAGGTACCCGACGAGCTTCTCCATCGCCTTCTTCCAGGTCGCGCGCTCTGATTCCACTGCTTCTGATCCCGACAGCTTGTTCACCTGAACGTTTATCTGCGCTTTATCTCCTCCTTTCGCATAGAAATTGATTTCCAGCCGCGCGCCGTCTTTGCCCCAGGCGCCGCGATAGTATTTGTCCTTCGTCTGGGACGAGACCTTGAATGTACCTTTGGGGAACCACTTGATCCGCTGACGATCGTCGGCGACCGCCGCGTAAAGCGTCGAGAGATCGACCCGAACCGTCTTGGACACGCTGACAGCAAACTCCCCGTCACATTTCTGGTTCATGGCTCGGATGCCACGCGCGCGTTCGTAACTGACCGCGATCATCTGACCCCACCAGGGATCGGCCTTCATCCTGCCGTAGAGAATTGCGGTGATGGCCTTGTGATCGAGCTTTGCCGCTCCGGCCTTATCCAGTGCTGCGAACCACTGCTCCCAGCCCTTGCCCGTGCGCTCCTTGATGGCCGCATCGGTCATAATCGGCTTCGCCGCCTCTATTTTTGTCGCCATGGCAGAATTCCCGGTTGAGCAGTCATTCTATCGGCTCAACCGAGCCCCTGCCTACCCCGCGCAGAACCGACGCGCGGGGTTCGCGCCCGGTTCGCCTTGAAGCCGCGCAGCGCACCCGCCACTATCAGCCACAACAAGACCGCCCGAGGAACTTCCGATGTCCGAGACCCTGATCGAGGTACCCACCGAATGGCGCCAGCGCGCCTGGATCGACCGCGTCCGCTACGACGAAATGTATGCCCGCTCGTTGAACGACCCGGACGGCTTCTGGCATGGCGAAGCACGGCGCATCGACTGGATCAAGCCGTTCACGAAGGTCAAGAACGTCTCCTGGGATCCGGACGATCTCTTTATCAAATGGTTCGAGGACGGCACGCTCAATGTCTCGGCCAACTGCATCGACCGCCATCTCGCGCGGCGCGGCGATCAGGCAGCCATCATCTGGGAGGGCGATGACCCGAAGGACTCCCGCAGCATTACGTATCGCGAGCTTCACCAGCAGGTCTGCCGTTTCGCCAATGTGCTGAGGGCCAAAGGTGTTGCGCGCGGCGACCGGGTGACGATCTACCTGCCGATGATTCCCGAAGCGGCCTACGCCATGCTCGCCTGTGCACGTATCGGCGCGGTCCATTCCGTCGTGTTTGCCGGCTTCTCGCCGGACAGTCTTGCCGGCCGAATTAACGATTGCGCGAGCACCGTTGTCATCACCTCGGACGAAGGCCTGCGCGGCGGCAAAACTATCCCGCTCAAACGCAACACCGACGTCGCGCTGACTAGCTGCCCCGACGTGAAAAGCGTCATCGTCGTCAGGCGTACCGGCGAGAAGGTGCTGATGCACCCGCCGCGCGATGTATGGTACCATGACGAAGCTGCGAAGGTGACCGCCGATTGTCCGCCGGTAGAGATGGATGCGGAAGATCCGCTGTTCATTCTCTACACCAGCGGATCGACAGGGCGGCCCAAAGGTGTGCTGCATACGAGCGGCGGCTATCTGATGTATGCCGCATTCACTCATCAATACGTGTTCGATTATCACGACAGCGACATCTACTGGTGCACGGCCGATGTGGGCTGGGTAACCGGACATACCTACATCGTATACGGACCGCTGGCGAACGGCGCCACGACGCTGATGTTCGAAGGCGTGCCCAACTATCCAAACTCGTCGCGCTTCTGGGACGTCATCGACAAACACAAGGTCAATATCTTTTATACCGCGCCGACGGCCATCCGCGCCCTCATGCGCGAAGGCGAAGCGCCGGTGAAAAGGACCAGCCGGAGATCGCTGCGGCTGCTCGGCTCCGTGGGCGAACCGATCAATCCGGAAGCATGGCTGTGGTATCACCGCGTTGTGGGCGATCAGCGCTGTCCCATCGTCGACACCTGGTGGCAGACGGAGACGGGCGGCATCCTGATCTCGCCACTGCCGGGCGCAACCGACCTGAAGCCCGGCTCGGCTACCAAGCCGCTGTTCGGAATCCGCCCCGAGCTTGTGGACGCAGACGGCAAACCGCTCGAAGGGGCGGCAAGCGGCAATCTCGTGCTGCTCGATTCATGGCCTGGTCAGATGCGCACGGTCTATGGCGATCATCAGCGCTTCATCGACACCTATTTCAAGACCTATCGCGGCAAATACTTCACGGGAGACGGCTGCCGGCGCGACGAGGACGGTTACTACTGGATCACCGGCCGCGTGGACGATGTAATCAATGTCTCCGGCCATCGGCTCGGGACGGCCGAAGTCGAATCCGCACTTGTGGCACATCACAAAGTCGCCGAAGCCGCCGTCGTCGGCATGCCACACGACATCAAAGGCCAGGGCATTTACGCGTTCGTCACGTTGGTACTGGGCGAAACGCCCTCCGACGAATTAGCCGACGAACTGAAGAAGTGGGTGTCGACACATCTGTCCGCGATTGCCCGGCCCGACGTGATCCAATTTGCGCCGGGTCTTCCCAAGACACGGTCGGGCAAGATCATGCGACGTATCCTGCGCAAGATCGCCGAGGGCGACATCTCCAATCTGGGAGACACCTCCACGCTGGCCGATCCGGCGGTCGTCGATGATCTTGTGAAGAACGCGCAACGGCCGAAATAGCTAGGCAGCGAGCCGCTCGCGGGCCAGATGGGCCGCGGCACGCACGGCATCCGGCGGATATCCGGCCTGCTCGCACAGCGTGAGCATGTCGTACCACAGCGTCTCGCCCGCCATGGCGCCGTCAGCGAAGCAAATCCGTGCCACGAAGGGAAGCGCGATGGACCTGCCCGTCGGCGGCAGACCGAGGAACGGACCCTTCACCGTTCCGCGCAGAGTCGCCCAATGCACGAGGATGTCGTCCTCGACAATCTCGCCTTCGATGTCGAACGTCTGGTCCGGAAAGCTCACATATGACATGGCGTATTGCATGGCGACCGCCGCGCGACCGCGGAATATCAGGCCGGTCGGCATGTGGTGATAGTAGCCGTCCTCGAGATAGGTGCTTGCGGCCTTGCGCGAGTCATGCGCCAATTCGGCATCCACGTGCTTCCGGTAGACCTGCATGATTTCGTCGCGCGTCATTTGTCTCTCCACAAACAGACCACGGGTCTGTATTTACAGACTATCAGTCTGTAAGTCAATCGCGGGATCGAACGGCGGATGGTAAGCCAGGCGGAGCGCCGGGAGGCAACGATCCGGGCCATTTGCGCAGCCGCGCGCACGCTGTTCGGGACACATGGCTTCGCGAATACTTCCATCGACGACATCGCCGTGAAAGCCGGCGTCGCGAAGGGTGCGGTCTATCACCACTTCGCATCCAAGGAAGAGCTTTTCCTGCGCGTGCTCGAGAGCGTACAGGAAGAACTTGCCGCGCGTCAGATGGCGCCGCCGCAGAAAAGTGGAGATGCGGCCGATCGTATCGCTGCAGGGGTCCTGCGCTATCTGCTGGCCGCCTGCGAACCGGGTACGAAGCAAATCCTGCTCCTGGACGGCCCAGCGGTGCTTGGCTGGATCAAATGGCGCGAGATCGACATGCGATATTTCGGGGCGATCGCGAAGGCTGCCATTGAAGCGCTTTTGCCCAAAGCCCCCCCACGTCAGTCCGAGGCGGTCCAGCACCTGCTCCTTGGCGCCATCATGGAAGTTGCGCTGGTCTGTGCCACCGCGCCCGATCCGCGCAAGACGGCGCGGGAGCATGTGGCCGAACTCAAGAAACTGCTGCAGGGATTGGCCTGAAGGCGCTCGCGCGGCCTATCGAAATCCGTCATGCTCACCCAAAGCTATCGGGAGATTCCCATGCTCAATTGGCAAATCGGCGATGTGAAGATCACGCGCGTCGTGGAGATGGATATGCCCGTCCCATACCACGAAAAATATCCCATGATCGCCGAAGCCCGCCCCGAAACCCTCAAGGCGATGCCGTGGCTCTATCCGCATTTCGTGACCCCGGAAGGCCATCTGCTGTTGTCCATTCACGCGCTGCTGGTGGATGCGCCGGGACTGAAGCTCGTGGTCGACACCTGTGTGGGCAATGACAAGCCGCGGCCGCTGACACGCCGGCAACCATTGCAGACCGCATTCCTCGACCACATGGAGCAAGCCGGATTCACGCGCGAAAACGTCAATGCGGTCGTCTGCACGCATCTGCATGTCGATCACGTGGGCTGGAACACGATGCTGGTGGACGGCAAATGGGTGCCGACGTTTCCGAACGCGCACTACATTATCGGCCGCCAGGAGTATGAACACTGGAGCAAGGAAGGCGATGCGGATCAGCAGGAGATCCTCGCTGACTCCGTGAGACCTATTCTAGACGCCGGTCTCGCCCGGCAGGTGGAGCTCGATCACCGCATCTCGCCGGAGGTGCGGCTGATACCTACCACCGGCCATACGCCGGGACATGTCAGTGTCGTCATCGAGTCGAAGGGAGAAACGGCAATCATCACCGGCGACATGATGCACCACCCCTGCCAGATTGGCCGGCCCGACTGGTCGCCGGGATTCGACAACGACAAGGACGCTGCACGCGTCACGCGGAAGGCCATGATCAGGGATTGGGCGGATCAGCCGATTCTCATTATCGGCACCCATTTCGCCGCGCCGACGGCGGGCCACATCAGGCGCGACGGCACGGGGTACAGGTTCGAGGTTTAGCCGCCCGCATACGCATCCATCGCCTTGGCCATTTTGATGTCGTTCTCGGTGAGGCCGCCGGCATCATGCGTGGTCAGTCTCACATCGACTGTCTTGTAAACGTTCATCCACTCGGGATGGTGGTCCATCTTTTCGGCGAGCAGCGCCACGCGCGACATGAAACCGAACGCTTCGTTGAAATCCCTGAATTCGAATTTGCGGGCGATGACGTCGCGGCTGGGTACCTCCCGCCACTGCGGAAGCTCCTTGAGAGCAGCTGCGTGTGTCTGCGCATCGAGTTTCTTCATCGCATGACCTCCGTAAGGAATTCGAAGCAGGATGCTAACCGATTGCGGCGCGAGCGTCGCCATGCAATGACGGAGACATGGACTGGTCTTCGCAGACAGCACCTTCGCTTGACGATTTCGAGGAACTCGCCGCGCGGGCCTTCGAGTCACTGCCGGAGGAATTCCGCGCCCTGACGGGCGACGTCGTCTTCATCGTCCAGGATTTTCCTGCCGAAGACGTGATCAGGGACATGGAACTCGACAGCGAGTTTGAGATTCTGGGATTGTTCCAAGGGCCCGAACTCAGCGACCGCGTCGCAAACCGCGGACATCCCGATCCGACGATGGTGCTGCTTTACCGGCGTCCCATCCTGGACTACTGGGCCGAGCACGAAGAAATGCTCGGCGACATGGTCCGGCATGTGCTGGTGCACGAAATTGGCCATCACTTCGGATTGTCGGACGAGCAGATGGACGCGATCGAGGGCGCCGCAGAATAAAGCCGAGCGCTGCGCTATCGGCGTCGCTCGAACGACGACATGATCCGGCCGATCAGGTCGCGATAGGATATGCCCTTGAAATTGGCGATGAACACAAGATCCGAGTGCTCCGGATTGAGGCCGGCCAGCGGGTTGACCTCCATGAAGCTCGGCCGACCCTGAGCGTCATTGCGGATGTCCACCCGTCCGCCGTCTCGACAGCGCAGAACCCGCCATGCCGCCAGTGCAATCCTCGCCGCCGCGCGCGCTTCGGTATCTTCGGCCGGCGTATAGACGATCTTCTCGTCGCACCGTTCCTTGTTCTCAAAACCGTATCCATGCGCGTCGGCTGATTCCGTGAGTGCCACGTCCAGGACTCCAAGCACCTCTGCCTCGTCGCCGGTGCCGATAATGCCCACCGTGAATTCGCGACCGGGAAGAAACGACTCCACAAGAACAGGTTGGCGGAATCGATAGATCAGATCGGACACCACATCCTCCAGCGTCGCCATGTCGGCGATGTATGACGTGGAGGCAACGCCCTTGCCTGACCCTTCGGCGACGGGTTTGGCGAAAACGGGGAATGTGAGCTTGACCTTGCCTGCCTCATTCGCGCTTTCAACCACGGCGAAATCCGGCGTGGGTATGCCTGCATCGCGCACGACTCGCTTGGTCATCGCCTTGTCGAGGCACAACGACAATGTCAGCGGGTCGGAGAAAACATAGGGAATGTCGAAAGCGTCAAGCAGCGCGGGTACCTGCGCTTCGCGCGCGACCCCTTTCAAGCCTTCGCAGATATTGAATACGCAATCGAAGCGCTCGTCCGCCACGAGGCGCGCGGCCAGCTGCTTCACGTTTCCGATGCGAACAGGTTCGTGACCAAGCTCGTGCAGGGCCGCGCAGATCGCAGCGATAGTGATCTCGCTGTCGAACTCGGCGGTCTCCTCCTCGCCCATTCCCTGGGCGAGATAGTCGGACCGCAGGTCGTAGGTTACTCCGACGCGCATGCGGGGCACGGCTATTCTGTGGCGGCTGGTTTGTCCCGGCCGAGTGCGCCACCCGGATCCGGATAGCGATAAATGTTGCCTTCGAAGTTGCGCAACAGAAGGTCGTCACCGTCCCGGCCGATCACGGAGTCGGGTGCGATCAGGATCTTTCCCCCGCCGCCCGGTGCATCGACAACGAAGGTCGGCGTCGCGTACCCGGTTGTATGGCCGCGGAGCGCCCGGATGATCTCAATGCCCTTGTCGACGGACGTCCGGAAATGATGTGAGCCGCGGATCGGATCGCATTGATAGAGGTAGTAAGGCTTGACCCTGCGCTTCAGCAAACCGTGCATCAGCGGGGTCATCACGGACGGATCGTCGTTAATGCCTTTGAGAAGCACAGTCTGGCTGCCCAGCGGAATGCCGGCATCGGCCAGCCGCGCCGTCGATTCGGTAACCTCCGGAGTCAATTCCTTCGGATGGGTGAAATGGATGCTCATCCAGAGCGGATGATGCTTCTTCAGCATCCTGACCAGATTTTTCGTGACGCGCTGCGGCAGCACGACGGGGACCTTGGTGCCGATGCGCAGAAATTCGATGTGTTTGATGGCCCTGAGACGAGTCAGCAACCAGTCGAGCTTGTCGTCGCCGACGCTGAGCGGATCGCCCCCCGAGAGCAGCACGTCGCGAACCTCGGTATGCGCTTCGAGATAACCGAGCGCCTTTTCCCATTGGCGGGTGGAAAACTGATATTCGCCGCCGGGATTGCCCACGAGGCGCGAGCGCGTGCAGTAGCGGCAATAGGTCGAGCAGGTACCAGTCGTCAGAAACAGGACGCGGTCTGGGTAGCGATGGACCAGCCCCGGCACGACCGTGTCGTGATCTTCCCCAAGGGGGTCGTCCGCTTCGCCCGGCATGCGCACATATTCATCGCCCGTCATGACGTGCGTGCGGCGCAGGGGTTCGAACGGGTCGTCGCGGCCCATCAGGCTCGCGTAATAAGGCGTGATCCCGACCGGCAGCGGCCCTTCATGGCCGCCGACCGCCTGCCTTTCGCTGTCCGACAAAATGAAGACCCTCTCGAGATCGTTCAGCGTGCGGATGCGGTTGCGGAATTGCCAGTGCCAATCGTTCCAGTCGCGGGCCGCGCTTGCCGGGTAAAAGCGGGCATAGAATTCCCGGGACTGCGGTCCGACCGGGAAACGCAGAAGCGGCCGAACCGCACCGATGGTGGGGAGCGCCGCGTCATGTTGGTTGGGATTGGAAGTCGAGTCGGCAGGGCGGATGGACCGCAGCGGAGGCTTTGACTCGCGCCCCCGCAAGAGTTGGAGACCCATTGTTGTCTCGTGACACTCCGAAACGCCCCGCCTCGAAAGCCCCAGCGGCTTCCCATCAAACGGCATGGCCGAGTCGTCGGATATTTAGAGTGTCATTCCGGTTCGTCAAGAGAAAGCTCGCGAATACTGGAATTGGAGGAGGTATGTGCCAATATAGGCAACGTATAACGCATAAATAAAGCACTGGAATTATTGAAGCCTTCTCAAGTAAAACCGCGGCGCATCATGCTGCGTCATCGCGCGCTTGTCTCACATGTCCCTTGTCTTCGGCGAGACGAACGCGATCGCACGCCGCCTTATTCTCGTTCAAGCCTTCCAATGCGCACGCGCACCACGCACGAACAGGGCCGTGAACTTTTCACATGTCACGCGGAGGATTGACCGCGCGGGACACAGTCAAATTTCAGAAACCGCGATAGTGACGCGCGTCGTAGAGCTGGGTCACGCGCTGATGCCGCCCGCCGATGGCGGTTGCGACCGTGCCCGTCAGCATCGCCGAATCAAATGTGGCGAGCACCGCTCGTGAATCGGCCGGTGCGATCACGAGCAGCACGCGCGCCGTCCCCGGCAAGAGGGGGATCGTCATCTGATAGTGGTCGCGCGGGACGGCGTTGCGACTCAAGACCCGCAACGGCGTGGGACATGGGCGCGCGTAGTAGACCAATTCTGCAATGACGCTTCGATTGTCGGTCGCCACGGCGTCGAACTGGGCCTTCCCGGCCGCCTGGATAACCTGCTGTCCGAGGGGGCGCCACCCCTGCTCGCGCTTGAAGGCGTTGCCCAGTCCCGCTCGTTCGGCTGCGCCAGGATCGGCGACGAATATCCACAACAGGACCATCGCCAGGCCATTGATCGCGAACGACGCCCAGAGCGCTCTGTCCCGCCACCATCGCACCAGTTCACAAACCGCGAGGGGCGTCGCAGCAACATAGGTTGTCGCAGCCCAGTTCGCGTTGGCGGCCACGATAAACGACTGGACCAGCATCAGCGCCAGCGGCGGCGCCGAAAATGCCGCAAGCACCAGGTCGCGATCCGAGCGCTCCTCAGCCCGTGCGAGACGCCACAGCGCCGCCAGATACCCCGCCATCAGCAACGGTCCGAACACGCCGAACTGACCGACGAAGAATGCGGCACTGTTCAGGGGATTGAAGCGCGAATGTCCCCAGTTGGCGTTGGATTCCGTGTGCGTGACCGTGGGAAAGCCGTGTTGCGCGTTCCACCAGATGTTCGGCGCGAACACCAAGAGACCGATCAAAACGACGACCGCGCCCCGGCCGCTCAAGATGAACCTCCGGGCTCTCGGCACCAGAAGGGCCGCCACCGCGGCTCCCAGCAGGAAATAGAGCATCGCGTACTTCGACAGGAGACCTACGCCGATCGCCAAACCGCACAGCAGGGGCCAGCGCCAGCGCCGATCGTCGAGCGCCCGCCAGAACGCATAAAGCGCGACGACCCAGCATAGAAGCAGCGGCACATCGGTGGAGATGAGGCCCGAGGAATAGGACGCGCCGGGCGTCGTCACGTAGGCGAGCGCGCTGATGAGCCCGATCCTCGAATCATAAATGCGGCCGACAAACCCGAACAGACACAGCGCCGCCGCGCCGTGCAGGAGCGGCGCCGCAAGGCGGATCGCCCATTCCGCATTGCCGAACAGGGTCGTCGTGGCCCAGACAATCCACGCGATCATCGGCGGCTTGGAGAAATATCCCAATGCAGGCGATTGCGCCCACCACCAGTATTGGGCCTCGTCGGGATAGAGCTCCAGCGGCGACACGAGGAGCACTATGATACGCACAACCGTGATCGCGGCGATGCATGCGAGCGCAATGCGAAAGTTACGAGATGGATGGGACGTGGCCTGCATAGTTCATTCGTACGGTGGATTGATTTCCTGCGGCACCTGGCTGACGCGATAAAGCGTCAGATGTTCCTTGCGGCCGCGCGAATAATCATATCCGGTGAGCTGATCAACAGGCACTGCGGTCGCCTGCAGCTCGGTCAGGCGCGCAAGAAATGCGGGACGATCCGCGTCTTCGATCAGAGCCAGTCCGCCGCGAGCCGCAGTGATGTTTGCAGCGCCCTCGCCCGTTGCGAAGGTCGCCGACCCGCCCAGAGTGAACAGAAGACTGGGCTCCGCATACCCCGCTGCCACGATGGACGGATCATTCGGGCGGCGGACGCGGCCGACCATCGTCGCAACGCGTTGGGTAATCCACAATTGTCTCAGTTGGGGCGAAACCCCCGAAGCGAAGGCCGGATAAAGGATCAGTGCACTGACTATTGCGGCAATCATCGCGCCGCGCTTCTGGCGCGCGATCGCGAGGAAAACTGCGATGCCCCCAGTGATCACCGTCATAAGGGCGGCAAACATCACCCACTGGGGAGTGGGCGCATCAAACTTACCGGGCAGCACGATAGCAGCAGCCGAAAACGCAAGCGTCGCCGCTCCGAACTGCACGCACGCAAGAATGCGAAAGAGGCGCTGCCACAGTGATTCCGACGGTGTCTCGTCGCCGATCCACAGCGCAGCCAGAATGCACAGTGCCGGATAGACCGGGAGAATATAATGCGGGAGTTTCGTCGGCACGAGTTCGAACAGAACGAAGCTTGGGACGGCCCATGCGAGCAGAAAACGCACTACCGGCTCGCGGCGCCGTCGCACGGCCATATCGACCGCGGGAATCAGGAACAGCGTGGCCGGCCAGAATGTGATGCTGAGTAGCGCGAGATAATATCCCGGCGGCGCGCCATGCGATTCCTGGCCGCCGAGAATCTTCGCCGAGAAATCGTGCCCCAGCGATTGCTGATAGAACGCACCGTGACTGGCGAGTCCGATCGCGATGGCCCAGGGCGCAACGATGAGCGCGACAACCGCTACTCCGGCTAGGGGCCGTGTGTCTCTCAGCCACCGCCAGTTCCGATCCCAAATGCAAAGCGCCAGAGCCGTGAGGCCAAGGATGCCGATGATGACCGGCCCCTTGACCAGCACGCCCGCACCGATAGCCGCCCAGCCCGCCAAAACGCTCAAGAGCGGCACGCGGTCGCTGCAGCGCGCTGCGAGATAGATGCGCAAGAATACGCTCTGGGCACACAGAATGGCAGCGAGAAGTGCCGCGTCCGTTGTGGCGATTTCACTTTCCGCCGACAGCAACAGCGTCACACCCAGCAATGCCGCCGCGCCGAAGGCGGCGCCCGGCGGTGCGCGGGCGCGTACCATCGAAAACACAAAGAAAAGCGACAGCAATCCGCACAGGAATGACGGCACCCGATAGAGCGATATCATGCCGGCCGCGTTGCCATCGACGAACCGGGCTAAACTGACGACAGCGGACTGGAGCCAGTAGATGCCGATCGGCTTGTTGTAACGCGCCGCCGTGCCAAGGCGAATGTCGACGTAGTTACCCGTGTCGACCATCTGCCGGCTTGCCTGCGCGAACCGGCTTTCGTCGCGGTCGAGTGCAGGAAGCGTCAGCAATCCCGGAAGCCACGCGACGAGCGCGATCGCCAGCAGGACCCAGACGTGCCAGCCGCGGAGACGATCCATTTTCCGGTCGGCGGCGTCTTCGTCCGTGGTCGATGTCATCCGGTACGCCTCTTGAACGCCAAACCGAGGGGAACTCGTGGGGGTGGCCGCATGGCACGTCTTGGCACAGGCCTGTTTCATTCCGGCGCACACCTGTATAAGGCGCCCGCCGCCCGCCGCCGCATCTTCGGACCGAAATCCGCAGACGCCGCACGGCCGACGCGGACACTAGTGTATGACGGGATCGAACGGAACAATGGCATGACGGTCACGCTTTCGGTGGTCGTACCGGTTAAGGATGAAGCCGAAAACGTGGAACCGTTGGCGCGAGAAATCGCGGGCATCGTGGCGCGCGATGAATCGGTGGAAATCATTTTTGTGGACGATGGCTCGTCCGATGCGACGCCTGACGTTCTCAAGGCTCTGAAATCGTCCTTGCCCTGCCTGCGTGTGATTCAGCACGGGCGCAATCTGGGACAGAGCCGGGCGCTGCTTACCGGCGTGCGCGCCGCGCGCGGCGGCCTGATCGTCACTCTGGACGGCGACGGCCAGAACGATCCAGCCGATATCCCCAAGCTGCTGGCCCAATACCAGGAAAATCCAGAGCGAATCGGACTGGTTTCAGGCGTGCGCGTGGATCGCCAGGACACGGCCAAGAAACGCCTGGCCTCGCGCCTGGCCAATAATTTTCGCCGTTGGATGCTGAATGACGGCGCCACGGATGTCGGATGTGGCCTGAAGGCATTTCGTCGCGATGCTTTTCTCGGGCTGCCATATTTCGACCATATGCACCGCTATCTCGTGGCCCTGACGCTGCGCGAGGGTCTCGAAGTCCGCTTCGTGGAGGTCAACGACCGCCCCCGTGTCCATGGAAAATCAAAGTATGGCGTGCTCGACCGGCTTGCAGTGGGCATTAGCGACGTCCTCGGTGTGCGCTGGCTTCAGCTGCGTTTCCGGGGTGCCGACCAGCCGAGAGAGCTTTGAGACCCTCCGGGCCGCTCGGGCGTTTACCAAATAAGGCCCGGTGTGCCCGGGCCGCGCCGCAGTTTCGCCTGATTGTGATACAAGCGTGCTGTGGTATCGCCGCCACCCAAGGGGGAGAGTGAGATGTTCCGGATTTTTCCGCTGCTGCTGGTTTCTGTCATCGTCTACAACTTGCTTGCGCTGGGCTATGGCTTGGCCGGCCACGACGTTATGGAGAAGTTTCTGAACGGGTCCCTCCATACATTTCATATGTTCTCGACCGACAATTGGGACATCTCGCTGGGGGACCTCCTCATTCTTCTCACGCTGGTCATGCTTTTCATTGAGGTCGTTAAGTCGACTCGAACGACCCGACGCGAGCTTCTCAATCACGGGCTTTCCGCGATCGTGTTCGTAGTCGCCCTGATCGAATTCATCACGATGAAAGGGTTCTCGACCTCCGTCTTTTTCTTCATCGTGGCGATGGCTGCCTTCGACACGGTGGCGGGTTACACCATCGGCATCGTGGCGGCGGAACACGACCTGGGAATGGGCCGCGCCGGCACCGACTGACCCTGTCACCGGGTTCTTGCCGCGCGGGCACGAGCCGTTATAGTCCCGGCCCTTTCGGACCCCTCAGGTCCGGGAGGGTTGGACAGGTGGCCGAGTGGTTGAAGGCGCACGCCTGGAAAGTGTGTAACGGTTAACAGCCGTTCGAGGGTTCGAATCCCTCCCTGTCCGCCACTATCATCAGTAACACATTGAATGCACAACATAATCTATACAAACGACGTTGCTACCCTAAAAATCGCCCTACCACCCGGCCAGCAATGCGCAAGTTGAGCACACCTTGCTCTCGGAGCAATATTCTACATCGCGAACCCACACGCTAAGCCTTGGTCAACGAACTGGTAGCAACGTTTCTTAGCCTCTGAGTTTCGGCGTGAGCGTCTGTCTTACTCTGGTATACCTTCGCGTTACGGTAAGTTCGTCGTTCCTGTTTCAGCCCGCGCCGTTCACGGCAATTCAAACAAATGCTCCGGAGCGAACGCAATCCTATGCGGCATACGCACAGGCAACCATACCTCTTTCGACCCTGGTGAAGGGAGTTGGTCTGACATTGGGAGGGCGCTTCACGCAAACGTTGCGGCGAATTACACTGTCCCACTGGGGAACTAGGGTCAGGTAGATCTCAACGGGAGCGCCTATTGCATTAGCGGATTTCCCTGGGATCCGACAGGTGAGCCAAAGCAAGGGGGCCTACGGGGTCGTGAATGCTTATGCAGAATACTCGCCCGTTGACGCGAATTGGAGCCTTCGACTCTGAGAAAATAATATGGACGATGCACATCACCTGTCGATTTCTGAAATCACGAGTGTCGGCATGCATGCTCGCGATGATCTTCCGCGGATGTTCGGAGCCACGGTGACTTGGAAGTACTGAGCGGAGCGCGACGAACGCTCGAGAACCCCAGAGATCGCGCGCAGCAAATCGCACTTGGGTGAGGCAACGCTAGTGCGGCTTTGGGGTAACGCAGTGACGTCGCCGACATAGAGTTGGTGCTCATCGCGGGTGTCTTAACCCCGTCGCGCTCGGCGGACCGTCGCGCTTTCAGCTCCGCCGGTAAGTCGTAGGTTTAGCATCACACTGCCGCCCGGTACGCGCATGCGCTATCCGTCAGGCTGAGGTAATCTCAAAGTCCGGCAGTTTCTGCAGAGCCCGCCAAAGTGCTCCGGGCACCGAGTGCGATCGCCGTCTATTCGGCCGCATCGGTCGCGCGGTCGTCGCCCTTGGCGCACGTGCTGAATACATGGTCGGTCGATACATCGACCGACCGACTTTGAACGAAATGAAGCGTCCGCTCTTAATCCAAAGCCGGCATTCCAAATTTTGTGCCATTCACCGATCTTGTGCGCTGGCGGAGATGGCCAAGCGAGATTCGTCGGGAGCGCATTTGCGATTAGGCATGGGCGAGCTTCGGCACGGACGAACGGTCAATATTGCTGTTCTCATAATTCAGCCGCGGTGGGTACGGATCGAGTTCAGTTCAAGCGGCTTCAAGAGTGCGCCTGTAGAATTGGTCCGCGCGTTCGGGCCCAGGTCGCGAAATGGACGCCCGTGACACAAAAGCATCATGCGCACCAAGATATTCACACACAAGTGAATGAATGTTGACGTCTGCTGGGGTTCCTGCCAGCTTTAGCGAGCGTGCCGAAGAGCATGGTGATCGCCCGCGGGCGAAAGGGGAGGAATACATGAAGCGTACGCTTTGGCTGTCGACGTCTGTTCTCGCGCTCGTTTGTTGCGGTGCAGCACAAGCCCAGACGGCATCAACGACATCGGGATCGTCCTCCACCAGCGCCGACAACAGCGGCGGCGTTGAGCAGGTCGTGGTGACGGCCGAGCGCCGCAAGACTGAACTGATGAAGACGAACATCTCCGCGACCGTGCTGACTGCCCAGGACCTGGCAGCAAAAGGCGTGAACGTCGTTGACCAACTGCAGTTCGTCGCGCCCTCGGTGACGATCGACAATTTCGGCCAGGGCGACGATTTCGATATCCGCGGCATCGGCAAGGGCGAGCACAACTCCCAGACTACGCCGGGCGTGATCACCTACCGGGACGGCGTGCCGACATTTCCAGGCTACATCACGGAAGAGCCATACTACGACGTCTCGAACCTCGAGATTCTGCGCGGCCCGCAAGGCACGTTCGCGGGCCAGGGTGCGATCGGCGGCGCGGTGTTCGTCACGACGCAGAACCCCGTCATCGGCGGCGGCATGGATGGTTTCATCCAGGCCCAGGCCGGCAATTATTACGATTTCGGATTGCAGGGCGCGACCAACCTGCCGATCGACGACACGATGGCCGGTCGCATTGCCTTCTTCGGAGAGACCCGCAGCAGCTTCTATGACATCACGCAGCCGGACGGCAGCAAGTATAACGGCAATCCGGGGGACGCGCATTGGGGCGCCATCCGCGGCAGCCTCCTCTGGCAGCCGAGGCAATCGCTGACCGTTCTGTTCAAGCTGGACGCGGATTTGCTCGACAACGGCGCCTATCCAGCCGACCCGTTTTCGGACCGCTTCAAGACCATCGGTGGCCTGCCCAATCCGAATTACACGGATTTGTTCCACATCACTGCCAATACCGGCCAGGGAGCACAGGATGAGTTCGTCAGATCATCTGTGAAGATCGACTACGTGCTTCCGGCCGACATCACGTTGCAATCGATCTCGGCCTTCCAATACGGAAACACCGCGTATAAGGCCGACCTTTATGGTCCCCTGGCTTGTGCCAACGTCACCTGCAGCGGCTCCAATCCCTACTACGTCGCGAACGTGGGATGGTCTTTCGGCGACAATGTGGACGAAACCATCTGGTCCGAAGAGGTCAACCTTATTTCGTCCGATAGTGGATGGTTCAATTGGGTCCTCGGCGGATTTGCGCAGTCCAACGAATATGACTTTCTCTCTCCCGAGGCCAGGAATTTCGTGATCAATCAGGTGCCTGGGCCGGGCGTATACTCCCTGCAGGGCAGCAATCCGGAAACGGACGTCTCGGCGTTCGGGCAAGCGACATTCAAACTCCCGGCGGGGTTCGAAATTCAGCTGGGCGGTCGCTACGCCAACGACACGACGCAAAACAAGAACGTCAACATCGATCAATATGGGCTGGAGTTGGCCGACAACCAAACCATTGCGTGGAACAATTTCTCCTACAAGGCGTCGCTGGACTGGACAATCAATGAGGAGAACTACCTCTACGGCTTCATGGCGACCGGTTACAAGCCTGGCGGACTAAACGTCCCGGTGGGTCTCGGCACTCCAGCTTCGTTCGGTGCGGAGACAGTGGTCAATTACGAAGCCGGCTGGAAGGCGAGCTTCTTCGACGGACATCTGCTGTCGCAGCTCGATGGATATTGGAACAACTTCCACAGTTTCCAGGTGATCATCGGTTACCCCGCCATTCCGGTCTTTGGTTTCGAGGTGAACGATCCAAATACCACCAAACTCTACGGCATCGAAGAAAGTTTGCAGGCTGCCTTTGGTAACTGGACCTTCGACGGTAATCTCGGACTGATGCACAGTTCGCTTGGAACCTTCTGGGCAACTGATCCGAGAATTGCGTCCGGCTATCCCTGCAATCCGAATACTGGTCCCGCAAATCCGCTCAATTCGTGCGTTAATCTGGGCGGACATCCCCAGACCTATGCGCCCAACTTCAGCGCCAATTTCAGCGTATTTTACAAGTTCTTGCTCGAAGGCGGCGACACGCTGACCCCGGGTGTGAACTTCGGGTATGAGTCGGGTCAGTGGGCGACGCTGTTCGACAACCCGGAACTTGGCGACCATCTTTCGGAACGTCACATCCTGGGCGGGCAGCTGAGCTGGGTCCGCGGCAGCTATACGTTGACGGCTTATGGCAGCAACCTTCTGGACCAGCACTACGTCGAAGCGCTCAATTCCGACCTCGACTTCGCCGGGCCGCCACGCGAATTCGGGATACGTCTGTCGAAAACGTTCTGATGTGCAGACCAACTGGCCGCCGGCTCTTCACACCGGCCGGCGGTCGCGTTTTTTCGGTCCCGTTCACCCGCGATGTTCATGCAAAACTATGCTCTGACCGTCGACAAGTTTCTGGACCACGCGGCCAAATGGAATGGACATCGCGAGGTTGTGACGGCGGGCGCAGGCCGTATCGGCTATGCAAGCTTGAGAGAGCGCAGCAATCGGTTATCCGGTGCGCTGGCGGCACTGGGACTCAAGTTCGGCGACCGTATCGCCACGCTCGCATGGAACACACAACATCATTTTGAACTGTATTACGGCGCGATGGGCGCGGGGTTCATCTGCCACACGCTGAACCCGCGTCTGACTGTTGCGCACCTGGCGGCAATGGTGAACGAAGCGGAAGATCGAGTGCTTGCGGTCGGCGCCGGGCTCATGGACATTGCGCATGAGCTTGTTTTGCAATGTCCGAGCATCGATTCGGTGGTGCTGCTGGATGGCGCCGACGGCGCGTCGCGTTTCAATGGCGATCAGCGTTGGTATGACGTCGAGACACTGCTTGCGGATCTGGGCAGAGAGACGCGCTGGGGCGAGTTCGATGAGAACACGCCGGCTGGACTTTGCTATACGTCGGGCACCACGGGGGCACCGAAGGGCGTGCTCTACACGCACCGCTCCAACTATCTGCATACGCTGCGAGCGCTGCAGGCCGACGCGATCGCGCTGACTGCGGCCGACTGCATTCTGGTCGCCGTGCCGATGTTCCATGCAAATGGCTGGGGATTTCCGTTCGCCGCACCTGCTGTGGGTGCGAAGTTGGTCTTGCCCGGCCGCAAACTCGAGGGCGCGTGGCTCGCGCAGCTTATTCGCGGCGAGAGCGTGACAATCGCGGCGGGAGTGCAGACTGTTTGGCAGGGCCTGCTCGACGAACTCGACGCAACCGGAGGCGAGGTCCCGACGCTCGAGCGTGTTATTATCGGCGGCTCAACCTGCCCGGACTCGTTGATCGCACGCATGGAAGAGCGGCTGCAGGCGCGTGTCCAGACGAGCTGGGGGATGACCGAGCTTTCACCACTCGGAACGGTCGCTCCCGCCCGCGGACGGGAGCGTGCTGTCGCGTCGGGATATCCACCTCTGGGGCTCGATCTCAAGCTGACGGATGCTGCGGGCTCAACTTTGCCTATGCAGAGAAACGTCACCGGACATCTCAAAGTGAAAGGTGCAAGCGTCGTCAATCGCTACTTCAACGGAGAAAAGGATTGCGTCGATAGCGAGGGTTATTTCGACACGGGCGATTTGGCCAGTATCGACGATGAGGGCAATCTCACGATCTCGGGACGGTCCAAGGATCTGATCAAATCGGGCGGCGAATGGATCAATCCGGCCGAAATCGAAGCCATCATCGGTCGGCTGCCCGGCGTGGGACAGGTTGCAGTCGTCGGACAGGCCGACCCCAAATGGGGCGAGCGGCCGGTTCTCATCGTGGAGCCTCAGAAGAGCCGTATCATCGACGACAAGACCCTTCTGGACGCCCTTCGCGGCAATGTCGCCGACTGGTGGATACCCGACCGCGTGATTCAAGTGTCGCACATGCCGCTGGCAGGCACCGGAAAGATTGACAAAAATCGTCTTCGCGCCGAATACGCAAGAGCCTAGTGACGCGGGTTGGAGCCATCCGGCCTCCGGCCGGAGTGGGTTTTCCAATGCACGCTACAAAGGTCGAATCGATGACGCGAGCCAAAACGAAACCGCGGAAGAGTCCGGCCAAAAACCCACCGCGGACAAAGGCCGAGCAACGCGCCGAGACGCTCGAGCAGATCATGGATGCGGCCGAGCTCCTGTTCTCAAGGCACGGCCTTTACGGCGTGACACTGCGCGATGTCGCCCTGAAGGTGGGCGTGCACACCTCGCTGATGCATTACTACTTCGAGGACAAGGTCGCTTTGTTCAAGGCGGTCTTCGCCCGCCGTGCCAAGGTCACCAGCGATCGTCGCATGAAGGCGCTGGACGAATACGAAAAGCGCGCAGCGGGAAAGCCGACCGTTGAGGGCGCATTGCATGTCTTTCTCGACACCGATTTCGACCTTTACATCGAAGGCGGCGAAGGGTTGCGCAACTACGCCGCATTCTGCGCGCAGCTGTCCAATACGCCGGAAGGAGCGGCTCTGTTCGATGAGCATTTCGATCCGGTCGTGCTGCGACTGATCGAAATCCTGAGAAAAGCCCTGCCCGATGTGTCCAGGAAGGACATCTTCTGGGGCTATCACTTCGTGACGGGAAGCCTGATGCATTCGCTGGCGCGCAGCGGCCGGCTCGATCGCCTTTCGGGCGGGCTATGCAAATCTGACGATTTCAAGTCAGTGAAAGCCCGCATGGCGGACTTCATGGCCGCGGGTTTTCTTGCGATGAAGGATTGAAGCTCGGCAAGACCGCCTCTTCCAATTGGTCGCCCGTCCGGATTTTAGTTCCCGTCAGATTTTGTTGGCGCGCGCGATCGCGCCGAGGTGCAGCGCGCTGGGCTTCGTCGTGCGCCGAAATGTCTTCAAGTCTACGCCAACCAGGCCGAAATGTTTGCCGTAGCCCGACGTCCATTCGAAATTGTCGAGCAGCGACCAGTAAAGGTAGCTGTGCACTGGAATGCCTTCGTCGATGCAATCGCGCAAGGAGGCCAGCGCCTCGCCGATGAAGGCGATGCGGCGTGCGTCGTCGTCCGTTGCGATGCCGTTTTCGGTGACGTAGATCGGTTTGCCGATGGCTCTGTGCGCCCAGCGGACCGTGCCCGCCACGGCCTGCGGATAATACTCGTAGCCGGCATCGGTGATCGCAGCACCCGCCGGCGGCGGCATCGGCCCCTTCGCATCGACGAGGATGCGCGTATAGGGCTGTACGCCTACGAAATCGGCATGGGTGCGCGCGACGGCCACCCAGTCGCCGTAAAGGCGCCTTTCGTATTCGTCGGCGAGAGAGTTCGGGCCCACCGCCTGGATGTCTTGCGTCGTCAGCGTGATCCCGACGGGAAGACCCGGTTGTGCGGCTTTGATTGCGTCATAACCCTTGCGGTGCGCCTCCTGCATCAAGGGCGTGCTCACCGCGGGATCGGCATAGGCGACGGTAGAGAATTTTGGCGAATTTGTCGCGCGTGCCGTGGCATCGATCATCGCTTTCGCGGCCGGCATGAAGGCTGCGAATTGCGGCATCATGCGCACGAGCAGCTGGATGTTGGCTTCGTTGAATGTGGTCGCCAGATGCATCGAGCCGCCCAGATGCTCCGCCGCCTTTCCGCAGAACGCCGCGAAGTATTCCGGCGAATCCGGCGCTTCGAAGCCGCCCCGCGCGGCGAACCAGATGGGGACAGTGAAGTGGTTGAAGGTGACGATGGGTTTCAGCCCGTGCGCGCGGCAGGCCTCGAGCACACCGGCATAGTGATCAAGCTCGGCATTGGAGAATGCGCCTTCGCTGGGCTCGATGCGCGCCCATTCGATGCCCATGCGGTAACAGTTGAAGCCGAGTCTCGAAGCGATGGCGATGTCTTCCGCATAGCGATGATAGCTGTTGCAGGCATCGCCCGAGCGCTCCTTGTACAGCGTCGGCTTGAGATTCTCCATGAGCCATGAATCGGCGTTGGTGTTGTTGCCTTCGCTCTGATAGGCCGAGATGGCGGTTCCCCACAGGAAATCTTTCGGTAGCGCGCGCTGCGGCTTGGCCGGCTCTGCCTTCAACTGTGTGGTGGCGCCAAGGCCGATGGCTGCGCCGGCAATGAGTCCTCGCCGGGAGATATTCATGCGATTTGTCTCCACGTATGCGCACTCACCGTCGCCGCTCGAAGCGCTGTGATGTTTGGCAAATATGAATCGTTCATGGGCAGCGGATCCTATCGCCGGGAAGCGGAGGTGACACGATGCCGACGTTCCAGTTCCAGGGAAGATTGCCGCTGGCGTGGCGGCGGCACATTGCCCGCTCATGCAGTGCATACATGCCGGGTAGAAGATGATCCGCCAGATGCGGCGCATCGGTGAAATCCATGTATGCGCCGGTCGAGTCGTAAGTCTTCCATTCCGGCCCGCCTTGCGTCTCAGGTTGGCCGGTTCGCGCGAAGCTCGACCAATAGTCGATCATCGCGTCGGAAAGCGCTTGTTCGACAGGTGTGGCAGGTATCTTCGGCCACAGCGGCGGTGTGCGATCGGACGTGCCAAACACATATGGCAGCTCGCTGCCGTGGAAGGCGTGATACCCAGCCGAGTCTTCCGCGGGGTAGCCGTGATCGAAGTAGTAGAGATATGCCGGCGCGCCGATCACGGTCTGCTTTCTCACAAGCCGCTCCGCCGTCCACCCATAGAGCGCGTCACGCGTCGTGGCCCAGATGCTTTCCTGCATGTTGGTCGCGGGGTAGAGATTCAGAAAACCATCGGCGAGATCGAGGTAGCGTTCGTGGATCGCCTTTTCATAGTCCGCCTGGCTCGCAGGCACGGGTGGCGCGAGAATCCTCAGCGAGCGGATTTCGCCGTTGTTGAAGCCGGCCAGCAGCGGCACATGCGCCTGCTCGCCCCGGTCGAACACGTCGACGAGCTGATCCGGCAGCACATAACCGTCGACCGCGCCGAAGGGCGCGAATCCAACCGCTGCTGCAGCCGCGGTCAATGAGTCCGGATCCATCGCACGCAACACGGCAATGTTGGGTGCCTGCACGGCCGCGGCGAGTTTAGCGCCGCTTTCTTCTGCGGACGGAGTTCCGTATTTGCTTTGCTTCAGCAGTTGAGTGGAAATCATGTATGCGCTTTGCGCAATCGCCCTTGCGAACAGCCCGCGCGCCTTCGGCGAGACCATGAGATACATTACGCTGAGGGCGCCTGCGGATTCGCCGGCGATAGTCACGTTCGAGGCGTCGCCGCCGAACGCGCCGATATTGCGCTTCACCCATTTGAGCGCGGCGATCTGATCAAGCAAGCCATAATTGCCGGAGACGTTGAACGGCGACTCCGCACTCAGCTCGGGATGCGCGAGCCAGCCAAGGACGCCCAGCCGGTAATTGATCGTAACAACGACCATGCCGCGCGATGCCAGCTTCGCGCCGTCATAGATCGGATCCCTGTTGGCGCCGCCCCATAGGGCGCCGCCATAGATCCAGAAGAAGACCGGCGCATTGCGTGCGCCTGAGGGCGCCCAGATGTTCAAGGTCAGGCAATCTTCGCTCATCGGTACCGGATTTCCCGTGTAGATGCTCGACAGTTTGGTTTTAGGCTGAACGCATTCCGGTCCGAATCGAGTCGCAGTTCTGATGCCCGTCCAGCGCGGCATCTCGCCGGGTGGCTTCCAGCGCGCCGCGCCTGTCGGCGGCAACGCATAGGGAATTCCCTTGAAGACTCGGATCGCGCCGTCTGCTTGTCCTTTGAGCTGGCCTGCGGGGGCATCGACCGTCGGTCCATTCTCGGCACGTGCGGGAACGGAAGTGGCGGGACTGAGGACAGTCACTGCGCAGAAAAGCAGATGCCGCAACTTGATCATCGGCGCGTGTCTCCAGTTGAGGATTGTTCCCTTCGCAGTACTCTTGCCAGCCATAGAAACAGGGCTATCGCCAGCAGGTAGAATGGCACCAGCGCGTAGAAGGCAAGTTGCAGAGAATGGCGCGGAAACCCCACACGAAAATAGTCGCTGACCGCGCCCACGAAAGTCGGACCCACGCCCATGCCGATCAAATTCATGACGAGCAGCAGCAACGCGCCCGACATGACGCGCTGCTCCGGGCGCACTTCTTCCTGAACCAGCGTCACCGACGACGAAAGGTAGAAGTAGTTGAGGAAATACGGGCCGATCAGAAAGAGCAGCGCAACGGGCCAGGTCGGCGCCCGGACGAACCCGATAAAGAACGGAACAGCCAGGGTCAGCGAGACAGCGGGGACGAGCGCATAGGCCTGTTTCCAGCGCCGGGTCAGCCTGTCGATGACCCATCCCGAGGCTAGAATGCCGCCACCCATGCCGATGAAGACGACGAGCGCGGAATAGATGGCGACTTCGCCGAGCGTCATGCCCTTTTCGCGCATGAGAAGAAGCGTCGAGAAATTTCCCGAGCCATAGGTCACGATCTGTGTCGCGCCACTGCCGAGCGCGGCCAGAACCAGCGCCGGCCGCGAGAAGAACATCCTGATCGTTGGCATAAAGCCTGACGCAGCAATTCCCACGTCCGGTGCAGACTCGGCGATCCGATCAAGTCCGCCGCGAACCGGTTCGCGCACGATGGCGATGATGAGGATTGCCGCGAGCAGACCAACCGAACCGAGAACGATGAACGCATCACGCCAGCTGTATGCTGCGGCGATGGACGCGCCGAACGCAATCCCGAGCGCTGCGCCGATCGGTGGACCGAGATTGTAGATGCCAAGGGCAGTGCCGCGGCGGCCGGACGGGAAATAGTCGGAGATGATCGCATAGGACGGCGGCACGCCGCCCGCTTCGCCGAACCCCACGGTCATCCGCGCCGCTGCGAGCTGCGCATAAGACGCGGCGATACCGCACGCCATTGTCGCACCGCTCCAGATGGCGCAGGCCAGCGTCAGCACCCACGTTCGGTTCGTCTTGTCGGCAATCCAACCCACGGGAATTGAGATGAAGCAGTAGAAGACCGCGAAGTAGAGTCCACCAATCAGGCCGAGTTGTCCGTCCGAGATATGCAGGGAATCCTGGATGGGTTTTGCCAGGATGGAGAGAAGCTGGCGATCCAGAAAGTTCAGAACATAAACAAAACACAAAACCCCGAGTACGGCCCAGGCGCGCGCGCCGACCCCGTCCCGGTTTGCCGCAGGTCGTGTTTCAACTGCGTTTACAATATTTGACGGTGACCCCAAGTTGTGGTCGGCCACTGGTCAGATACTCTTGGCGGTGAGCAGGCCGTTGATGGGGGATCGGAACGCTCCGTCCACCGCCAGCCGCGAGGGCGGATTCACCTTGCTTTTCACCTGACTTCCTCCCCTTGACATCTCGTTAGTGTCGATTTTGCCAACACTATGCGGGCGAACCGCCGGGCGTGTCAATTTTCACTATAATGTGAGTGAAGATTCGCACACTGGATTGGCCTTTGTCGCGTGGTCCGAGGGTAATTTTAAAGTAAGAATCGTGTTTGCAGCACGAATTTGGTGGCCGGTCGAACGGCCTGCGATCATGCAGGCGCGATCGCCAGGAAGAGAAACTCAGGCGCTGTCCGGCGACATTCGAGACGCAAGTGCGAGCGCACGGTACAGAATGTCTGCAGTTGGCACGAAACGGACGTCGCCGCTTATGACCCGGAGCGGACATCCATACCTGGGTGGTACCTATCGCATCTGAAACCTCACCGGCAACGATTTCGGACCGCCTACAAAATTGGTGACGGTCCGACGCGGCTGGCCGGCAAGCTCGACTGATTCCAATCGAGGCAACAACTCCTCGAAGAATATCGACATTTCCATCCGCGCAAGATGTTGTCCGAGGCACACATGGGCACCGTAGCCAAACCCGATCTGCCGAGACGGCGTTCGGTCAAGCCGGAACTCGAACGGAGCATCAAAGATGTCTTCGTCCCGGTTACCCGACGGGAACAACAGAACGACCCAGTCGCCCTTGCGCACAGGTTGCCCGCGCACCTCGCAATCGGACGCGGCCCGGCGGACGAACTGGTGGATGGGCGAGGTCCAGCGAACAGCCTCGTCAACCAAATTCGGGATCAGCAAAAGGTTGGAACGCACTTCTGCCAATCGTTCCGGAAACTCACACAGGGCCCAGATCGCGCCGGCAACTGAAGACGACGTCGTGTCGTGGCCAGCGAATGCCACGGTAATATAATAGCCCATCGCGTCGATATTATCGATCGGCTCCCCATCGATGCGGCTGTTGGCGATCACGCTGGCCAGGTCGTCGCTGGGATTGCGACGGCGCTCGTCGGACACTTTTCCGAAATAGTCGTTGAACTCCGCAACAACCATGGTGGCGGCCTGCTCGGCTTCGATAGGCGTCAGCGCGGCGCGACCGCGATTGAGCTCGGCGTCGTTGCTGCCGAAATACTCCTGCGTCAACCGCAGCATCATCGGCTCGTCTGCGTCGGGGACGCCGAGGATCGACATGATGACCATGAGCGGATAGTGCACGGCGATTTCGCTCACGAAGTCACATTCGCCCCCGGTCGCGGCGAGCTTGTCGACATAGGTCCGCGCGAGACGGCGCAACCTGTGTTCAATTTGCTTGAGGTTCTTGGGCATGAACCAGGCCTGCGTCAGCATCCTGTATTTCATGTGGTCGGGCTCGTTCATGGCCACGACGCTGCGGAACTGCCGTACGGTCCCGGCTTCCATCTGGAACTTGAGTGCAGCCTTGGTCTGCAGGCCGCCGAGGCCGCTAAGAAACAGCGTGTTCTGTCGTGCGACGCTCTGGATGTCGTCATACTTCGTGGCGACCCAGAACGGATGGTAATCATCGAGCTCGGCGCGCGCGAAAGGCATGTCACGGCGCACGTCGACCAACATTCGGTGGAGCGAATCCCATTCCGCGTAGGATTTGGGATCGGCGATGGTGCGCGCGACATCATCGGGCAGGACGGCGGGGGCGCTCATCGTCGATCTCCAGTTACAAACCGAGAAACCTTGTTGCTGCAGCGACGCACACGCTCTCCATTTCGGTATCGTCGATTTCGGCGCGGCTCAAATAGGCAAAAGGCTCCGTCTGCATCAATGCAAAGGGGTAGTCTGTTCCGAGGAATACCGCTTCCGGGGCAGTGTGCCGGATCAGATGGCGCAGGTAATTCGCATCATAGACGTTGCTGTCATAGAACAGATCGCGCGCGATCTCGCTTGGTGTTCGCGACAGATTTCCGCCGTATCCCTTAGTCAGCAAATAACCCTTGTCGAGCCTGCCCAGCATGCTGCCGATCGTCCCGCCTCCATGGCTGAAGCCCCATTTGAGTTTGGGGAAACGGTCGGGAACGCCGGCCAGGATAATCGAGGCAACGGCCATGCCGGTGTCCAGTGGAAACCCCGCCATGGCGGTGAAGGTCTGATCAGCATCGATGGTTTTGGTGGCGAGGGGGTGGAGCGCGTGCACAAAAATTGACAGATCCAGCGATTGTGCGACTTCATAGACGGGATTGAAGCGACTATCGCCCAGCGGCACGCCGTTGATGTTGCTGCCGATCTCGATCCCGGAAAATCCGAATTCGCGTTTGATCCGTTCGAGATAGCAAGCGGCAAGCTCCGGTTCCTGCAATGGCGCTAACCCGAGACCGCGAAACCGCTCGGGCCGTTGCGCGACCATCTCGGCGATCACGCAGTTGACATGGTCGCACATGACGAGAGCGTCGGAATGCTCGAACCAGTAGGAGAGCAACTCAGGCAGGGGTGACAGCACATGAATGGCGACGCCGTCGCGATCCATGTCTTCGATACGCCGTGATATGCTCCACGCGCGCGCATCGACATCACGAAATGGTTTGTTGTCGATGACAAGCGAAGCGGATTGGGGCTTGATCTCGAGGCAGGGCCAGCGCGTGTTGCTCTGCGGCGAGGGATTGTCCGGAAAATGATCCGGAATCACATGGCTGTGGACATCGATCAGCCTTCCGAATGCGGGATGCTGCGCTGTCACAGGAGACCCGGGAATTGCCCGCCGTCGAGCAGGATGTTCTGACCCGTGATGTAGCCGGCCTGCGCACCGCAGAGAAATGCACACATGGCGCCGAACTCAGTCGGCTCGCCGAAGCGTCGCGCGGGAATCTGCGACTTCGCATTCTCGCGGAATTTTTCGATGTCGATCTTTTGCGCCGCGGCGAACTTCGCATGATTGGAGCGCAGTCGGTCGGTGTCGAACTGCCCCGGCAGGACATTGTTGATGGTCACGTTGTGGCGCGCCACGTCGCGCGAAAGGCCACCGACAAATCCGGTCAGACCTGCGCGCGCCCCATTGGAGAGGCCAAGGATTCCAACCGGCTGCTTCACCATATGGCTCGTGATGTTTACGATGCGTCCGAAGCGCCGTTCGATCATGCCGTCGATGGTGGCCTTGATGAGCATGATCGCCGACAGCATGTTGGCGTCCAGCGCCTTGATCCAGTCCTCGCGCGACCAGGTGCGGAAATCGCCCGGCGGCGGGCCGCCCGCATTGTTGATGAGGATGTCGGGTGCTGGACAGGCCGCGAGCAACGCGTTGCGGCCTTCGTCGGTGGTGACGTCGGCCGGAACGGCATGAACGGCTCCTCCCGTTTCGGCGGCGATTTCTGAGGCGGCCGCGTTCAGGCGGTTTTCGTCGCGCGCGGCGATGAAGAGCGTGACGCCATCGCGCGCCAACGCTGTCGCTGTACCACGTCCCAATCCGGCGCTGCCGCCGCACACAATCGCTTTCCGTCCAGCAATCCCGAGATCCATGAGTGTGCTCTTTCCATCTAAAGCATGGTGCTGCCGCCGTTTACGCTGATGATCTGGCCGGTGACGAAGCGTGCTTCGTCCGATGCCAAGTATTCCACCATGGAGGCGACTTCGTCAGTTTCCGCCGGACGCCCCTTGGGAATGACGTCGGTAAATTGGCGGATGAGGAGGTTGCCGGATGCAGTCGCCGCTTTGACCATGGGTGTGTTCACCATGCAGGGCGCGACCGTATTTACGGTGATGTCGTAGGAGGCGAACTCGCGCGCGAGGCCCGTCGTCAGCCCGTGCATGCCCCCTTTGGCGGCGTTGTAAGCTGCGTGCTGCCACAGGCCGTTGCGCACCGAATCTGCACCAACGTTCACGATGCGTCCGTAATTCTGTTCGACCATGTGCGGTAGCGCCTCGCGGCAGCACCACAGGCACGTCCAAAGATTGCGATCTACGGTCTCGCGCAAGGTGTCCGGCGTGTGTTTGAGGAATTCCCGGATAATGCCGCCGCCGGCGTTGTTGACGAGTACGTCCACGCGGCCAAATTTCCGTCTGGCGCTGCCGACAAGTTCGGCAGCAACACTTTCGCTGGCCAGGTCACCGGCCACATGAACCGTTTCGCCGCCGAGCTCGTTGGCGAATGTGGCGAGTTTGTCGCCTGCTAGATCGCCAAGCACGAGACGGGCGCCCTTGGCGGCAAATCGGCGTCCAATCGCCTGGCCGATCGGGCTGGCAGCTCCGGTTAGCACGACGACTGTTGGGCCGAGTGTCACGCAGCCGATCCTTGCTGCAACGGCTCGATGACGCCAACCTTCGCAAAGGCCGCATCGGGCACGGCTCCCCAATAGTCGATGGACGGTAGGCCTGGCGGCATCCTGCGCGGCTCGCGCGGCCCCACCTCCGGAAACTCCTCCATGCCGAAGCTGTATTCGAGCGTCATGCCGTCTGGATCGAGAAAATAAAGGAACATCGAATCCGACGGCGGATGGCGTCCGGGCCCAAACACGATCGGCACGTTGTTTTTCTTCATGCGCCAGAGGGCTTTGCCGATATCGTCGACATCGGTCACCATGAAATTCACATGATGAAGACGATTTTCCGGTCCGGCGCTCAAGCCTAGCGAATGATGCAGCGGATTGGGAAAGCAGCGCATGAAGGTGACAGCGCCGTCGATGCGGTCCGACGCCCGGAAGTTCAGCGTGTCGAGAAAGAATCGCTCGGCATCGACGTGGTTCTTCACGCTCAGCACGATGTGTCCCAGCCGTTCGATTTTGGCGACCGTTGGGGAAAACATGTCACCCGCCTCGTCGAAGGAATGGAAATACTCGAACGTCGCACCACTGTGAGGCTCCGTGATGCGGAAGGCGTCGTGGATACCGAGCGTCGCGCATTCCCCGGCATTAATGTCGCGCACAGCGATGTCCAGGGACGAAAAAAGTCTGCGCGCGTGGCGTAAGGCGTCCGGGCTTTCGAGTTCCCAGCCGATCCGCCGCAGTCCCGGTTTTGCCGCTTCACGCAGGATGACATCGTGATGGCGCGCGCTGCAACGAAACAGGCGCTCACCGTCTTCACCGTTCCCGGCGCGCTGCAGGCCCAAAATCTCCTCATAAAAGGTTGTCGAGCGCGCGATGTCCGAGACATTAAGCGCGACATAGGCAAGGCGGCGATAGCGCAGCGCGTCGGTCATGGAAGCCTCCGTCAAACGATGATGCTGACCTTGCCCTGCTCGGCGATATCGTCCGAGTCAAGGAACGAAGTCTTCTGGCGAATCCTTATGTCGCCGCCCACGAGCGTCAGCACATAGCGGTGGTGGCCAAAGTAGAGCTCGGTGTGGACACCATATGTCGGCAACGCGAATGGGGAAACTCCACATGCGCGGTGCGTTTCAAAAGCCGCTTCGCCCTCTCCGTCAGCCGGTGATAGTCGTCCGCAATATAGAACAGCGACATTGCCGGATCGGCATCTTCCGCAGCGCCCGCAGGTGGCACGTGATAGGTTGCACCCACCTCGAACAAAGCGACCCATTCGGTGAGCTTCCAGTCGTCGAGAAGTGCCGCCTCGTGAAACAGGAAGTCTTCAACGGCGCTGCGGCGGACCGATAGTCCGCGCGGCATGGTCGCAGGGCTGCTCATGTCGGCGGGCCTTCCACGCGCCGGCTCCATTCCCGCCAGAATGCCCGCATCTGGACTTCGTCTTCGATATTCGGGTTCTCGCGGTTGAGGCCCTTGGAGATATCGTTCCAGGCGGCTTCGCCGGCGTTCGCATAGCCTTCCTGGCAGAGCGCCAGCGCCTCGCAATCGTCCGGCGTGGCAAAACCGCCGGGCCCCAGAAATTCGAGGAAATTATAGAGGCGGCGCTGCCGCGATTTGGGCGCTTCGCCCTTCGGCGCGAGTGCCCATGCATTCACCCGCATCTGTCCCGTCCCGACTGGTTCGAACGTACGCAACGTGATGGCCATGATGTCGTTGATGACGAAATTCGGAAAGATCACCATGTTGCGGTTGGTATAGGCGATCCGGTTCGCGCGTTCTTCGCCGAATTGCTTGGCAAGGCTTGAACGCAGGGCCCTTGCTTCCGCTTCACCTTCCTCGCCCCATGCCGGAACCGCTTTGGCGATCGGCCGGCCCCAGGGCGCGCCATATTCCACGACGGCGTGACCATTGCCCAGGTCATGCGGCTTGCTGATCTTCACGACCGGATCGCCGAGCCCGCCATTCGTGCTCATCACATAGTCGAAGTAGGTCGCGTGCGTCGGCATGCCGTGATAGCCGTCCATGCTGTTCTCGGCGAGCAGTTTCCAGTTTGCGCGAAATCCGTATTCCTGCGTGCCACCCACAATCTCCATGCCGCCGGGGCATTGGTCCATCACAAGGTCGATGAACTCGCAGGAGGCACCCAGATACGTTTCCAGATCGCGGGCGCCACGGTCGAAGTTGACGAAATAAAGACCGCGATAGGAATCCAGTCGCGGCACCGAAACCAGATTGTGTTCGCCGTTCGCATTGGCGTTCTCCGCATAGCATTCGTCGCCCGGCCGTGTGATGAGCTTGCCGTCCAGATCGAATGCCCAGGAATGATAGAAGCAGCGGAACAGGCTCGCAGAGCCGCTCTTCTCGCGGCACACCATGGCGCCGCGATGCGGGCAGGTGTTGAGGAAGGCCCGCACGTCGCCGTTCTTGTTGCGCGTGAAGATGATCTTGCGGCCCGCGATGCCGCGGGTAAGAAAATCGCCCGGGTTGGCGACTTCGGAATCGTGGCCGAGATAAAGCCAGCATTTTCCGAACACATCGCGCTGTTCGCGTTCGAGAACGGCGGGATCGACAAACGCCCGGCGCGCCACCCGGAAGATACCTTCCGCGGAGCGATCGTCGACAAGGGGCGACGCCGCAATACTTGTCTGCAGACCCATCTCTTCCTCCCGGAAGATCGTGCCCGTCGGCACTGTTTCTTGGTGGCACCATACATCACCGGATTGACAATACAATGGTCAGACCATTAAACCTCACCGTGTTCTGCCGCCCGATGCCGGCAGCCGCCAACCGGAGACCCTCGATGGCCGACCAGGCAGCGATCTCTTTCGACACGGTGCACAGCGCGCGGCTGTTCGAGGAAATCTGCGACCAGATCAAGGCCAGGCTTTCGGAAGGACTCATCGGCCCCGGCGACAAACTTCCGCCGGAGCGCGATCTCGCCGAGCAGTTCGGCGTCAGCCGTTCTGCCGTGCGGGAAGCCTTGAGGACGCTGGAGGTTTCCGGCCTCATCGAGCTGCGCAAGGGATCGAAGGGGGGTGCGTTCCTCTTGGAGGAAAGCGCGCCGCTGACCCAGTCGATGGAGGACATGATCGACCTCGGCCGCGTCTCCATGCGCGATTTCACCGAGGCGCGCATCCTGATCACGGAGGTCGTCATCCGGCTGGCCTGCGAACGCGGCAAGAAGAAAGATTTCGATGCGATCGAGCGCGATATCGAGCGGCTGGAAGCCGCCGTTGCGCGCGGCGAAGGGCGCAGCGACACGAGCTATATCACGAACTTCTACGATCTTCTGGCGGCAGCTACCGGCAACCAGATGCTGCGGTTTCTAACCCATGGAATCGCCCGTCTGCTTGCGCGCGTGATTGATAGTAAGCAGCCGGCACCGATGTCGGATCTGGGCGCACGCCGCCGCGCGATCCTGAAGGCGTTACGCGCGCGCGATGCGAACGCGGCCGCAAAACTGCTGAGCGAACATTTGATGCGCGTCCACGCGCGCCTGGATCGCTAGCCTCGGACCGCGGGCTTCGGGCCGCGTCTGATGGCGTCGTTCTGGGATGCGGCCAAGGCGGCCGGTCCCGCGGGGCTTGGAGTGAGGAAACGTCATGGATTTCGACCTGCCGCCCGAAGACGATCCACGCCGGCTGGAAGTGCGCGCCTGGTTCGCAGCACACCCCAAGCCCGGCTATCGCCAGATGTGCGAAGCTGGCTACGTCGTGCCGCACTGGCCGCGTCCCTGGGGTCTCGCGGCCGATGCTGAGCTGCAGCTGATCGTCGACGAAGAGATGACGCGGGCCGGCGTCCTGCCGCCCAATCTCGTCAATCCGGTCGCCATCAATAATTGCGCCCTGACGCTTCTGACCTTCGGGACGGAAGCCCAGCGCGAGCGGTTTCTGATGCCGGCGCTCGCCTGCGAAGAAATCTGGTGCATGCTGTTCAGCGAGCCCGCTGGCGGCTCCGATCTGGCGGCGCTGCGCACGACGGCCAGACGCGATGGCGATCACTACATCGTCAAGGGTCAAAAGATATGGACATCCTTGGCGCACAAATCGCAGGTCGGCGTATTGATCGCCCGCACGGATATCTCGGCGCCGAAACATGCGGGGCTCTCCGCCTTTCTGATGGACATGAAGAGCCCCGGCGTCACGGTCCGGCCGATCATCGATCTGTCCGGCCACGAGAACGAATACAACGAAGTGTTTCTCGATGAGGTGCGCATTCCGGCCGACCGGCTGATCGGCAAGGAAGGCGAAGGCTGGAAGATCGCGACCAGCCAATTGCAGACAGAGCGCGTGGCGCTTTCCAAGCCCGGTGCGATCTGGGGCGCCGGTCCGTCCGCGCGCGATCTTGTGAAGGGAATGTCGGCGGCGGGACACCTTTCCGATCCCGTGCAGCGGGACGAAGCGGCGAAGATATTCATCGAAGGCGAACTGCTGCGATTGCTGGCCTATCGCGCGCTGAGCGACCGGATGAATGCAAGGCCCTCAGGGCCGGAAGGCGCAATCCGCAAAATGCTCTCCGCGCCGCACGGCCAGCACATCGTGGAGATGGCCAAAGCAACACAGGGACCGCGCGGCATGATCGCCGGCGAGCAGCCGTTTCCCTCTCAAATGGCCAGTGGAAAGGGCGTTTTCGCGAATTGGGATTATGCGTTCTGGTTCAGCCCCGCGGTCACGCTCGGCGTCGGCACGCAGGAAATCCTCAAAAACATCGTTGCAGAACGCATGCTCGGTTTGCCGCGCGAGCCCGATCCGACAGCCAAGCAGCCCTGGTCCGAAATCCAGCGCGCCAAAACCGCCTGAACACGGGGAGAAAAACATGAACTTCGCATTGGACGAAGACCATCTGGCGCTGAAGCAATCGGCGGCGCGGTTTCTCGATGAGGAGATCGCACTCGACGCACTCCTGAAGCCGGGCGCGCGCGTGGCAGACGCGAACTACCCTGGCAATTGGGAGAAGATCGCCGCGATGGGCTGGCAGGGCATCGTCATTCCGGAAATATATGGTGGTCTCGGCCTGTCCTGCATCGATCTGGCGATGGTGTTGGCCGAGATGGGGCGCACCTTGGCGCCGAGCCCATTTCTTGGAAACCTGATGGGCACCTGGGCGCTGCTTCGCCTGGGCACGGAAGAGCAGAAGCGGCGCCTTCTGCCCGGCGTCGCGGCGGGAACGACAAGACTGGCTCTGGCGGTCGCCGACACGTCGGGCGAGACCGATCGCGATTCCACCGAAGCGACGGCCGAGCGAAGCCCTGCGGGACATTTGCTGACCGGCACCCGGTCTTTCGTCATCGATGCGGGCGACGCAGACTGGCTGATCGTGGCCACGCATGATGCCCGCATCGGCCGCCGCGCTTTTTTTCTCGTCAATGCGAGGCAACGCGGCGTCGGCGCGGACATCGTGGACTGGCGCGATCTCACGCGACAGGTGAGCGACATACGTCTGAGCGATGCAGCGGGCGAGGTGATGGCGCCGCACACGGCAGCGGATTGGGAATGGATCCGAGACCGCATTCTCTTTGCGCTTGCCGCGGAATGCGCCGCCGGCACGCAGCAGATTCTGTCGATGACGGCCGATTACGCGAAAGAACGCGTGGCTTTCGGAAAGCCCATCGGCGCGTATCAGTCCATCAAGCATTCTTTGGCGGATATGCTGGGTCAGTCGGAGTGCGCCAATGTCGCCGTTCTCTATGCCGCCTGGGCATTGTCGGAAGAGGCGCCGCAGGCATCCCTCGCGGCGGCAATGGCCAAAGCCTATGCGACAGATGCCTATGTCAACTGTGCCCACCGCAGCATCCAGATCTTCGGCGCCATCGGCTTCACATGGGAAATGAAGAATCATCTCTATTTGAAACGCGCCCATGCCAATGCGGAACTGTTCGGCAATGCCAGATCGCATCGTTCGCGCGTCATCGATCTTGCGCAGCAGGCCGCGGCATGACCGGATCGCCATCAGGTGCGAGGCCGCTGAACGGCATCCGGGTGGCGGATTTCACGTCGGTGGTGGCGGGGCCGTGGTGCACGCGCCTGCTCGCGGATTGCGGCGCACTGGTCGTGAAGATCGAATCGACCGGTGATGGCGACATCCTGCGCCACCAACCGCCGGTCGTGGACGGTCTCAGCCTTTCCTATGCCCACTACAATTGCGGCAAGGAGAGCGTTTCGCTCGACCTCAAAACCGCAGAAGGCAGAGCGGTCGCTCATCGCTTGATCGCAGGTTCCGACATCGTGGTGGAGAACTACCGGCCCGGCGTCATGAAACGCTTCGGACTGGACTACGATACGGTGGCCAGGGATCATCCGAAGCTCATTTATTGTTCGATTTCGGGCTTTGGCCAAACCGGCGCGCTCGCGGAACGCGCGGCCTATGCGCCTCTTGTTCACGCTTATAGTGGCTTCGACAGCGTCTTCACGTCAGTACAAGGTGGTGGCGCGCCACCCGTCTGTGGCGTCATGATTGCCGATGTCCTTGCGGCGGCCTACGCCTTTGGCGCCATCCAGACCGCTCTTATCCATCGCGAACGCAATGGCCTCGGCTCTCACATTGACGTGTCACTGATGGAGTCTGCGATGAGCCTTGTCGCGCTACAGTATCAGGCCGCGCAATCGAAGAAACCAGTGCCGACATTCGTGTTCGAGCCCATTAAGACCAGCGACGGTTATGTGATGGTCGCGCTGGTGTCGGTGAAGACCTATCTTGGCGTCTATCCCGTGATCGGACATCCTCAATGGACAGAAGACGCCGCATACAACACGCTCGCGGGAACCATGAGAAATCGAAGCCAGATCATGGCGACTATCGCCGAATGGGCATCGACCAAAACCGCTACGGAGTGTGAGCGGCTGATGTCGCAAGCCGGCGTTCCGTGCTCAATCTATTGCAGCCCGGCTGAGCAGCTTGCGAATCCGTATCTCATTGAAAGAGGCGCTTTCCAGCAGGTGCAGATTGGCGGGGACTCGTTTTCGGTACAGAACGCTCCATTCAAGTTTTCCTCTGCAGAATGTACGGCTGGACGATTTGTTGCGCGTGCAGGTCAGCACAATGAGAACTACCTGGTATCAGACTCCTGCAGCGATTGATTCAAGATCGGCATTGATGTCGCGTCGAACTGATCCAACCCTTCCGTTGCCCAGAGACCGAAGATTGCCAAGGCTTCCCAGCGCCAATATTAGTGGCCGAGACTATTGGCGCATTAAGCGTTCTTGCGCTGTGGCGTGCTCGTTTTGGGATAGGCTTTCGTGCAAGAACGCCTGTACGAACTAACAGCTTGGGATGTCCGCGTGTGGCGCGAAGCGGACGTCGCATTTAGCATAGCTGCTAGCCCGCCTTCGGCTCCACAAAGCCCTTTACCCAATCACTGCAACAATCTTGGCGCTCTTTTCCGGCTCGCAGTATCTCGCCCACGCATCCATCAGTTGTCGCCGTTTGGCTAATGCTTCTCCTCGCCGGTCTGCACGCTCGGCTTCATCTCCGACGATGTGGAAAAGCGCAGCTTCAACTACTTAGTGTTGGATACACGCCCGCGGACGGGTACGGATGGCAAACCCTTACTGAGTCGAGGCTTTCCAACTTTCGTGAACAGGCGCGGACAATATCGAACGCACCCTAACGGACTCCCTATCCGCCATCCTGCTGTGCGATTTCCCCGCTTCGCAGACATTGCTTTCTGTGTCGGCCCTGCCCCCTCGAAATTCGATTCAGACCACGTCCGAAGGACCTTGGGCGCTGCGCTTAAGAAAGAATGTCAGCGCGAGGAAGCTTGCCAGAATGAGCGAGGCGATGACCCACCGTCCGCTGCCCACAAAAATCTCGCTACCGGTCGCGCCCAGCGCCACCTGCACGATTGTCATCGGCAACATGCCGATTGAGGAGCCGATGAGATAATCCCGCCACGAGAGGTTGGTGAGCGCAAGCGCCGCATTGGCTACACTGTGCGGCAGAGGCGTCAGCCGCAGAATCGCAACTGCGCGCCAGCCGCCGCGCTCCGCGCGTTCGATCAGCCTGCCGATGGCCGGCGTTGCATCGAGTTGCCCTCCACCTCCCAACCAGCGCACGAAGGCGAAGTGCACCGCCGCACCGGCCACCGCCCCTATGATCGCCCAAATCGATCCCCAGAAGAGTCCAAAAAGCAGTCCGGCGGCGATGCCCAGCACGGTTCTGGGAATGAAGAAAAGGCTCGCCAAAATCTGCAGCCCGATGAAGACGACTGGCGACAGCGGGCTGTTCGCCACCAGATTGCGAATGGCGGCCGGATCGATGTGCGAACGGTAGACGACGGCCAGCACGATCCCGGCGCCCACGGCCAGCAGGGCCACGATCCTCAGAACGGTTTTGGTCAACGGTCGAATCCTCGGGGCCCGGCAGCATGCGATACCCAGCCGGGGCAGGCGATATACGCTGGAAATCGCCGTGTCGAGTGTTGTTGACGAGTTGAAGGATTACGACGAGATCAGGGACAATGCCGCCGGCACGCCCGCGCTGTCAGGGAAGACCACCGTGTCGAGATCGCGCCGTGCGATGCGCATATGGTCCGACAGCACGCCCTTGAAAAGCGTGCGCATGTCCGTCCGCGGCGGCTGGTCGCGTCCGTCCTTCAGCGCGGACGGCTTCAGTCCCACCCACTCCGCGCGCACGATACCGCCATGCACGGCACCGCCTAGAAGGTAAGCAGCGCTGGCTGTGCCGTGATCAGTCCCCGCATTGCCATTGGGCGCTACGGTGCGGCCGAACTCCGTAGCCATCACGACGGCCGTCTTGCTCCAGACAGGACCCAGCGCCGTCTTCATCGCATCGAGCGCGGCATCCAGCGCGCGCAGACGCCGCGCCAACTGACCGTCGCCTGCGCCTTCGTTGGCGTGTGTGTCCCAGCCGCTGGCATCGAGCACGGCGATGCGCGGACCATCATCGCGCGCGAGCAGACGGCCCGCGCCGACGAACAGCGGCGTGAGATTGCCGTAACCGCCGGAGCCCGCGCCCTTCATTTGCGATTTGTCGTCCATTGCAGCATTGGCTTCGGCTTCGGTGGCCAGTGCGCGATCGAGCGAACCGCGCAGCTCGGCATCATTCGCGTAGAGCGCCACGACACGATCGAAGAACTGTGCGTCGGGCTCGGGCAATGTTGCGGGCATCCAGCTCGAGACTTTCGTACCACCGGTCAACATGAGCGGCGGCGATGCGGCGATCGCGAGCGCTTGTTCGCCGTCGGCCAGGCCCATCGGCTTCAACGCGCGATTAAGCCAGCCGTCACTTAAGGCGTGCGGCCCCGCACCGCCCGTTTCGAGCACATTCTGGCCATCGAAGTGGGAGCGGTCGCGGTACGGCGAAGATATGTTGTGGAACACCACAAGTTCCTTCGCATCCCACATCGTCTTCATGCTGGAAAGTGCGGGATGCAGTCCGAACTGACCGTCGAGATCGTGCAGCGCATTCGTGCCCGTCGTGTCGAGTGCAAGCTCGCCGCGCACGGATTTATAGTCCGGATCGCCATGCGGTGGCACCGCGGCCAGCCCGTCGAGAGCGCCTCGGAGAATGACGACGACAAGACGCCGGTCGCCCGGCACGCTCGCAAACGCATAGCGCAGCGGCGCGTCCCACACGGTCAGAACGCCTGCAGCACCCGCGGTCTTCAGTATCGATCGGCGGTCGAGCATGATTATCTCCGCTGGAATTCGGGACTGGCGACGAGCAACGCGACAGCTTCTTTCGGCGTCGATGATCCTCGCATCGCCGAACGCGTGCCGGACGACAGCAAAGGACCAAGTCCCGTTTCCGCGACCGCCATGGCATCGATGGACTGCGGCATGCGGTTGCCGAGTTCCTTGGCCCATTCGATGCGGTTGAGTAGCGCATCCGGGCCCGACCACGCCGACGACTGATCGGGCCAGCCCTTCGGCGATGGCGCGGACAGGGGAAACTCGCCCATCATGCGCGTCGCCGCCATCACGCCCTTCACCTGCTTGTCGCGGTCGCCGCCCTGCGGCCAGGCGAGCATGCGCATGGCTGCCGTCGTGTATTCTACCGGCGAGCGCATTTTTGCCTGATGCGGTTGCCACGCACGGGGATCGCCCACCAGTGTTTCGGTCAGTGCCTTGAGATCGCCGCCTGTCTGATTGAAGGTTTTCTCGAGCCGTGCGACTGACTCCGCCGGCGGATCATCGGCGATGAAATAGGCAGCGAACTTGCCAGCGATGTGGCGCGCCGTGGCCGGATCGCGCGCCAGATCCCTGATCGCTGCAACGCCGGCATCTTCGCCGCCGGAGTAACTCTTCCCCCGCAGCACGATGTCGCCCGGTTCATGTCGGGCAGGATAGTAGCGGAAACCGTTGTCGCCTTCGCGGTCGATGCTCCAACCCGTAAGAAGCTTCGCCATCGCGATGACGTCGGCCTGCGTATATCCGCCATCGACGCCCAGTGTGTGCAGCTCCATCAGCTCGCGGCCGAGATTTTCGTTCAATCCCCTTCCCGTGCGCGCTCCCGCGACCGAATGCGGACCGATGGACGTCGCGTTGTTCAGATAAAGCTGCATGGCGGGATGATGCGTGGACGCCAGCACCATGTCCTCGAACTTGCCCGCGATGTTGGGCCGGATCACTTCCCGCTCGAATGAACCGAGCAAGGTCACCGTTTCCGGGTTCGACGAGGAGACGGCGAAATGATTGCTCCAGAACCAGACCAGCCGCTCTGCAAACGGTGCCGGCGTCGCGAAGCCCAGCGCGAATCGTGCGGACATCTCGCGCACGAATTGCGGCACGCGCGTTTTCATGAACATCTTGACCGGATCGACGTTCGCCGCATTCGCGGAGTTCGGATTCGCAGCCGCCTGTTGCTTCTCCATCTGCCGTTCTTTGCGGTAGGCGAGAAGCTCGGCGACCAGCGCTCCGCCCGACGCAAACGTATCGCCGCCGTCCGTCGGTTGCGGTTGCGCCACCGGTGAATCGAGTTGCCGCAGAAGCCATTCTTCGGGTGCTGGGCTGGCCGCTTCGATCTCGCCGGGCCGCGCACCCAGTCCGAAGCGGTGCGCCGCAATCGCCCCTTCGAGGGACATCAAGTCCTCCCACACAGTGCCGGCGTTCCATAGTCACGGTAGGCCGGTTTTTCTGAACCGTCCATGAACGGAATGGTCCAATTTGCCGCCATTGCGACGTCACCGGGCTTTGCGGCGCGAAAAGCGATTGAAGGCCCTCCGGACGTTCCCCGGGGGCGGAGGGCCTTCGATTTAGCAACGATACGGGTGGTGGTAGCACCAGCCTCCGCCGCCTCCCGGATACACCATGCATCCGGATGCGGTTAGCGCAATCAGCCCCAGGACAGCGAGTGGAAAAAGAAAGAGACGCATGAGCGACCTCATGATGTTGAAGTCGCCCCTCCGATGACCAGTAGACCCGATCCCTCGCGGATGGATCAAGGCCGGCGATGGAACTGCGTTAACAAAAGAGAGTTCCACTGCTGCAAGCGTAAAGCGCGGGTGTCCCGCTTAACCCCTCTATTACCACCATGGTGCAGAGCGTGGAACGGATTGGCGGATTGCAGGGTTTCTCCCGAACAAACGGCTGGAGCAAAGCCATGACCCGAACTACGCGATCAACGCCGAACTACGTCATCGGGCCCGATGGCGGTCCGCTGACACTGATGGACTTGCCGGCAGCGGATACGCGACGGTGGGTGGCGCGCCGAAAGGCGCAGGTGGTGGCGGCGGTGCACGGAGGATTGCTCAGCCTCGAAGACGCCTGCGCACGATACGCCCTGACGACGGAAGAATTTCTGTCGTGGGAACGCGCGATCCACGACTTCGGGCTCGCCGGTCTTCGCGCCACGCATATGCAGGAGTATCGCCACACGGGCGATGGTGCACTACTTGACTGGTTAGCAGCATTGGGCTATATTCCTCCCGACAGTGAGGGATGGCCATCATGACCCGCCAGAAACAAAAGCCCCAAATTCACCAGATGACCTTTGCCCAGTGGGAGAAGGCTTTTCCGAACGAAGACGCTTGCTGCGCGTATCTGGTCGGCCATCGCTGGCCGGAAGGCGTGATCTGCCCGCGTTGCGGAATGCCCGTTACGCATAGCGTCTCCACGATGCCCTACAAGTGGCAGTGCTACTCCTGCGCGCCAAATAGCGGCTATCGCTTCTCGCACCTGACCGGCACGATTTTTGAGAATACGAATAAGCCCCTGCGCGACTGGTTCCGCGTCATTCACTTGATGCTGACCAGCAAGAAAGGCATTTCCTCGCACCAAATCCATCGAACGCTTGGCTTCGGTTCCTATCGCACTGCGCTCTACATGACGCATCGCGTGCGCGCCGGACTGGCAAACGAAGAATTCCGCAAGCTCATGGGCATCGTGGAAGTGGACGAAACATTTGTCGGCGGCAAAGCCAAGAACCGGCACAAGGACAAGCGCGGAAGTGGTGACGGCGGCACGGGCGGCGCTGGCAAGGCCGTGGTCGCTGGCGCGGTCGAACGCAAGGGGAATGTGGTCGCCCGCGTCGTCAAAAACGTGCAGGCTGACACTCTGGTGAAGTTCATCCGCGAAGCCGTCTCGACGGACGTTAGTTTGCTCTGCACGGACAAGTGGGTTGCTTACAAGCATTTGGGCAAGGAATACCCGCACGGCTCTGTCGACCATGCGCGCGGCGAATACGTGGTCGGCGCGGTCCACACGCAAACCATTGAAGGCTTCTGGTCGATCTTCAAGCGCGGTATCGTCGGCACTTTCCACAAGGTTTCCGCGAAGTATTTGCCGCTGTACGTCGCGGAGTTCCAGTTCCGGTATAACAACCGCAGCAATCCGGACATTTTCGGGGAAGCGATTAGGGGATGCTGAAACTAGGGGCTCTGATAGTTGCAGCGGCACTCGCCGCAAGCACTTCACAAACATCACAGCCACCAACCGTAAGTGGAAGGAGCCAACATCAAGCACCAAGCTCCGGCACCAACAAGCAGCAGCAAGCAACCTACGGCGGACAGCGCGGCACCGAAGATGCGCCGATTGTCATAAAAATTCTTCCATCCGAAATCCCAGCAAGCGGTTCCACCGAAAAATCCGATCAACAAGATCACCAACCGCCGCACGACTGGTGGATCATCGTTCCCAACATTCTTCTTACGCTCTTTACGGGCGGCCTTTTCTGGTACACCGCCAAGCTCTGGCGTTCCACCACCAAACTTATTGGAGAGGAAAGAAGCGCCTCCGAGCGCGAGCTGCGAGCCTATGTCCACATCAGGATTTACGCGGTTCCGTACCCCAAAAATAACCCAACGCTCTACTCCGTCAGACTGGCTGTCACCAATGGCGGCAAAACGTGGGCTAGAAATCTTAGGATGGAGAAAGCCGTCGTCACGGATTTTACCGGCGATCCTTTCGATAGATTGAAGGCTGACAGGGACACCCTTCCGCCTCTCGTGCTCGGGCCGGGCCAGAGTTTGAAACTGCAATTCACCGACATCCCCTTTGCCGTTCGCGATGCCATCCACACGGGGGCAGCTACGGTAGATTTGGTCGTTTGGGCGACCTACGAAGACACTCTGAGTTCGCCGCCAGTCCTGCGCCAAACCCAAGTTTCTCAGCGCGTCAACATCGACGCTGGAGGAGGAATTAGCCTCACCTATCGGGACACTCACAATTGCGTGGATGGGGATTGCTCTCCATGAGGCGCGCGCCTGCGCCGCCAGCATCAGCAACGCAAGCGCGATTATCGGGAGTAGCGTGAGTGCGGCCTGTCCGGCACTATATATCGACTGGAAGAATGACCAGTCAAGTAGTGCACCATCGCCGCCACACGCATTCCCATCGGCGCTCCGCAGCATAGAGCGATTTGCCGGCTACCGCTTCATGATGGTGGGATCGATGCGGGTTGCGGACGCGAAGTCCCGATTGCTGCCGGCTTCGTCGCCGTGTCTGAGTTTGGCCAGTCCGCGCCGGTAATACGCGTCGGCAAATTCCGGCGCGACGCTCAGCGCCGCGTCGTATTCGACGATTGCTTGGGTGTCGCTGCCCTTGCCGGCATAGGCGTTTCCGCGTCCCAGCAAGGCCCATTTGTCGCGCGGATTCTCGGCCAGCGCGCGATCATAATCCGCCAGTGCTTCGTCTTCCCTGCCAAGACTGTGAAGGGCGTCGCCAAGATTCTGGTAGGCGGCGAGATAATGCGCATTGAGCGCGACGGCATGTGAATAATCGGCGATCGCGAGCTGGTACTGAAACAGGCGCGACCGCGCATAGCCGCGATTGTTCCATGAATCCGGATTCGTCGGATCGTCCTGGATGGCGCGGGTATACTTCGCCACCGCCGTGTCGTCATCGTCCTCGTCGTCGTAAAGATCGCCCATATGCCGCCATGCGCTGGCGAGATGGGGAGCGATGCGAATGGCTGCCTCGTAATCCGCCAGCGCGAGAGCGTGCTCGCCCTGCGCCTCACGAACGACGCCGCGGTTATCAAAGGCCTGTGCGTCATCGCGGTTCGCGCGTATCGCCGCGGTATAATCCCGGATCGCGAGCTTTGAGCGGCCCAGGTTCTCCTCCGCATACCCGCGATTGTTGAACGCCGTGGAATTGTGGGGATCGAGCGTCAGCGCCGCGTTGTAGTCGGCGATGGCGCGCGCATCGTCGCCTTCATCGTCATAGATGTCGCCGCGGTGGAATTAAGCCTCCGCGGCGGCCGGCTCCAGGGATATAACCTTCGTTTCGTCGGCAATCGCATCGGCGAAGCGTTTCATGTTGTCTTCGATCGACGCACGATCGTGCAGGTAGGATTTATTGTCCGGCTCCAGCGCAACCGCCTTGCCGAGATCGGCCACGGCGCGGATTTCATTATTTTCTGAATCGTAGGCGTTGCCGCGATCCCGATAGGCCTCGGCATAGTCCGCATCGATCCGGATAGCCCGATCGTAGTCCGCTATCGCGCGCCCGTATTGGTGGAGGCCGGCGTATGCATAGCCCCTGATGTCGAGATCGGTGTAGGATTTCGGGTCGAGGGCAATCGCTTTGGTTTCGTCGGAGACAGCGCGCCCGTCCTCTCCCTCGTTCTCGTAGGCCTGGCCGCGATTGGCCCAGGCGCTTGCCGAGTCCGGATCGAGCCTGATGGCCACGTCATAGTCCGTGATCGCGAGAGTATATTTTCCGAGTTCGTTGTAGACATAACCGCGATTGTTGAAGGCCGTCGAATTCGACGGATCGAGTTCAACCGACTTCGTATAGGCCGCGATAGCCTCGTTTCGGCGGCCCATGTCGTCGAGGAGATCGCCGCGGTCGCGCCACGCCAGAGCGTCATCCGGCGCGAGCCCAATGACCCGGTCGAAACCGGCAAGCGCGCGCGCGTAGTCCTTGGTATCGTGGTAGAGTTCGGCCAGATTTCTCGCAGCGACGGCATAGGTCTTGTCGATCGCGATAGCATGATTGTAATCGGCGATTGCCCGCGTCGTGCGACCTGCGCGTTGTTCCGCGTAGGCGCGATTGTTGAATGTCTCCTTGTCACCGGGTGCGAGTGCAATCGAGCGATCGTAATCGGCAATGGCGGCCGTTTGCCGGCCGATGTCGTCATAGGCGTCGCCCCGCTTTCGCAATACCACCGCATCCTTCGAGCCGAGGGCCAGGGCCGCCGTGTAGTCGCCGATCGCCAGGCGCGCGCGGTTTGATGATTCATAGTCATCCGCCCGCTGGATGAGATCGGCGCGCCGCGCGGCAGCCGGCGTCTGATTGTCGTCGATCTCCGCAGTGCACGCGAATATGCGTGCAGCGGACGTGTCGCCGTGAAGACAAATCGGGTGCAAGACCGGCGCAAGCCAATGCTGCCGGTACTCATAAAGGCCCACGTAGACGCTGACGGCGAACGCCGCCCATGCCAGAATGAATCGCAACCGGCGCCCCCCGCCCCCTTCGTCAGGGGATCAACAATACACGACCGTCGACCCTTCGGCTCTCGATATATTTGCGGGCGGCTGCGGCTTTAGAGCATTCCGTCGATCGGCGCCTTCGCCCCGCCGAAACCAGCATCTCCACGCCTCCTTCCCCTTGAGAAAGGGTGGACTCTATTTCGTCATGCGTATCGCCGCGCTGAGCAGCAGACGGTACAGGCGATCCTGGAGATTTTTCGGCGCATCGAGCTTCATGCGCGCGAGGAGCGCGGGCTCGTCGGCCGGCGCGGCCGCGAACAGCCCCTCTGCAGCCAGACGAACGAGGCCCCATGCCGACCAGGACGCACGATCGAGCAGCTCCAGCGCCGGCAGCAAACGAACTTCCGTGGCGTCGAAATCCGTGCCCAGCGGAAACAGCGGCAGACGGCCTTGCGCGCGCACGGGCTCCAGCGCCGACGCAATGCGTTCGGGCGTGTTGTTGCGGAAAGCTTCCGGGATTTCATAATCGCCGGGGATTTTGCCCGCCGCTTTCGCGTCGCGCAGCAACTGCGGCTGAAAGCGGGAATCCGCCACCGACAGCATCGCCGCGATGACATCCCTGTCGGATTTATCGCGCAGATCGGCGATGCCGTACTCCGTCACGAACACATCGCGCAAATGACGGGGGATGGTCTCGGTCCCGTAATTGAACCGGATGTTTGAGGAAAGCTTGCCGCGACGGTTGCGGGTCGATTTAAGACAGAGAATCGAACGCGCGCCGTCGAGCGCGAATGCCTGGGCCACGAAATCATACTGCCCGCCCACGCCGCTCACCATGCGGCCGTCGTCCAGACCGTCGGAGATGGCAGCGCCCAGCAACGTCGCCATCATCGTGTTGTTGACGAAGCGGGCCCTCACGCGCGCTTTCCGCTTCGCATCTTCGCCGCGATAAAGCGAATTGGTAAAGGCGATCTCCGTCATCTGGAGCTTCGCGCGGCTCGCATCGTCCATGGCGTTCAGGGCGCGATAGAAGCTTTTCTGACCGATGAAAAAACCCGCGTGCAGCACCGCGCCATTGACTTCGCGCTTCAGGATGCCCGCCTGCAGCAAGGTTATGAATCCGTCGACGAACATTTCGGTCGCGGCGTAAAGCCCCTCGTTGAATGGCTCGTATTCGCAGAATCCGTCGTCGGCCACCGTCAGCCGGCCGATCGTCTCGCGGTACGCGGCGTTGTTGTGCTGGCGCAGAGCGAGCGCGTGGATGGCCGCGTCGCCTTCCTGGCCGATTCCGATCTGCAGCGTGCCACCATCGGCGATCATGCGTGCGACATGAAATCCGATGGCATATTCGGCGAGGTCGATCGGCTCCTTGGGCGGCGCGAACAGCGGATACTGGGTCGAAGGCCCATCCAGCACCGCATGAAACGTATCGGCCGGCTGATCGCCGTCGCCCGGCATGAACGGCAGTTCGTCGTTCACTTCGCCGATCATGAGAAAATCGGTCTTGCCCTCGGCGCGTAACCTGAGCAGTTCGACCGTGAGGTCGGTATTCGAGCTCATGCTGTAGCGGGTTTCGCCATCGCGTTCGCGCTTGGCCACCAGCTGGCCGATCACGTTGATGCCCTGCGCCAGTACAGCGCGCACCGCATGGGTGTAATTGGTGGAGATGTAATCCTGCTGCGCTCTGGGCACGTTGAGCCATTGTCCGGCGAGAAAGAAAAAGTCGTTGACCTCGATGTTCGGAGGCAGAGTGTTCTTGCGCAGCGCATGCACGTAATCGAGCTCCGGCCAGCCGCCGAACAGCCGCTCGATGACGGGCTCCAGAAAGCGCCGCTGCATCGCATTGGCGTAATGCGGCTTCTCCAGCGTCAGCGCCGTAAAGATCGTCAGCGACAGCGACGGATCGGCGACAGCGCGCGCGAACAGCGCATTGGCGACAAGATTCGCCTTGCCGAGACCCAGCGGCAACGCCAGCACGATCCGCTTACCGACACGGGCAATGATGTCGTCGGCCAATGCGTCTGCGTCGGTGAAGTGAAGGGGCATAGGTCGTCAGTCGTACAATCCGGCGGGCCAAAAGGCTAACACGACTGCGTCGTGCGAGCGACTACGGCAACATTCGGACAAATCTCGCTACACATTTTGCCCTATCCTGCTATCTACGGTAAGCCTGATTGAGCTCCTTGCGTCGATGTAGCGAATCGGCAGCAGAGACTGGCGTCCGTCCGAGGTATGGGGGCACGTGGGAGAACCTGTCTGTTCACGGTCCTGTCCCGAACTTAGCGTCTCGCAACTGAGGGGGTGAACGACAACATGCTGACGACGGTGACGGCCTTCCGAGAGCCGTGGGAAGCACACATGTTCTGTTCCCGATTGAATGCCGAGGGGATTCCGGCGGTCGTTTCTCACGAATTTCATGTTGGCAATGCATGGCACTATTCAACGGCGCTGGGCGGCGTCAAGGTCCAGGTGCCGTATGATTGCATCGAACATGCACGTACAATCCAACAGCTCTGCGCGAGCGGTGAGTTCAAATCGCTCCTGGAACGCGACATCGGCGACCTGGATGATATCCGATGTCCGAAATGCGGTTCCAATCTGAGCCGGAGGCGCCGTCCGGTCATTGAGGGCATTCTGGCAGTCGCAATTTCGCTTTGGTTCCGCACGATTTATCCGCCCACGGGCTGGGTTTGTTTTTGCGAGAATTGCGGCACCAAGTTCAGGCCGGTTCTCCACACCCGCACAGCCGGCAACTGGTTGATGATATGGGCTGCGATCATATGCGAGGTGGCCTTGCTGACGTTCCCGTTCGTCTTGGTGCTCCTCGATCCCAAGTTCGGACTCGTTGCGTTTCTGTTCGCGTCGATGCTTGCAATCAGATATGTCGTAAAACGGACTACCACCTCAGAGATCAACGAAGACTGAGCGACGCAGGCGTTTCACGCCAAGGAACGCACGCACGATCCGCTTGCGGGCTCGTGGATTGATGTCGTCAGCTGAGGTATCGGTGCTGATGAAGAGAGCGGGCATGGGGAATCAGTCGCACAATCTGCCGTTCGCAGAGACTAGCGCGACCGCGCGTTCGTGGGCATGCTATGTGGATGAAGCCCGAACGCTGGAAATGGGTCTGGCTTGGCGTGGTGCTGTTGCAAACCGCGACTGCGGCCCTCAAGGCGTTCAGTAAGCCTTGGGCGTGGACCACTAGCCAATGGCTCCTCGTGTTTTGGTGCCTCATCTTGTTCGCGCTAGCAGTGCGGTGGGGCGTTGTCCTGGCCCGTCATGGCCGGACAGCGACGCTAGCGCGCATGGATGAAGCTATTGGCGGTGTTGGTCGTGCATATCCGCCAAACCAAAAGACAGTGATCGTCGCATATGCGGGCTGGATCGCTGTCCTGACAAGCCTGGTGATACTGGTTTATGTAAATCGACCGACCTGACCAACTACGCCTTCAACCCGCACTGCCATCCCGTTCACCTCGAACGCATGCATCACATGCATGCGTTCTCGCCGGGATGACATTTGTGTTTGGATCCATCCACATTCTCGCCGGCCACCGCAGCGACCGCTACGGCGTCGCCGCACTCGCCTGCTGGCGTGGCTGGCCGAGCGCCACGCCGACATCCGCATGGAAGTCGCCCTCCAGCACGAACGCGTTCGACAGCAGCGCCGTGCGCCCGAGTTGCAGATCGTCGTTCGCGACCGTGATGTTCACGCCGGCCGTGTTTTTGGGATCGGCAATCGCCTGGTGCAGTCGGGTTTGCGCCTCGCGCACGAGGGGGCCGAGATCGTAGGACCAGGCGCCGCCGACCACCTTCGGCAATTGGCCGAACGCGGGCGCCAGCACCCAGAGTCTGCCATCTGTCTTCTGCGTCATCGCCAGATCGTCGAGCCGGATGAGGTGGCCGCCGTTGGCGATCGCGGGCGTGGCCGTGAACCACAGCGTTCCCGTCTGGCCGCGGAGTTTTCTCGGCGCATCGGTTCGGAACGTGACGCCGATGGCGAGCTTGTCGTTGCTCGGAAACATTTCGATTTTCATGGGCGTGATCACCGCGCCACGCGACCGGATCGGCTTGCCCACGATCGAACCGGAGGGAACGGATGCGAGCATCTCATAGGGAATGGCGAGCGGAACATGCAGCGAGAATTGTCCAGCCTGCGAGAGGATCGGCGCGTTCTCCGGGAGTGCGGGTTGCACCAGCGCGGCGGGCTGGTGGGACGACACGCTCGTCGCCGCATCGAGCCTTGCGGTCAACGTCACGCCGTCATCGTTCGCCGCCACGCCGGGCACGGAGAGCGCCTTCGGTTCGAAGGTCACGAGGAACGCCGGCGAATTGAGCAGCGCGACCTGGAACGACCACGGCTTCCACGCTTTCTGCAGCGCGTCGCGGATATCGTTGCAGGGAATCTTGCCGTTGATCTCGTTCACCTGATCGGTCAGCGAGCGGTTGATCTCGGCTGTCAGCATCGTCCCCACCGGCAGTTTCCACGGACCGAGACAGAGCGCGCCCCCTGCACCCAGACAGGTCTTCTTCACGAGATCGATCTCCGGCGGCGTGGTCCACGCGAACTGCGCCGTGGCACGATCGAGCCTGGGGCAGAAACCTTTGTCGGGCTTGAGCGCGCCCGCGATCGTCACCACGAAGGTGCCGTTGAAATCCTTGCTGTTCATCTGTAGCGCCTTGGCGAGATCGCCCCGGAACCCGCCGGTGCCTGCGAACTTGACCGGGATCGCGAACGCGATGCCGTCGCCGGCGCGTTTCGCCGTGATCGCGCCGTTGCGCGCGGCATTCACATGCCAGTCGAAATCGAGGCAGCCCTGCGGCACGGATATCCTCACGTTGGTGCCGACCTGAGCTGCGCTGCAGCCGACGCGCGTCGTGCCGGCGCGGGGACCCGCGAACTTGTCGGCCGCAACGTTCGCCGCGTCGCCGAGCACGCGATACGAGATCGAAAGACTGGGTTGGATGGTGCTCGTGCCCGCTTCGAACGTGGCGGCCGTTGCAGCCTGCGGGGGTCTTTGAGAGAGCAGCTGACCGCCTGGTGCATCTTCTGCAGACGCGAAGCCCCCGGCTGCCGCCAGACCGACCAGAAGCGCAGCGCAGCCACACGCGATTTTTCGCTGCGACGCGATTTCATACCAAATCGTGGCCATGCCGTATCCTTCCGGGAAATTTCCGAGGATTACCCCTCTAGATGACGATAACGCGCAACTCCCGCGTTTGTAGGCACCGGCTCTTGCCTGCGCGTCGCGAAAGGCGAAGCCGAATAGAGTGTCTGCTCCCATGCAAAGCTGCGAGCGCGAGGCAGCCGCCCGCGCTTTCTTCAACCGCCGCAGACCGATGCCCTCGAGTCGCTGATTCCGCGGAAGCTTCAGCGAGTTCCCCGTCACCGGCGAATCGTAGCGGCCCGTTTTGCGCCCGACCCGGCATCCGACACTTCGAAGTGGCGCGAACTGTGCTATCCAATTACGCAAATTGAGCGCCAGCTCAGGATCGAATCGTTCGTGTCGGAACACCCACGCCAGGAGAGTCCGGATTTGTTGCCGAGACACCGCATCGGGAGCGCGCGCGCCGTCATCGAAGGCATGAAATCCGAGAATTTGGGTGGACTTGTGTCGATGGCGGGGAGTTGCGTCTTTTTTTTCGGTGGCGATGTCAGCGGAGCGGTCGTTTCCGTCAGCTTCATCGCAGCCGAGCTCACACTTGCACGATGGGGACATCGTCGCGCCGGCTATTCCATCGGATGCGCACTCTTCTCATTTGGAGATGTGGTGGCGGTTATTTCCAAGGTCGCGTATGCGAATCGTGCATTTCAAGCCACTCTACTTGCAATGGCGGCAATATGGGCCATCGGCGCACTAAGGGCGCCGGCGGCCTGGCTGGGCCAGACTTTGGCCAGGCCGTGGCTCGTTGCATGCGCCGACGCCATTCAACCGCTTGCAGGGACGATGCTGCTCATTTTGCGAATACCCGGTATAGCCGCAGCCTTCATCGGCGCAAACTATCTGGGCGTCGCAGCATTGAGCTGCTGGGCCGTCTCCGATGTGCTTGTCGGACGACTGCAAAATTCCATCAGCACACTCAGGCGGGCCGTCCACTCCCTCCTGGCCTGAAAGGCCGCTTCGAAGGAGTTAGCCGGCGATCTCACGGGCCCACAGGTCTTCCTTCGTTCAAAAACAGACGATAGCCCTTCGAAAATTTCGGATTATAGAAATTCCATGTCATTATCAGATCAATCAACGAATTCATGATCACGCACAATGAAAGCAAAATTAAAGAATAAAGCTCCAGGTCCGATCCCCGGTACAGATATGGCAACGGGATCAATACGAGCATTATGATCGAAAATATGGTATTGTTTCGTGTCCAAATTGTCATTGCGTGGCTCGAAAACGTCATTTCGAGCTCCTTGTAGGCAACCCTGCTTTCCTGGGGCCAGCCCGAGGTCGCAGATCCCAGCTCTGCCGGAAGTCCAATTGTTTCGAAGAACAGCGGTTTGAAGAGCGGCCTGGGATGAATCGCAATTCGAATCCAGGCGACGTCCAGCAACAACACGAGAAAGTATATCGAGAAAAATATGAAGGGCGTGTTTATCTCTATCGTCAGGCTGATGATCACGAACGTCTTGAAAATGAGATAGATGCTGTCCCACCGCCTGCCTTCGTCCAGATGATCGAACAACCGCTCAAAGGCAGCACGATCGCTTTCGTAGAGCAGCTTGGTGAATTTCACGATCTCGACATAGCGCAAGTCGAAGACGCGGATGTTGCCGACGTAAAAGCGGTAAAACGTCAGGGCATAGGCGACGTAAAGCGAGATGCAGATCGCCAACCGGATCGACTCGTTGTCGCCGCCCAGAAGCCACGAACAATGGACCCTTTCATCCGGATAGGGGAAAAATACGTGAGCGCAGTGCATCAGGTCGTCGAAGGATTTTATGAATGAAAAGGTACCACCGGCAAACAGGGCAACCCACACCTGCTTGATCGCATTGTGGGAATTCTCGACCGCATTCCCCGCGATTTCGTGGAATATTTTCCTTTGGCCTTCCGTTGGCATTGTTATGCATCCGTTCTTGACGCGATCTGGAAAGTCGCCGCAATTCTTCGTCCGGGCAGGGTAGACGCAAAAGAAACGGACTATTCCGATTGCGGGATGATGTAAGCATGTGGCGTTCGCATTGTTTGGACCACATTAACCGTGCTAATCAAGGCCCGATATTGGAATCGGGGGATTCGATGCACCGCATTCTTTTCGTGAGTCTTCTTTGCCTGTCGACCATGGGGTGCTGGTCGGCCACGCAGAACGCCAATTCGCCGGTAAAGCAGGCCGATCTCGGTCAGGGGTGGACACAGGCCGACCGCGACTGGTGGTACAAAGTCTCGCAGGGTTCGCGCCTCCTCCCGCTCAAGTGGGCGCAACATCTCGAACTGAAGGACTCGACGGAGACGTTTCTCTCCGACTCGCATATCGCCCGCCTCAACTATCTCACCGAACACAACGGCTGGGGCCTCCCGATCGGGTTTGTCGTCGACACGAACAGCGACGACGGGAAGACTGGCGGCGCCTGCGTCGAATATCCTTCGCTGTGCGACGGCAATCGCCACTTCGCCGGCGCATGGGCGGATTTTCCAAGGCAGCAATGGCTCGGCCTGAACTGCGCCGCTTGCCACACCAACGATATTACCTACCACAAAAACCCGCCGTTCAGGGTCGATGGCGCGGCCACGCTGGGCGATTTCGAGAGGATGCTCGACGATCTGCGCCAGGCGCTCGCGCAGACCAGCAGCGACCAGACAAAATTCGACCGTTTTGCGTCGAACGTCCTGCCGGCCGGATCGACGCCGGCTGACAAGGCCAATCTGCACGTCGAACTCAATGCGGTGCTCGGCTGGGAACAAAGGCTTGCCGCCCAAAATGCCGTCGCGGACATCCATGACGAAGGCCGCCTCGATGCACAGGGGCACATCCTCAACAAGATCGCCATGATCGTCGGCGGCGATCCCCAATTGCCCACGCCGAGCACGGCGCCCGCAAGCTATCCGTTCATCTGGGACGCACCGATCGAAGATCGCGTGCAATGGAACGGCATCGCGAAGAACGATATGGTGATCACCGTTCGCAACCTGCAAACCCGCGAACAACGCCAAACAGGCATCGGCGCACTGGGCCGCAACGTCGGCGAAGTCCTCGGCGTGTTCGCCGACGTCAATGTCTACGACCCCGACGGGCCCGCGCACGGATACAAATCGACGGCGCAGGTGGGTGCGCTCCTCGCCATCGAGGGGGCGCTGGGCACGCTGCAATCGCCGAAGTGGCCGGCGTTTCTCGGAAAAATCGACCCGGACAAAAAGGCGCTGGGAGAAAAGATCTACAAGGGCGAAGGCATCTACGCTGACACGCAGAAGGGAAATTGCGTTTCGTGTCATGACGACAAACGCAATACGGCGAGCCGAATCTACGCCCACATGCAATCACTCGCCACGGCCGGCACCGACATCTGGCTCGCCTGCAACACGTTCAACAACACCTCGAATACCGGCCGGCTCAATGGCCGCCCTACATTACCCTTCGCATCGACTGTCTTCGGCGCCCAATCGCCCACCGTCGTCATGCTGCAGAATTCGGCGATCGGCGCGATCGTCGAAGACGCGGGCGCGATCGCACAAAAGGTGCTCGACGACCTGTTCGGCAAGGCGCGACCGAGCCTCGTACATGCGCTCGTAACCCGAAAGATCGAGTATCTTCCCGGAATATCCGATCCGGCGAAGAAAGCGTTGGCGCAAAAATGCATCACGCAATCGCAGCTGTCGAACTATGCCGATCAGGGTCTTGCCTACAAGGCGCGCCCGCTCGACGGCATTTGGGCAACGGCACCCTATCTGCACAACGGATCCGTTCCGACATTGTACGATCTGCTTCTGCCGGCAACGGTGCGCAATTCGCGCGATTTGACCGCGGCGCCGCAGCAAACGGGTGTGATGTGCGATGACGGTGGCAAAGAACATCCTTGCACCCGGCCGGAGGATTTTTCCGTCGGCAGCCATGAATTCGATACCGTCAAAGTCGGTTTTGTTTCGACGCCCAATCTGCCGAACACGAGCGAATTTCGCGTGCGCGATGCGAACGGTACGCCGATCCTCGGCAACTACAATTCTGGTCACGACTACGGAGAAAAGCTGAACGACGCGGAGCGGTGGGCGCTGATCGAATATCTGAAGGGCCTGTGACGCGTCGCTTGCCCTACTCGCCTGCAACGCAGGTCTTGTGCGAATGCGCGTGCCGGTGCGATCGCTGCACGAAGGGCCGCAGTGCGGCGGCAACGCATGCTCTGGCACCGGCTGCACCCGGCGGTTCGCCTCGCGGACAACACATCATCCGCACGTTTCAGGACGAGAACCGGACATGACGGCGCCTCGTTCCGGACAGCGGACGAACACGGAGCGCACTTCAAAACACGCTCGAACAGCAACAACAATGCTACTTAAATGCGTCCTTGCGCCTCCTGCT
>JBEKLN010000002.1:0-296681 GCA_050010175.1 Rhizomicrobium sp.
CCGGCGCCGGCCGACCTGTCGGGCCAGTCGATCGGCACGGTGAAGATCAGCACCGGACTTTCGATCCCCGGTTATGGCTTCCTCGCATTTACCAAAGGCCAGAAGGATGCCTGGACCATCGACGTCCTGTCGGACGCGGGCGCGCATGAGCGGACCTGCACCTTCGCCAATCGCCACCTGGATTGCGCTCTGTAAATCCTCCCGACCGTTTCCGACTTCTGATAGTCTCTGCGGTGGACGACAGGCCGGGAGACGGGGAATGTTCGGGCGCATTGCCGTGGTGATGTGCGGATTGCTGGCGGCGGTTCCTTGTGCGCAAGCCGATGACGGCGCGCTTCCGAGCTACGATGTTCTGCTCTCCCAGTTGAAGAGCGGCTTCACCGATATCGATTACGCCCAGCTGCGCAACGCCTATGCCACAAGCGCCGGCTACGCGCCCTATTTCCGCGGCGGCGAGGACGAACGGGCTCTGGCCGAGGGCCTGCAGAAAAGCGATTGCGCCAAAGTGCTGGGCGCGGCCAACCGGATACTCGTGACGAATTTCACCAACATTGCCGCACATGTGTATGCCGCCGAATGTTCGCGCAAGCTGAACGACCGCTCCTCGGCGCAGTATCACCGCACAGTCGCGCAAGGATTGCTCGGCTCCATCGCCCGCTCGGGCGACGGCGAAGCGCCGCAATCGGCCTATGTTGTGGTCTCCGTCGACGAGGAAATGGCGTTCCTCGATGCCGGGGGCATGAAGTTCGTCGGCAAATCGCTGGTGCAATTCGGGGCGCATGAATGCGATGCGGTCGACGTCACCGACGACAGCGGCGCGAAGAAAACGATCTACTTCAACGTGGACCGGCCATGGGCGTGGCTCGCGCAGAGATTCCCGCCGAATTCGCGTGACAAATCCGCCGCCGCCGCGGTGCAATAGCGACCATGCTTTCGCCCGGAAGCGGTGGTGTCGGCGTGCTATACGACCGTTCCCTGCAGGCGAGAGGACACCGTCATGGCCGCACCGCTTCATGAGATACGCTTTCCCGGTGAAGGCCGCGACTACCGCGAGGCGCGCAACGAATTGCTGCTGGCCGAGCTCGAGCTGAGACGCCAGGTCGAGCGCGTGGCGGCGCAGCGGCGTTCGCTGCCATTGGGCGGCGAACTGAAACAGGATTACGTCTTCGACGAGATCGCCGATGGCGGCAAGCGACAGACGAAATTCTCCGACCTGTTCGGAAAATTCGATACGCTGGTCGTCTACAATTACATGTTCAGCCCGCGTGACGGCGCCGCACCGTGCCCGATGTGCACCTCGATGCTGGACGCCCTGGACGGCGAAGCGAAGCATGTGACCGAGCGCGCGGCGCTGGCCGTCGTTCCGCGCGCGCCGGTCGAACGCGTGGCGAAGTTTGCGAAGAGCCGCGGCTGGCGGGAGTTGCGGCTGCTGTCGAGTTCGAACAACAGTTTCAACGCCGATTACCACGGCGAGATGCCCGACGGTTCTCAGATACCGGTGCTGCATTCTTTCGTGCGCCGCGACGGACAGATCTTCCACACCTGGTCGAGCGAGCTGCTCTTCGCGCCGGCAGAGCCCGGGCAAAACTCGCGCCACGTCGACATGATCTGGCCCTTGTGGAACCTGCTCGACGTCACGCGCGAAGGCCGCGGCGCGGGCTGGTTTCCGAAGCTGAATTATTAGGCGCGTGCCAAAGTGTTGGCGTCGCGATACCCGTCGCGTGAATTCCTAATCCTGTCATGGCCCGGGTCTGCGGACCATGACGATTGCCGACGAAGACGTTTCGCTCAGTTCCCCGGCGGAGGACCGTAATATCCGTTGGGCGGCGCATTGTATTGCGGAGCCGGGGCGTAAGCCTGGGGCCCGTAATAGGGACGCGGCGGACCATAGTAAGCGCCTGGAGCGGCCGCATTTGCCGGCGGAGGGGTGAAGTTTGCAGGTGGCGGACCGTAGTAAGCGCCCTGCGGCGGCGCGTATCCGGGCGGCGGACCGTAATAAGCACCCTGCTGCGGCCCATATCCGGGCGGAGGCCCATAAGCGGCGGGCGGCGGACCGTCATAACCCTGCCGACCGGCGCCGGCCGCAATCGCGAGCGGCGCAGTCGCAATCGTTGCGGCACCGACCACGACGCCGGTGGCAAGTCCGAACAGTCCGCCGATCAGGCCGACATGTCCGTCACGATGGCGCCAGCCCGCCTGCGCCGACGACAGCGGTGCAGCGACAAGTCCGGCGATCACAATTCCACTAAGCAAAGCCTGGGAAAAACGCATCAGAGCGTGCTCCTAATCAGGAACGGGGCTCCCTCTCGCGGCCACCTAACCACGTATGCGTCCGCAAAGCCACCAGCGCGGATTCGAGCCAGATTCGCGAACGCGCGCGGCTTGGCGATTCACATAGGTGAAGAGGAACTTCGCAAATCGCGGTTTCCTTAACTGGAATGTCTCACGCGTTTTTCGCCTTGGCGCGTTCGGCGAGTTCCCTCACGCGGAACTTCGCGATGCGTGCGATCAATTTGACTGGAACGGGCTCGGTGCGCGGAAAGCGGATCGTGCTCTTGTTGATTGTCGCAGCGGCGAGGTCCTTCGCGAAGAAAGCGAGCAGCTTTGCCGACGCAGGGTAGAGCGAGACGTGACTCTTCCACGCGGCGAAGTGGATCACTGTCACGCCGCGCAATTTATAGGCCGGCAGACCCGCGAGCAGTGTTTGCCACCGCTCGATGAAACCGCCGGGCTGAAGGACGTAGCCCACGCTCTGCAGAATGTTGGAACTGCAGATCATCCGTCCACTCCCGTCCCAGTGCTTTGATCCTCTTCGAATCCAACTCACCCGCGGCGCCCCAGCCCTTAACGCCTTCGGGGATGGTGCGGCGGAAGCGTTCGCAGAGCGCAAAGGCGTCGTGTGCGAGTTTTGCAGGCAGTCGCGCCCGCGGCCGGCAGGCTGGCGCGGCGGGTAAGACCCTCAGAAGTCCGCTTTTTTTCGGCGTCTGCTATACGTAGTTTATGCAATTGACAATCATTCGCATATATCCCATATCCTGCCTGTGAATTGGGGGGCTGGGAACGGTTCCGATGATTGTGTGCGTTTGCAACCGACTGAATGAGGGCCGCGTGCGGGCTGCAATCGCCCGTGGCGCCGAGACCGCAGACGAGGTCTATTCCGGCTGTGGCGTGGAAAGGAACTGCGGCCGATGCCAGGAAACCATAGAAGACATGCTGGACGAAGAGCGCGCGCCGGCCGGCAAGGCAGCCTTCAGCAAGGCGGCGTAGAGACGGTACCGGGCCCCGAGCCCCAAGCGTCTCTCGCAGGCGACCCCGGAATTATCCGCGCGCTCAATGTCGTTCTCAAGAACGAACTCACCGCCATCAATCAATACTTCCTTCATTCGCGCATGCTGGCCGACTGGGGCCTCTCCATACTGGCCCACAAGGAATACGAAGAATCCATCGACGAGATGAAGCACGCCGACCGGCTGACGAAGCGCATTCTGTTTCTCGGCGGTCTGCCCAACTTCCAGGATCTCGGCAAACTGCGCATCGGCGAAAACGTGAAGGATACGCTCGAATGCGACCTCGCGCTCGAGGTCGCGTCGCTACCCGCATTGAAAGATGGCGTGGCGCTATGCGAACGCAACGGCGATTACGTCTCGCGCGAATTGTTCGTCGGTATCATGGAAAGCGAAGAGGAGCACATCGACTGGCTGCAGACGCAGTTCCGCCTTATCGAGCAGATGGGGCTGGAGAATTTCGTGCAGCTGCAGACCAAACCGAACGAGTCCGGCGCGAGCTAACGCACGCGGACGGCCGGGTTAGACTTTCGGCGCGTCCGTGGGCACATCCCGCTGCTTCGTGCGCGATACCGCCGACATGACGCCGAAGCCGATCGCGATCAATGCGCCGACGATAATCCAGGTGTGTGGGACATGGAGCAGATAGGCGCCATACCCGAACCCGCACAGCAGGACGACGAAACCGATTACATAAAGGCCAAATGCCGACATCGCCCGCCTCGGAAGAACTCTATTTCATATAACGCGGTCAGCGTCTTAGGGTTCCCGTCTGAAGGAAAGACTCTCACGCGGAGAGCAGGAGAACGCAAAGGGCGCTTGCGCGCTTCATCAAAATCGGCGGTTGGTTTTCTTCAAGCCTGTTGATGATTTACAGGCGCGCTTTGCGCGCCAAAGAAAGTCATCCGCGGCGTTGCCGACGGTCGGCGCTCTGGTGGTGTTGAAGCGCGATCATCCCCCGCGTTCTCCCCGTCTCCGCGTGAGATAAAATTTTCTTCTTAACCCAGCAGGCGCCAGGCGCCGTACAGTGCCGCGGCAAGGATCACTGCCGCGCTGGCAAGGATGGCGTAGGCCCCGCGCGTCATGCCGGCGAGGGTCTGTTTGATTTGTGCGCGATCGTTCACATTGGGGAACGCGCCTTCGGGCATGGGCACGTCGAGGAATCTGCACAACGGTTCCCAACCCTGATCGACGGTGAACACAAGGAGCCGCTCGGGCGGGAGCGCCGCCTTCACCTCGTCGACATGCCGGTTGTATTCGGCGATGGCGCGGGCGCGATCGTTCATCGTGCCTCGGTGCGCGCGGCCTCAGATCAGCTTGCGCGACATGTCGCCGAACTTGCGGCCGAAGGGCGTGGCGATTTCGAGCACCCTGAATTGCCAGCGGTTCTCCGTGAAGTAGATCGTGTCGATGGTGCTTTCGTACCAGGCGTCCGCGCCTTTGGGATGCAGCGTGAGCACGATCTTCGCATCCGGGTAAAACACGGCGAGCTCGCGCCACACGCAGCAGGCGGGATTGTCGACGGCTGCGGTGTAGTTGGCGAAGACTTTACCCCAATCCTGCGGCGCGCCTTCTGGATCGTTGGCGACCTTGCGCCAGAAATCGAGATGCGACGCGTTGGCCTTGTTCGCGATCACTTCGAACATGTGATAGCAGGGGAAGCCCAGCTGATTCAGCGCCGCGTAGAGCGACATCGTACCGGTGCGGCCATAGCCCGCGCCGATGATCGTCAAGGCCATGTGATTTTCCCCCCGTAGCGGACCCACCCGCAGTTGCCCTGCTCCAGATTGTGCCAGTCGGGCGCGCGTGTCAGCAGTCGTTCACCGTCTGGGTTCGCGGCCGCGGATGCGGTCGAAACCCTGTTTGATATTGGCAAATCGTGCATCGACCATGGGCTCGAATTCGAGATCGGTGAAAATATAGGGCCAGTCGCCTTCAATGCCTTCGCGCACAAGCTCGCCGACATAAAGCGGATCGATGCCGCCCGCGACGCGTTCGGCGACCATCTTCACTATATCCATGGCCGGACCCTGAGGCGGTATGATACCGGCCGCACCGGCGAACCGGTCCGGCACGTTGCGCGCGGATGTTACGATCTGTGTGCGGATGAACCCCGGGCACAGCACCGACACGCCGATATCGCGTGGTGCGAGCTCGATTCGCAGACCTTCCGACAGCGCAACGACGCCATATTTGCTCACATTGTACGGCATGCTCGACGGAGAGATGAGGCCGGCCATCGAGGCAGTGGAGACGACGTGTCCTCCCTCGCCATGGCTTGAAATGAGCGGTCCGAAAATCTCGATGCCCCAGACCACTGCCATGAGATTGACGCCGAGTGTCCAGTTCCAGGCGGATTCGGTCCAGGCGCCGAACGGTCCGCCGCCGCCGACGCCCGCATTGTTGACGAGAATATGCACCTTACCGTAGCGCGCGATGGTTTCATCCGCCGCGGCCTTCAGTTCGGCCTTCAGCGATACGTCGGCTTTCACGCCGGCGACATCCGCATTGGTGCGCTTCAGCCCTTCGACCGCAGACGCCAATGCCCCCTCCTCGATGTCGCACAGCATAACCTTGACGCCGCCTTGCGCGAGCGCGGTGGCGATGCCGAGCCCGATGCCGGAGGCGGCACCCGTGACGAAGGCGGTTTTTCCGGCAAGATCTTTCATGGCGAATTTCCCGAGTCGTTGTCGTTGGAGGAACTTGTCTCACAGTTTTTCCGGCGTGGCACGCGCAGCGGTGCGCGGATGAACGCAATCTGAACGGCGCCATGCACGTGACATTCACAATGCCGACTAAATCCATCGACATGACGAATATTCAATCCGATGAACACCGCGGCGCAATGATTTTGACGTGAATTCTCCACGATTGACCACCACCTTCATCCTCGAGAGGTGGCGTTGAGACTGTCATTCGAAGGAACACCCATCGTGCTTACAATCCGCAAGTCCCTGCTCATAGCCGTTGCCCTGGCATTCGCGCCCACGCTCGCCCTCGCGCAGACGGGCACCGATGCAACCAAAGCACCTTCGGCGGTCACCGCGCAGAACGCCGACACCGCGAAGCCGGCGGCCTCCGGCACGGCGAAAACGGCGCAGCTCCACAAAAGCCACCTGCGTCATACCTCGAAGCTGAAGAAGACCAGGACCGCGAAACTTGCCAAGTCGCGCAAGGTTGCCGCCGCCGACAAGACGCCAGCCGCGAAAACGGTTGCCGAGAAGTCCAGTCCGTCCGGCGGCACCGTCATGAAAGTGACGCAGAAGGCTTCGCACAACTAAGCCGTCCGTCCCATCGGCTCGCCGTCTTCGCCCAGTTGGAGCGCGAAGCGGCGGGCCGGTGGGTCCGTTGTTCGAGTGAAATCGTTGCTTCCTCTCCCCGCCGGCGGTTTATCGCAATTGCTCGTTGTGACGCGGCGGCGGAGAAATTTCACCACAAAGAACACAAGGTACACGAAGGAACGCAAGAAGTGTCCTGCGCAGCGATCGGCGCGCAAGAGATCGGTTCTTCGTAATTTTTCTTTGTGTTCCTTGTGGTCGATTCTTTCCCGTTGCGCCGCTGGGTGATTTCTCAGGCAGCTGCCTTTGGAGATGACGCGTCCGCGTGTTCCGGGCCGCGCGGGTCGAGTTCCAGCGCCTGCGGCGATGCCGGTTGGGGCACGGACACGAAATGCTCGCGTTTTTCACCGGGTACGCCGCGGGCGATCACAATGCGCCACAGCGTGAAGCTGCCCATGACGAAATGGACGCCCGCCGTATAGAAAAACAGCGTCGACTGTCCGAAATGCGCGACGACGAGCGCGCCGCAGATCGGTCCGGCCACGGATGCGAGACCATTGACCAGCAAAAGCGTCGCCGACGCCTCGACGAATTCGCTGCGCTCCATGCGGTCGTTGGCATGCGCGATCGAGAGCGAATAAAGCGGCAGCATCGCCGCGCCGAAAAACAGCGCGAAGGGAAAGAGCAGTACGGGAATGCGTGCGCCGCCGCGGCCAAGGAATGCGAGCGCGACGCCGCCGATGCAGGCGGTGATGCACACCATCACGACGATCCAGCGCCGGTCGATCCTGTCGGAATAACGGCCCAACGGAATCTGGATCAGCGCGCCGCCAAGTATGAACGAACTCATGAACAGCGCGATACCCGATGTGGTGTAGCCCAGCGAGTGGGCGTAGACGGGCGCCAGCGCCCACACGGCACCGTTGGCAAAACCCACGGCGATCACGCCGGCTATGCCGACGGGCGCACGCCGCGCCAGGCGCGCGATGCGAAAGCGGGGTACTGCCTGCGGCACGGGCTGCGGCAGCTGAGTTAGTCCCACCGGCACGATGCAGAATATGTAGACGATGGCGGCAACGCTGAAGAGCTCGAAACCTTTCGGCGACGCCACAAGGAGGAACCATTGGCCCAGCATCAGGCAGCCGAGATTGACGACGACATAGGCCGAGAGGATGCGGCCGCGCGTTTCGTTTGTCGCGCGGTCGTTGAGCCAGCTCTCCAGCGCCATGAACACACATGCTGCGCAGAATCCGAACGCACCGCGCACGAGGAACCAGATCAGCGGTTCGGTATAGAGCGCCTGGAATAGAACGGTGGCCGCGGTGAGGGCCGCGCCCACTGCAAAGGTGCGGATATGTCCCACGCGCGACAAGAGCCGCGGGCCCACGAAACAGCCGAGTACGAAACCCGCATAGTAGAACGAGCCCATCGCGCCGATGGCGAGGCCGGAGAAACCGTCGAGCTGGGCCCGCAACGGCGTCAGCGTCGTCATCAGGCCGTTGCCGACCAGAAGGAAGGCTGTGGAAAGGAGAATGGCTCCGATCGAGAAGAGTTGTGAGCCCATAATGACGCCTTCGGGGAAACCTCTGCGACGGTATCAGGAGCTAGAATGCATACCGTGCGATGAGAAATCCTGCCACCACCAACAGAAGAAACACGACAGACACGACCTCAAGCCACTTCTCGATGAATTCGCGGACAGGTTCTCCCAGCCAATAAAGAAACGTCGCCTCCAGCATGAAGCGCGCACCGCGCGTGATGGTGCAGAACAGAATGAATTTGGGCAGATAAAGGCGTGCAAATCCGGCCGAGATCGTCACCAGCTTGAAGGGGATGGGTGTGAAGCCCTGGAACAGGATCAGCCACGCGTTCCGTTGATAGGCCGCGCTGAAGGCCTGGATCTTGTCACTATAACCATAGAGCCGAATGAGCCAGTGGCCGATGGAATCGTAGAGCAGTGAGCCGATGGCGTAGCCGAAAAGCCCGCCCAGAACCGAGAACAGCGTGCACCATCCGGCCAGTTGGAAAGCTCTGCGCCGTTCCGCCAGGACCATCGGCGCCAACATCACATCCGGCGGAATGGGAAAAAACGACGCCTCGGCGAAGGAGAACGCCGCCAACGCCCACCACGCATGCGGACCCGAGGCCTTGCTGATGGTCCAGTTGTAAAGCCGGCGCAACGCGTTCGCCCGCGGCTGAGAATCGACACCATCGGCCATGCAATGCGCCCCGAAATCTGGCCTTCGTACCAATCGAGGCAGCGCGCGTCCACAGACCGCAATGCTTGCCGCTTGGCCGCCAGTTCTCTAGCTTCAGGCGCGACGAAGGAAACAACCCCAGAGCGCCATGGCACCCCGCAAATCGGCGAAAACGGCGCGGTCGCGCGCAGCGTCCTCGAAGAAGAAATCGACGGCCGGCAAAGCCCGCTCGAAGACCGCGAAAGCGAAGAAGAGCAAAAAGCCGTCCGTCGCCAGGCCCCTGGCAAAACCTGCGGCGGCGGTGCGCCCGAGAAAACCGCATGCCCGCCGACATGCAGCGCCGGCTCTGCGGCAGGCAACGAGGCCGAAGCCGGCACTCGGCCGTAGCCCATATGAGACAGATCTCGACCGGAATCCTGCGAATTATCAGCCGCTGACGCCGCTCACGTTTCTTGAGCGCGCCGCCAGAGTATTTCCGGAGCGCAGGGCTGTGGTGCACGGCCATTCGAGCTACGACTACGCGACGTTTTATGCGCGCGCGCGAAGACTCGCATCCGCTCTGTCGCGCCGCGGCGTGAAGAAAGGCGACACCGTCGCCGTCATGCTCGCCAACACGCCGCCGATGCTCGAAGCGCATTACGGCGTGCCGATGACGGGCGGTGTGCTGTGCACGCTGAACACCCGCCTCGATGCCGCCGCGCTCGCCTTTATTCTCGACCATGGCAGCGCAAAGGTGCTGATCACCGACCGGGAATTTTCCGGTGTCATCAGGGAGACGCTGTCGCTTTCCAAAGCGAAACCGCTTGTGATCGATTACGACGATCCGGAATTTCCCAAGCTCGGTGCGCGCGTCGGCGAGCTGGATTACGAGGCATTTGTCGCTGGCGGGGATCCCGAGTTTGTCTGGCGTATGCCGGACGACGAATGGGATGCGATTGCGCTCAACTACACCTCCGGCACGACGGGAAATCCGAAAGGAGTCGTGTTTCATCATCGCGGTGCGGCGCTGATGGGCTATGGCAACGTCTTGTCCGCCGGATTGACACGCCATCCGATCTATCTGTGGACTCTGCCGATGTTCCACTGCAACGGCTGGTGCTTTCCGTGGACGCTGTCCGTCGTCGCCGGCACGCATGTCTGTCTGCGCTGGGTGCGGGCGCGTCCGATTTACGATGTCTTGGCGGACGAAGGCGTCACGCACATGTGTGGCGCGCCGATCGTCATGTCCACGCTCGTTAATGCGAAGCCAGAAGAACGCCGCGCGTTGCCCCACAGGGTCGAGTTCATCACGGCCGCAGCACCGCCGCCGGAATCTGTCCTGGCCGCCATGGCGGACGCCGGGTTCAACGTCACGCATGTCTATGGCCTCACGGAAACCTACGGCCCTTCGGTCGTCAATGAATGGTGCGACGCCTGGGACGAGTTGGACCGGCAAGCGCGCGCGGCGAAGAAGGCGCGCCAGGGTGTGCGCTACCACGCGCTCGATGCCTTGAGCGTGATGGAGCCAGAGACGATGGAGCCGGTGCCAGCCGACGGTGTGACGCTGGGCGAAGTGATGTTCCGCGGAAATATCGTCATGAAGGGGTATCTGAAGAACCCGAAAGCGACTCGTGAAGCCTTTGCGGACGGCTGGTTTCATTCCGGCGATCTGGGCGTCATGCATCCCGACGGCTATGTGCAGCTGCGCGACCGCTCGAAGGACATCATCATCTCAGGCGGCGAGAATATCTCCTCCATCGAAGTGGAAGATACGCTTCTCAAGCATCCTGGCGTTCTGTTTGCGGCGGTCGTGGCACGGCCTGACGAAAAATGGGGCGAGACGCCATGCGCGTTCGTCGAGCGCAAACTGGGGCAGGAACACGTGAGTGCGGAGGATCTGATCGCATATTGCCGCGAGCACCTTGCGCATTACAAGTGTCCCCGGCACATCGTTTTCTGCGAGTTGCCCAAGACGTCCACCGGGAAAATCCAGAAGTTCAAGTTGCGCGATCAGGCACGTGCCGTGTCGTAATGGTCTGGTTTTGCGGTTCCGGACGACCTATATCGGACGGGTCGACGGGCGTCACACAAGTGGAGGCCGCGGTGGCTGACGAAATACGGGACAATACGAAACTTGGCCGCTTCGAGCTCGAAGCGGAAGGCGCCGTCTCCTTCCTGACCTACCGGCCGGCGAAGTCCGCTATCGTCCTCGTTCACATGGAAGTTCCGCCCGCGCATCAGGGCCATGGAATTGCCACGCGATTGGCAAGCGGTGTGCTCGAGTTGCTCCGACGCGAGGGCCGGAAGGCCGTTGTGGCCTGTCCGTTCGTGGCAGGCTATATTCGCAAGCATCCGGAATATGACGACATCTTGGCCGTGCCGCTAAGGGATAAGGATCACGATCAGCTAGACGCGCGGCTGGACGAAGCGTTGGCCGAATCCTTTCCGGCCAGCGATCCGGTGGCCGTGACACCAGATCACCTAGACTGACACAAATTTTTCGAAGAGCGCGTGGGTGCCAACCTGGGCCGACTCCAATTTTTGTCCGAGTTCGGCGAAATCCCGCGCATGTCCGGCGCGGGCGAGCAGCGCCTGCAATCCCGGCGTCGCCGCGCGCGGATCGAGCACCCCGTCGACGGCAATCCGCAGCGCCTGCGTCAGCGCGTGCTGCAGTTCACTGGCGGCAATCAACATGTCCGCATCGTCGTCCCGAATGGCCCGCGCGCTCTTCAATTTTCCCAGAGCGTTTACGGTGTTCTGGTCGAACACGCTGGGCGTCAAGTCCGCGTATTTGAGCTGCAGGAATTGCGCGATGAATTCGATGTCGACAATTCCACCCGGCGAGAATTTCAGATCCCACGCGCTTCTCGCCGGGAATTGTCCGGCGAGTTTCTTGCGCATGTCGATGACGTCGGCGGCCAGTTCCGGGCCGCGCTGTCCGGAACGAAGACCCACGCCGATCGCGTCTTCGATGCCGGCGCGTAATGCATCAGGGGCAACCAGCACGCGCGCGCGCGTGAGTGCGAGTCTCTCCCAGGTCCACGCATCGCGTGCGCGATAGTAGCGCGAAAATGAATCGAAATGGACCGCGACCGGTCCCTGATTGCCGGAGGGTCTCAGCCGCATGTCCACGTCGTAAAGTCCGCCCTCGGATGTCTGCACCGTCAGGGCGGCAATCAAGCGTTGCGCCAGGCGTGCGAAGTAGACGGTGGGTGAAAGAGACTTGGCGCCGTCGGATGCGTCGGAATCGCGGGGAACGTCGTAGACAAAAATGAGGTCGAGGTCGGACGCGGCCGTCATTTCACGACCGCCGAGTTTGCCCATCGCGACAACGGCAAATGCGCTTCCGGCGATACGTCCGGCGGTTCCGGCGTGCTCCTTCGTCACCCGGTCGACAAGGCCCGCAATGCAGCATTCTGCAACGTCGGCAAATGCAGCGCCGGCCGCTTCGGCTTCCGCCGTACCTTCGACAACCTGCAGGCCGACACGGAATATCTGCTCGCGTGCAAACCGGCGCGCGGCGTTCAGCTCCGCCTCATAGTCTTTTGCGCCGGACAGTTGCGCTCGAAGCAGCCGATCCAGTTCTGCGCGAGCTGGCAATTCATGGGCAAATCCCGCATCGAGCAGTGCGTCGAGAACTTGAGGCGCGCGGGCCATCGCGTCGGCCAGTTTCGGCGCAGAGCCGGCGATCGTGGCGATCTGGTTCAGCAGGGCCGGATTGGCGAGAAGCAGTGAAAAAAGCTGCACGCCGGCAGGCAGGCGCGATACGAATCTGTCGAACTGCACGAACGCTTCGTCGGGGTCTGCGGTGGCGGCAAGCGCGTCGAGCAGCGCCGGCATGAGTTTCGTCAGAAGTTCGCGGGCGCGGTCGCTGCGCGTGGCTCGGATGCGCCCATGATGCCAGCCCCGTATGGTGCCGGCTGCATGCGACGGTTGGCGAAATCCCATTTTCTGCAGGGTCTCGATCGTTGCGGGGTCGTCTTCAACGCCGGTGAACACAAGGCTGCCTGTGGCACTGCCGAGTGGCGCCTCGCGCTCGAACAGTCGTGCATAATGCGACTGGACCGCCTCCAACTGACAGACGAGCTCGTGCCCGAATGCCGTCGCATCGGCACAGCCGACAAAACAGGCGACGTGGTCGATTCCGTCGGCCGATTTCGGAATGCTGTGCGTCTGCTCGTCGTCGATCATCTGCAGGCGATGTTCGATCGTGCGCAGAAAGCGATAGGCCGTTGTCAAATCGTCTGCGGCGTCGCCCGAAACCAGACCTTTCGCCCGCAGGGCCGCGATGGCATCCAATGTGCGCGGCACCCGCAACTCGGGATTGCGTCCGCCCAAGATCAGTTGCTGGGTCTGCGCAAAGAACTCGATCTCGCGGATTCCGCCGCGACCCAGCTTCACATTGTGCCCGGCCACCGCGATGGCGCCATGTCGGCCATGGGCATGGATTTGCCGCTTGATGGAATGAATATCCTCGATGGCCGCGAAGTCGAGATTGCGCCGCCAGGTGAAGGGTTCGATAGCTTTGAGGAAATCGCGCCCGGCTGCGAGATCGCCCGCACAGGCGCGCGCCTTGATCATTGCGGCACGTTCCCAGTTCTGTCCCATGCTTTCGTAATAGAGTTCTGCGGCTTCGCTTGAGATGGCGACCTGCGTGGCGCCTGCATCCGGCCTCAAGCGCAGATCGACACGAAAGACATATCCGTCCGATGTTGTTTCCCCGATGAGCCTGATCAGACCCTTGGTGATATCGACGGCCGCGCCGCGCGCGTCGCCCTTCTTGCGGAATGGAAATCTCTCTGCGTCGTAGAGAACGATGAGGTCGATATCGCTGGAATAATTCAGCTCGAACGCACCATACTTGCCCATCGCGATGACGATGAACCCCGTCTCGCGTTCCAGCTCCATGGACTCTTGCACATCGAGCCCTTCGGTCGTTGCGCGTTCGCGCAGCAGAAACCGCAACGCGGCGCCGACGCAGCAGTCCGCAAACTGACTCAGATTGCGTGTCACTTGTTCCAGGGTCCACTGTCCGGCGATGTCTGCCGCGGCGACGGCCAGCGCCATCCGCCGCTTGGCGCGTCGAAGACCGCCCATCACGATCCTGTCATCGCCCGCCCCATCAAGCCGCGCGACATCCGCCTCGAGTACCGGCAATACGGCGTCGGGGCCTGCGGCGAAGAGGATGGGCAAAAACGCATGTTCGCGCAGCGCGAGGCGGGCGAGATACGGACTGTTGCCCGCGAGCGCGGCGAGAATCCCGCGCGCAGCGTCTTCGGGCTGGAATCCCATTTCGGCGAGCGCGGCCAGGGTTCGCTGGGCGCGCGCAGGATCGAAGGGACGGGGCAGAGGATGTGCCGGCAACGCGTTCATGGCCGCCGATCCTAGCACGAGGGAATTCGCTCGATCATGCCGGCAACACCATCCGTGGCGCCGTCAGCTGCGGTTTGGTCAGGCATTCGTGCGGCGCGAGGGAAACATCAGCACGGCCCGGAGACCGGGCGCGTTGTCTTCCAGCGTCAACTTGGCGTCATGTAGTCGGGCCACGGCTGCCACGAGGCTGAGGCCCAATCCTGTGCCCGGAGAATTCCGGCTTTCTTCCAGCCGCACGAAACGCTCCAGCACGCGCGCGCGATCCTGCGGGGCGATCCCAGGACCCGTATCCGCGACGGACAGCGCGACGGCGCCGGGTGACTGCTTGACCGCAACGCGGACTTGTCCGCCCTCGGGCGTATATTTGATGGCATTGTCGATCAGGTTGGCCAGCGCCTGGGAAATCAAGCTCTTGTTGCCGGAGATGATCGCCTCGCCGCTGGGTTCGATATCGAGCGCAATGTTCTTCTCTTCTGCGAGTGGCGAATAGAGTTCGCCAACGCCCTCGACTACACTGCGCAGATCGAGCGGCGCCATGGCCTCACGCGCGACGCCCGCTTCGGCTTCCGCGATCAGGAGCAGGGCATTGAACGTGGCGATCAGCCGGTCCGTCTCCGCGATGGCCGAGTCGATGGCGGCCCCTTCGGGGCTGTCATGATCGATGCCCGACGAAATGCTCTCCAGGCGATTGCGCAGGCGATTGAGTGGCGTGCGCAAATCATGAGCGATCGAGTCCGTCACTTGGCGCATGCCCTTCATCAGCCTTTCCGTGCGATCGAGCATGCGGTTGAGATTTTCGGACAGCGAATCGAATTCGTCGCCGGTCCCCCCGACTGGAACGCGACGAGAAAGGTCCCCAGCCATGATCTCCCGGCTCGTGCGGTTGATGGCGTCGAGGCGTGCCAGAAGCTGGTGGCTGATCAGCGCGCCGCCCGCGATCCCGAGCACGACCATCAGCAGCACGCTCCAGGGCAGGCTTTTCGTCACCTGATGCTCAGTTCGATACCGTTCGTAGACGTCTCGCGCGACGAGCAACTCGTAATCGCCCGACAGCTGTATTACCTGGCCCCGGGCGCGGTGAATTTGGCGCTGCCGTGCTTCATAGTTGAACTCGACGATGTCGCCGCCGAGCGATTGGGTCTGCGGCCAGTCGTCCAGATTGCCCACCACTCGCACATTTCCGGAATGGGCCAAAAGATAAAGGTGGCCCTGCGCTCCGAGCGGATAGCGGGCGATGATATTGTCGATCAGTCCGACAATCCCCAGACGATAATAGTCGTCGGACAGGATATTGGCTTCGGTCGAGACGTCGCGGTCCGTCTGGCCGTTCAACGCCTTTACAGTGTTGAGGTAAGTGAACGCGACGATGGCACCCGCCGACAGCGCGAAGGCCACGAAATAGATAAGGACGATCCGGAACGCGAGCGTACGCGGGAGCTTAAGCTTGCGCACGGATCATATAGCCGGCGCCGCGCACGGTGTGCAGCAGCGGCTGTTCGAAACCTTTGTCGATCTTGGCGCGCAGCCTGGAAATGTGCACGTCGATCACATTGGTCTGCGGGTCGAAATGATATTCCCACACGCTCTCGAGCAGCATCGTGCGCGTGACGACCTGTCCGGCGTGGCGCATGAGATATTCGAGCAGGCGGAATTCGCGAGGTTGCAGATCGATGGGGGTGCCGTTTCGGCGTGCCGCCCGCGAAAGAAGATCCAGCTCGAGATCGCCCACCTGGAGACGCGTCTTGACGGCCGCGGGCTGGCGTCTGCGCATCAGCGCATCGAGCCGCGCGAGCAGTTCGACGAATGCATAGGGCTTGGTGAGATAATCGTCGCCGCCGGCCTTGAGGCCCTTCACGCGATCATCGACTTCCGACAGCGCGCTGAGAAACAGGACCGGCGTGGCATTGCCGTGCTCGCGGATTTCCTCGACGAGCCTCAGGCCATCCATCTTCGGCAGCATGCGGTCGATGATGGCCACGTCGTATGGCCGCGACAGGGCAAGCGCCAGTCCCGTTTCGCCTTCTGCAGCGTCGTCCACGACGTGTCCGGCCTCCTTGAGGCCATTCACAAGATATTTCTGGGCCTCGATATCATCCTCAACGACGAGAATGCGCATCATGTCTGTCCTCTCGCGTCGAATGCCGGTACCCGCAGCACAGCGAAGCGGGTCCGCGCCGACAGCAGCAACGGGGGGGATGGGGCCACCGCCGCCGGCGCGGGGGCCGGACGACGCGGGACGAATCCCCCGACGTCCGGTACGCGGCAATTTTCTGCCAGGCCGAAACCTAGCTGACCTTCAGCGCGACAAATCGTTGTCCGCTGTTGGCCCCTTCAACCAGCACCAAAACGCTCTTGCGTCCCTGCGATTGCGCGCCTGCGAGCGACGACTTGATGTCCTGCGGCGTGTGCACGGTCCTGTTCGCGATGGACACCACGACATCGCCGGGCTCGATTCCCTTGTCGGCCGCGTCGCTGTCGGGGTCAACCCGCGTGACCAGCACGCCGTTGACATGATCATCGAGATTATAAGCCCTGCGAACTTCCGGTGTCACGGCCGTCAGTCCCAGGCCCATGGCTTCTCCGGTTGCGCCGACGCTGGAATCCACTTCCGGGCCTTCGTTGGACGCGACCTGTTCTTCCTTGCGCGCGCCGATCGTGGCGGTGATCGTCTGATCTTTGCCGTCGCGAATGACGGCAAAGCTGGCTTTCGTGCCGGCAAGCAGGGTCGCGACGCGGCGCGTGAGGTCGCGCGAATCGTCGACCGGCTTGTTGTTGACCGCGAGCACGAGATCGCCGGGGCGGAACCCGGCTTTCGCCGCCGGGCCACCGGGGACAACCGACGCAACGATTGCGCCCTTAGTTTCCTTGGTGCCGACTGAAGCGGCCAGCTCAGGCGTCAGGCTTTGAATGTTCACGCCGAGATAGCCGCGTGCCACCTTGCCGTGACTCTCCAGCTGCGCCACGACTTCGTGGATGGTGGAAGACGGGATCGCAAACCCGATGCCCACACTGCCGCCCGAGGGCGAGTAGATCATCGAGTTCATGCCGATGACCTTGCCCTGGAGGTCGAAGGTGGGTCCGCCCGAATTGCCCCGATTGATGGGGGCATCAATCTGAATATAATCCGTATACGGACCGTTTCCAACATCGCGGCCGATCGAAGAGATGATTCCCGCCGTAACCGTGTTGGACAGGCCGAATGGGTTGCCGACCGCGATCACCCAGTCACCGACCCGAACCTGGTGATCGTCGCCGAATTCGACGGAGGGCAGCGGCTTGTCGGACTTGACCCGGATTACCGCGATATCTGTCAGTTCGTCGGCACCGACCAGCTTGGCGTCGAATTCACGCCCGTCAGGCAGCTTCACCGTGATTTTCCGCGCGCCATCCACAACGTGGTTGTTGGTGACGATGAGCCCGTTTCTGTCGACGATGAAGCCTGAGCCCATCGCCACCGCCTTGTGCGGCATCTGGAATTGATGGCCCTGGCCAAATTGATTGAAGAAATCCCGGAACGGCTCCGGCAGATCCTCAGGATTGACCTGACGCGAGGGCTCGGTGCGCTCCTCGACGGTCACCGTCACGACCGCCGGGCTCACCCGCTCCACGAGATCCGCGAAGCTGAAGGGTGCGCCGTTCTCGAGCATCCTTGGCGCAGTGCTGTGGTTGGTGGGGAATTGCGCGTGTGCCGGTGCCTGCGCCGAAGCGATGGCTTGGGGCGCCAGCGAAAACCCGCTCAAACCCAGCGCGAGGATCGCCGCGGCCGACGCTGACACAAGCAGACGGCCCTTCGAGGAACCGTGGCCAGGGTTTTCCGTTCTCTTCATGCGATCATGTCTCCTTGCGGTCGAAGCTGGCCGCGCACCCTTGCGCGCCAGCCGTGTGAACTGGGCACTTAACCGGTAAGCCATTCCGATTACGGCTTCCTGTACGAAACATTAAAGCTCCGACACCTTATCCACCAGGCCGTCCTTATCTCACGGTTGTGATCGCGACCCCGGATGTATCAAGCCGCCTGGCGCATTCGCGCCCGGGCACGGAGGACAAATATCCCCGCGCCAAGTCCGCCGACCATCAAGATGATCAACGGTCCAAACCAGAGCGCAAACGTAGCGGGCTCAAGCGGCGGCTTCATTAGTATGAATTCGCCATAGCGTGCAACAAGATACTTCTTAATCTGATCGTCCGATTCTCCGTTCGCTATCTGCACGCGAATGAGCCTTCGCAAATCCTGAGCGAGTGGCGCACTGGATTCGTCGAGGGATTCGCTCTGGCATTGCACGCAGCGAAGTTCCTTCTGAAGTGCAACGGCACGCGCTTCGAGCCGCGGATCGGCGAGCGCGTCCGGACCAGTACTTGCGAGCGACATGCCGGTCGACGCGATGACGGCGACGCTGAATATAAGCGAGAATAGTGCCCGGATGTGCATGGCCCGAGACGGTGGGGAGCGGCTCGCCAGCATAGCCGCAAACCACTCCGGCGCAAAAAAATCTCGATTCACGCAAGCGGCAAGACTTTCCAATGGAAAATCGACATATCTCTGAAATTTCCCCAATGGCCCCACGCCTGCCGAGGCCGCAATCCCGCCCTGCGGGCGCGTGCGCTTTTCCGGCGCCGGACGCATGCCTATGGTGGCGCGTGCAGGGGATGGTTTGTCGTCAATGGGTTTGCGTCCCATCCCTAGATATGGTGCAACCCGGCTCCGGCCCCGAATGAGCGAATCATGAATATTTCAGACGTAGCCGAATGGGCGCCGGGTACCGCCACGGCTCAGGTTGCAGGTCCGGCGTACGAGCCGCTCCTGGATCGTCAGCCGGTGCCGTCCATCGTGTCGGTCCGCGGCGTCAGCAAGACCTATGCCTCCGGTCTGCAGGCGTTGAAGCCCATCGATCTGGACATCCGCCGGGGGGAGATTTTTGCACTATTGGGTCCAAATGGTGCGGGCAAGACGACGCTTATCAACATCATTTGTGGCATTGTCACGCCAACAACCGGAAGGATTACGGCGGACGGGCTCGACATCCAGCGCGATTTCCGCGCTGCGCGTTCGCGTATCGGTTTGGTGCCGCAGGAACTGACTACCGACCGCTTCGAGTCGGTGTGGGCCACGGTCACGTTCAGCCGCGGCTTGTTCGGCCGTGCCCCCAATGGCGCCTACATGGAACGGGTGCTGCGCGACCTCTCCCTGTGGGAGAAACGCAAAGACGCCATCCAAACCTTGTCTGGTGGCATGAAGCGGCGGGTACTGATTGCGAAGGCTTTGTCGCACGAACCGACCATTCTGTTTCTCGACGAGCCGACGGCCGGCGTCGACGTGGAATTGCGTCGCGACATGTGGGCACTCGTTCGTCGCCTCAGGGATGGCGGCGTCACGGTCATCCTGACGACGCACTACATCGACGAAGCCGAAGAGATGGCCGACCGGATCGGCGTCATCAGCAAGGGCGAGCTCATCCTTGTCGAAGACAAGGCCACGCTGATGAAGAAGCTCGGCAAGAAGAGGCTGACTCTGGTGCTGCAGGAACCGATGACAACAATTCCGCCGGAGCTGGCGGACTGGCCTTTCGCGCTCAAGGATGGCGGCTACCAGCTCGAATATACGTTCGACATAAACATGGAGCACACAGGCGTGCCCACGTTGCTCAGGCGGTTGAGTGATCTTGGCATCGCCTTCCGCGACCTGCACACGTCGCAAAGCTCGCTGGAGGAAATCTTCGTGAGTCTCGTGCACCAAGGCAAGCAAGCATGAGCGGAATCACCTTCAACCGCCATGGCGTCTGGGCCATCTACAAATTCGAGATGTCGCGCGCCATCCGCACGATTTGGCAGAGTCTGGTTACCCCCGTGATTACGACGTCGCTCTATTTCGTGGTGTTCGGCGGCGCCATCGGTTCGCGGCTCACCCATGTGGGTGGCGTATCCTACGGCGCATTCATCGTGCCGGGACTCATCATGCTGTCGCTGTTCACGCAGAGCATCTTCAACGGCTCGTTCGGTATCTACATGCCGAAATTCGTCGGTACGATCTACGAGCTGTTGTCGGCGCCGATTTCCTACGCCGAAGTCGTGCTCGCCTATGTCGGCGCGGCCGCGACGAAGTCGATCGTGCTGGGGCTGGTTATCCTTGCGACGGCGTCCCTGTTCGTGCCGATGCACATACTTCACCCGTTCTGGATGATCGGGTTTCTGGTACTGATCTCTGCGACCTTCAGTCTGTTCGGGTTTATTCTGGGAATCTGGGCGATGAGCTTCGAACAGCTGCAAATCATCCCCATGCTGATCGTGACGCCACTGACGTTCCTGGGCGGGGCATTCTATTCGATCGACATGCTGCCCAAGGGCTGGCAGACGGTGGCGCTGTTCAATCCTGTCGTCTACCTGATCAGCGGTTTCCGCTGGAGCTTCTACGGCAGGGGCGACGTCGACGTGAGCGTGAGCCTCTTGGCCACGTTCGGGTTCTTCGTCGTGTGCCTGACGATCGTGAGCTGGATGTTCAAGACCGGATACCGGCTGAAAAGCTAACCTTCACAGGAAGACGATGAGGCAGTGAGTCTCCACCTTCTCACTGCCTCCCTGTCTCATTGCGAAGATTATTTCTTCAACGCCGTCTGTATCTGCGTTTTCAGCGCATTCCATTCGACGAGCAGATTGGCGAGCGTCTGTGCGCGTTGCCTGTACCCGGATTCGGCATCCGGCGTCGGCGCGCCGTCCGCGCCGTCGACCGCATCGGCCAGTTTGCCCAAATCTTCGAGCACGCCCGTCAACCCATTGGGCAGGATCGGACCGGGAACCGAGTTGCGGTTGTCATCGTCGCGCAACTCGGCAATGCGCTTAAGTGCTCCGTCGATCGCGAGCAGCTTCGATGTGGTGGCCGCGTCCGATTTCGCCGCGCGTTGCATGAGCGCCGCATGAAACATGGTTGCATCTTTCAGCGCTTCTCCCGCCTTGGCGCGCGCGTTCTCGATCTGCCGCGCCAGTGCGAACTCATGCTGATAATCGGCCGGTTTTGCGTGCACGCGCGGATCGGGCTTGAGTTCGAGCGGTTGTTTGAATGTCTGCCCGTCAACGGTCAGCGACACGAAGTAATGCCCCGGCGGCGCCCATACGCCGTCGTAGCGTTCGTCGTCCGCATGCGCAGCGAGCTTCTCGAAATGCATGTCCCAGTAGAATCGGTGTTCGCCCGGCGTCGTACGCAACGGAACCGGCCGATCCACCCACTCGGGCGCGAAGTGAAGTTTGGCCGTATCGGGTGCCGGCGTAACCTTGTCGCTGGAATAGGCATGCACCGGCAGGCCTTTCGCATCGGTGATGGCCAGACGTAACGGGCCCTTCACGTGGGCTGGCAGCGCATAGTCGATGGGGGCACCGTCGGGAGGATTCGGCGCCATGGGTTCGTCTTTCGGCATCGGCGTACCGGTAAAGCCTGACGCGCGGAAACGGATGGCCGGAGCCGGCGCAAACAATCGCGCGCCGGCCTGCGCATGCAATGCCAGTTCGCGCAGCGGTTCGATGTCGTCGAGAATGTAGAAGCTGCGCCCATGGGTAGCGATCGCGAGATCATTGCCGTGAACGTCGATGTCGCGCACCGAGGTCGGCGGCAGTCCGCTTTGCAATGGCTGCCAATCCGCGCCGTCATTGAAGGAAACGAAGAAGCCGCGCTCTGTCCCCGCGAACAGCAGTCCCCGCCGCACGACGTCTTCGCGCACGACGTTGACGGAATTCAGAACACCTCCAGTGGCAATGCCGTTGGCGATCAATGCCCAGTTTTTCCCAGCGTCATGCGTCGCATAAATATACGGCGCGAAATCGTCGAGACGATGTCTGTCGACGGCAATGTATGCGGTGTTGGGATCGAAGTGAGACGGCTCGACGATGCCGATCTTCGACCATGCCCCGAGGCCTTTCGGTGTGACGTTTTGCCAATGTCCGCCGCCGTCCGTCGTGCGCCACACAAGACCGTCATCGGTTCCCGACCAGATCAACTTCGCGTCGCGCGGCGAAGGGCCGATCGCATAGACGACGCCGCGGCGTGGACCGATATTGGTGTTGTCGGCAATCGCCGGCCCATCGAGCGTGGTGGGGACCGGCGGATTGGGGCGCGTCAGGTCCGGGCTTATCGGCGTCCAGTGCTGACCGCCGTCAGTCGTCTTGAAGATGCGCTGATTGCCGAAATAAAGCGCGTGTTCTCGCTTGGCCCACACCAGCGGCAATGTCCATGTCCCGCGATAGCGGTCTGGAAACGCCAGCGTGGGATCGACATTGCGCGTTTGTTCCGTCTTCAGGTCGAGCTTGTCGACGCGCCCGCCATAGACGAGATCTGGGTCGTCGGGATCGGGCGCGATGTTGTCGCTTTCGCCGCCGGCCGTGATCTCGTGGAATTGCGGCATGGAAATGCCGTCGATTCCGCTCGTGCGGGACGGCACGCCGGCAGCACCCGAATCCTGCTGTGCGCCATAGACGCGGTAGGGGAAGCGGTTGTCCGTGATGACGTGATAGAACTGCCCCGTGGGCTGATTGTACCACGAGCTCCACGTCGCGCCGCCATTGAGCGTGATCTGCGTGCCCTGATCGCTGCCGAGAATGCGCCGGTCGGGATTGTTGGGGTCGATCCACAGCGAATGGAAATCGTCGCCCGTCGGGTCGCCTTTCAGCGCGATGAAATGCGCGCCGCCGTCTGTCGAGCGCAACACGATGGTATCGCAGACATAAACTTCATCGGCGTTCTTCGGATTGACCGTGATGCCGGAGAAATACCAGCCGCGCTCCCAGATGCGTTTGTCGCTCGTGACCTTCGTCCAGTTAAGGCCGGCGTCGTCGGAACGCCACAGACCGCCGTCTTTGGCATCGACGAGTGCGTAAACGCGATCGGGTTTGCTCGGCGCAACCGCGATACCGATGCGGCCCGTCTGTGAGGGAAAACCGTGATCTGCGATCTGCGTCCACGTTTGGCCGCCATCGGTCGATTTGAAGAGGCCGCCGCCCGGGCCATTCGATGGCGGATAGACATTCCATGGCGGCCGGCGCGTTTGCCACAGGACCGCGTACGCCGTAGAGGAATCTCCGGGCCGGAACGCGAGATCGATCGCGCCCGTATCGGCATTGCGATAGAGCGTCTTTGTCCACGTCTTGCCGCCGTCGGAGGAACGGAATACCCCGCGCTCGGCGTTCGGGCCGTAGGGATGGCCCAGTGCCGCGACCAGTAGGATATCGGCATTGTTTGGATCAACGAGGATCTTTCCGATCTGCTGTGTGTCGGCCAACCCGATGCGTGACCAGTGACGGCCGCCGTCGGCCGTCCTGAACATGCCGATGCCCTGCGCAATGTCGGAGCGCATGTCCGCTTCGCCAGTGCCGACATAAATCGTCTTCGAATCCGAGGGCGCTATGGCAAGCGCGCCGATGGAGCCGACGCCGGCGCCATCGAACACCGGTTGCCACGTGCGACCCGAATCGCGCGTTTCCCACACGCCTCCGTTTACGGATCCGAAATAGAAGTGATCGCGCTCGCCGACAACGCCGTCCACCGCCAGGACGCGTCCTCCGCGAAATGGGCCGATCGAGCGCCAATGCAGATCCTGGAAGAGGGAGGAGTCGACGGAGGCGTGCGCGGCGACGGCGGACAACACGGCCCATGTCGCGGCGGCAATCAAGCCGCCGGATTTGATACCAGAATTCATTCCGCCTGCCCTCGCTCAATGCCCCCGCCAGCCTGCGGGTCCGACCAATCCGCCATTGGCGTCACGCCGGGCAGATCGACCGCACACTTCTAGGCATATCCCAGTCGGCAGGGTCAATCGACGGTTGGGGCCGCCGGCAGCGCAGGCAGGAAGACGGGTGCCCCCGAAACGCCAAACGGCGGAAGCGTCCGCTTCCGCCGTCCACTCTTCAAACTCGCGTGAGCGTTCAGAACTTGATCCAGACGCCGTTCTTCCAATAGCCGCGGCCGCGATGTTCGCGCCACGTGTAGTGATCGGTCGCACCCCAGGTCCAGCCATCGGGATGCACGGTGACGCCGAACTCAGGTTTCCAGTCGTAATGGCCGTGAACGTGCCAGCATTCTCCTTCGCCATTGCAGGCGATTTCGGCCGACGCGCTTGCCGTCGACAGCGCCAGCGCGGTCGCCCCAAAGAGCGCTGCTGCTGCGAGATTCAGTGTCGCATTCTTCATAAAGACGTTCTCCTGTTTGATCCGGATGCCTCTACCCTCCTGAGGCACACTCCAAACGGCCCGCCCGCCTTCGGAGTTCCCGCCAGGTTAGATGAATTTTCGGCGAAAAGCGGTCAACCGGCGCCGGGGGACAGCTCAAGCGCGAGAAAGGCCGTCTGCCCGTTGCGCATGACAAGCAGGGGCAGCGCGTTGCGTTTCCCCGCCTCCGCGGTCCGAATCTGTGCCGCGGCATCGGCTGGAGATGCTACAGCGTGCTGACCGACACGAAGGATTACGTCACCCGATTGCAGGCCGCTGGTGTCGGCGGGGCTGCCGGGATTCACGTTTTCGACAAGCGCACCGCCGTTGACGCCGAGCTGGCGACGCTGGTCGTCGGACAGCGGGGCAAGATCGAGACCCAGCCGTTCGCGTTCCGGCGCGACGGTGGCGGAGGCCAGACTCTGCGCCGCGTGCTCGGTTCCGATTGTCACAGTGAGCGACTGCGACCGCCCGTTGCGTATAACCGTCAGCCCAACCGTCTTTCCAGCGGGCACATCGGCGACTGCGAATGCCATATCGCGCGGGGTCACGATGGCGTGTCCGTTGAACGCGGTGATCACATCACCCTGCCTGAGGCCGCCGCGCTGCGCCGGTGATCCAGGCGTGACCGTATCGACGAGGACGCCTTTGTCGGCGGGCACATTCATCGCCCGCGCGAGAGCCGGGGTGATTGTCTGCATGGCGACACCGAGATATCCGCGCGCCACAGACCCATGCTGGCGCAAATCGGCGACGACACGCTGGGCAACATCGGACGGAATCGCAAAACCGATACCCACGCTGCCGCCCGACGGCGAATAGATCGCCGTATCGATGCCGATCACATGGCCGGATTGATCGAACAGTGGTCCGCCAGAGTTTCCGGGGTTGATCGGCGCATCGATCTGCAGGAAATCGTCATACGGACCTTCCTGGATGTCGCGTTTCGAACCCGAGATGATACCCGCGGAAACGCTGCCGCCGAGGCCATATGGATTTCCGACGGCAATCACCCAGTCGCCTATTCGCTCGCGATCGGAATTGCCGAATGCGACGTAGGGTAGAGGCCGGCCGGCATCGATTTTCAGGAGCGCGATGTCGGTCTTCGTGTCGCGCCCAATGATGTGCGCCTTGTGAACGGTCCCATCCGTCAACGTCACGTCGATGTCGGTCGCATCGTCGATCACATGGTTGTTGGTGACGATGTAGCCGCTGGGATCGATGATGAATCCGGAGCCCAGCGCGTGGACCGGCCGTTGCCGCTGTTGCTGGAGAAACTGATCCGCGTTCGGTCCCAGGAATTGCCGCAGCATCTCCCCGAATTGAGGATCCTCGCTGAGTTGCATGCCCTGTTGCTGTTTGACCTCCTGGGTCGTCGCGATGTTCACGACTGCCGGTCTGACTGTCGCGACAAGATCCGCAAACCCCTGCTGTTTGCCCGCGAAGGGAATAGACAGCGGCGGCGGCGTGTTCGTGGCATGCGCGACGGCAAATCCCACGATTGCGCCGCCGGCGAGGAGAGCTGCGCTCAGCAGAGCGGCGGACAATTTCCGGTTGCGGTTCAATTGGGGGTTGGTCGGTTCCATCGGGTCGAGGCCCTTGCTGGCGTTGCGCCCCTCTTCAACGTTTGAAATGGTCATGGGATCACACACACGCAATGCGCGCGTGCGTTAAGAAAAGTTGAGGTTCTCCCGGGAACGAAATCAGTGTGGCGCGAGGATGACGTAAATGATGGCCGCAAGGCCTGCCGTGCTGACGAGCCAAACGAGGGTCCGCAGCAGGGGCACGCCGAGGGCATAGAGCGGCAGGTAGACCACGCGCCCCCAGAGATAGACCTGTGCCCCCATGGCGGTAACCGCATTGTCCTTGTTGGCGACATGCGCAATGAGCACCGCAGCGATGAAGAGCGGCAGCGTCTCGAACAGGTTGTTCTGAGCCCGTTGCAGCCTTCCCACAAACGCACCGAGGGGCGGCATGGTTGCGTCGCGCGCCCCGGTATTCCACTTCGAGCCGTATTGCGCGGTGCGCGCCAGATCGAACGCGAGAATCTGAGCGCCGGCAAGAACGAGCGCCCAGGCGAGCATCGTCAGTTCAATGGTCATCGTTTCCCCCTTCTGAATCACGAATAGCAATGACAGAAAAACAGCGAGTCAAAGAGATGCGTCACGCTCTCGCTGACTCGCTGCCTCATTGTGAAATCTTGATCTCCTAATTCTTCGCCGGCGCCAGCCCCCGGTGTTCCAGCATCGGCTCGATATCGGGATCCTTGCCGTAGAAGGCGCGGAACATCGGGCCGTAATCCAGGGTGTGGCCGCGCGACAGGATCATGTCACGGAACCGCTGGCCGTTGGCGCGGGTCAGACCGCCGTGATGGGTGAACCACGAGAACGCATCGTCGTCCAGCATCACTGTCCACTGGTAGGCATAGTACCCGGCAGCATAGCCGTTCGCCCAGATATGCAGGAAGTAGCTCGAGCGATAGCGCGTCGGCACGTTGGGGAAATCAGTATGCGTGTTGGCCAGCGCCTTGGTTTCGAACGCATCGACATCCTGTTTCGGCGCATCGGCCGTAAGCTCGTGCCATTGCATATCGAGCTCGGACGCCGCGAGTAACTCTCCCAGCGCATAGCCCTGTCCCCATGTCTGCGACTTCTTGATCTTGTCGACCAGCGCCTGCGGGATCACCTGTCCTGTCTTGTAGTTGACCGCATAGTGCTTGAGCACATCGGGATAGAGTGCCCAGTGTTCGTTGAACTGCGAGGGGAACTCGACGAAGTCGCGCGCCACGCTTGTACCCGACAAGGTCTCGTATTTCTCGTTTGCGAACAGACCGTGCAGACCGTGGCCGAATTCGTGGAACATGGTGGTGACGTCGTCGAAGCTGATCAGCGCGGGCTGGCCGGGCGCGGGTTTGGTGAAGTTGGCGACATTATAAATGACCGGCTTGGTGCCGAGCAGCTTCGACTGGTTGACGAAATTGCTCATCCAGGCGCCGCCGGATTTGTTGTCGCGCTTGAAATAATCGAAATAGGCCATGCCGAGCACGGAACCGTCCTTGTCGAAGATTTCGAACACGCGCACGTCCGGCTGGTAGACGGGAATGTCGTGGCGTTCTTTGAACGTCAGTCCGTAGAGCCTGTTTGCGGCATAGAACACGCCGTCCCTGAGGACCTTGTCGAGTTCGAAATAGGGCTTCAGCTCGCTCTCATCGAGATCGTATTTCGCCTTGCGCACCTTGTCGGAATAAAGCGTCCAGTCCCAGGGCTTCAGCTGGAACTTGCCGCCGGTGCTATCGATCATCGCCTGGATCTGCTTGGCCTCGTCGGCAGCCTTGGCTCCCGTCGCGGGCGTCAGCTTGCCGATGAAGTCTTCCACCATCTGCGGCGTGTTCGCCATCTGATCGTAGAGCACATAGGAGGCATAGTTCGGATAACCGAGCAGCTTCGCCTTCTGGGCGCGCAGCTGTGCGATCTGGGCAATCGTATCGCGCGTGTCGTTGGCGTCGGTCTTCTCGGTTCGCGTCCACGATGCGTTGAACAGTTTCTCGCGCGTCGCCCGGTCGGTGAGCGAGCCGAGCGCGGGCTGCTGCGTCGTGTTCTGCAGCGGGATGACGTATTTGCCCGGCATCTTGCGCTCGTCCGCGGCCCTTGCGGCGTTGGCGATTTCGGCGTCGTTGAAGCCCGCCAGCGCAGTCTTGTCGTCCAGAACAAGCGCGCCCGCCTTCGTCGCGGCGAGCAACTTCTGCTGGAACGCGGTTTCGAGCTCGGAATCCTTCTTGTTGATGTCGCGCAATGTCGCCTTGTCGCTATCGGAGAGATTGGCGCCGGAATGCACGAACTGCATGTAATAGATCTTCAGAAGCTGGGCCGATTCCCCATCCAGATGCAGCGTGTTACGCGCGTCGTAGATCGTCTTCACGCGGGCGAAGAGTTTCGGATTGAGATAGATCGCGTCCGAATGCGCGGCCAGCAACGGCGCCACATCGCTCTGCGTCTTGTCGAGCGTATCGTTGGTGTTTGCGCCGACGACGCCGGAGAAGGCCAGCGACACGCGGTCGAGCATGCGGCCTGATTTTTCCATTGCCACGATGGTGTTCTGGAAAGTTGGCGCGGCCGGGTTGTTTGCGATCGAATCGATCTCGGCGATCTGCTGCTTCATCGCCTGCACGAAGGCCGGCTCGTAATCCGTGTCCTTGATCCTGTCGAATGGCGGCGCCTGGAGCGGCAGGGTGCTCGGCTTGTCGAACGGGCCGAAGGAGGGCGTATCGGCGGCGATCGAGACAGGCGCAAACGCAAGCGCGAGCGCAACACCGGCGGCTGCGCCGAGACAAATCGTACGGACACGATACATGGAGGTTTTCCTCAAGTTTTAGGGCGACGGAGGTCGCATCTGGGCGGGTACTGGGCGCACCTTATAGCGGCGAGGAGGCCCCCCCGCCACGGGGCGGCCAGGGCCGCCCTTTCAGTTTCGCGTGAGCGTTGCTGCGGTGCAATGCGGCCCGAACCGGCTGCGGCTGACGTGCAGAACATTCGCCTACTTCGTGCTTGTTTGAAATGCAAATTCCGTGCGGGCAGAGACAAGAAATCGGGATCGGGCAAACGGAGGCAAAGAGTGAAATATGAAATTCCGGGCCCGCTTCGTTGCGCCGTAAGCAAGTTCGCTGCCCATGCAATTTGCGCACTCCTGCTCGTAAGTTTTGGCGCAGGTTCATCCACTCAAGCCGTTGCGAGCGACCTGAGAACCGGTGACGTGGTCGTAAGCCACAATGCCTCGGGCATCGAGTTTAGGCTTGTTACTGAATCGGGCATTGCGGCCTTCGCTCTACCGGACGGCGATTGGCCCGTGATCGCGATGCAGTCCATGCCGCCGATTTCGGTCGCCGCTTTTCAGATACCGAACCACGCTGATGATGGGAATCCGGACTCAACCAACGTCGCCGTATCAAATTATCATCTTGATACCGACAGGGGGCGCGACGCGCTCAGGAAATGGGCCACCGAACATCCTGCGTTCCGCACGGGCGAAGCTTACGGAAAGTGGATCATCCACAGTCTGGGGAGAGCCCGGGGTGCAACGAACTATTCCATGCTCGATTCCGAGCAGGAATTTCCCGGGAACAAAATCGCCGTCGCAGTTCGCATCGCGTGGCCGCACTTGAAGGAGAATGCGGCCGGCTATGATGCGCTGATGAGTACGACGTATGGGAGATTGCTCGATTCGATTTACGCAAAATGGGGTCCGTACGCGCTGCTTCCAGGGGGTGTCGTGCGCAGTCCGGACGCTCAGCATTAGGAGGTTGCGCCTCACTCCTCCATCATCGTCTCGAGGAACACTGAGGGCGAGGCGAAGAATTCGCGCATTAGGCGGTAGTGATCGGTGTCCTCCAGCGCAACCGGCTGAAGTCCGTATTTCGACAGGTGCAGCAGCGTCGCATCGGGATAGGCCATGAGGATGGGCGCATGCGTTGCCATGATCACTTGGCAGCGGCGCGAGCGGTCCATAGCGCGCAAGAGCTTCAGGAATTCGATTTGGCGCGACGGAGACAGCGCGGACTCCGGCTCGTCGAAGATGAAAATGCCCTGGCGCTGGCAACGCTCCTCGAAGAAGCGCAGGAAGCCTTCGCCGTGTGAATGCGACAGGTAATCTGCGTTGCCTCCGGCGGCATCCAGATACCGCGCTACGGAAAAGAAGCTCTCCGCCCGGAAGAACCAACCGGTCGTGATCTTGGGCAGCCAGCTCGCGCGCAACGTCAAGCCCAACGGCGCGCCGCTCTCCTCGATCGCATGCGAATGGTCGACGGTCCTGTAGCCTTTTCCGCCACCGGCCTGGTCGTAACCGGCGAGCGCCGCGATGCCTTCGAGCAGGGTGGATTTGCCGGCGCCGTTCTCGCCCGCAATGATCGTCACGGCCTTGTCGAAGCTCAGCTCGAATCCGCCCCGAAGAAACGGCAGACAAAAGGGATAAGCGGTCGCGTCGCTCACCTGGTCTGAATCGAGCCAGATGCGCTTGAGATACGGCGCCGCCAGTTTGATCGGTCGTTTGCGCGCCACTGCTTACCTCGTCCGGCATGTTTTGCCGTGCGACCTTGCGCCGGCATTGTAGCGGGATGATCTCCGGCATGTCGCCAAATTTGTCGGATGCGTCTATTGAGGTGCAGGCGCACTACCGAACTGCTTGAGCGGCTCGCAGCCGCGCGCGAGATCGGCGTTTGCCGCTGACCAGTCGGAGGTCTGCGGTCCCTGCCATAGACGCTCGCGTCGCGCTTCCATTCCCAACCTTTGCGTCAACGACAGATTGTCCGCCGCCGAACTGTTGGCGGACGCAGTGTGGTTCAGGATGCGCGCAGCTTCCACCAGCTCGCGGCCGAAATGGGTTTCGCAGGTGTCGAGCGCGCGCAACGCCGTCTCGTCGAGCACGAAACCACTGTGAACCATGCCGCGATTGTCGGTAAATGTCGCGCACTGCACATCGGGGCCGTGCTGGCGCGGTTCGCCTTCGGGCGCGGATGCATCGGGATCGGTTGCGGGTGGCGAAGCAGACGCGCCGGTACGGTTGCGGGCCACGTCGACGTTCTGCACAAGACATCCCGCAAACAGCCTCGCCCGGCCTGCCAGGAGGGCCTCACCGTCGAAGAAGGCCGCCAGTTGACTGTTCTGCGGATGGGATGCATCGCCGCCGAGAGCGAAATCTTCATCGGCGTCGTTCAGCAACGCTCTGACGTTGTCGAGGGCGCTTTCGTAATTCTCGAATGCCAGCGTCAGCGTCTGCTTGTCGCGCTCCGCTTCCTCGTTCGAAACGTCCGTCCAGCCGAGAACGTCGATCACCACGCGCGCGGCGCTGCGTTGATTGTTCGCAGCGGACCGGAAGGCGAAGGTTTGCGCCAGCATCTCGGCGCGGAACTGCTGCACCCGGCGGCCGAGCGAACCCACTTCCGCTCTCGGATCGTGACTGTTGATGAGGTCCACGGTGAGTGCGCTGCCGACGAGGACAACGAACGTGCCGAGCAGCGCGCCGATCGTGCCGAGAATGCGGCCGAAGCGCAAACCGCCCTGCTCGTCGAGAATGTTTTCGACTTCCGTTCCACCGTCGGGAACACCGAATGGCATGCGACGCCCCACCGTCTCACGCGCGGTATTTTCCGCGCCACCCCGGCCGCGAGCCTACCACGTGGCCCGGCACCGGCCTAGGCGCGCTCCGCCTGTGCGGCGGCGGATAATCTGGTACAGGTTCGCCGCGTCGGTTGCTCAGGGCCTCCTCGATGAAATTCGTCTTTGTCGCGTTTGTGTATCTACTGGCCGGGACCGGCATCTCCCGCGCCGCCGATCTTGCCGGCGGCTGGACAGGAACCTGGACGAAGGACGGTGACGCGTTGCCCGTCGCGGTGACGTTCGCGAAGAATGCCGACGCCTGGTCGGGATCGTTTTCATCGGATGCGCTGCAGGTGCTTGATATCCCCCTCACCGATGTGACCGACACGGGCGGCAAGGTTCGTTGGCTGCTCAAGGGCGATGCAACGACGAGCACGTTCGACGGTACGCTGAGCGACGATTCATTGAACGGCACATTCGCCGAGGGGCGTTCGAACGGCACGTTTGCTCTCAGGCGCGGCGATGCAGCGCCCGTCTCGATCTCTTCGCGCGACGTCACGTTTGGCGACGGCAACGTCACACTGGCAGGAACGCTGCTCGAGCCGCAGACACCCGGTCCGCATCCCGCCATCTTGTTTCTGCACGGCTCAGGCGCGGAAGGCCGGTGGGCCAATTCATATCTCGCGCATAAATTCGCCGAAGCGGGATTTGCGGCGCTTATCACTGACAAGCGCGGCGTGGGAAAATCGACGGGCGACTGGAAGACGGTCGGCTTCGATGCGCTGGCGGACGACGCGCTGGCCGGGCTCCGCTTCCTGCGCGCGCAGCCCGATATCGACACCGCGCGCGTCGGCATCTACGGGCACAGCCAGGGCGGGACGTTTTCGCCGATGGTTGCGGTGCGCGACGGGAATCTTGCCTTTGTGATCGCTTCGGCGGCGAGCGGAATGTCGACCGGCGATACCGAGCGCTTCAGCTTGATGAATTCCGTCGGCATGTCGGCTTTGCCGCCCGCCGAGCAGAAGGATGCGTGGCGCTACATCGACGGCATCGCGGACGTCGCCTATCGCGCCAAACCGCGAAAAGCCCTCGATGCGATCGCGGCAAAGTTCAAAAGCCGCTCCTGGTATTTCCCTCTGCCGCCGCCAGGCGATTCTTACTGGACGATCTCCAGGCAGATTGCGGACTTCCAGTCGTGGCGCTGGTGGAAGCAGGTGCACTCCCCCGTGATGCTCGTTTATGGCGGGCTGGATGCGCGCGAGCCGCCGACGCGCAGCATCAAGGCGATCCAAAGCGCTCTCTATGACGGTGAGAACTTTCGCATTGCCGTAAAATTCTATCCGGAAGCCGACCACAATTTTGTCATCGTCATGCCGCCGAAACAGGGCGGCTGGCCGGCGCGCGAACCGGATTATGCGGCCAACCTCATTCAATGGGCGAAAGCGCAGAGCGGCGCACCAACTTCAGGCAATCGCTAGAGGGAATGGTTCGCGAGAGCGGACGTGGAGCCGTTGAAGAGGCCGAGGTCGACGAGTCTTGTTTGCGGCGTCGACGCGTTGCCACGCGACGGTGCCGTCGCTTTCATGGATGTCGATGCCTTCCGGAACCATCGCTCAACGCCGATGACTTCGTTTCTCTCGCGACCTCGCTCAGCCCGCGCCGGAGCCGGCTGACGTCGCGTTTGCGGACGGCGTCTTCGGCGTCGCCTTGTAGGCGAGATAGGCGGCATGGCTGATGCCGAGCAGCCAGAGGAAGCTGCTGTCCACCTGCGGCATGGAGTTGAAGCCCCACTTTACGGTCATGTCAGGCAGACCCTTCGGATGAGACAGATTGTAAATCAGGTCGCCCCACAGCAACTGAATATATGCCAGAACCAGCAGGACCGTGATGACGAGTTTCTGCAGGCGGCTGATATCCACGGTGTTTCGGTTGGCCACTTCCTCGCCGAGGTACAGATCGGCCCAACTCGCCTCGCTCGGGTCGACGTTGGCGTCGATCAGGCCCTGCTGCGTCGGCTGTCCGATCTGCGGGTTCGCCGGCGGGGGCGGTGCATTCAACGCCGTCTTCTTGTTGTCGACGATGAGATTGCTGGTTACGGCCGACGCGCTGACGATGCCCAGCAGCGCATAGAGGTCGGTCTGCATGAAGGGAAAGGCGAAGTCGTGGGAGGCATCTTTCCCGGAACCAAGCAGCGGCGCGAAGCCCGAAGCGATGTTCCACATCGATTCCGTGAAAAATCCGCCCAATAGAATGATGAGCCATGCCGTCCACTGCGCGCGTTCGAGGCTGATGCGGTTCTGCTCGTCGATGAGGATACCGTCAGGCCGGTTGTTCACCGCATAACCCGCGACCACGCAAAGACCCAACAAAACGAGCTCGACGCAAATCCATTGATACCCGATGAGCGTCGCCGCTGCAGCTTGGTCTGCCAGGGCATTGTGGTGGCGGGAGAGGATCCACGCCGCGCACGCGACAAGCAGGCCGACGAACAATAAGGTCAGCCACACCCACCGCCACGACATGAACGCGGCAACGGTGACGGAAGCCGCGCGCGGCGCAACGGCCGCTTTTGCCTGCTGCACCGGTTGGGCGTTGAAACCGAACAGGGCCGCGATTCTGGTTCCGATCGGCACGCCGAGGCCCGAACACGGATCGGGGCCCGGCGCGGCACGATAGAAACCGTTTTCTCCCGTCGTGATATCGGTGAAGCAGGTCTGCTTCGCCCACAGCTTGGGCGTGATGTAGCCGAGTTTGGTTCCGAGACCGGCAAACAGTCCGGCGTAAAGCGGTGCAACCGCGCTCGTTCCGCCTACGGATGCTCTTTGACCGTGGACGAACACCCAGTAGCCGGTGTTAAGATCGGCATCGGCGCTGATATCGGGCACCATGCGGCCTCTGCCGGCGGGCGCTCCGGCCTGCCAACTCTGCTGCGGGAACACGCGGGAATACCCGCCGCCGGTTCCATTCCCGTCGGTCGCGCCGGGATTGTTGTTCCACACCGTCTCCGATGTTTGTGTTTTGGTCGTTCCGCCGCAGGCGATGATATGCGGACAGGATGAAGGCACATCGACGTTTGCAGGCGTCGGCCCACCGTCGCTGGAATCGTTGTCACCAACGGCTGCCAGCACGATCATGCCGGCCGCCGTTGCCGCCGTCGCGGCCGTTTCGATGTCGGCGATGTAGTCCTTGCCGTCGGCTGCGCCCCAGCTTTGCCAGTTCGCTTCGTCCGATCCCCATGAGATCGAACAGACGTCGCATCCGTCCTGCGTTGCCTTTCGCACAGCGGCTGCGATGGCGCCGGGATCGTTCGCCGATGCCCAATAGACGCGAATGGTGGCCGGCCGCGACGTCGCCTTGTAATATGCCGCTGCCGCAATCTGGATATCCATCGCGACTTCGAAATCGGGATCGCTGTCGGAGCCTACATACTGGTTGGGGTTGTTCTGGCTGGTGCCGTCGACCGAAATGTCGCTGATCTGCGGCATCGGCTGACCCACCGACTGGAAATAGGCGTTCATGTCGGACTGAACCCAGCCGCCATCAAACTCGACAACGGCGATGACCCCCGTGCCGCTGACATTCGACGGCCAGCCATACGCCGCGCAGAGACCCGGAACGTCCCAGACCGCGCCGTCTCCTGCCGCCGCCTGTTGCGCGTCGCGGATCTGGTAATAGGGAGTCAGTTTCTTCGTCATGAAAGTCTCCTGCGTGGGCCAAATCTCATCATCGCTTCACGGAATCGCCTGAACCAACGGCGTTGCGCGGATGTCGGTTGCCGCCTTGTTGAGATCCATCAGCTGATTGACGATCGCAATCACCTCCAGCGTGTGGTCTCGCGGAGAGTATTCCGCGACGGAGTAGTCGTTTCCGCGATAGTTCACGCTGAAGCGCCGAGCGACATCGGGATCGTTGACCTCGAAAATGGCGCCGCCATCCTGGACGAGGCAGGCTGCGGCATTGCTTTCGGGGACGTCATGACACTTCCAGTCATAATCAAGCGTCACTGGAATGTTGTGGTGAGTGTCGCTGTTCAGCACCTTCTGATAATATAACAGATCGCCCAGGAAGTGCACGATTTCGGCCACCGAGCGGATTTTGAACGTAAGCGAATAATCGTTCGATTCCGTTTGAGGCAGCGTCGATCCTTGCTCCAGTCCCGGCTTCCTGCACGCTTCGAGCAGGTCTTTGTTTTCAGGGTTGATGGATTTCTCGACGCAGATGATGGGCACGATGAATTGCTGAAAGACGTCACAATATGGCGATGTGGGAGAACCAGCTTCGGGGCAGGGCGGTTTGCCGCTGTCCAGAACAAGCTGTGTCGGCGGGTCGCCGGGCTTTGTAGGGGTATCATCGACGACCGTGGGCACCGTGCAAACGTCGTGGGAGTCATCGCGTTTTGTATGCTTCGATTTCTGCCCGCGCCTCCGACCGGATGTGCTGCTTACCGGTCCAGATGGTGAGTCGGTGTCGACCGTCCTGCGCGCCTTCCCGCCGACGGGGATTTTGTCAAAACAGATCGCTATATTTTTCGCGTCGCCCCCGGCCGAGAATACGTCGTACTTCCCCTTTTCCAACGAACGCTCCACGTCGTATTGGGGCGAGTCGAACTGCGCGATATCGTAGGAATTCATACTAACCGCCTTCTTAAGCCGGGTCCGCTCGGTATAGGCATTGGCGGTCACATCGGCGCTGTTCATGGCGCCGTTGACGAAGCGGAGGAAATACTCGAAATCGATACGGGAGTGGCAGTGATCCGGGATGTCGTGACGCAAGCAGGTTGCGATGAAATCGGCCGCAACGCGTGGCGAATTCTGTATCGTGATCACAACGTCGGCGGCCTTGGTGGCTGATCCGTTCTGGGGAAGAAATTTCTTCGATTCGATCTGGATCGAGGAGAGAAACAAGAGCATCAGCAATCGGCTGTCGATTCCGCGATCAATCCAGTATTTTATGAACTTGGGATCCAAAGGCGACGACATGCCTGTGACGAAATCCTTGGTGTCGAGATTGTCGACCTCGAAGCTGGGCGCGGATTGCGCGCTGATCGTGGGCGTGACGGTGCCCTGCACAATTCCGGTAGCAGCATTGTTGGTACCTGACATGTTCGGCGTGTTTCCCAGGAGCGTCTGTACGAAGGGAACGCCGGACGCAACGGATGCGGTCGCCTGCAGGGAACCGTTGACCTTGGGTACTTCCCCGAAATGCAGCGGGGCCTTGTCGCGTGCTTCGAGGATGTTGATGAGCAGCAACTCGTCCGTCGTCTCCTCGATCACGTTGTCGTAATTCGCAATCTCGGTCTTGATTGTCGATGACCAAAGCCCGCAGCCGGCGAGCGCGAGTGCGCAAGAAACAGCCAATGCCCGCATCATGATCAGCCCCAATCGCCAACGCGCGCCACCGCTCCGACTGCAGAAAGACAGCGTCGCCGTTCCGTACGGTCTTGAACTCGAGAATCACCGCCGGCGACGACTTCGCTCAGACGGGAATTTACACCCCACGGCTATGCTAACTCTTCCAGTTGAGCGTGCAAGCAAAAAAATCCGGCAGAACGGTAATCCCCAGTCCAGGGATGAAGTATCCACAATATCCGTCACTCTTATTCTGTTGAAATCTCAACCGCATCTGCCGCACGGTCCGGCCGCCCGGAAGTGTACATTCCTGGAAAAGATGGTTGCATTCGGTGTCCGGCTCGCGAAATCCCCACGATTTTCCCCGACTCCAGAGATGCGCGCGGGGGTTCGAATGAATTCAGAGATTTAGCACCATCCGGTGCGCGCAGGCGCGGTCGAGCGGGCAGGGCTCGCAGATCGGCGCGGCCCGTTTGCACAGTGTTTTACCGTGCTCGCGCATCACGACATAGGCGCGCTTCAGCCATGCGGCTTCGGCTCTGCCGGCTCTCTCCAGCTCCGCGACGGCCGATTTGTAGGTCCGTCCGTAGGATTTCTCTTCGGCGATGAATCCCAAGCGTGCCATCGTCCGCAGGCCATTGGAGTCCAGCGCCGGCCGCGCATCGACGTTCGAGAACAGCAGTATTTTGTCCGCGCCGGGATCGCCGATGCCGGGAAATTTCTTCAGCAGTGTCCGCGCCTTCGCCACCGGAAGACTTTTAAGTCTGCCCACCAGGTCGCCGTCGCATTCGGCGATCACAAGTGCACCTATCTGTTTCAGCCGATCCGCGCGGGTTTGAGGATTCATGCCGCCGCGTCTGGCAATGTCGGTCAGGAGCGCCATGGGGGCGTTGGCGATGCGCGACGCCTTGAACCCGATGCGCGTGCCGAATTCGTCGAACAGGGCGTTGCGCCGCTCATCGTCGATCAGGTAGCCGATGTTCTCCCACACGATCAGCGCCAGCGGATCGCCAGGCGGAGGGGACGCATCGTAGATTTTCGCCAGTGCGGCGACAGCATCGACAAGCATGAGCCCGGATGACGGCGTGCTGCTGTTTGCCTTCACGCCGGCCATTGCAGGCAAAGTCCGTAGCCGTCGGGATCGGCGAAGCCGAGTTGCTTCATGCCGTAATGGGTGATCGTCGGCGGCTTCAATGAAAGGCCGGATCGTTCCAATTCCTCATACGCCGCATCGACATCGGGACAGCCGAAATAGAGCGTGATGTCGCGATGGGCTCGCAGCCAGATCGGATCGCGTGCAGCCGGCCGCCGATCGGCTTCATAGGCGGTGTTGAGCATGAACTCGGCATCGCCGCGCTTCAGCAGCACCCGGTTGATGTGAGGGTAGGGTTTCTCGAAGAGCGGCGCAGTCTGCGCAATGTCGAATCCCAGATGGTTGCGGTAGAAGGCCACGGATTCCAGCATGTCGAACACCTGAATAAGCGCGCAGACGGCGGTAATTTGAACTGTCATCGGAGTGCTCCACGAACTACGGGTAGCGGCCAAATGTCAGTGCACGAACGCCACCCATGCAAACACGATGGCATATTCCGTGACGTCGCTCACATTGTGTCCGACGATCGGCGCCGCGACGCTTTTCGATTTTTCAAGCCAATAGGCATAAAGCACGCCCAGCGCGAAGGCATAGACTTGTTGACCGAGGGCCTCGGGCCAGGGGCGTGTGTCATAGTTTTCGTGCAGCAGCGCAAAGATTACCGCCACGATGATGCCGGCCCAGTTCATGGTGAAGCGGCCCACATTGAGTTTCCCCGGCATCGTGGCGGCAAGATAGGTGACGAGCAGCGCGCGGAACGGAATCTCTTCCGTCGGTCCGACAACGATGCCCTGGAAGACCAGCCAGCCGGTCGCAGTGTCCGGCGTCAGCGGATAGCCGAGCACGGGTTTGGTGTGCGCGATCAGCTGCGGCGCATAGTCGACCGCGGTCATCAACACGCCGAAGACCAGTCCCCATAGAATCGCCCAGCCGACATAGGTCTTCTCGCGCGGCAGATGCAGGCCGTAATCCGCCGGCACAAACCCCTTGACGATCGCAATCAGGAGCAGGGCGATGAGGAGCTGGAACAGGTGTTGGCTGTAGAGCCACGGCAGCGCCGGGCCGTGCGGGGGTGGCGAGTGGATAAAGATGGCGCTCAGTGCGCCAGCAAATGCCGCCACATACGGGATGGAAAAACCCAATGCGACGACGACAAGCAGCGGCACAATCTCCAGCCTGAATCGCGCTTCGACGGGCTCTGCGCCCTCGGTTGTCTGCTCTTCGGCCATGCGGTCCCCCCAAGAGGAATGTTAGCGCGAATGCCCTTGGCCTGAACATGCCCGACACCAAAATGCCTGCTTTGGCCTGTTGGCTGTTTCAGCGGCGAGGGGAGGGCGGGGCATGTCCGCGGAATCTGCGACGGTCGTCTTATGGGTCGTCTGGTACGTCTCCTGGATCATGGCAGCCGCCTGGCAGGACAGGACGAAAGTCCGGATGGTTACCGACATGGCCGGCATTCATCGCGCGTTGTTCAGCGTGGGTCTGGTCCTGCTCCTGTTCGTTCCGACAGGCTCCGCTTTCTCGCTTCCGCGGTGGGGATCGCTGACGCAAAGGCTGTGGGCGGAACCCGGCTGGCTGCAATGGAGCCTCTTCGCGCTTGTCGTTGCGTCGTTCGCGTTCTGCTGGTGGGCGCGGCTGCATCTGGGCCGTCTGTGGTCCGGGTTCGTCACGCTGAAAGAGGGCCACCGCATCGTCGACACGGGACCTTACGGCCTTGTGCGACATCCCATTTATTCCGGCATCATGATGGCGGCCCTGGCCACTGCGGCGCTGAAAGCGACGCCCGTCGCCGTCGCGGGATTTGCGTTCACGATTCTCGGCCTGTCGATGACGGCGCGGATCGAGGAGAAATTCCTGCGCGCGCAACTGGGCGCCGATGCGTATGACGATTACCGCCGGCGCGTGGGCATGCTCGTGCCCAGACTGCCGTGAGCATGTTGCGCGTTTCATCCCGAGGCGCAATCAAAACATATCTTTTGAAAACATGCGGATTCGCTTGACACAGCAGCGTTAACACGGTGGTCTGAAGACGAAGCCCTCTTCAGAAGGGGTCTTTTGATGGACCGCTCCAAGATCATCTTTTCCGTGTATGCGCCGCCCGATCCGGATTTCCCCTATCTCTCGGTGATCTTCATGCCGGGACGGCAGGAACCGCTGGTCGCGACATTTCCGTCGGAGGAAAAGGCGGAAGAGTTCAACAAATCCATCGCGCACGACATGGCGACGGTCAGCGCGTAGCCGGCGATCTTTGCCTGCTTGTCTCCCTTTATCGTTAGTCCACGTTTGCCATTCCCGGCAAGAAAACGCGCGGCCGGCGCGCGTTCGAGGAATGGGAATTCTGTGGCTGAAGAACGAGGCAGCAATCGGATTGAGCAACGCGCAGGAAATTCCGGACGGTTTCGTGTTTCCCCTGCGACTGGGTTCCCATCCTCTCGCATTGCTGACGCAATGCTCGCCCCGGATTGACAGCACATGTGAACCCCGGCTGCATGCTCATCACGCTCGGGTCGAGTGTTTTGGTATGGATGCCGCAAGCGCATCTGTCCTGCGCCGAACGGCTTCATCCCGCCATGAGCAGTTCGGGCTTCGGGGTCATGTACATGGCGCCCAGGATCATGGTGGGCTCGTCGTGGCCATTGCCGAGCGGGGTGGCGAACATTTCCCCGTCAAGCCATTCCACCTTTCGCCATTCGAAGCGGGCCACAATGCGCAGCGGCTTGCGGCACATCAGCAGCGTCGAATAGAGCGCGTTCCAGCGCTCGAAATAGGGTTGCGGCAGGAAATCGTCGAGATAACGCCCGGTCTGTTCGCCGAAGATTCGCGCCAGCGTGGAGCCGAACAGGCGGGTACGGAAATGCGGCGTGCCGGTCTCGTCGCATACGCGCTCCGCCAGCGACACGTTCGGCAGCCAGGGTTTGAGCGTGCGAGCGTCGAAATCGCGGCGCGAGGGAAACCCCGTCCGGCTCGCCTTCGCGCACCAGATATCGCTCAGCCGGTTCAACTCGGGCTCGACAAAATCGAGGTCCTCGTAGCAGCGGATATTCCAGCCCATGGCAATCGCCCGCGCGTTCATCGCGGCAACGGCATCGCTCGCCAGCATCGCCTCCATGCTCCGGGTCCCCTCCTGCGCCAAGTGTAGGGAATGGGGACTTCACGATTGGTGAAAAAATGGGAAGATGCCCGGGCGCGAACGGGAGATACCTTTCCCTGCACTGCGGCTCGGGCGAGCTCCGATCCGGACTTTAATGCGTCTCCGACCAGACAGGGCCGCGTCCCGAACCAGCCAGACATGCGTCGCGCTTCATACATCGACAGAGGCATGAAGCGGCACGGAATGGGTTCCGCGAGGCGACACGCAGGCAACATTTGCGCGACACGGGTGAGGGAACAAGGCGACGGATTCGTGTCCCCGGCGGTGCGTTCAGGGAGACGGGCGCCGCCCGCCAATCCCGGTCTTTGCTGCAGCCATGTCATTACCATTTCGGTTGACAACTTTACCGATTTGAGACAGACTGAGCATCTGATCGACAGATGACGGGCCGGCCTCGGCGGAGAAAAACCAAAAATTCCCTCAGGAATTCCCTGCTTCTGGGAACTTGCGGCGCAGGTCCGCGGACCGGCCGCGACCTAGCCGAGCATCTTCGTCGCCACTTCGAAGAGGTTCGACGACAGGCCGGGCGTCTTCAGCGCCGCATCGAGCTCCGCCCGCATGAGTGCCTGGCGCCCGGCGTCGTAGCGCCGCCAGTTCTCGAAGGCACCGGCCATGCGGGCGGCGACCTGCGGATTGATGGAGTCGAGGGCTCGTATGGTTTCGCCCACCAGGCGATAGCCTTCGCCGTCCTGCGCGTGAAACCGCAGATGATTGGCGGCGAATGCTCCCACCAGCGAGCGCACGCGATTGGGGTTCTTCATGTCGAAGGCGGGATGCTTCATCAGCGCGCGCACGCCCGTCACCGTGTCGGGCAGTGGTGAGCCCGCCTGCAGGCTCATCCACTTGTCGAGCACAAGCGGGTCTGAGCGAAACCGGTCGTAGAAGTGAGCGAATGCCGCGTCGCGTAAGGGCGAATTCATCCGCGTCAATGCGGCCAGACCAGCGATCATGTCGGTCATGTTGGTGGCATGGCGGTAGTGCCGGTCGGCGAGCTCCGCCGCCGCATCGTCATCGCCTGCAGCGAGGTAGCGCAGCGCGACGTTGCGGAGCGCACGCCGGCCGGCCGACGCGGCGTCGGGCGAAAACGCCCCCGCCGCCGAAAGCTTCGTGTACAGAGCATTGAGCGCCGTGCCGTGCGCCGCCGCGATGGCGCGGATCAGCGCAGTGCGCGCTTCATGAATGGCATCGGGATCGACGGGGGCGGCCATCGCCAAAGCCAGTTCGCTCTCGAGCGGCGGCGTCAACATCAATGCGGCGAAGGCCCGATCAACTTCGGCGTGCTTCACTGCTTCGCCGATGGCATCGATATACGTGGTGTCAGGTGCAGTCGCGGCGTCCGATTGTGACGCGCGCGCCCTCTCGAGCAACACTTCGGTCGCCAGCGTCTGCCCCGCTTCCCAGCGATTGAACGCATCGGCGTCATGCGCCATCAACCGTGCGCGCTCCTTACGGTCGACGGTCGCTTTGACCTTGACGGGTGCGGAGAACCTGCGCCCCAACGAGAGTAGCGGTTGTTCCGCAACATCGACGAACACGAAGCGCTGTTCGGGCTTCGTCAGTTCAAGCACGCGTTCGTCTGGTCCGCTCGCGTTCTCGCCTGCGAGCGTGAGCGGCATCGCTCCACCGCCGGAGCCGACAAAGCCGATGCGCACCGGAACATGCATGGGCTTCTTGTCGGATTGTCCTGGCGTGGCCGCGAGCGTCTGCTTCAGCGTCAACGCATAGGTATGCTTCGCCGCATCGTACGTACCGCTCGCTTCGATCACCGGCGTTCCCGCCTGCGCATACCATAGGCGGAACTGCTTCAGGTCGGCTCCGCACGCATCCTCGAAGCACTTCACCCATTGCTCGACGGTCGCGGCCTGCCCGTCGTGCCGTTCGAAATAAAGATCCGTCGCCTTGCGATAACCGTCGTCGCCGACCAGTGTTTTGAGCATGCCGATCACTTCGGCGCCTTTTTCGTAGATGGTGGCGGTGTAGAAATTGTCGATGGTGATATAGGCGTCCGGCTGAACGGGATGCGCCAGCGGTCCCGCATCTTCCTGGAATTGGCGCATGCGCAACGCCTTCACGTCTTCGATGCGCTTGACGGCGGCCGATCGCATGTCGGCGGAGAAGCTCTGATCGCGGAACACGGTCAGGCCTTCCTTCAAGGACAGCTGGAACCAGTCACGGCAGGTGATGCGGTTGCCCGTCCAGTTATGGAAAAACTCGTGCGCTACCACACTTTCGATGCGGGCATAGTCGTCGTCGGTCGCGGTTTCGGGGCTTGCGAGCAACAGTTTGTCGTTAAAGATGTTGAGTCCCTTGTTCTCCATTGCGCCGAAGTTGAATGCAGATACCGCAACGATCATGAAGATGTCGAGATCGTATTCGCGGCCGTATTTTTCCTCGTCCCAACGCATGGCGCGTTTGAGCGAGTCCATCGCATACGCGGCCCTGGGTTCGTTGCCGTGCTCGACAAAGATCTTGAGCTCGACGCTGCGCCCGGAGATGGTGACGAATGTGTCTTCGAGTACGCCGAGATCGCCCGCCACCAGCGCGAAGAGATAGCAGGGCTTGGGGAACGGGTCGGTCCAGACGGCGTAATGCCGTCCGCCGTCGAGCAGGCCACTGTCCACGAGATTGCCGTTCGACAACAGCACCGGATAGGTCTTTCGGTCGGCTTCGATGCGCGTGGTGAAGCGCGAGAGATTGTCGGGCCGGTCGATGAAATAGGTGATGCGCCGGAAGCCTTCCGCTTCGCATTGGGTGCAGAAGATGCCCTTCGAAACGTAGAGGCCTTCCAGCGCGGTGTTGTTCGCTGGCGAGATCTCCGTGACGATCTCCAATGTGAAGCGCGTGGGGACGCGCGCAACGGTCAGTGTTTCCTCGTCTGCGGTATAGCTCTCGTCGTCCAGCGTCCGGCCGTCGATCGCCACCGAGATGAGTTTGAGGTGCTCGCCGTTTAGAACGAGCGGCGATGCGTCCTTGCTCGACCGCACGACCACCATCTTCGAGTGGACCCGCGTCGCCTGGGGATCGAGACCAAAATCCAGCGTGATCGTCTCGATGCGATAGTCGGGAGGCGCGTAATCGGCGAGGCGGATGGCGCGCGGCTCATCGGTGCGCATGGCGTTCCTTTCGAAGTGGGACGCCCGCTATACTGATTATCGTCGGTTCGGAAAAGCGCCGTCAGCTGTTGGTGTTCACACGCGCGATCAGGTCTTGCGCTTCATGCGCGAGATCGATCAGCGCCTTGGGCATGTCTTCACCGGACTTGCGGGCCCAGTCGACGAGTTCCTGCGCGAATGTTTCAAACAGCGGCGCACTGGCAATGAGCCGTGCCTGGCGTTCGACGCGATTGGGATCAAGATCGTATTCCGCGCCGGGAACCCGCCAGCCGCCCCATTCTGCCTGGCCGGTGACGACTACGGGATACGTCCCTGGAACGGGGTGGCGCGCGCAGTCCTCTGCGGGCTGCCATTTGTTGCGCGCCCGTATCACGCGCCAGTTTTCCCCTTCGCGCTGGACTCCTTCGTTCAACGGCTGTTCGGCCTGCAACTCGTCCGCGGCGAACTCGCGGCCGAGACCCACGTCGTAGTAGACCCGGAGCGGTTCATCGAGGCCCTTGGTCCAATGCGGCACGACGCGTTCGACCAGCGCCCATGTGCCGACAGGCTTCACGTAGACGCGCTGGTTCTTGTGAAATTGTGCTTTGGCCATCGGCTGCCGGACCTCTCTCGCGACCGAACCGCCAGAGTAAGATTGCCGCATTAAGTCCGGGTTAAGACGTGGGAGTTGGCGGGTGCCGTCCGGCCCTCTATCGTGGCGGGAACAACTATCGGAAACCCGGGAAGAATCTGATGAATTTCGACTTTTCAGACGACCAGAAGCTCCTGCGCGATCAGGCACGAAAATTCCTCGCCGAGAAATGCCCGGCAAAGACCGTGCGCTCCGTCCTTGAAGGCGAGCACGGCCACGACGCGGCGCTCTGGAAAGGGATCACGGAGTTGGGATGGATGGGAACCGTCATCCCCGAGAACTACGGCGGTTTGGGTCTTGGCTATCTGGAGTTGTGCGTCATTGCCGAAGAACTCGGCCGCGTGCTGGCGCCGGTCCCGTTCTCGTCAACAGTCTATCTGTTCGCCGAAGCGATCCTGGCCGCTGGCAGCGAAGAGCAGAAGCAGCGCCTGCTGCCTCAAGTGGCGGCTGGCGACCTGATCGGCACATTCGCGCGCGTGGAAGGCGCGGGAGCGGTGACGCCCAGATCCATCCGCACCACCTTCAAGGGCGGCAAGCTTTCAGGCACCAAGACTGCGGTGGCAGATGGAACAGATGCGCAATATGCAGTGGTGCTGGCGCGCGCCGGCGACGAAGCGGGCGAGCGAGGTCTGGCGCTGGCGCTGGTCGATCTGAAAGGCGCGGGCGTGAAGCGCCGTATGCTCGAATCCATCGATCCCTCGCGCAAGCATGCGGAAATTGTCTTCGACGGCGCTGCCGCCGAACCGCTCGGCAAGACGGGCGAAGCCTGGTCGATCACGTCGCGCGTGCTCGATCGCGCGGCGGTCCTGATGGGGTTCGAACAGATCGGCGGCGCGGACAGCTGCCTCATCATGGCCAAGGAATACGCGCTCAACCGCTACGCCTTCGGTCGGCAGATCGCGTCGTTCCAGGCCATCAAACACAAGCTCGCCGACATGTACATCAACACGGAGCTGGCCCGTTCCAACGCCTATTACGGCGCATGGGCCCTGTCGACCGATGCCCGTGAGCTGCCGCTTGCAGCCGCCGCCACGCGGGTCTCGGCCACGCAGGCCTTCGACTACGCAGCGAAGGAAAACACGCAGACCCATGGGGGCGTCGGCTTCACCTGGGAATTCGACTGCCATCTTTTCTACAAGCGGTCGCGCGATCTGGGCCTGGCGCTCGGTCCGCAGCGCGTTTGGAAGGACAAGCTTGTCACCGAACTCGAACTGAGCAACGCCGCCTAATCGCGTCAGCCGGCAACACAATCAACATCGGAGAACGTCCATGGATTTCGAAGACACAGCGGAAGAAGCCAAGTTCCGCGCCGACGTGCACGCCTGGCTAGCAACGCAGGCCAAGCCGCGCCAGGCGCGCGAAGCCAATGACGAAATGGAAATGCGGGAAGACCGCGACTCCATGACCGCCGCGAAGGCGTGGCAGGCCAAAAAGGCGGAGAAGGGCTTTGCGCGCATCACCTGGCCCAAGGAGGTTGGCGGCTATGGCGGCACGGCCATGCAGCAGGTGATTTATAATCAGGAGGAAGCGAAGTTCGACGTCGCGTCCGGCGCGCCGTTCGGCATTGGTCTCGGCATGTGTATTCCGACGCTGATGACCTATGGCTCGAAGGAGAGCATCGGGCGCTACGTGAAGCCCGCACTGCGCGGCGACGAGATCTGGTGCCAATTGTTCTCCGAACCGGCCGGCGGTTCCGACGTTGCAGGCCTCAGAACGCGCGCCGAGAAGAAGGGTGACGCGTGGATCGTCAACGGTCAGAAAATCTGGACGTCGGGCGCGCATTATTCCGATTACGGAATCCTTCTGACGCGCACGGATGCCGGTGTGCAGAAGCACAAGGGTCTGACGATGTTCTATCTTTCGATGAAATCGCCGGGCGTGGAAGTCAGGCCCATCAAGCAGGCGTCCGGCGCATCGAACTTCAACGAAGTGTTCTTCACCGACGTGCGAATTCCCGATTCCCAACGCCTGGGTGAAGTGGGCGACGGCTGGCGCGTGGCGCTGACGACGCTGATGCATGAACGTCTCGCGGTCGGCGGCGGATTGGGCGGCGGTCTTGACGTGAAGGAGCTGCTGGCGCTCGCCCGTACGCTCGAACTCGAAGACGGCCCTGCCATCAAGAACGCGTCTGTGCGCGAGCGCATTGCGGACTGGTATGTGCGCTCCGCCGGCCTGAAGTACACGACCTATCGCACCATGACCGCGCTGTCGCGCGGCCAGCAACCGGGGCCGGAAGCGTCGATCGCAAAGGTGGTTGTCGCGCCGAAGCTTCAGGATCTCTCGGCGTTTGCCATGGAGCTGGAAGGCGAAATGGGTGCGCTGAAAAGCGAGGATGCGCCCATGCATGGTGCGTTCCAGATGGGCTGGATGGGTGCACCGGGCCTCCGCATTGCTGGCGGTACCGACGAGATCCTGCGCAACATCATCGCCGAACGCGTATTGGGTCTGCCTCCGGATATCCGTGTCGACAAGGACGCTCCGTTCAACGAGCTGCCGAGCGGGCGGTGATCCAGTCGCCCTGCATCAAGGTCTGCGTCATGGACCCTCAACGCAACATCTGCGGCGGCTGCGGCCGCACGCTGGATGAAATCGCGCGCTGGGGCTCCATGACGGGCGAAGAACGCTCGGCCATCATGCGCTCACTGGGAACGCGGGTTTCCAGCCCGCTTCACGGTGTGGCGCCACCGGATGCGCGCAAGATGCCCGCGCTCCCAGGAAGGTGATCGCATGACGACATTGATTCACGCCGGAACCTTGCTCGCAAAGCCAGGTCAGGACCCTGCAACGAAACAGACAATTGCTGTCGACAACGGCCGGATTGTCTCCGTCATGGCGGGATATATGGCCGCGAAATCCGGCGACACGATCGTCGATTTGTCGGATCGCTTCGTGTTGCCGGGGCTGATCGATTGCCATGTGCATCTGACCGGCGAGTTCGGGCCGCATCACAAGATGGACATTGTCGAAGAAGACCCTGAAGCCATCGCGCTGCATGCTGCGCGCCGCGCGCGCGTGACGCTCGAAGCCGGGTTCACCACGGTGCGAGATCTGGGCGAAATCGGCGGCGCGGGCAATGCGATCTTCGCGCTGCGCAATGCTGTCGCCAAAGGCTTCGTCCCGGGACCGCGCATCTTTGCAGCAGGATCCATCATTTCGCCGACAGGCGGCCACGGCATCACCTGCGGCTTTCGCGATGACATTAATCTGATGTTCGACCCGAGCGGCCGCGCCGACGGCGCCGATGGCTGCCGGCATGCGGTGCGCAGGCAGGTGTCGCGAGGAGCGGATCTCATCAAGTTCGTGGCCACCGGCGGCGTGCTCACCGACACCGACACTGGCACCGACCGTCAGTTCTTCGATGATGAATACGAAGCCATCGTCGCGACGGCGCATATGTTGGGACGGCGAACCACCGCGCACGCGCACGGCGCCGACGGCATGAAAGCGGCGCTCAAGGCGGGCGTCGACGGCATCGAGCACGGTACGTTCATGGACGACGAGATCATGGACACGATGAAGAAGCGTGGTGTGTTCTACGTGCCGACCGCGCTCGCGGGCGCGACGGTTGCCGAATACGCCAGGACGCAGGATTTCCTACCGAAAGCGATCCGCGAGAAGGCGCTGGCGGTCGGCCCGAACATTCTCGAGACGGTGAGGAAGAGCCACGCGGCGGGCGTGAAGATCGCCTTCGGCACCGACACCGCTGTCTCGCCGCATGGACAGAACGCGAAGGAATTCGCGCTCATGATCCAGGCTGGCATGACACCGATGCAGGCGATCACGGCCGCGACCATCACGGCCGCGGAGCACATCGGACAGGCAGCGCATCTGGGAAGCATCGAGCCCGGTAAGGCCGCAGACATTATCGCCACGGCGTCGAGCCCGCTCGACGACGTGAACGTACTGATGACCATCGCGTTCGTGATGCGCGACGGAAACGTCTTTAAGGCCATACGAAGCTAATGCTGCATCCGGGATCGCGGCTATCTTGGCCGCAGCTCGGTGCGGCAACACCACATGCGCGCAGGATGCGCCCGGTCCCCGGATAACACGGTTTCTGCTATTCGGTTCGCGGTACGATCAACCAGTCGAGACTGTCGCGCAGCTTCACGTTCTCGCCGATAACAAACACCGCCGGTGCGGTACATTCGCGTGCCCGTGCGCCGAGTTCAGACAGCGTCGTGACGCACACGGTCTGATCGGGGAGCGTCGCGTTGCTGATGATGGCCGCTGACTCGCCTGACCGTCGGCCTGCGGCAATCAGTTTCTCCGCAATTTCGCCGGCATGAGCCAGCGCCATATAGAGCACAAGCGTCGGCGAGCCGTTCGTGATGGCGGCCCAGTCGAACGCCGGCAGCTTGGCATCGCTGCCATGGCCGGTCAGGAACGTCACCACGTGGTTGGTGTCGCGATGGGTGACGGGGATGCCCGCATAAGCGAGCCCGCCGATCCCGGCCGTGACGCCCGGAACGACGCGAAACGGAATCTTCGCGGCCGCCAGCGCGAGCGCTTCCTCCCCGCCGCGGCCGAAGACGAACGGGTCGCCGCCTTTGAGCCGCAGCACGCGCAGTCCCTTGCGCGCCAGCGCAACCAGCGTGTCCGATATCTCCTCCTGATGCACCGACGCCATGCCTTTCCGCTTGCCTGCAAAATGCAGTTCGGCGCCGGGATGCGCCAGCTTGAACAGGGCGACGTTGACTAAGGCATCGTAGAGGATGACGTCGGCTTCCGCGATGGCGTGCGCGCCCAGAAGCGTGACGAGGCCTGGATCGCCCGGTCCGGCGCCGGCAAGCCATACCCAACCGGGCTCGAACGCAGGCAAACCGAGTTGCCCTGCTAGTGCGGAAGTGGAGCCGTGTTTGCGTTCGTCCAATGGCCCGTCCCTTGCGGTTAACCTGCTGCTGAAATCGATCAAAGTGCCTGTATCGAAACCGGTACGGAGTGGGTTATACGCTGCGCGCAACTCGCGTCTAAGTCATTCTGCCAGGGTTCAACGATGTCTCAAGTTCCCCGCTCCGACCTGAAGTCCAACACCTATGAATACGAAACCGAGCCGCTGGTCACTGCCAACGGCTTCCGCGAATACGACGCACGATGGCTGTTCGGGAAGGAAATCAACCTCCTTGGCGTCGAAGCGCTGGGATTGGGGCTTGGTACCTATTTCCACGAATGCGGGATCGAGCCGAAAGTGGCCGTCGGCCACGATTTCCGCTCCTATTCGCTCTCCATCAAACAGGCGCTGACGATCGGCCTGATGCAGGCCGGCTGCCATGTCATCGACATCGGCATGGTGACGACGCCGATTTCCTATTTCGCACAGTTCGCGCTGGATACGCCCGGCGTGGCGATGGTGACGGCGAGCCACAATGAAAATGGCTGGACTGGCGTGAAGATGGGCGCACAGCGCCCGCTCACCTTCGGACCAGACGAGATGATCCGTCTGAAGGAAATCGTGCTCGGCGGCAAGGGCGAACCGCGCGACGGCGGACACTTCGAGCGCGTGATTGACATCCGCGCGCGCTATCTCGATGACGTCACACAGGGCCACAAACTCTCCCGGCCGATCCGGGTAGCGGTCGCGTCGGGGAACGGAACGGCCGGCGTGTTCGGCCCGGAAGCGCTCCGGCGCATCGGCGCGGACGTCATCGAGGTCGACTGCAACCTCGACTATACATTCCCGAAATACAATCCGAACACCGAAGACATGACGATGCTGCACGTTATGGCGGACGCCGTGCGGGCGCACAATGCGGAACTCTGCATCGGCTTCGACGGCGATGGTGACCGCTGTGGCGTGGTGGACGACAAGGGCGAGGAGATTTTTGCCGACAAGGTGGGTGTGCTGCTCGCGCGCGATCTCTCGGCGCGGATTCCCAACGCGAAGTTTGTCGTCGACGTGAAATCGACGGGCCTGTTCGAGACCGACCCCGTGCTGAAGGAGCGGCGCGCCGTCACCGATTACTGGAAAACCGGCCATTCCTACATCAAGCGGCGCACGTCGGAGCTGGGCGCGCTCGCCGGCTTCGAGAAGAGTGGCCACTACTTCTTCAATCCGCCCATCGGCCGCGGCTATGATGACGGCATCGTCGCCGCCATCGCCGTGCTCGAAATGCTCGATCGCGCGGGCGGCAAAAAAATGTCGTCGCTGGTCGAAAGCCTGCCGAAAACCTGGGGCACGCCGACCATGGCGCCCTACTGTCCCGACGAGAAAAAGTATGGCGTCATCGGCACGCTGACGGAGGAATATGAAGGCCTCAAGGCGCGCGGCGAAACCATTCTGGGCCAGAAGATCGCGCGGCTCATCACCGTCAATGGCGTGCGTGTGGTTCTCGAAGACGGCACCTGGGGCCTCGTGCGCGCATCCTCGAACAAACCGTCGCTGGTCGTGGTCTGCGAAAGCCCGGTCTCGGAAGCCGCCATGCGCGCGATGTTCAAGGATGTCGATGCGCGCCTCGCAAAGCATCCCGACGTGGGCGAATACGATCAGACGATCTGATGGGCACTGGGATGACCAGGAAACCCCCGCAGATCGAGGAATTCTTCGCATCCGTTCTCGCCACGCCGCCACATGGAACCTTCGGTCTCTCCCTGGTGCGTTGGCGGCTCGATGAGGCAATGCTGAGATTTATGGCCGATACGCGCTGCTTCGGTCCGGCGGGTGAGGTGCATGGCGGCGTGGTGTCGCTGTTGCTCGATCCCGCCGCAACGTTCGCATTGCTGCCCATGTGACCTAGAGATCATTATGCCGTGATGGCGGACATTCACGTTCAGCTGCTCAAGGCCATCAAGCCGGACTCGCATGTCCACCTCGTCTGACGTGTGCTGCGCGCTGGGAGGCAATTGGCGTTTTGCGAAGCGACTGATGGTGTCGGTGGGGAGACGTTTGTCGTCGCCCCCTCACCAAGGCAATTATCGCAAATAATTGAGCGTGGGCGACCCGCATCGCCTAATCACGTGCCTCGTCGCCGCACGAGCCGCCATAGCCATGAGAGCAGGAAGAAAGCTCCCGCCGCGATCGGCAGCCATGGGATCGACTGAATTAGAAATCGCAGCGCGTCCGCAGCACTCGACGCAATCAGGAAAACGGATTCGCGCCAGACGCGTCCGATCGGCCGGAACGCGTCGCCCAATGTTTCGCGTTCGCCGAGCGCAACTGTCAGCTGTTCCCGGTTGACGCGTTCGTTCACGTCCCGCGCTTGTGAGGAGAGCTGTTCGAGTTGACTCTGCACGCTTGAAAGTTCGCTTTGAATCTTGATGAGGTCGTCGACATGAACGTCAGCCCGCTTGGAGAGCGCAATAAGGCGGTCGCGATAGTCGTTCAGTTGGGCAATGCGGCGCCCGACGTCCGCCTGCTCTTTGGCGACGTTCTGCGCTTGCGTTGAGCGCGACGCTACACGTACGTCGGCGGCGTCTTCTCCAGGCAACACCGCCTGAAGGGCCTGTTCAAACGGAATGATCTGGTCGTGTGGCAGTTCCACGACCAGCATCGCATCCGTGAAGTTTTCGCCAGAGTCATCGCCCAGACTAATCGTTGCCGAATCAAGCCTGCAGCGAATACCGGAATCCTGAAGGCAATGCGCGCGGGCCTGCTCGAACCGCGCTTTGATGCGCGTACGTTCCATCTCGAGTGATAGGAAGTGCGTATACGCAAATATCTGAGCATTGTCCTGATTGGGTTTCTCGAGCATCATCGGCGCGTAATTGGCGTTATAGTGTCGGTCCATCGGGCCGCTGCACGCGACCAGGGCAAGACAGCCAAGCGCTGGGATTGCTATGCCTCGATTCAAGACTGCCCCCGTTGAAAATCGATCCGACCGGGTCATTGTGTGGACCAGTGTGGAGAAATTGAGGCAGATCAAGCCAGCGCGTCGAACAGGAATCGGGCGCCTGCGACGACGATGAACAGTGCAAAGACGAGACGCATGCGCCTCGTGTCGGCGGTCTGCACGAACCGCGCACCGACGGGCGCGGCGAGCAGCATGCCGGGCAGGATGAGCCCCAAGCCTAAGAGGTTCACATATCCGAGCGACCAGACGGGAAGCCCAACCTCGTGCCACCCGGCAACGATGGCGCACGCGGCACCGACTGCCGCGCCGAGGACATTCAAAACGGCTCCCATCGAGGCAGCCCGTTCTGGCGATATGCCGAAGAGCGTTCGAGTTGGTGCGCTCAAGGTTCCACCATCGATCCCCGTCATCGCCGACACGCCGCCGATGACGGCAGCCGCAGTGAGGGGCGACGAGAATTGCGACAGCTGCGAGGAATCTCGACTATTGTCCGGCACAAAAACAAGATGAGTGGCAACCACCAGCGAGACGGTCGCGAATGCAATCAGGAGGATCCTGTCGCCGGAATATGCGGCCAGAGCACTTCCGGCCAATGCGCCAACTACGGCGGGAATGACCCACCGGATCAGGAGCGCACGGTCTGGTACTGCAATTTGACCGGAGACGATCGCTGCGGCGAGTGAAGCGGGAACAAGTGCTGCAAGCGAGGTCGCGACCGCGATGTGCATGCGCACGCTGCGATCGAGTCCCAATGTGACGAGCACGGAGTAGAGCACCGGAACAACCACGATGCCGCTGCCGAACCCCAGCACGCCGGACACAAGGCCGCTGACAACGCCGGCCAATACAAGTCCAAGTGCGAACACACCCACATCGCCGCGCATCATCGACGAGACAATATCCACGCTCAGGCCGCCGCGCGCATGGGGTCGAAGACGAAGGCCAATGCATCACGCAGTGTCTGAATGCCGGCGCTCTTCCGGGTGACGTTTTCGCTCAGGTGCCTGCGGAACAGGCGCGCGCCGGGGCGGCCGTTGAAAAGCCCCAGCATGTGTTTCGTCATGGCGTTTAGCGGCACGCCGTCGCCGAGTTGCCGTTCGACGTATGCAACGTAACTGTTGACGGCTTCGATGACTGTGCGCGCCTCGCTAGCGAAGAACCGCGCGTCCACATCGGCCAAGAGCGCTGGCGAATGATACGCGGCGCGGCCCAGCATCACGCCGTCGACATGCGCCATATGCAATTCCGCCTGGTCCAGATCGGCGATGCCGCCATTGACGATGATGGCAAGTCCGGGGTTTTCGTGCTTGACGCGGTAAACGAGCTCGTAATCGAGCGGCGGCAGGTCGCGGTTCTCTTTCGGCGACAGACCATGCAGCCAGGCCTTGCGTGCGTGCACGACGAAGGTCGTGATGCCTGCTCCGCAGCACGCGGCGACCAGCGCGCGCAGACTTTCTTCCGGATCCTGATCGTCTATACCCAGGCGGCACTTAACCGTGACGGGCACGGTCGAAATTGCGCGCATTGCCGCCACGCAATCGGCGACCAGCGCAGGTTCGCGCATCAGGCAGGCACCGAAGCGGCCGGATTGAACACGGTCGGACGGGCAGCCGACATTGAGATTGATCTCATCATAGCCGAAGTCGCAGGCGACCGCGGTGGCTTCCGCCAGCCGCGCCGGCTCGGCGCCCCCCAGTTGCAACGCGACGGGATGTTCGAATGCGTCGAAGCCGATCAGCCGCTCGCGGTCGCCGCGGATCACTGCCTCGGCGGTCACCATCTCGGTATAAAGTCGCGCATGGCGTGTGAGCAGACGATGCAGAACCCGGCAATGCCGGTCCGTCCACTCCATCATGGGGGCGACAGCGAAGATTTTGTCTTTGTGATTCAAACGCTCACCCGTTGCGCAATTGTACGATCGGCGCGCAATCTAACCCTAACGAAAGAAGCGTCAACGCAGAACCGATATCGGCTCAAAGGACAACTTCTATCACCCTCGGCCCATGGCCGCTCATGGCGCTTTCGAACTGGGCGTCGAAATCTTCGATAGTCGTAGCACGCGAGGCCTCGACCCCCATGCCGCTCGCCAGCTTCACCCAGTCGAGTTCGGGATTGTGCAGGTCGAGCATGGAGAGCGCCTTTGGGCCCGGGTTGCCTGCGCCGACGCGCGCGAGCTCGATGTTCAAGATGGCGTAGGAGCGGTTCGCGAAGATCACATTCGTCACGTCCAGCTTCTCGCGCGCCTGGGTCCACAGCGCCTGCAAGGTGTACATCGCGCCGCCATCGCCCTGCCCACATACAACTTTACGGTCCGGCGCCGCTACCGCAGCGCCCGTCGCCAGCGGAATGCCGAGACCGATGGAACCGCCTGTCAACGACATCCAGTCATGCGGCGCCGCGGCTGCGGTGGCAATCTGCGTTCCGAGTCCCGACGTAGCGGCTTCGTCCGAATAGATCGCGCCTTCCGGCAGATGCCGCGCGATTACTTCGCCGACCGTATACTGATTGAGCTGGCTTTTCGGTGCGTCGGGTCTTTTGAACGGCGCGATGATTGTCGGTTGAGAGGCCGCGCCGACTGCGTCCGCCAGCGCTTCCAGTGCCTGCGTGCCGTCTTCATGCGCATGCGCGAGATAAAGAATTTGTGCGCTGTCAGGCAGCCCCCAACTCGGCTTGCCGGGATAGGCAAAGAACGATACGGGCGGCTTGCTGCCCACAATGATGAGTTGCTCGATCTTCGAAAGAAACTCGACGATCTGTTCCGCGAAGTAGGGGATGCGCTCCATCATAACGCGGCCTGTGCCGCGTTGAATACGCGGTGCGAATGTATCGCAAAACAGCCGCGCGCCGGTCTTCTCGGCAATGCGCCCCGCGGCCTTCAGGCCTCGCTCCTTCAACGCCAGCCCGCGAACGAGAATCGCGGAGCGTTTGCCGTTGCGGAGCGCCACGGCAATTCCGTCAACTACGGTCGAGGCAACCGGCGCTGGTTTCGGGACCGGGAGGGGGACTGCTGCGTGCTCCGCGGGGTTCCAGGCCGTGTCGGCCGGCAGGATGAGCGTGGCGATCTGCCCTGGCGGCTCGAGTGCGGCAGCGACAGCGCGCGCCCCATCCGCGGCGACGGTCAATGCGCTGGGTGACGACTGCACCCACGCGGACACGGGCCGGGCAAACCCCATGATGTCGGAGGCGAGAGGCGCATCGTATTGCGCATGATACGTCGCGTGGTCGCCCACGATGTTGACGATGGGTGTGGCAGCGCGGCGGGCATTGTGAAGATTGGCCAGCCCGTTGGCCAATCCGGGTCCCAGATGGAACAGCGTCGCTGCGGGCATTTCCCTGATGCGGCCATAGCCGTCAGCCATGCCGGAAACCGCACCCTCAAAAAGCCCCAGGATTGCCCGCATACCGTCGACGCGGTCGAGCGCTGCCACGAAATGCATTTCCGATGTGCCTGGGTTGGAGAAACAGACCTCCACGCCTGACGCCACCAGGGTCCGCACAAGGCATTCCGCTCCGTTCATCGTCTTGCCCGACATCTTGCTCTCCCACAGTGCTCATTGCCCATCCACTGAAGAGGTCCGGGCCGCTTTGCAAGCTATGCCGAACGTGTGCGCCCGAACACCCCGGCCTGCATTTGTACTCGTCGCTCTGAGTCTGCAGCCACCTTGCATCCTTCATGTTGGCGGGCGCCAGGCCGGACGTGGCGGACTCTCGCGATTCCGGAGGGAGACCGCGCCGCTTCGCAAAGCCAATCCCGGCCTGTATACCGCTTGAAGGAAGAACGGCGGTCGAGTGCCAGATGGATCAGGTCAGACAAAACCAGACGCCGGCGGACCCCGAGTTGCAGCGGTTGAGGGACAGCATCGATAACATCGACGCTGCACTGATTCACATGTTGGCCGAACGGTTCAAATGCACGAAGGAGGTGGGTGAACTGAAGGCGCGCCGCGGCCTTCCGCCGGCCGATCCCGCGCGAGAAGCACGCCAGATCGAGCGGCTGAGATCGTTGGCCAAAGAGGCCAAGCTCGATCCCGATTTCGCCGAAAAGTTCCTTGCCTTCATCATCCAGGAAGTCATCCGTCATCACGAAGCCATCAAACGCAGCTAGCGCTTGGAAGTGCGCCTCGCGGGCGCGATAATGCGCCGCAGTTCAACGTGTAAACCGCATCGCACCTCGCGCGCTGTGCGTTACTGGCAACCCCCTTGATCGGAGAACGACATGACACTCAGGATTGGCGACACGGCGCCCGATTTCGAAGCTCAAACAACGGAAGGCCCTATCCGATTTCACGACTGGCTCGGGTCGAACTGGGCGGTGTTGTTTTCGCACCCCAGGGATTTCACACCTGTATGCACGACGGAGCTTGGCTATATGGCAAGCATCAAGCCGGAGTTCGACAAGCGTGGCGTGAAGATCATCGGACTGTCCGTCGACCCGGTAGACAATCACGCCAAATGGGCGAGGGACATCGAAGAAACTCAGGGTCATGCGCCGAACTATCCTGTGATCGGTGACACGGACCTCAAGGTTTCGAAGCTCTATGAGATGCTGCCCGCCGAAACATCGGGCGATGCATCCAAGAGGACGGCCGCCGACAACATGACCGTGCGCAACGTGTTCGTGGTCGGGCCTGACAAAAAGCTGAAGCTGATCCTCGTTTATCCGATGACCACGGGCCGCAACTTCGACGAAGTGCTGCGGGTCATCGATTCCCTGCAGCTGACGGCCAAACACCGCGTGGCGACACCGGCCAACTGGAAGCCAGGGCAGGACGTGATCATTGCGGGTTCCGTGTCCGACGACGAGGCGAAGACCATCTATCCCGATGGCTGGAAGGCACCTAAGCCTTACCTGCGTATCGTGCCTCAGCCGCGCTGAGGCTGCCCCTGACGGCGGAGTGCGCCCCGACCGTGCTCCGCCGGCTGGTGCGAGGAGATTGCAGTCCCGCGCCGCTTGCGATGGGCGGTTTCGTCTGTATCATCGGCTGACAAATTGTCGGGAGCAACGCCATGGATTTGAGCTTCTCGCCCCAGGAAGAAGCGTTCCGAGACGAAGTGAGGAGCTTTATCTCAAACCATCTCCCGGCCGAGGTAAAGGGAAAGCCGCGCAGCGAATTCGGCAGCCGGGATGAGTTTCTTCTGTGGCACCGTATTCTTTACAAGCAGGGTTGGGTTGCGCCGCTGTGGCCGAAGCAATATGGCGGCACGGGCTGGAACGTGACCCAGCGCTACATCTTCAATGAGGAGTGCGCCAGGGCGGAAGCGCCGCAGCCCTTGCCGTTCGGCATCGCGATGGTGGGCCCCGTGATCTTCACCTACGGCAATGAGGAGCAGAAGAAGACGTATCTCCCGCGCATCCTGTCCGGCGAGGATTGGTGGTGCCAGGGATATTCCGAACCTGGCGCAGGTTCCGATCTCGCCAATCTGAAAACCCGCGCCGTGCGCGAAGCCGACCACTACATCGTCAATGGCCAGAAGACGTGGACGACACTGGCGCAGTATGCCGACTGGATATTCTGCCTGGTGCGCACCGATCCCACGGTGAAGCCACAGGAAGGCATCACGTTCCTCCTCATCGACATGAAGACGCCGGGCATCACGGTGAAACCGATCATCGTGCTCGACGGCGCCCAGGAAGTGAACGAGGTCTTCTTCGACAATGTGAAAGTGCCGGTGACCAATCGTGTCGGCGAAGAAAACAAGGGTTGGGCCTACGCTAAGTTTCTGCTCGTCCACGAGCGGTCTGGCATCGCCGGAGTGGCACGCTCCAAGAAGGCGATCGAACGGCTGCGCGAGATCGCAGCCTCGGAGCTTGCCGACGGCGAGCCGCTGATCGATACGGACGAATTCGCCCGAAAGATTGCCGAACTCGAAATCGATCTTTCGGCACTCGAATACACGGAGCTGCGCACGCTCTCGGCGGAAGCCAGAGGTAGCCACGCAGGCCCAGAGAGCTCGATTCTAAAGATCAAGGGAACGGAGATTCAGCAGCGGATCACGGAGTTAACCGTCGAAGCCATCGGCTATTACGCCTATCCGAACAGCCACGATTTCGGCGATAACGAATATCCGGTTGGGCCGGATTATGCCTCGGGCGAATCCGGGCATTACTTCAACATGCGCAAGGCGTCGATCTACGGCGGCTCGAACGAGATTCAGCGCAACATCATCGCAAAGGCCGTGCTCGGCCTCTGAAGAAAATCAATTGTCACATCAGGGAAAGCGCTCATGGATTTCTCCTTCAGCGAGGAACAGACACTCCTCCGCAATTCCGTTTCGAGGTTTCTGGCGGACAACTACGGATTCGAAACATTCAAAACGATCTCGCGCACTGAACCGGGATGGCGCCGTGAAAACTGGAAGCAGTTTGCTGACCTGGGTCTCCTCGGCGCTTCCTTGCCTGAGGAACATGGCGGTCTTGGCGGCGGACCCGTTGAGACGATGATCGTGATGGAGGAGTTTGGCAAGGCGCTGGTGGTTGAACCCTACGTCCAGACCGTAGTGGTCGCGGGAAACTTCTTCAATCTTGGCGGCAGTGCGGCCCAGAAAGGCGAATGGCTGCCGAAGATTGCCGCCGGCGAGACAGTGATTGCGTTTGCCTTCGCGGAACCGCAGGGGCGATTCAATCTTGCCGACTTGACGACGACCGCGAAAAAGCAGGGCGGGGGCTACGTCATCAACGGGCACAAGGCTGTCGTTCTGGGAGCTCCTTGGGCCGACACGCTATTGGTGACCGCGCGCACGGCCGGCGGGCAGCGCGACGCCAAAGGCGTCAGCGTGTTTGGCATCGACAGAAAGAGCAAGGGGATATCCACCCGCGATTATCCGACGATGGATGGTATGCGCGCATCGGAAGTAACATTTGAGAATGTCGAGGTTCCGTCGAGTGCCGTCGTCGGCGAGCTCGATGGCGCTCTGCCGTTGATCGAGCGGGTGACTGATTACGCGATCGCTGCACATTGCTCGGAAGCGGTCGGCGCCATGAAAGTGCTGCTCGACACGACAGTCGAATACTCGAAAACCCGCAAACAATTTGGTGTTCCGATCGGCAAGTTCCAGGTGTTGCAGCACCGCATGGTCGACATGTTCATGAACCGCGAACAGTCGGCGTCGATCACGCTGATGGTGACGCTGAAGCTCGACGAGAGCGAAACGGAACGCAAAAAGGCGGCGTCGGCAGCGAAGGTGCAGATCGGCAAAGCCGGACGATTTGTGGGCCAGAACGCTGTCCAGATTCACGGCGGAATGGGCATGACCGACGAGCTTAATGTCGGCCACTATTTCAAGCGGCTCACCATGATCGATACGCTGTACGGGAATGTCGATTACCACCTGAAGCGATACGCGAGCCTCAGTTAGAGCCCGGCGTCAGCTCGCGAGTTTCTGCAGCGAGACGTTGCGCAGCGCGCGCGCTGCGGGAAGCGATACGGTGATTTTCGTGCCACGGCCGGGAACACTTTCCAACCGCACCTCGCCGTCATGGGCTTCGGCGAATCCCTTGACGATGGCCAGACCCAGGCCCATCCCCTTGTCCGTCGTTGCGACGTCGTGCCTGCCCTTGCCGAAACGCTCGAATACGCCGGGCTGATCTTCCTCTGCGATTCCGATCCCGGTGTCTTCGACGCCGAATGAAGGTCTTCCGTCCGACTTCACGCACGCGAACAGGACAATGCGCCCGTCGGGCGGGGTGAACTTCAACGCGTTGGAGAGAAGATACGCAATGATCTGGCGAATGGCCCGTTCGTCGGCGGTAATTTTCGGAAAGTTGCGATCTACGGATTTGGTCAAGGTGAGTCTTGCCTCCGCAGCGGCCGTTTCGTTGGCTTCCAGGGCCTCAACCGCGATCTGCTTCAGGTCGACCTCCGATTCGCGCAGGCCCATCCGCCCACCTTCGATCTTGGCCAGGTCGAGCATGTCGTCGATGAGGGAAAGAAGCTGCTTGCCAGAACTGTGGATGATCTCGGCATATTCGGCGTATTTGTCGACCGCGTCGCCGAATGACTTGTACTTGATCAGTTCCGAGAACCCCAGAATTGCATTCATCGGAGTCCTGAGCTCGTGGTTCAGGTTGGACAGAAACTGGGATTTTGTCCGGGCAGCCGAGTATGCCCGTGCGCGTTCCCTGTCCGAATTATCCTTGGCCTGTTGAAGCTCTCCCACCAGCCCAGAGCGGTCATGCTCCAGCCAGAGCATCTTCCGTGAAGTTGCACTCAGAGCCACGAGTTGCCCGGCCATCAACGCGATGTAGATTGCCGAAAGCGTCGCGAGCGTTTTGTCGAGTGCAGAATCTGCAAACGCGAGCCTGCCCACGAGGAAGGCTGTGCAAGTGGAGTAGGCGACAACCGCCGTTGCCGGATGGACAGAGGAAATGGCAGTCGAGCCGGCGAGCGTGCAGGCGAGAATCAGAACCAGGGTCATGTGGTTGATCTCGTCTCCGGGAGCCCAGAGAAAGATCATCATCGACGCCCACGCCGCTGTGAAAACGGCGGTGCTCACGAGATAGGTATGGGCCCGAGCCCGGATAGACGGAAGCGACCTGTCAGAACTGCTGTCCAGGCGTCTGGCGATCAGTTCGATGCCGATGCTGAGGCAGGACGCGGCAACCCACCAGATCGTTCTCGTCTGCCATGGTACCCATCGCGAGCAGGCCTGCGAAACGAACAATGCGCCCAACGAAAGCAGAAACGCATTGTGTTTTGTGCTCTGGCGGTAGAGTCGCAATTGGGCATCGGCAAGCCAGGCATTTTCCGCTGACGGTTGCGCGGATGCGGCTACGGCCGAAACCGCATTCCTTACGAATTCCTGAGCGGCGCCGGCGATGCTTGATGCCGTCTCACGCCAGCGTCGGGATTTGGCAGCTTCGGCCACGCGAGTTTCCTTTCACGACGCCAGTTGAATTCTTGAAATCAATCGCGACGGCGGCAGAGAGACCGCGACGCTCGTGCCGCGGCCGGACTCGCTGACCAGTTCCACCGTTCCGCCATGCGCCTCCGTGAGCCCCTTGACGATGGGCAGACCCAGTCCGGTTCCCTTGTCGGCAGTGACGACGTCGTGCCGGCCCTGGCCGAAACTTCGAAACACACGGCCCTGATCTTCATCCGAGATGCCGAGACCAGTGTCGCGTACGCCAAAGACCAGTCCATCTTCGCCGTCGCGCGCGAATACAGTGACGGTGCCGCCGGCCGGGGTGAACTTCACGGCGTTCGAAAGGAGATTGAGCAAGATCTGGCGCAACGCCCGTTCGTCGCCCCGGAGCAACGGCAGAGTTTCCGGCAGTTCCTTCGCGAGTCTCACCTGACCATCCAGAGATTTCGGATGCATCATTTCGATGCACTCGTCGGAGAGTCTGTTCAGGTCCACCTGTGTTTCGCGCAGTTCGAAGCCACCGGCTTCGATCTTGGCAAGATCCAGAATGTCGTTGATCAGTTCGAGCAGGTGATGGCCGGACTGACCAATCAACTTTGCATATTCGACATGTTTGTCAGGATCGCGGCCCAACACATTTCCATGAATGATCTCGGAGAATCCGATGATCGCGTTTAGCGGGGTCCTCAGTTCGTGGCTCATATTTGCCAGAAATTCCGACTTGGCGTGGCTTGCATCCTCCGCCCGTTGCCTCGCCACATCGGATTCCGATTTCGATTTTGCCAGTTCCTCGATCAGGTCATTCTTGTCGTCGCGCAGGATCAGCATGTCGCGTGCGGTGGCATAAATCTGCTGCGACATGTAGGCGAGATAGCCGACATAGAGGGCGGCCATGACAGCCAGACAATCGTACATCAGCCCTCCCTCGCGGAGCGGCAGCACGATCAGGCTCAGGCCATACACTGCGTATCCGTTCAATGTCAGCGGCCAGCTTGCGCCGACGAGCGCGGAATTGCCTGCCAGCGTGCACGCGATCACGAGGAGGATCAGCATATGATTGAGGTCGTCCCCGGGAACCCACAGTAAGGCGCCGAGAGACGACCAGGCGAGCGTGAACGCGAAATAGGAAAGCGTGGCGGCACTGACCCATTGTTTGGCTGTCAGGCGCCCCTGCAGGTGTGTCGGGTAGGCAAACGCCACCACGCCCAGAGGAGCGCCGCCGACCGTGACTGCGGCAAACCAGAGAACGAGCGTAGGATGATCGATCCAACGCGCAAAGAGGATACAAAGGACCGCTGCCATGACGGGCATGAGCCAGCAATTGGGCTTCAGGTTGCGAAGCGCCATATGCAGCTGGTCCAGCGCGAGTTTGCTTTCTCTCTCGCGCGAGCCGGACCGGGCCGCGAATTCGGCCGTCATCGAAGTCCCCTCAAGACACACGCCATCGCGGGGCGAGAGTGCGCCGGAGTGGGTTAAGCCTGACTTCAGGAAGCTGGTGAACGCCCGGTTAATGGGATGGCGACTTGTCGCCATTGCGCTGTCCAAGCGCCGGTTCTAGCCTTACTGCCAATCGAAATCAGAGTTAAAGGGAGAGTCTCATGACAGTCGGCATCGTTGCAACGTTGAAAGCGCAAGAAGGCAAGGAATCCGAGTTCGAAGCCGTGTTCCGCGAACTGGCCGCTGCCGTTCGCGCCAACGAGCCAGGAAACAAGCTGTACTCGGTGTTCAGGTCGCGCAAGGACAAGGGCACCTACATCGTGATGGAGATGTACGAGAACGAGGATGCCGTTCAGGCGCATCGCAAGGCGGATCATTTCCGCGCGGCGGGGCCGAAGATCGGCGCGGCATTGGCCGGTGCGCCGGACGTCGCCTATTTCGACGCGATCTGAAGCAAGGATCAAGGGATGGATCTCGCATTCTCCAGGGACGATCTCGCATTCCGTGACGAGGTCCGCCGCTTCATAGGCGAAAATTTCGACAGCGCATTGCGCGCACAGATGGCACAGTCGAAGAACGGCTATCTCGACAAAGACGGCCAGCTCGAATGGCAACGCGCGCTCTACCGCAAAGGCTGGGCCGCGCCCAACTGGCCGGTGGAGCATGGCGGCACGGGCTGGGCGCCGTCGCAGAAATACATTTTCGAGTCCGAAATGGCCGCGGCCGGGACGCCGGTCGTCAGCCCCATGGGATTGAAGATGGTGGCGCCCGTCATCATGGCGTTCGGCAGCGAGGCGCAGAAGAAGCGTCATCTCCCGCCGATCCTCAGCTCTGAAATCTGGTGGTGCCAGGGCTATTCGGAACCCGGCTCGGGCTCCGACCTCGCGTCGCTTCAGATGCGCTGCGAGGACAAGGGCGATCACTATCTGCTCAACGGCTCGAAAATCTGGACCACCCATGCGCAATGGGCGGACTGGATGTTCAATCTCGTGCGCACCAAGCAGGGCTCCAAGCCGCAGGAGGGCGTCAGCTTCATTCTCGTCGATATGAAAACGCCGGGCATCACCGTCGAAGCGATTGTGACGACCGATGTGCCCGCTTTAGGCCAGCAGGAAGTCAATCAGGTCTTCTACGACGACGTGAAAGTGCCCAAGGAGAATCTGATCGGCAAGGAAAACGAAGGCTGGACCTACGCGAAATATTTGCTCGAGTTCGAGCGCGGCAATGCGGGCGCGCCGGGCTTGAAACGCGCCATCCGGAAAATCCGCAAGATCGCGAGCGAGACGGATGCAAGCGGCGGCCGCCTGATCGACGACAACTCGTTTCGCACACGGCTCGACGATCTGGAGATACAAGCGCTGGCGATGGAGTACGTAGAGCTGCGGTTCTTCTCCGCCATGTCGGCCGGTGCGCGGCCGGGCGCGGAATCCTCCATGCTCAAATGCCGCAACACCGATCTGCAGCAGGCGATTTCGGAATTGTCGGTCGAAGCAATCGGCTATTACGCCATGCCGTTCATACGGGACACATGGGAGAAATCGAACGAGCCGCGCCCGGGCCCGGACTACGCCGCGCCCATCGCGCCGTATTATTTCAACCTGCGCAAAGCCTCGATCTACGCCGGCTCCAACGAAATTCAGCGCAACATCATGGCGAAGGCGGTGCTGGGGTTGTGAGCGACGAGTTCGAAGATTTCAACATCACTGCAAGAGAGATTATCGAACGTTATCGAGCTGGTGAGCGCCAGTTCGACGACGTTGAGTTGGCGGCGGGCGACTCATTTAGTGGCGCCACACTGACAGGCGCGAAATTCAATAACGCGTGGTTGCACAGCACGAACTTCAGAGGAGCTGATCTGAGGAATGCGACGTTTCGGAATTCGTGTCTCAAGTGCATTGATTTCAGCGGTGCCGATCTGCGCAACGCAAGATTCGAGACTGTCGCCTTTTGTGGTTCGACCTTTGCGGCTGCTTTGATAGAGGGTGCATCGGTTTCCGGCGCCGATTGGTACGGCTGCGAAATAGCTGATCTATCGGATCTGGTGGAAAAACCCAAGGATTCCTGAACTTACAACAGATTCACCACGCAATCTCCTGACCCGTATGATCGAGATAGTGCCCGCTCGTTCTTGCGTCCAATTCGTCGATCCGCACGCGTAGGTTCTTCACGCTTTGCTCGACAGAGAGTGGCCCACTCGTCCCGCCCATGTCCGTGCGCACCCAGCCTGGCGCAAAAATGCCGACGTGGATGCCATCCTTCGCCCAGTCGTGCGCGAGGCCGCGCATAACGTTGTTCACCGCTGCCTTCGACGCGCGATAGCCGTACCAGCCGCCGCCGGTATTGTTTTCTGTCGAGCCGAGCCCGCTCGTGATCGTCACGAGCTTCTTTTCCTGGCCGCGGTGCAGATTCTCGTGAAATGCCTGCGCCACGATAAGAGGCGCCATGGCGTTGACCCGGAATGTCGTGAGCCACTGGTCGTAGTCGATCGCCTCGGCCGTCTGCGGGTCAGGTCCGCCGACACCGGCATTGTTGATGAGGATGTCGAACGGCACGTCGCCAAGTTCGCGCTTGAGCGCGCGGATCGACTCCGGATCGGCGACGTCGAGCGTGTGCAATTTCACGTGTTTCGCCTGGTCGGCGATCTTCCTCAGTTCGACCGCTGCCGAGGGCTTGCGGCAACAGGCGATGACATCGTTGCCGGTTTGCCCGTACTGCCGGACGAATTCGAGCCCGATCCCGCGATTGGCGCCTGTGACAAGAATGGTGGTCATGGATCTGGTCCTCGCATCCGGGACCGCGCGCAGCTTGCCCGCATGCGGTCAGGACGGCCGCGGCCACAGAAACAGCTCCTACTACCCCGCCACCGGCTTGTCCTGCAGCCGTTCGAAGATGTGCGCGCTGTGTTCGCCGCCCATGGTGAAATGCTTGCCGCCAGTGAAATCACTGATCTTGGTCCAGTTTTCCGCCACTGTGTCTGCCGTCGCGTTGTGGCCGAGATTGATGCCTTTCGACTCGACGATTTGCGAGGAAGAGAACACGCCAGCGCCTGCGGAGATGATCACGCCGGTCGGTGCGTCTTCGCTAGCCAGGAAGACCACCGCCGGCGTGACATATTCCGGCTTCAGCGCGTCGAGCATCTGCGGCGGCATGAGATTTTCCGTCATTCGCGTGGCAGCGACGGGACAAATTGCATTCACCTTCACATTGTCCTTCGCGCCTTCCAGCTTCAGCGTGTTCATGAAACCCACGAGACCGAGCTTGGCGCAGCCGTAATTCGTCTGGCCGAAATTGCCGTAGAGGCCGGTCGAAGAGGTCGTGACGACGATGCGGCCATATTGCTGGTCGCGCATGATCTGCCACACGGCCTTGGCCGGTTTCACCGTGCCCATGACATGCACGGCCATCACGATCTCGAAATCCTTGATCTCCATCTTGGCGAAGCTCTTGTCGCGCAGGATGCCGGCATTGGCGATGAGCACGTCGATGCGCCCGAACGTATCCATCGTCTGCTTGACGAGGTGGGCGACACCGGCATCGTCGGTGACGGACGCGCCGTTCGCGATGGCCGTGCCGCCGGCTGCGGTGATCTCGGCCACCACCTTCTGGGCCGCTTCGGAACCACCGCCTGAGCCATCCACCGCGCCGCCCAGATCGTTGACGACGACTTTGGCGCCGCGCTTGGCGAATTCGAGGGCATGGCAGCGGCCGAGGCCTCCGCCGGCTCCCGTGACGATAACAACCTTGCCGTCGTAACGAATGCTCATGAAACAGCTCCTTCGGGGATTGGACGGCGCGAGTGATGGCGGAGGCGCCCCGTGCGGTCAAGCGGACGCGGCGCCGCGCGTAGCAGGATGCGCGAAGAGCTTCCGCAGCGCTGCGTTCGCAGGCTTTTCGATCAACGCGAACAGCAGCCAACCCCATGCCACGGCCACGACGACCAGCAGCGCGGGTTCGAGCCAGTGCCACTCCGGCTCCCACGCGGCCCATGACCGCCCGAACACTATCGCGGTGGGTGCGGGATAGAGATGCATCTGCGCGTGACGTAGGAACTGCAGCACGGGCGTTTGGCCAATGTAGATGGCATAAGACCACTCGCCCAGCATGAGCGGGACGCGCGTCTGCAGCGCACGCGCCAGCACGCCGCGATCGAAGGCGAGGGCGAACACCAGCGCCATGATGGGCATGGCTGTATAGATGTCCGCAGGTCTGTGCGACCAGCCCGTCTCGTAGATTCCGTAGAGCAGCCAGCCGATGACGGCGACCTGCAGCAGGGAGCAAACGAACTCCGAAACCTGGATACCGCGCCTGCCGATATCGCGATGGAGCATGGCCATACCGACGCCTGCGGCAAACGCGGCCATGCCGCGCCAGATACCGTCATGGAACGTCAGGTCGAGGCCATACCGCGGGTGCGCCAGCAGCGCGAGTGCGGCGGTGCCCGCGAGCACCAGCAACAACCCCGTCAACCAACCCCGCCGCGTCATGAGCAGATACACCGGAAACAGCAGGCACAGCAGGAATTCGACGCTCACGAACCACGAGGCGCCGTTCCACGAGAGATACGGGAAGATGTTCCACGCCTGCACCAGAAACAGGTTGGCGATGAAGCTGGGCCATGTGTTGATGGGATGATACGGCTCGTCATAGATCGACACGTAACCGCCCCGCGCGGCGATCCATCGGAGCACGATCACCATGAAGAGAATCAGAAACAGCATCGCAATGTGCAGCGGATAGAGCCGCGCCAGCCGCGCTTTCAGAAAATCGAAATATCCCTTACGGCGCCACAACTCGCTCATCCGCGATGCGTAAACATAGGTGAGCACGAAGCCGGACAGCGTGAAGAAGAACTCGACCCACAGATAGCCCTTGGCCACCGGCAGATCGAACCATGGCGCGCCGCGATAGCCATGCCCTTCGCAGAAGTGAAAGAGCACGAGGATCAGCGGCGGAAACGCGCGCGCGCCGGCGAGCGCGCGGATCTCTGCGGGTCGGGATTGGCTCATGTCCCCTCGAATCGGTGTAGGCATTGTCGCGCGGGACGCAATCGCTTGCCAATGGCGGCGATTGCCAATGACGGGCGCACATGGGGTGGTTGCACCTTCAGTCGGCATTGGGAATCATCGTCATCCTCGCGCTCGCCTGGGTGATGTCGGAGAACCGTCGCGCCTTTCCGCTCCGCACCGTCGTCGTGGGGCTCGTGCTGCAGATCGCATTCGCGCTCTTGCTGCTGAAGGTGGCGGGCGCGCGCACAGCCCTGTTCTCCCTGAACGGTGTGGTGGATGCGCTGACGGCAGCAACGCGCGCGGGCACGTCGTTTGTCTTCGGCCATGTCGGCGGCGCATCGCCGCCTTTCGCCGTTGTCGATCAGGCAGCGCTCGCCAGTCTCGCCTTTCAGATCCTTCCGCTGGTGATCGTCATCTCGGCGCTCGCGGCGTTGCTGTGGCATTGGCGCGTTCTGCCGCTCGTCGTCAACGGCTTTGCATGGGTGCTGGGCAAGACGCTCGGCATCGGCGGCGCGGTGGGTCTCGGTTCTGCGGCGACCGTGTTTCTCGGCATGATCGAAGCGCCGCTGCTGATCCGTCCGCATCTGGCGCGCATGACGCGGTCCGAACTTTTCATGCTGTTCACGGTCGGACTCTCCACCGTCGCCGGCACCGTGTTCGTACTTTACGCGAATATTCTCCAGAAGGCCGTTCCCGGTGCGCTCGGGCATATTCTGGTGGCATCGTTCCTGTCGCTGTTCGGCGGCATCGTCATCGCGCGCATCATGATGCCCGGTGATGCGATGCCGGCGGGGGCGAGCGAGGTTGACGTGGCGTTTCGTTACCGATCGAGCATGGATGCCGTCGCGCGCGGCACGGAAGACGGCCTGAAGCTGTGGCTCGGCATCGTCGCCATGCTGCTCGTCATCGTGGCGCTGGTGGCACTTGTCGACATCATGCTGGTGCATCTGCCGGACGTGGCGGGCAGCCCGATCACGGCGGAACGCATCTTCGGCTGGGTCTTCGCGCCCGTCGTGTGGCTGTATGGCATCCCGTGGGATAAGGCGGCGACCGCCGGTGCGCTGATGGGGCACAAACTGGTGATCAACGAACTGGTGGCCTACATCAAGCTTGCTGAGTTGCCGCCGGGCACGCTTGATCCGCGCTCGCAGCTGATCATGCTCTACGCGATGTGCGGCTTCGCCAATCTGGGATCGGTCGGCATCATGATTGCAGGCGTCTCGAGCCTTGTTCCCGAGCGCCGCGACGACATCGTCCCGTTAGCCATGCGTGCGCTTCTCTCCGGCACCATGGCGAGCGGCATGACCGGCGCGATCATCGGGATGTTGCCGGTGACGTAAGAGGCAGTCGGCAATAGGCAGTCGGCAGCAAGCTGGCTTACTACGCCGTGAGAGCCATGCGGCACTGCCCACTGCCTACTGCCCACTGCCTATTCCCTGTTGTTCCAGCGCAAACGCCTCCGCCAGCAACTCATATGATCTCTGCCTTGAGGCATAATCATACGTGATGGTCACGACGACGAGTTCTTCCGCGCCGTGACGCTCCGCAAGGTGGGTCAGTTTTGCCCGCACATGCTCGGGCGTGCCCACCGTCGAGCGCTGTTCCACCGCGCGCAGCAGCGTGCGTTCCTGTTCCGTGAATTCGTAGGCCAGCGCTTCTTCCGGCGCAGGGAACGGGATCGGCCGGCCCGTCAACAGCCGCACCACCCACAGATTGCGCGACGCGGATAATTTGCGTGCATCCTCCTCGGTGTCCGCGACCAGTGCCGCTACGCCCATCGACAGGCGAGGGCTTTCGCACCACGCAGACGGCTTGAAGCGATGGCGATACGCCGCGCAGGCCTCCTCGCTTCCTTCCGGACTGATGAAATGCGCGTGACTGAACGGCAGGCCGAGTTCCGCCGCATAGACGGCGCTATGGATGCCCGAACCCAGCACCCACAGTTCGGGGCGGCCCGCCCCTTTCGGCATGGCGTGGATGCCGCGATAGGGATGATCGTCGGGAAAGGGCAGTCCGGCCGCATCATCGAGAAACTGCCGCACCAGCACGAGTTGGCTGGGGAATGCGTCGATGCCCCAGGCTTGCGGTCCGGCCTGCAGCGCCCGTGCCGTCATCGGATCCGAACCCGGCGCTCGGCCCAATCCCAGGTCGATCCGGCCCGGCGCAAGCAGCTCCAGCATGCGGAACTGTTCGGCCACCTTCAGCGGACTGTAATGCGTGAGCATCACGCCGCCCGAGCCCACACGGATATGGTGTGTTTCCACGGCAAGCCGCGCAATCAGGATCTCCGGGCACGAACCCGCAAACGAGTTGGAATTGTGATGCTCGGCCACCCAATAGCGATGATAGCCCAGCCTTTCGGCGGCCTTCGCCAGCGCAATCGTTTCGGCGATGGCGTCGGCAGGTGTTCCATCCTTGCGGATGGGCGATTGGTCCAGAACTGACAGGCGCATGATCCTCACTTAACCATTTGCAATCGCATTTGCATCCCGGCTAAGCCTGTTGTGCAGCGAAAACGAATCAGCGGAATGCCGGACCAAGACTCTCGTGGCTCAGGGTCAAGCCATCGGGACCGCCTGCCACAAGAGATCGATCTCAGCGAAGTTCAGAACGCCTCCGTCCGCAAAGGTCTTTCCCTGTGGACGGCAAAAAAAGGCGAGCGGAAGATGGCCGCGCGCGACGATCTGGCGCCCCGCGACATGGCCGATTTCCTGCGCAACATCGTTCTTGTCCGCGTGCTTGATGGCGGCAGGGAATTCGAATTCCGCATTGTGGGCGACGCCATGGTGGTCATCCAGGGCGCATCGTTTCAGGGAATGAATACGGGAGAAATCGAGCAGGCGTTGCCCGGCTACGGCTCAATGCTGCGTTCGGTGTACAAATGCCTCTGCCTCCGTCGTGCGCCGATGGCTTTTCGCGGCAATTCGACGGGCAGTCCGACCGGCAAGCCCTTCTTTCACGAAAGTCTGCTCCTGCCGCTCGGAGCGGACGGCGAGACAGTCGACCATATTCTCGTAATCGGCGTCTACAGCTTCGGTGAAGGCGGGAAAGAGGCCTGACCCTCCGCGCCGACCGTCCATCGGGCCAGCCCCAGAACGCCGAGGGCTGGAAGCCGGCAGCCCCGATGATAGTCTGCCGTTCGACAGCTACTCCCGGGGACGGACATGGCACTGGACCGCGAAACCCGCACGCAATTGCTCGAAACGGTCCGGCGATTTGTGATCGACCGCTGCGTACCCATCGAAGCGAAAGTCGGCGAAGACGATCTCGTGCCCGACGAAATCGTGGCGGGCATGCGCGAGTTGGGCCTGTTCGGTCTCTCCATCCCGGAAGAATACGGCGGCCTCGGCCTGACGATGGAAGAGGAAGTGCTCGTCTGCTTCGAACTTGGGCAGACATCGCCTGCGTTCCGCTCCGTCATCGGCACGAATGTCGGGATCGGCAGCCAGGGCGTGGTCATGTTCGGCACGGACGAACAGAAGCGCGAATGGTTGCCGAAACTCGCGCGCGGCGAAATCATTGCGAGTTTCGCGTTGACCGAACCCGGCGCCGGTTCGGACGCGGCATCGGTCCGCACGCAGGCGATCCGCGACAGCGACCACTATGTCGTCAACGGAACGAAACGCTTCATCACGAATGCAAATCGCGCGGGCATGTTCACGCTGTTGGCACGCTCCGATCCGTCGAAGAAGGGGGCATCGGGAATATCCGCTTTCATCGTGCCAGCGAAAACCAAGGGCATTTCCATCGGCAAGTCCGAAAAGAAAATGGGCCAGCAGGGTGCGCACATCTCCGACGTGATTTTCGAGGATGTCCGCGTCCCGGCGTCATTGCGGCTCGGCGCCGAGGGTGAAGGCTTCAGGGTCGCCATGTCCGTGCTCGACCGTGGGCGGCTGCATATTTCCGCCGTCTGCGTCGGCGTGGCGGAGCGTCTTATTCGCGAGTGCGTGAATTATGCCCGCGAGCGCAAGCAATTCGGCCAGGCGATCGGTGAATTCCAGCTGATCCAGGCCATGCTGGCCGATTCGCGCACCGAAACGTTCGCCGCCCGGGCCATGGTGCTCGAGGCCGCACGCAAGCGCGATGCCGACGAGAGCGTCACCATGGAAGCGGCGTGTGCGAAGTATTTCGCGTCCGAAATGGTGGGCCGCGTGGCGGACCGCGCAGTGCAGATTTTCGGCGGCGCGGGTTACGTCGCCGATTACGGCATCGAGCGATTCTACCGCGATGTCCGTATCTTCCGCATCTACGAAGGCACCAGCCAAATCCAGCAGATCGTCATCGCGCGGAATATGCTGAAGGGGGATGGGTGAGGAACCTCACAATGAGTGGCGTAATGCGATGGGTGGTTATTGCGGGTGGATTCGTTGGCTTCTATGGCTGTCTGTTCCGATGCCATATCGAGTGGGAAAAACTTCGTGCTGACGTTAATCGAAGGTTGCCGCCAGAGTCCCAATTGCATTTTGGAAACGGGAAAATCGGACAAAGGGCGCGGCTCGGCGGTGAATACAGACGCTTGTATCCAAACGGGAACCTATTGGTGAGGAGCTATCTTTTCGCCGCTGGCGCGTTCTTGAGTATGGTCGTTGCCGTCGTCACGCTTCGGCTGATGCGACATTCGTAAAGTAAGACCAGCAACGACGGTCGCCTTGTCAAATAAGCACCTCCCCAACCTCCTCGCCGAAATCCGCGCCTGTCGGATTTGCGAGAAACATCTCGCCCATGGCCCGCGGCCAATTCTGCGCGCGAACGCAACGGCGAAGCTCTGCATCATCGCCCAGGCGCCGGGCTTGCGGGTGCATGAGACCGGAATTTCGTTCAACGACCCGTCCGGCGATCGCCTGCGCGATTGGCTCGGGATCGACCGCGACACGTTTTATGATGAATCCCGCGTCGCGATCGTCGGCATGGGTTTCTGCTTTCCAGGCTACGACGCCAAGGGCGGCGACAAGCCGCCGCGCCGCGAGTGCGCCGAGGCCTGGCATGAAAAACTGTTCGCGGCGCTGCCGCAGTTCAAGCTCACGCTTCTTGTCGGGAGCTACGCCATAGACCGCTATCTCGCCGGCCGCACCAAGGCGAACATGACCGAGACCGTCAGGGCTTGGAGAGAATACGGACCACGCTATATTCCCCTGCCGCACCCGTCGTGGCGCAACAATGCGTGGCTGAAGAAAAACCCATGGTTTCAGGACGAACTTCTTCCCCATCTGCGGCGGCGTGTGGCGCGGCTCTTGTCGGGCTGATCCTGCTTGCGCTGGCAGCCTGCGCGCCGGCGATTGCGCCCCAGGGTCTCGAAAGCGCGCCGCCCGCGATCGAAACCGATGTCTTCGTCACGCGCGATCGCCTGCGTCTGCCGCTGCGGCACTGGGATGCGGCCAATCCCAAGGCCGTCATCGTGGCGCTGCACGGCATGAGCGATTATTCGGAAGCCTTCGACATGCCGGGACCCTGGTGGGCCGCACATGGCGTCGAGGTCTATGCCTACGACCAGCGCGGCTTCGGGCAGGCGCCCGATCCTGGCATCTGGGCCGGCGCCGACACGATGCGCCATGACCTCGCCGATTTCGTCGATGTGGTACGCATGAAGTATCCGGGCGTGCCGGTCTATGCGCTGGGCGAAAGCATGGGCGGCGCGGTCGTGCTGTCATCGCTGGCAAGCGATCACCCGCCGCGTGTCGACGGCGTCATTCTCGTCGCACCGGCTGTCTGGTCGCGCGCGGACATGCCGTTTTATTATTCGGCGGCGCTGTGGGTCGGCGTCCACACCTTTCCGTGGGTGCATGTGTCCGGGAACGGTCTCAAGATCTGGCCGTCGGACAACATCCCCATGCTGAAGAAGCTCAGCCGCGATCCGCTGTTCCAGCACGACACGCGGATTGATCAGCTCTATGGGCTCGTGGGCCTGATGGACGAAGCCCGCAGGGCGCCTTCGCGCATCGCCGTCGATCCGCCGATCCTGCTTCTCTACGGCGACAAGGATCAGGTCATACCTGCACCACCCACCAAAGCCGTCATCGCGGCATTGGGAGCGCATGCAAGCGTGAACGAATATCCCAAGGGCTATCACATGCTGCTCCGCGATCTTGAAGGCGAGACGGTGTGGAGCGATGTGCTGACATGGATCGGCAAGACGGGGGCCGCCGGCCACCCACCGAACTGACCGTCAACGAAACGTTCCGTGTACGAACTAATGCGGGGTTTGCGGCTTGATGTGTTTGATCAAACGCACTATCGTTTCAGGCATTCCGCAGATTTGTGTTTACGCGTGTGGGGCGGTCCAGGATGGATATGTCCCGGTGTTCACCCCGTCGCGTAAACTCCCTAGTCTTGTATCATAAGATCACAGGTCGCAGGAAATCCAATTATGTCGGGGCGGCGGCGCGGGCGGATGATGGTGGCGGGGTTCACCCTCCTCGGTCTCGCAGTGGCGCTCGTTGCGGCCGACCGCGCCAATCCGCCCGACCTGTCGCGCTACGAGAGAGTCTCGCCGGAAGTCGTGGCGCGCGACGGCGCGCTGCTGAGGCCGTTTCTGTCGCAGGACGGCTACTGGCGGCTGAAGACGGACGTGCGCGATGTGGCGCCGCGCTATCTGCTTCTGCTCAAGGCCTATGAAGACCAGCGCTTCGACGAGCACTGGGGTGTAGATCCCGGCGCGATACTGCGCGCCGCGTCGCAATTCGCCAAAGCGGGCCATGTCGTTTCCGGCGGCTCGACGCTCACCATGCAGGCCGCGCGATTGCTCGAGCCCAGGCCGCGCGGCATCGTTACCAAGCTGTTCCAGATGGCGCGCGCCGTTCAGCTGGAAGAGCGCTATTCAAAGGAACAGATTCTTTCGATCTACCTGACGCTGGCGCCATTCGGCGGCAATCTCGAGGGGGTGCGTGCCGCCTCGCTAGCCTATTTCGGCAAAGCGCCCGATGCGCTGGATCTGTCCGAGTCGGCATTGCTGGTTTCGCTGCCCCAGTCGCCGGCAAGGAAACGTCCGGATCGTCACGGCATCGCCGCAAAAGCCGGCCGCGACAAGGTTCTGGCGCGCATGGTGGCAGACGGAATTGTCACCGCGGCCGATGCCGAGCTTGCGAGGGAAGAAGGTGTTCCGTCGCTCAGGCTCGCCATGCCGCTCGCCGCGCCGCATCTGGCGGAGAGGTTGTATCTGGAGTCATCCGGGACAGCGGCCGTCTCCGGGACTGCGCGCGTCGTGCGCGCTCGTGGTGGTGCCGCACCGTGGTGCGGCCGGGACGGCCGCGGTCCCGGATGCGCGCGCAATCCAGCCAAAATCGTCTCCACCATCGACTCGTCTCTGCAAAGCGCGGTCGAGCGGATGGTGACGCGCGAGAAGAATTATCTCGAGGACGGCGGCAGTCTCGCCATCGTCGTGGTCGAGAACCGCACGCGCAACGTGCTGGCTTACGTGGGCGGGACCGACTATTGGGGGCGTTCCGGCCAGATCGATCTGGCGCGCCGTGCTCGCTCGCCGGGCTCGGCGCTCAAGCCCTTCATCTACGGTCTCGCGTTCGACGATCTGGCGCTTCATCCCTCGACGATGATGGAAGACGCACCGACCACCTTCGGCGACTATGCGCCGCGCGATTTCGAAGGCGCATTCCAGGGCTCGGTGACGGCGCGCGACGCGTTGCGCATGTCGCTTAACGTTCCCGCCGTCATGGTGCTCGATCGCATCGGGCCGTTGCGCTTCTCGCTGGCGCTGACCAATGCCGGCGCGCATCTCGCCTATCCCACACGCGATACCGCGCCAAGTCTCCCGATTGCGCTCGGTGGTCTCGGCATCGATCTTGCCGATATGACGATGCTCTATGCCGGCATCGCGGAAGGCGGCGTGGTGAAGCCGCTGCGCGCACGAGCGAGCATGCCGGAAGGCGAAAGCCACCGCATCTTCGGCCCGGTCGCGGCCTATTATCTGCGCGACATTCTTGCCGGCGTGTCTCTGCCGGAAGGCTGGGCGATGGGACAGGGCCTGCTGCGCAAGCGCACGATCGCGTTCAAGACCGGAACATCCTATGGCTTTCGCGATGCCTGGAGCGTCGGGTTCTCGAACGATTACACGGTGGGCGTCTGGGTCGGCCGTGCCGACGGCGCGCCGAGTGCGGGGCGCATCGGCCGCGAAGCGGCGGCGCCCGTTCTGCTGGAAACCTTCGGGCTGTTGCCGGACGATCGGCGCCAGGCGCCTGCACCGCCCGCCGGCGCCATCCTCGTTTCTTCGACGGACGCGCTGCCGCCGAATTTGCGCCTCTTCACGCGCGATGCGACGCCGGCGCCGGCATTGCAGGAGACGAACATTCCGGCGCCGTCGATTTCATTTCCGCCCAACGGTGCGGTGGTGCCGCTCCCCGATCCGAAGGCCAACACGATCCTCTTCAAGGCCGACGGCGGCCGCGAGCCGCTCACCTGGCTCGTCAATGGCGAACTTCTCGGCAGCTTCACGCGCTTCCAGCCGGTGCTCTACAAACCGCAAGGCGAGGGGCTGGCGCGGGTGACGGTTGTGGATGCTGCAGGCCGCAGTGATACCTCCCAGATACGCTTCAAGGCGATGAAGTGAGCGGTCGGCCACGCGATCAGCGGGACTGCCCGCGATGAATGAATGTTTGTCGTCCCCGGCGAGCGCAAGAGGCTGATGCGCGCTACCGCTGCGTTGCTTGAGTGCCATGCGCGAGGGGGAGCAACTCCAGGAAGTCGAGCTTCCTCATCGCCTCAGAAAATACGCGCGGCAAATTCTGCTCAACTGCGAGCGGCCCCAGCCGCCGGATCCCCTTCACGTTGGGATGACAAGGAACGCGTGCGGCGACGAGTCCGCCAATAATACCTTTGACTCGATCAAATTGATAGTGTATCAACACAGCATTGCCGGGTTGCACACTACGGCTTTCCGCGAATGGGTTTCGGCACGTACGAGCCGCAATCCATGGACTGAACTGCCATCTCTCTGGGAGAAGTGCTGCTACCCGGCAATGGCCAGCAGCTTCATGAAGATCCCCGGTCGGGGAGCGGATATTGCCGCCAGCAATGTCCGCTCCCGGGCCAATCTGCCGCCGTCCGTCAACGCGACCTTGGCTGGCGCAGAGTGCGTCGATCAGCCGAAGGCCGGAGTCCCTGTTATCGCCCGGTCTCCCCCCTGTTCGTCCCGATAAATACCCCTGTTCCGGGGAAAATTACTTTTACTAAGCATATGATATCATTACATAAATTGATGTATCAGGCGTGAAAATCGATTTTTCCGCTGTATTTTGCCCCTGTTAACCCCCGCGTCGCGCAGCCCGGCCCTCGCGAAACGGTGCACTCCACATCGAGACGCCGGAACGATGATGACCGAGCTTGCGGAGCCATGCAGCGGCGTCGCCTCCGGTTTCTCCGGCCCCATTCTTGACCTGACCGAAGGCTTGCTGTGGGTTCGAATGCGATGTCCGAACCTGTTCTGAACGAAGAGCCGACGAGACGTGTCGCCGCCGCGAGCACCGTCATTGGACACGACCGCGTCCTCCACGTCACCTCGCCCGAAGAACGCAGACGCGCCTTCGTCATTCTGTTCGGGAGCATGATCTGTCTCGGCGCCGGCCAGTCGGTGATGTTTGCAGTCTTGCCATCGTTCGCACGCAAAATGGGTCTGACCGAATTTGAAGCATCATTGCCGTTTGTGACTTCTGCCACGATTTGGGTGTTCTCCAGCGGATACTGGGGCAAGAAAAGCGACAGTTGGGGCAGGCGGCCGATCATCCTTCTGGGGTTGGTGGCATTCGGCATTTCGTTCGGCCTGTTTGCGATGGTAGCGAGCGTGGGCATCGCGGGATGGCTGCCGGTGATGGTCGCTTATCCCCTGATGATCGCGGCGCGTTCCATCTACGGCATATTCGGCTCGGGGGCAGCGCCTGCCGCCCAGGCCTATGTTGTTGACCGGACGACGCGTGAGGAACGCACCCGCGGCGTCGCCGGCATCAATGCCGCCTTCGGCCTTGGCACGGCAGTAGGTCCGGCGATCGGCTCCATCCTTGCGGTGCTCGGTCTCTTCGTTCCCTTCTACTTCACTGCCGCTGTGGCGCTCGCCAGTGCCGCGACGATCTGGTTTCTTCTGCCCGAGCGATCCGCTCCGAAGCTCAAGCTTGATCGCGCCCAGCCGCTGCATTGGCATGACCGGCGCGTCTGGCCGTTCATCGTTTTCGGTGTCGGCATCAGCACCGTCGGCGCGATTCCCATACAAACCGTGGGTTATCTTTTCATCGACGTTCTGCACCTCACACCTGAAGTTGCTCCGCAATACATCGGTGTCGGCCTCTTCGCGTCCTCGGTCGCAGGGTTGTTCGCGCAGGTCGTCATCGTTCAGCTGCTGAAAATGTCCGCACGTGCATTGATCTATTGGGGTTCGGCGATCGCGCTTATGTCGAATCTCCTATTCGCCGTCGGCCATCAGTTCGGGTCACTCGTGTTCGCCCTTATTATGTCGGGAGTGGGTTTCGGCATGGTGCGGCCGGGATATGCGGCCGCGGCGTCGCTCGCCGTTGATCCGCACGAACAGGGCGCGGTAGCAGGATTGACCGGTGCCACCGGTGCGACCGGTTTCATCTTCGCTCCGATGATTGCCACCGCCCTCTACAGGGTTTCGCCTGCTGCTCCCTATATCTTTGGGACCTCGATGATGGTCGCGCTTTACGCCTATGCGCTGCTGTCGCCGCATCTTCGTAACGCGGGTCAGATTGCGTCAGGTACTGAAGCAGCAAACGAAGCACCCGAAACCCAGGTGCCCAACGGCTGAGTCGGTGCCGACGGAAGGCCTCCGGCGCGAGTTGAGGCGCTGAACTTCCTGGTTCGCTCATCATGCTCAACCCGCAGTTCCAGAAATCGTTGGAAGCGCTCACCGTGATCATGGTGCGGGTGACGGTCCGCCGGCACACCCGCGCCGAAGGCAGGCGCATAGCTCAGTCCGACGGCCGCACGCAAATTGCGGTATGAGCGCCAATTTGGTTCTGAAAAAACCGATATGGACATTCCAGTGTGTTCTTGATATGTTCTTTTCCATAGTTGGGAAAGAGCGAACAATTTGACCCGCCAGTTTCACCTGTCGCCGCCCGGGCGCGGCGTTTCCTGCGATGCAGATGGAGCGTTCGTCGGCGCCATCCCAATCCTGATCCGGTTGCGGAAGAACGGCCGGGACGAGTGGCAGCCGCACGACTGCGGACAGATATCAAAAAAGTTGAGTGCGCATTTCGGCGTCCCCGTCGACATGTCGTCAAAGAGAGGTGGGCTCAGGGCGATCGCCAACGCGCTCAACGAAGGCGATGTGGCGCGCGCACAGATCGCCGCCGTGCTTCTCGGCATTCCCGATCCCCCCGACCTCTCGAAAGGTGCTCGTTCGAGCGATCAGCTGATCGGGTTCGTCCGCGATCTGCACTGGACCGGAATGCTCAAATGGGATTCAGACAAACATCCGCGCTGGCCGGCGGGAAGCGACGACAGCAAAGGCGGTCAATTTGCGCCGAAAGGCGAAGGCAGTGCGTCCGATTTAGCTCCGCGCCAAGCCGATCCAGCCCCAGGGCATGATCGCGGTAGCGCCGGAACCGAAAAGGCCGTCCGCGATCCGCGCCTTCAACTCGCTGACGCAGGTATGAGCGATGCGTCCGATGATCCGGTTGCACAAGCAGTCGCGCGCGCTGGCGCGGCCTCGCAGCACACGAACCCAACTCACCGTTCGCCAATCAAACCTGCGAACGTTGGACACGAGAGTCTACTCCACACGCTGGCAAGCAGTGTGGAGCAGATTCTCTCGGAAGAAGGCAACGTCGAGACGGTCAACGTCAACGCACAGCGCGCCGCAAGCGATGTACTAGAACGGGCCATTGAAGAAGGCTTCGAAGCCTACAGCAGATTCATGGATCACCCGATCGGCGGAACTGTGCCCATCACGCCAGACTTTCCGATCTGGGGTTATGGCGACAATATGAGGCTCGCGCCCGAACGGCCGATCACTCGCGAAGACGTCATCGGCTCTGTGGGTAATCTTGCCGCGGTTTTGCCAATTGGCGACGCAGCCGAAGTGACCGATTTGGCCGCAACTGAGGCAACACCGTTCATTATCTTGCCCAAGGAATTGCCGCCCAAGTTCGACATCACGCTTCCGGTCGGCAGGTATGCGATACCGACGAATGCCGTGCCGCGTACGACGACTTACGGTGATATAGTGGGTGATCAGATCGGTAAGCTGGTCCAAGATGCATTCCCGAGTATAAAATTGGTTCTCAGAACTTCGCGCGGCATGAAGGGCGTCGATATCGAAATCCCAATCGACTACGCTCCCAAACTGGGATTCCAGTTTGCGGAAATCAAACCGCTGACGAATTCCGGGTACTCGACGTTCAACGCACAGGTCGCGAGATGGAAGCTGCCTGATCCGGTCCTGCCAATCACGTATGACTACGACGGCAACATTTATTATGGATTTCCACGATGAAAGCGCCTCCGGCGTACGAGTTGTTTGACTCATACAGATTCAATGAAGCCGTTGCAGCTTACAGGCGACAGCTGCGGGATGAACCCGGCGAGTGGGGTAACGTCGAAGGGCTTGGGCACGCCCTCATGGCAGTCGGTGAGTTTGGAGAAGCGATTCCTTATCTCGAGAAAGTTGGTGCGTATACCAGCAGCCGTCCGGGCGCACTCGGCCGCCAGATCGAACTTTCCGTCTGTCACTGGATGATCGACGAGCGTGCAGAAGCGGTTCGGATCATCAGGGGACTGGTGATCGGAGTTCGCGACAGGAAAATCCACTACACCGATTTTGCGGGCGGCGTAGAGCAGGGGCTGATCCTCCTCTACATGGCAGTGACGCTGGGACTTCAGGCCGATGTCGATCTCGCGATGAAGTACATGGCCAAACTCGCAAAAAGCTGGCGCATCAAGAACTGGCCTGGTCCGGCAGCGCTTTTCCTTCTGGGGCGGATGACGTTTGAAGAAGCGGTGAAGGACGCCACAGGTTCAGCAGACCTCGTACAGGCCAAACAAATCGCCGAGCAGGACCTTTTGAAGCGCCGTTACCTGACGAACATTCTGTTCGCGGCCGCCGTTGAGCGCCGGGTCGCCGGCGATGAACCGGGATGCCGAATGTACATGGGCGAGTGTGCGAGCCTGACCAGTCCGCTCGTCGAATATGCCTGGTATTTGGCAAAGGGCGAAGTCGGCAGTTCTTTTCCGTAGATATCAGAGACCGGGCGCGATTCTCATTGCCCGGAACGAAGTGCGCCAGGGTAGATGAGAAATCGCGTGCAGAGCGTGCATTGCTCCAAATCCTCATCCTCCCTTTGCCACGATCTCGCGTTCCATGCGGACGAGGAGGTCCTGCGTGGCGAAACCGTCGGCCGCCAGCCCGCGCTCTTTCTGGTAGGCCCTGAGCGCCGCTTTCGCCTTGCGGCCGAAGATGCCGTCGGCGTCGCCGGGATCGTAGCCGAGCTTTTTCAGATTCGAGTGAAATGCGACGAGTTCGTCACGCGTGAGCGCCACTTCGTCGCGTGGCCAGGAATGCAGGATGGGGCCGCCGCCCCTGATGCGATCCGCCAACGTACAGACTGCCAGCGCGTACGACACCGCATTGTTGTAGCGCAGCACGACGCGGAAATTGTCGAACACGAGAAACGCCGGCCCGCGTGCGCCGGCGGGAACAATGATCGAGCCCTGCGCGTCGCTCTTGGGCAAATCCGCGCCGTTCGCTGCCACGACGCCGAGCGTGCGCCAGTCGTTGAGCGATTTCGTGGAATCGATGTTCGCCGCTTCATATGGAAAGCCGGAGGGCAGCGTGACTTCGTAACCCCACACAGCGCCTTTGATCCAACCCGCACTCGCCAGAAGGTTGGCGCTCGATGCCAGCGCATCGGGAGCCGAATGCCACAGATCGACCTGGCCGTTGCCGTCGCCGTCCACGGCATATTGCAGAAAGGCCGACGGCACGAACTGCGTCTGGCCGAACGCGCCGGCCCAGGACGACGTCATTTGTTTGGGATCGTAATGCTGCTGCTCTTCCATCTTCAGCGCATCGATCAGTTCGCGCCGGCCGAACTCGGCGCGCGGGCCCTGATAGCCCAGCGTCGCCAGCGCCTCGAACATGTTGAAGCCGCCCATTGCCGAGCCGTAATTGCTCTCGTCGCCCCAGATCGCCACGAGGATTTCCTTCGGCACGCCAAACCGCTGCTCGATACTGGCGAGCGCCGCAGCGTTGGCGGCCAGTGCCTGCTGGCCATGGGTGATGCGGTCCTGCGACACCGCACTGTCGAGATACTCCCAGACCGGCTTGATGAATTCGGGCTGCTGCAGGTTCAGCTGCTGGACCCTGGGATTGAACGCGATGCCTGCGACGGAGCGGTCGTAGGTTTCCGCCCGGATGCCGGATTTAAGGGCGGAATCCCGGAAATCATGGATAAAAGCCTGGAATTTTGCGGGTGCCTGTGGATCGGGCGGGAGAAGGCCGGGCTGGGCCGATGCCGCCGCGCAGCCCAAAAACAGCCACGCCAACGCCGGAGTTACCGCCGAAATTCCACGCATCTCGCCCATGACCACGAATCCGTCCCGCCCGCGCTCTTTACCACGGCCGCAGCGGTTGACAGCGAAATTGCGCCCGACTAGCTTCCGCGCCTCTTTTTCAGCGCTTCCTCGGGCTTTTTGAAGGCGTGTCATGAAGATTCGTAATTCCCTGCGTTCGCTCAAGAAGCGCGACAAGGACTGCCGCGTGATCCGCAGGCGTGGCCGCACCTATGTCATCAACAAGAAGAACCCCCGCTTCAAGGCGCGCCAGGGCTGAACGGGCGCGCTCGCGAATTTTCCCGCACAGGATAAGGTGCCTCCGTCTCAACGGCGGACCGCTTCGTGCTGCTCGCAGAACCTGATCCCTCCGTGCTCGCGCGCCGCGACACCATCGTGGCGGCACTTGAGCGCATGGTGCCCGACGGCACGATATCCGGTGCGTCAGGTCTTGCGGCTTATGACGGCGACGCGTTGACCGCCTATCGCCAGACGCCGCTCGTCTGCGTGTTGCCGAAAACCAAAGAGCAGGTGTCTGCCGTCCTTCGCTTTGCGGCGGAAGAGGGCATCGCCATCGTGCCGCGTGGCGCGGGTACGTCGCTGTCGGGCGGCGCGCTGCCGCGGGCCGATGCGATCCTGGTCGGCCTCGCCCGCATGAACCGCATTCTCGACGTCGATTACGACAACGCCTGCATCGTCGCCGAGCCCGGCGTCACCAATCTCGCGATCACCCGCGCGGTCGAGGCACGCGGATTTTTTTATGCACCCGATCCGTCGAGCCAGATCGCCTGCACCGTCGGCGGCAATGTCGCGGAGAATTCCGGCGGCATTCACTGTCTCAAATACGGCATCACGTCGACCAATCTCCTGGGCGTGGAACTGGCGCTGCCGGGCGGCGAATGTGTGCATCTGGGCGGCAAGGGACTCGCATGCGCGGGCCTCGAGCTTCTGGGCGTCGTCGCCGGATCGGAGGGCCTCCTCGGCATCGTGGTCGAGGCGACGCTGCGCATCCTGAAGAAACCGCCGGTGACACGCACGTTGCTCGCGGCGTTCGCCTCCGTGCCCGCGGCCGGACAATGCGTCGCCGACATCATCGCAAGCGGGCTCATCCCGGCCGCCATGGAGTTCATGGACCGGCCCTGCATTGCGGCCGTCGAAGATTACTGCGCGCCGGGATATCCGCGAGGTGCGGAAGCGGTTCTCATCATCGAAGTCGACGGCGTGATCGATGAAGCCGCCGACGCGCTGGAGCGGATTTCGGACATCGCACGTAAAGCCGGTGCCATCGAGATGCGCGAAGCCGTGGATGAACCGGAACGACACAGAATATGGGCCGGCCGCAAGGCGGCGTTTCCGGCGATGGGGCGATTGGCGCCGGACATGCTGTGCATGGACGGCACCATTCCCCGTGGCGCGCTCCCCAAGGTGCTCGCGCGCATGGCGGAGATGTCGAAGGAATTCGGACTTCCCTTCTGCAACGTATTCCATGCCGGCGACGGCAATCTGCATCCGTTGATCATTTTCGACGTGATGCAACCCGGCGAACTCGAACGGGCGGAATCCTTCGGCGCGGAAATCCTCAAACTCTGCGTGGAAGTCGGCGGCGTGCTGACTGGCGAGCATGGCGTCGGGGTCGAGAAGCGCGATCTGATGGACGAGATGTTCGGCGAAACCGATCTCGCCCAGCAGCAGCGGCTGAAATGCGCTTTCGATTCCCAGCGCCTGTTCAATCCGGGAAAGGTGTTTCCAACGCTGTCCGCCTGCGTGGAACAGGGCCACATGCATGTGCGGCGCGGTCGCCTGCCGTTCGCCAACCTGGCACGATTCTGATTCCGTATGGCGCACATCATCGCACAAACGGAAGCGGACGTGATCGATGCGGTCGCGGCTGCGCGCGCAAATGGAACCACGCTCGAGATCGTCGGCGCCGCCACGAAGCGCGCTTTCGGAAATCCCGTGCGGGCGGACGACATGCTCGATGTGAGTGGGCTCAGCGGCATCATTTCGTACGAACCGGAAGAACTCGTGCTGTCGGCGAAAGCGGGAACGCGAATCGCCGAAATCGAATCCGCCGTGCGCGCCAAAGGACAAAAGCTAGGGTTCGATCCCGCCGATTGGGGACCGCTGCTCGGAGCCGGCGGCGAGACTGCCACCGTCGGCGGCGTGGTGTCTGCCAACGCCTGCGGCTCGGCGCGCATCCGCTTCGGCGCCGCGCGCGATCATCTTCTGGGTTTCCGCGCCGTGAACGGGCTTGGCGAAAGCTACAAGGCCGGCGGCCGTGTGGTGAAAAACGTTACCGGCTTCGATCTGCCCAAGTTGATGTGCGGCGCAATGGGAACACTCGGCGTGCTGACGGAAATGACGCTGCGCCTTGTGCCGTGCGCGCTGTTGTCGGAGACATTGATTGTGCGCGATGCGTCCGCCGAAACCGGCCTCGAACTGTTGCGCCGCGCCTGGACCAGCGCCTGTGGTCCCACAGGCCTCGCTTATGTTCCCTCGAGGGTAGGGTCCGTGTTCCCTGAACTGGGCGGCATCGGCGCAGGCGCCGCGTTGATCCGGGTTGAAGGCGCACGCGTGCCGCTGGACGAAAAACTGGCGGGCATTCGTGCGCTGTCGCCGGATATGCGGTTCGACCTGATCGACGGCGAGAGTCTTTTCCGCTCCATCGGCAATGGCGCGATGTTCATCGGAACCGATGCCGATATCTGGCGGGTCGCAGTGCCGCCGGCATCGGCAGCGCGGTGTGTCATCGAAAGCGGAACCGAACTCTGGCTGGCGGATTGGGCAGGCGGTATGTTGTGGATCGCAGCGCCGCCGGCCGATAAAGCCTTCGCCGACAATATCCGCGCCACGGCCGCATCGTTTGCCGGTCATGCCACGCTTCTGCGTGCGGCTGCAGAGTGGCGCTGCCGCGTCGGCGCGTTCCAGCCCGAACCGGCATCGCTCGCCGCGCTTACGCGCTCGGTGAAAGGCGCGTTCGATCCTCTCGGAATTTTCAATCCCGGGCGCATGGGGCCCTAGCCATGCGCACCAACTTCACCAGCGAAGACCTCGCCGATCCGGTTCTCGCCGAAGCCGAGCGAAATCTGCGCGCCTGCGTGCATTGCGGCATCTGCACGGCCACGTGCCCGACCTATGTGTTGCTGGGCGACGAACGCGATTCGCCGCGCGGCCGCATCGTGATGATGCAGGAGATGCTGGAGTACGGCGGTGCCCCTTCGGCGGAAACCGTGTTCCACATCGATCGCTGCCTCTCATGTCTGGGATGCCGCACGGCGTGCCCGTCGAGCGTCGATTACCGCCGGCTGGCGGATACGGCACGCGCGCATATCGAAACGCAGTATCGCCGTCCTCTGTCGGAGCGGATCACGCGCGAACTGATCGTGCGCGTGCTTGCCAATCGGAACGCGGCTGTGGCGGCGGTCACGCTGGCGCGTCTGTTCGCGCCGATCGCAACTGCGTTGCCCGGCGCATTGGGACGACTGGCACGCGTGGCCGTGAAAGCCAACCGAACGACGATACCTGTGCGAAGCGCAATTCTTCCTCTCCCCCTGCAAGGGGGAGAGGAAAGGACCACACACCGGCGCATCGCGCTCGTGGAAGGCTGCGTGCAGCCGGCGCTGGCGCCTGCGATCGACCAGGCTGTGTCGCGTGTACTTGCGCGGCGGCGAATGACGCTCGTTCCCCTGAATGGTGCAGGCTGTTGCGGCGCGCTGGCGCATCATCTGGGACGCCGTGACGAGGCGAAGGCACGCGCGAAGCGGATGATTGCCGCGTTCGAATTTGCTGATCGCGCCGCGCCGTTCGATGCCGTCCTGATCAGCGCGACCGGCTGTGTCGCGCATGTGACAGACTTTGCTCACCTGTTCCTTGACGAGCCTGAGTGGCAGGCGCGCGCGATCGCGTTTGCGGAGAAGGTGCGTGATTTTTCGCAACTCGTGGACCCGCGCGAGGCCAGGCCGCCGCAGCGCTTGAAGATTGCTTATCAGATTCCCTGTTCGTTGCAGCATGGTTTGCAGTTATCGGGCGCAGGCGAAGCGCAACTGATTGGTGCCGGCTTCGACGTCGTCGCGATTCCGGAAGGCTATCTCTGCTGCGGCTCGGCCGGCAGCTACAGCATCCTTCAGCCCGAGCTCGCGAAGGCGTTGCGCGCCCGCAAGCTGGCCAACATCGCGGCGCTGCACGTCGATGCTGTTGCGTCACCTAACATCGGGTGCCTCTCGCACCTGAGCGGTTCCGATGCGCCGCCGGTCGTCCACCCCGCCGAGCTGATCGACTGGGCCGACGGCGGACCAATTCCCGCAGTACTGCAAAATCTCGTGGTTTGAACGAGGAAATTTCACCACAGAGACATGGAGGACACGGAGCAGGGTGAAACCCGAATATCTCCGTGTCCTCCGTGTCGCTGTGGTGATAGTGTGTTTCGGCAGAACGCGGCAGATGCCTGCGACTATGGTTACAATGTCGATATGAGATGGGTTTTTGCCGCCGCAACGTGCTTGGTCGTTTTGGCAACCGCCCACGCCGCTGTTGCTCCGCCGACGCATCGCGTGCCCGCGCCGAGCGATCTCGACGATTTGTTCACGGCGCTTGCGAAATCGCGCTCGCCGGAAGACGCCAAGCCGATCGAGACGCAGATCGAGAACCGCTTCCTCGCCTCCGGCAGCCCGAGCGTCGATCTCCTGATGACGCGCGCAGCCGCCGCGCTTGCCGGCGACGACAAGCCCGTGGCGCGGAAAATCCTCGATGCGGTGACCGATGTCGCGCCGGCTTATGCCGAAGGCTGGCACCAGCGCGGCAAGATGCAGGCGGACGCGGGCGACGATGCGGGCGCCATCATCAGTCTCAACAAGGCGGTGACGCTCAATCCGCGCGAGTTCGAAGCGCTTGCGGAGCTCGGCGCCGTGCTGCTTGCGGACGGCGACAAGAAGGACGCGCTCGGTCAATTGCGCAAGGCGCTCGCCCTCGATCCCCATCTCGACAATCTCGACAAGGAAGTAGAGCAGCTCAGCCGCGATGTGGAAGGCGAGAAGATTTAAGGGCCTGCACCGTCTACTGGAAGCCAGCGCGCCCAGTGAATGCACCCGGTGACCTACCGTCCCCCCACGAACGCCACGCGCAGCAAATTCGTGGCGCCGGGGGTGCCGAGGGGGACGCCGGCGGTGACGACGATGCGTTCGCCCGGTTTCGCGAAGCCTTCTTCGTAGGCGATGCGCGCGGCGCGATCGACGACGTCGTCGAGATCGTGCGCGTCGTCGGTGAGCACGCAGTGCAGGCCCCAGGCGATGCACAGCCGCCGCGCCGTTTGCACGCTCGGTGTCAGCGCGATGATCGGCGCCTCGGGGCGCTCGCGTGCGGCGCGCAGGCCCGTCGAGCCCGAACCCGTCCAGCTCACGATGGCGCTTGCGTGGATGGTATGGGTCACCTCGTGGACGGCTGCCATCAAGGCGTCGGGCGTGGTTTCCTCCGGAGGACAGCGCTGCGAATCCATCGCCGGCTGATAGAGCGGCCCGCCTTCGACGGCGATGGCGATGCGGTCCATCATCTCGACCGCTTCGACGGGATACTTGCCGGATGCGGTTTCCGCCGACAGCATTACCGCATCCGCGCCGTCGAAGATCGCCGTCGCCACGTCGGACACTTCGGCGCGCGTCGGCGCGGGCGCCTCGATCATGGATTCGAGCATTTGCGTTGCAACGACAACGGGTTTTCCCGCCACGCGCGCGGCGCGCGTGATTTCCTTCTGGCGTCCGGGCACCATCTCGATCGGCAGCTCCACGCCGAGATCGCCGCGGGCTACCATCAGTGCATCGGTGAGTTCGAGTATCTCCGGGAGGTATTCGATCGCCTTCGGCTTTTCGATTTTGGCCAGCACGCCCGCGCCGCGGCGCACGAGTTTTTTCAGTTCTGCGACATCGTCAGGCCGCTGCACGAACGATAAAGCAATCCAGTCCACGCCCAGATGCAGCGCCGCATCGAGATCGCTCCTGTCTTTCGGCGTCAGGGCCGGGATCGGCAGAATCGTGTCGGGCAGATTGACGCCCTTGCGGTCCTTGATGTCGCCGCCGACAAGCACCACGGCTTCGGCAAAATCCTCTTTCACGCTCGCGATCCTGAGCCTGATCTTTCCATCGTCGATCAGGACGAACTCGTCTGGCTTCAGCGCCGCGAACACTTCCGGATGCGGGACCGGGATCACCTCCGGCCGGTCCGAAATATCGCTACGCCGGAGAACGACATGTGCGCCTTTCTTGAGCGTGACACGGCCATCGGGAATCTGGCCAAGACGGATCTTCGGGCCCTGCAGATCCACCAGGATGCTGATGGGACGATTTTCTTCCTGCTCCAGGCTGCGCACGCGCCCGTAAAGCTCGCCCAGCCGCTCGTGCGAGGTGTGGCTCATATTGATGCGGAAGACGTCGACGCCAGCTTCGAACAGCGCCTTGACGGTGTCCGGCGAAGACGAAGCAGGACCCAGAGTTGCAACGATCTTCGTTTTGCGGGAGCGGCGCATGGTCAATCCGATAGAGTTTGGGTGTAGTCGGCGGAAGAGCCCGTATCGATCTCGAAGAATCCCTTGCGCTCGAATCCATGTGCCGTGCAATTGCCGCGGCCGACGATTTCGAACCTGTCCTGGGGTGCAACGCAGAACCCATGGGTTCCGTCCCAACTGCCGGACGATCCGTCCATTGCGTAAAGATAATAGAAGCGCGCGCTGAGACCGCCCGGCAGCACGATCTGGCAGCCCTTGGGACTAACGGTCCACCAGCCCTGGCTCAGCCAGCTTGCGCCGTTGGTGCGGCCGAGCGCCACGCGCACGTCTCTGCCCGTGTGGTTGCAGACCGTCAGCGCGGCGTGGGCCGGTGCGAGCGATGCGATCAGAAGGACGACGGCCAGGCGCATGGGGGTGGCCAGGAGTGGGAATTCGTCCCGGTCACTGGTAGCGCAGGTTTGCGCGGCGAGACAACCGCTCTTATAGCATGGGCCGGTCATGTCGGAACTTTCATTCGAGCGCGTGAACGGGGCGCCAGGACCGCTTCTGTTCATTTGCGATCACGCCTCGAATGCGTTGCCGCCCTCATGCGGCACGCTTGGGCTCGAACCGGGCGATTTCAAGGCGCACATCGCCCATGACATCGGCGCCGCGCAGGTGACGCGCGCGCTTGCTCAGGCGTTCGCGGCGCCCGCCATCCTGGCGCGCTGGTCGCGGCTGCTGATCGATCTCAATCGCGGCGCCGACGATCCGACGCTCGTTATGCAGCTTTCGGACGGTCGCGTTATTCCCGGCAACCGCGCCCTGTCGGGCGAAGAAATCGACCGGCGCATTGTCCTGTTCCATCGGCCCTATCATGCGGCCATCGAGGCAGCGATCGACGAGGCGCGCGTCGGCGGGTTCATCCCCGCCATCATCTCAATCCACAGTTTCACACCGGTGTGGAAGGATTATCGCCGGCCGTGGGACGTGGGAGTCCTGTGGGACCGCGATGGACGTATCGCGCAACCCTTGATGACGGCATTGAACGAGGCGGGTTTTTGCGTCGGCGACAATCGGCCGTACTCGGGCGCGCTCGAGAACGACTGCCTCTATGTGCATGGTACGACGAACGGCCTGCCGCATGTTTTGATCGAGATCCGTCAGGATCTGATCGGAACGCATGAGGCAGCCGAGGCGTTTGCGGTCAGGTTGACGCCGATCATTTCCCGGGCCTTGACCGCGATGGGCGACGCGGCAATACGCTTCACGCGCCCGATCGCATCAACCGGCGGAGCAGCAAAGATGGATGATCGCACACGGCTGGAACTCGAAGCGGCTGTCTTCGAACGACTCGTCGCGCACCTGCGCACCCGCACCGACGTTCAGAATATCGAGCTGATGACGGTGGCGGGCTTCTGCCGCAATTGCCTGGGCGACTGGTATCGCGAAGCCGCGGCCGAAAAAGGCATTTCGCTGGACAAGGACGAGGCGCGCGCCATCGTCTATGGCATGCCGCCCGGCGAATGGAAGGCGCGCTACCAGACGGAGGCCACTCCGGAGCAGCTCGCCGCCTTTGAACGGTCGCAAAAAACCCACAGCTAAGGCTTGAGGTAACCGTTGCGCGAATGGCGTCGGCCTTCTAACTGTCTGCGCCCGTTTACCGGGTTTGCTGGGAGAACTGCATGGCCAAGTCCGGCTTTGCCAAAGATCAATTGCGTTCGCTGATCGAGCGCGTCGAGCGCCTTGAAGAGGAGAAGGCGGCGCTGACGGCGGACATCCGCGAAGTCTATTCCGAAGCCAAGGGGGTCGGCTTCGACACAAAAATCATGCGGCAGGTCGTGCGATTGAGAAAACTCGACCGCGCCGATCGCCAGGAACAGGAAGCTATCCTCGATCTCTATCTCGGGGCGCTCGGAATGAGGACGTAAGAGCTCGCGCGAGATGTCCATGCGAGTGGGGCGGCCCTGTCGGCGCGGAGTGACAGAAAGACATTTCACAGGGTGACGATGAGACGACGAGAGTTCGCGCATCTCATCGTCTCATCGTCACCCTGTAAACGTCTTGTCAGCGCTTCGCGCGGGGTCGCGCCGGCGTCGGAAGCCGGATCGCCTCCGCACCTCTGTGTCTCTGTGTGAGAAAACTCCGGCGGAGGTCGATTACGACGCTGCGCGGCGGAGTTCTTCTTCGTTTTCCGGCGGAACCTGGGATTCCAGGCCGAGATCCTTGAGCTTGCGATAGAGCGTCGAGCGGCCGATGCCCAGACGCCTCGCCACTTCCGACATGTGTCCGTCGTAGTGGGAGATCGCCATGCGGATCATTTCGGATTCCACCTCTTCCAGCTTGCGCATGTTGCCGGCGAGATCCGTCGCCTGGATTGCGTAGGCAGACAACGTCGCGACCGGCTGCAGCGCGGGATTTGCAACGACGGGCTGCGCGACGGGCTCGGGCGAACAAACCGGCATGATCGGCCGGCGTATGCGGGCGTCGACGCCCATCGCGGCGGCAATCTGCGGAAAGTCGCAGACGTCGAGCGTGTTCACGTCGCACAGAACCACGGCACGGAAGATCGTGTTTTCGAGTTGGCGCACGTTACCGGGCCAGTCGAAGGTTTCGATGAGGTCGGAGGCTTCAGGCGTCAGTCCCGCCACGGCCTTGTGCTCTTCGGCGGCAAAGCGCGTGATGAAGTGACGGGCCAGCGCGGGAATGTCCTGCCGGCGTTCGCGCAGGGGCGGCACGACGATGGGGAAGACGTTTAGGCGATAGTAAAGATCTTCGCGGAACTGTCCTTCGCGCGTACGTTCCGTCAGGTCGCGATTGGTGGCGGAGATGATGCGCACGTCGACCTTATTGGGCCGCTTGGCGCCGATCGGATCGATTTCGCCTTCCTGCAATGCGCGCAGGAGCTTCACCTGCATGTCGAGCCGGAGTTCACCGATTTCGTCGAGAAACAGCGTGCCGCCGTCGGCCTCCTGGAATTTTCCGAGATGCTTGTCGATGGCGCCGGTAAACGAGCCTTTCTCGTGACCGAATAGAATAGACTCGATGAGATTTTCTGGAATCGCACCGCAATTCACCGTAACGAACGGCTTGCCGGCGCGCTCGGACGAACCCTGGATGGCGCGCGCGATCAGTTCCTTGCCGACCCCGGATTCGCCTTCGATCAGGATCGGAATGTTGGATTGCGCCGCCCGCTGGCCGAGGCGGATCACCTGGCGCATCTCGCTGCTCTTGGCGATCAGGTCTTCGAAAGCCAGGCGATTCTCAGCCTTCTTCTTCAGGCGCGTGACTTCGCCGGTCAGCGTGCCAATCTTCAAAGCATTGCGGATGGAGACGGTGATGCGTTCGGGGCTTGCGGGTTTCACGAGAAAATCGCTCGCGCCTGCGCGCATCGCTTCGACCGCGGAGTCGATTCCGCCCTTGGCCGTCAGCACGATGACGGGAAGCGAGGGATGGCTCACGCGAAGCCGCGCCAACACTGTAAGTCCGTCCACGTCCGGCATGACGAGGTCGAGGAGCACCAGCGTCAACTGATCGCCCCTGGGCCCGTTCAGGAGTTCCAAAGCCGGCGCGCCGCCCGGTGCGGTGACGACCTGCATGCCCGAGCGCGTGATCGCGGCTTCGAGCAGCCGGCGCTGCACGGGATCGTCGTCGACAATGAGAATCGTCTGCGCCATTCGCCTTTTTTCCCCTGAGCGTGCCAATGTCGCCTGCAAAGGGTAAAAGCAGGCTTAAGGTCCCGCTTTGCGACAGGCCGGGTGAGGTAAACGACGTGCTGCTGCAATGAAGAGCGAACGATGATGAAGAAAGAATGAAAGGAAAAGTTTGAGCAACGAACGCAAGGAAGACGGGATCGCGCAAAGAATTTCGCGGTTTGCCCGCGTTTCGGCCGGACTGACCGGGGTCGCCGCGCGCGGCGCGGGTCGTGCTCTTGCGGGCAAGCGCGTCGTCGGCGTTGAAAACGCCGCCGATCTCACGGCAGTACTTGGCAATCTTCGCGGCCCGGTGATGAAAGTCGCGCAGTTCGTCGCGACCGTTCCGGGAGTCCTGCCTAAAGATGTGGCGGCCTCGCTGCTGACCTTGCAGGCGAACGCGCCGCCGATGGGAGCGGCCTTTGTGCGCCGGCGCATGGCGTCGGAACTCGGCAAGGATTGGGAGAAGAAGTTCAAGACATTTTCGCGCGACGCCGCCGCCGCCGCGTCGCTGGGGCAGGTGCACCGCGCGACGGCGAAGGACGGACGCGCGCTCGCCTGCAAATTGCAATATCCGAACATGGCGGCCGCTGTGGATGCCGATGTGCGCCAGTTCAAGGCGGCCTTGCGCCTCCAGCGCGGCTGGGATTCCACGATCGATACGCGCGAAATCGGCGAAGAAGTTTCCGCGCGCCTGAAGGAAGAACTCGACTACGTCCGCGAAGCGGCTCATATGCGGCTTTACGCCATCATGCTCGCGGGACGCCCGGACATTTCGGTTCCCGAACCTGTTCCCGCGCTCTCCAGCAAACGCCTGCTCACGATGAGCTGGCTTGAGGGGCGTCCGTTCGGCGAGTTCGAAAAAGCGCCGCTGCCGGAGCGCAACCGCATCTCGACGGCGCTCTTTAAGGCCTGGTGGCGGCCGTTCGCGCATTACGGCGCGATCCACGGCGATCCGCATCTGGGCAATTACAGCGTGCGGGCGGACGGCGGCATCAATCTTCTCGACTATGGCTGCGTACGCACATTCTCTCCAGATTTTGTTGCCGGCGTGATCGGGCTCTATCGCGCGCTGCAGAAAAAGGACGACGCACTTGCGGCCAAATCCTACCGCGCGTGGGGGTTCGCCAACGTCTCGCCCGAACTCGTGCAGGTCATGAACATGTGGGCGAGGTTCATCTTCGATCCGCTGCTCGACGATCGCGTGCGCGTCGTGGATAATGGCGTACCGGCGGCGGAATACGGAATCCGTCAGGCGAACGACGTGCACGCCAAGCTGAAGTCGTTGGGCGGTATCAAACCCCCGCGGGAATTCGTCTTCATGGACCGCGCGGCAATCGGCCTGGGCGGTGCTCTGATCCGCCTGGGCGCTCGGCTGAATTTCCATCGGCTGTTCGAAGAAGAGATCGCCGACTTCGATCTCGATGCGCTTGCAAGGCGCCAGCGCGTGGCGTTTCGTCGGGCCGAGGTACCGATGCCGGAGGGGCCATGACAGAGCAGGCGTTCGACTACTGGTCGTTTTTCGCCGAGGAGACCCGGCGCGCCGACGCGCCACTCTACACTCGCTTTGTCGAAGGCATTGCGCAGGATGATGATCTGAAGGCACTTGCCGCAACGGTGCGAAAGGGCCAGCCGATGGCCAACATCCTGCTGGCAGCAGTGCATGTTCTTCTGTTGCGCGGCGCGGAACATCCTCTGCGACGGCTCTATCCCAACCTCAACGGCGGCGTGCGGCTTAACAGCGAGGATGCGTTTCCACTTTTCAGGGATTTTGTCGAGCACCATCGCGTCGAACTCGTTCCGCTGATTGCCACGAAAGTCACCAATACGAACGAAGTGGGTCGTTCGGCGTTTTTGCATGCGGGCTTCCGGGCAACAGCAGCGCAGGCGGGAACGCCGCTGCACCTCATCGAGATCGGACCCAGCGCCGGACTCAATCAGCGCTGGGATTCGTATCGCGTGAATTACCGTCGGGGGGACGAGGCGTTCGGCGTTGGTCTCGCGGGTTCGCAAGTGGTCATAGAAACGGAACTGCGCGGCGCCGGAATTCCACCACATGGCAAAAATCCCGAAATCGGCAGCCGCGTCGGCCTCGAACTCAATCCTGTCGACCTTGGCGATCCCGATCAGCGCGACTGGCTGCGCGCGCTGGTCTGGCCCGATCATATCGCGCGATTCGGTCAGCTGGAAAATGCGCTGGCGATGGCGCAAGGCTGGAAGCCGAATATCCGCGTCGGCGACGCATTGGCGTCCTTACCTGAGGTTTTGGCGGAAATTCCGGCCGGCGAACCCGTGTGCGTCTACCACACTTTTGTCACGTACCAATTTTCGGCTGAAATGCGCGAAGCGCTGGACGATATGCTTGTGGGCATCAGCGTCAGGAGACCGGTGCATCGTCTCAGCATCGAAGGCACGCTGTCGGGCGCTGCGCCGATGCTGCTGTACTCCTATCGTGACGGCGCGAAGGATAAGCAGACGCTCGCAAACTGTTCACCACATGGCAGCTGGCTGGAGTGGCAGGCACCGTGACCGACGATCTTCTCGAAGACGATATTCCCGCCATACCGGACGGTTACCGGCGCATGGACTGGTTTCGCGGTTTCGGCCGCCAGATCGGTCCGCTTTACGAGCGTATCGGAGCCGACGGAAGCTACGAGCGGGCATTTCTCGTGTGCGAGCATCACACCAACGGCATGGGGAATTGTCATGGCGGCATGCTGATGGCATTTGCGGACACGGCGTTCGGCCACGCCGTATCGATGAAGATGCGGAATCACTATTGGGTTACCGTGCGGCTGGTAACCGACTTCCTCAGCGCGGCCAAGCTCGGCGACTGGGTCGAAGGAACCGGCGTGATCGCCGGCATCGACGGCGATATCTTCACAGTGAAGGGAAGAATCTGGAGCGGTGAGCGCGAAATCATGACGGGTACAGGCATCTTCAAGTCGCTCGGACAGCGACCGGACCGACGGTGATTGTCCATGGATGATATGCCCGCCGTCAGTCGGGTCTATACCGCGACCGAAGGGCCGCTCGCGTCCCTGCACGGCGAGATTCCTCCGGCGCCGGCGTGGTTCGACACGATTATCTCCGTCGAACCGGAGAGCGGTTTCGTCGAGGTCGAAGGCGCGCGGATTCATTACCTGCGTTGGGGCGACAGCACACGTCCCGGCCTGTTGCTGGTTCATGGCAATGCCGCGCACGCCTATTGGTGGTCGTTCATCGCGCCGTTTCTGGCGCGCGACTACAACGTGGCCGCCATGGATCTCTCCGGCATGGGCGATTCTGAGTGGCGGCCATCCTATGCGATGGATATGTTCGTTCGCGAGCAGTTGGCCGTCATTGAAGATGCAGGCATGTTCAAACCGTCCGAGCCGCCCATCATCGTGGCGCATAGTTTCGGCGGTTTCGTCACGATCCTGACCGGCGCACTGCATGGTGACAAACTGGCGGGTACGGTCATCGTCGATTCGCCGGTCAACCCGCCCGACCGGCGCACGGGCCCGCCACCCCGGTCCGCAAAGCCCCATCGCGTTTATGAGACCATGGCGGCGGCACTTGCCCGTTTCCGCCTGATGCCGCCCCAGACCTGCGACAACACGTATCTGGTGGATTGGGTCGGACGGCGTTCGCTCAGGCCCGTCGATGGTGGCTTTACCTGGAAGTTCGATCCGGCCATCTGGCAGGACTTTTCCATCGGCGATACCGCCGAGCGGCTTCGCTCCACAAAATGCCGGATTGCCATCTTCCGGGGCGAAAACTCGATCCTCATGCCGCCCGAGATCGGGGAATACATGTTCAACCTGCTCGGCCGACAGGCTCCGGTGGTCGAGATTCCCCAAGCCAAGCATCACGTCATGCTGGATCAGCCGCTTGCGCTGGTTGCCGCGCTCAGGGCATTGCTCGCCGACTGGAACCATTCGATCCCCACGCGACGGCTTTGAGAAGGCGTTCCGAGGTTGCCCCGCGAATCGGCTTTGCTATAGTCCGCCCGCTTTAGAATCGCACCCTTGGGGATACGCATGACCGGGAACACCGAGCACGGCTCCGACACCGGCACGATGGACATGACGGAGCATCTGAAAACCTGGCACGGTTTTCTTGCCCTGGTGAAATGGATGGTGATCGGCTCGGTCGCGCTGCTCGCCTTCCTCGCGATATTCCGCACGCACGGTTGAACTCTCCCTTCAGGGAACCATGAAACTCGCAATCCTCAAGGAGCGCCGGCCCGGCGAAGCCCGCGTCGCAGCGACTCCGGAAACCGTCAAGAAGTTCAGGGCCCTGGGTCTCGAGGTCACCATTGAATCCGGTGCGGGCGAAAAAGCGCGGATGTCCGATGCCGATTACCTTGCGCAAGGTGCGCTGATCGCGCCGGGTTCGTCAGCCGCACTCAAGGACGCAGACATTGTGCTCTCCGTGCGCGGGCCCGATGCGTCCGGCATCGCGCAGATGAAAAAAGGCGCCGTGCTTGCGGCCCTGCTTGCTCCGCATACGGAGAAAGACGCGATCGGCGCGCTGGCGCGTCAGGGCGTCGTCGCTTTCGCCATGGAGTTCCTGCCGCGCATCTCGCGGGCGCAGTCGATGGACGTCTTGTCCAGCCAGGCCAATCTCGCCGGCTACAAGGCTGTGATCGACGCTGCCGCCACATTCGGCCGCGCCATGCCGATGATGATGACCGCTGCCGGCACAATCGCGCCGGCGCGCGTGCTGATCATGGGCGTCGGCGTCGCGGGCCTGCAGGCCATCGCAACGGCCCGTCGCCTTGGTGCGATCGTCTCGGCGACGGACGTAAGGCCTGCAACGAAGGAACAGGTCGAGTCGCTGGGCGCGACGTTCGTGGCCGTGATCGACGATGAATTCAAACAGGCCGAAACCGCCGCCGGATATGCCAAGGAAATGTCCAAGGAATACCAGGCGAAACAGGCAGCCCTTATCGCCGAGACGATCAAGAAGCAGGACATCGTCGTCACCACCGCGCTGATACCGGGTCGCAAGGCGCCGGTGCTCGTGACCGAAGAGATGGTGAAGACGATGAAGCCGGGCTCGATCATCGTCGATCTTGCGGTGGAGCAGGGCGGCAATTGCCCGCTGTCAAAGCCCGATCAGGTGATCGAAGTCTACGGCGTAACGATCATGGGTTACACCAATCTGCCCGCGCGCCTCGCCGTCGACACGTCGAGTCTTTACGCGCGCAACCTGTTCAATTTCGTCTGCCTGATCGTCGACAAGAAGACCGGCGCGCTGGCGCTCGACTGGGACGACGAAATCGTGAAGGGCGCAGGCCTCACCCGCGACGGCGAGATCGTCCATCCGTTTCTGAAGGGCCAGTGATGTCCATCGGCGCAATTCCCTGCAACAGGCTCCTCCACCGCGAAGCGACAGCGGAGCGGGGGAGGGCGACCATGCGCAGCATGGTGGAGGGGGCGGCCACAGCCGTGACCGCCAAATTTCGCCCGCTACCTTCTTCCGGACGGGTCATCCAATCGACCTCCAGTTGCTTTTCGAACACCCGCCCCCTCCACCGCCTTCGGCGGTCCCCCTCCCCCGCTTCGCGGGGGAGGAACCTTGCCGAGTAAGGACCTCGTCATGGAAGCCATTGACCCCTTCGTCTTCCGGCTGTCGATCTTCGTGCTGGCGATTTTCGTCGGTTATTTCGTCGTCTGGAGCGTGACGCCCGCGCTGCACACCCCGCTGATGAGCGTCACCAACGCCATTTCATCGGTCATCGTCGTGGGCGCCCTCATCGCCGTCTCGGTGGCGGTGCCGTCCGGCTTCGTCATGAGCGCGCCGTGGATATCGAAAACCCTCGGCTTCTTCGCGCTCATCCTCGCCTGCGTGAACATTTTCGGCGGCTTCCTCGTCACCAGTCGCATGCTCGCGATGTACAAGAAGAAAGAGAAGAAATGAGCCCGGGATTGCAGGCCGATCTCGCCGCGATTGCCTATCTCGTATCGGGCGTCCTCTTCATTTTTGCGTTGCGCGGCTTGTCGAGCCCGGAGACGTCACGCACCGGCAACACCCGCGGCATGCTCGGCATGGCGATCGCGGTGGCGACGACCCTGTGGGTCACGCACGTCACCGATCCCGTCACGTGGGCCCTGATCGCCGGCGGCATCGCGATCGGCGGCATCATCGGCGCGGTCGCCGCCAGACGGATCGCCATGACGGCGATGCCGCAGCTGGTTGCTGCATTTCACAGCCTCGTGGGTCTCGCGGCGGTTCTGGTCGCGGCGGCTGCGATGTACAGCCCGACCGCCTATCACATCGGATCGGAAGGTGCGATCCGCATGCAGAGCCTGATCGAGATGAGCCTCGGCGTCGCCATCGGCGCCATCACGTTTGCCGGCTCGATCATTGCGTTTGCCAAGCTGAACGGCAACATGAGTGGCGCGCCGATCCTGCTGCCCGCACGTCATCTTCTCAACATTCTCATATTCGCCGGCATCGTCGCACTGATTGTGTATTTCGTGATGGCGCAGCCGCATTGGGCGTTTTGGGCCATCGCGGTCCTGTCGTTCGTCTTCGGCATAACCCTCATCATTCCCATCGGCGGCGCAGACATGCCGGTCGTCGTCTCGATGCTCAATTCCTATTCGGGCTGGGCGGCAGCCGGCATCGGCTTTACGCTCGAAAACACCGCGCTCATCATTACCGGCGCTCTCGTCGGCTCGTCGGGCGCGATCCTTTCCTACATCATGTGCAAGGGCATGAATCGCTCGTTCGTGTCCGTCATTCTGGGCGGCTTCGGTGGCGAAGTGGCAGCGGCGGGAAAAGCCGAGACGCGTCCTGTCAAGCAGGGTTCTGCAGAGGACGCCGCCTTCATCATGAAGAATGCCGGCTCGGTGATCATCGTGCCGGGCTACGGCATGGCGGTGGCGCAGGCGCAACACGCGGTGCGCGAAATGGCCGACATCCTGAAGAAGGAAGGCGTGAAGGTTTCATACGCCATCCATCCCGTGGCCGGCCGGATGCCCGGACATATGAATGTACTGCTCGCCGAAGCGAACGTGCCTTACGACGAAGTGTTCGAGCTGGAAGACATCAATTCGCAGTTCGCGCAGACCGACGTCGCCTATGTGATCGGCGCCAACGACGTCACCAATCCCGCCGCCAAAAACAACCCGCAATCGCCGATTTACGGCATGCCGATCCTCGATGTCGAAAAGGCGAAGACGGTCCTGTTCGTCAAGCGCGGCATGGGTTCCGGCTATGCCGGCATCGAGAACGAACTATTCTTCCGCGACAACACAATGATGCTGTTCGGCGATGCCAAAAAGATGACCGAAGGCATCGTCAAGGCGTTGGGATAACGCGGTTAATCATAATCCTCGGGCAATTTCTTTTCGTGTTGTTAACGCCATGCCCGCTCAATGATCCGCCGCAGAGTGGGAGCGGACGGAAATTTCCTCGACGGATCCAAAGGGATATTACCGCTGTCTCGGCGTTGAGGCGTCTGCAAGCGCCGCTGAGATCAAAGCCGCATACCGCCGTCGCGCCAAAACGCTCCACCCCGACCGCAATGCGCGACCCGATGCGGTCGCCCAGTTCCAGGTCTTGACCCAATCGTTTCGTGTTCTGTCCGATCCCCGGGCACGCGCGGCGTACGATCTGGCACAAAATGCAACGCAGGCGCCTGCGCAAAGTGCGGCGCCGAGGACAAAGCCCGCAGCGTCCGGCGCGCCGGTTCCCGTGGTTTGCTCCGGATGCGGACAGGTGACGGCCCAACCGCGCTTTGTCGTCTATCGCTACATCGTCGGCCGGCTCGTCACCGTCCGCAGAGGCGCGTACCGGGGCGTGTTCTGTGCCAGATGCGCGCGGCTGACTGCGCTGCGCGCGTCGCTCGTTTCCGCACTGGTAGGCTGGTGGGGGTTTCCGATGGGGCCGGTCTGTTCGGTCGCAGAGATTGTCCGCAATGCATTCGGCGGTTACGAACCTCCAGGCAGCCGGGAGATACTCCTGTGGCAAAACGCGTCGGCCTTTGCGTCTCGCGGACAGGGGGATCTTGCCTATGCGATCGCACGCGATCTCCGCTCTGCGCGCAACGGTCCATTCGCGCCGCGGGCCGCCAAGCTGATGCACATGCTGAAAACGAGCGGCGTGAGCGGCAAGGCCGTCCATTTGAAACAGGCATGGTTGTTCTCGCCGGTCGATGTCGTGCTGCATCTGGGCCTCGCGGTGATGCTGCCCGCAATTCTGGCCCTCGCCGCCGTGTGGATTTGGCGCGGCGCGACCTGAATTGCCGCGCCGTCGGCCCGTCTGCCGGTGGACGGACCAGGTGGTTTTAACGTCCGCGCGCTATTATGCTGGACGCATGACCGAGGCGCACGATCACGGCCTGTGGACCCATGACCATCATTTCCTGGGGCAGGGGCACGAACGCGCGGAAGCGCGCGCGCGGTTGGCCGCGGCCGTCACGGCGGCTTTCATGGTGGTGGAAATCACCGCAGGGCTGATCTTTGGCTCGATGGCGTTGCTGGCCGACGGCATCCACATGGGCACGCATGTGGGCGCGCTGGGGCTCGCGGCCGGCGCATATTGGCTCGCGCGGCGCAACGCGTCGAACGCCCGTTTCACCTTCGGTTCCGGGAAATTCGGCGATCTGGCGGCGTTCGCCAGCGCCATCATCCTGGGTGTCGTGGCGCTCGGTGTGGCTTATGAATCGATCGAGCGGCTGATCTGGCCGACGCATGTCGAGTATCGCAATGCGCTCTTCATCGCGGGCTTCGGGCTTCTGGTGAATATCGTGTCCGCCTTCATTCTCGGCGGCGGACATGAACACGGCCATGACCACGCGCACGAGACTGCTCACGATCATCATGACCACGACCACGGACATTCCCACGGCATGGACAACAACATGCGCGCGGCCTTCGTCCATGTGGTGGCGGATGCGGCAACGTCGGTGCTGGCGATCCTGGCGCTCGCGGGCGGCCTCCTGTGGGGTACGCGCTGGCTCGATCCGGCGGTGGGCCTGATCGGTGCAGGCGTGATCGCTTCTTGGTCCTATGGCCTGGTACGCGATTCAGGCCTGGTGCTGCTCGACGCGACCGCCGACCCGAAATTGGAACGCGACATTCGCGCCATGGTCGAGCGCGAACTCGGCGCGCGCGTGGCCGATCTGCATCTCTGGCGATTGGGTCCCGGCCATCAGGGGCTCATCGTTTCGCTGGTCAGTCCCGACACGATCAGTGCGGAGAGCGTTAAGGGAAAACTGCGCGAACATTATCCCGCTTTGTCCCATGTGACGATCGAGATCGCCGTCTGCGCGGATTGTGCGACCTAGTCTTCGATTCCGGCTTCGGCTTCGCGGAAAGGATTGGCGTAAGCCGGCCGCGTGTGCGTCTTCAACTCGCTCCAGTCTTTGTCACGGTAGGTCCGCAGCGTATAGGCGATTTGCTCGTCGAACGCCGCGGGATTGAAGGAAAAGATTAGGGGCCTCGCTTCAGCGTTCCAGTCCTTCAGATGTCGGACGATGCCCTCGTCGATGGCGTCGACGTCGGCATGGCTTGTGACATAGAATACCGCAAGTCCTCCCGGTCGATCGAGAAAGTGATCGTGGAAAAAGCAGAGCGGCAGCGCTTCATCACCCACAAGCGCGTTGATCGCGTTGATCGCGTCGTTCGCGGCGCGCATGGCTGTTCCGTCCGGCGCGCCGGCGTAAACCAGATAGCACCGCGGCCGTTTCGTTCGAGCGGTGGTCATGATGTCATCCCTCCTTCGCCACGAAGTCGAGCGCCTGTGAGGCAGTCCTCAGGCCGTTGTGGCGCTTCATCGGCGTGTGGAGGTAGCGGTTCACGGCGCCGAGCATATCGTCGGCCCAGGGCACATCGGGGGACGCAGCCAGTTCGTCTTCGAGCGCGAACAGAACCTTGAGCCGGTGGCAGGCGATGATCGGTTCGGGAATGGCGTGATCGTATAATCCATGCATTTCCCACGCAATGAAGTTCGCGCGATCATTGACGCGCCAACGTGAAACCTCCTCTTCGGCGCGCACATATTTCCGGTTGCGGCCGATGAACAGCGCCAGTTGCAGCGCCGCATGCGGCCAGAGTTCCGGCTTGTCATTGCAGAGATGACGGATCGCATTGGCAAATGTCAGCGCATGAGTGAAGTCGAGCCAGCTGATGTTGTCGGCGATCGGATTGTCCGTCGCGCGCTGAAATTCCGTGTCGAAATGCCGGAAATTCCACGCCGCGGCGCCGACGAGCGCATCGAACAACTCGCGTATGGGCCGGTTCGAAGAGGCGATTGTCCTCTTGAGAACGCCGTCGACGGACAGACCCACGAAATCCGCGGCGCGCGCCGGCTCGCGGCCACCGTCGTTCCACTCGGCGACGGCTCTTGCATAGCCGCGAAACTCCGGAAGTCTCTCTTCACGCGTGGCGCGCACCAGCATGCGCGTCAGCGCCAGCAATGCCGGTTCGGCGGCGTCCTCGCCGAGGCGCTCGATCAGCTGACCCGTCTTCAACGTATAAATTGCGCAGTGCCCGAAGTCCGCGTAATGCGAAAGCGCCGCTTCCGCGATTGCAGGCCGGAGCTGCCCGTAAGGAATTTGCGCCGCAAGTGCGCCGCGCATGAGCGCGAGCGCTGTCCGTTCGTCCTCAGCTTCGATGGCGGCCACATAGTCTTCGGGATTCCACTCCGCAGCATCCGTCGCATAGGAAAATTCTGCGGAACCCAGCGTGTCCCACGCAATATGATGGATCGGTTCGAGCAGCGCCGTGAGCCTTTCCTCAGGCGTCTTTGCGCGGTCCGCCAAGGCAAGCCAGTCCGCGGCGGCGGCATGCGCATGCGTCATGCCTTCTTCGAGGAAGTCGCTACGTGCGGCGAATGCGTGAACGATGGCGGTTCGCCCGTCGAATCCCGCGAGTTCCAGCCGTGCGGTTTCACGTGCCATGCGGGAGAGGTCGACGTCGATGATCGACTGGTCCAGTCCTTTGAGTGCGTGCGCGCGTTGCGCATCGGCCGGCGGGTCCGACAGATCGATGAGGATTTCGCCGTCGCGCTCGCTGATCTCGTACGTGCGCACCGGATCGCGGCCGACCAGCGCTGCGCCGCTGCGAAGATCGAATTTCCAGTTGTGCCAGTTGCAGGTGAGTACGCAGCCGGGCCCGAGCGTGCCTTCGCTCAAGGGATAGCCCTCATGGGGACAGCGATTGGCGATCGCGAAGAGTTTTCCGTCGTACGCCAGAAGCAGAACCTGCTTGCCGCCGCGCCGGACGAGCCGCTGGCCGTCTCTTGCCAGTTCGCTGCGTGTGACGCCGGAGGAGGTGAACATGCGGCTGTCCTTTTCGAAAGGCTATGCTTTAGAAAACATAGGCTGGTCGCCTTGCTTTTCGCAAGGTGGGCCTTTAGTTATTCGGGCCATGCAATCCGCGCGGGTCTCAGGCACATCATCAGGCGGGCGGGCGGCCGTGCTCGAACTCCTGAAGCGGGAGGGGCCGGCAGCGTCCGAAGCGCTGGCCGAAAAGCTGGGCATCACGGCGATGGCCGTTCGCCAGCACCTCGCGGGTCTGGAGACGGATGGTCTCGCGTCCAGCGAATCGCGGCCAAATGGCAGGGGGCGGCCCGCCAAGCTCTGGCAGGTGACGAGCGCCGCCAATCTGCACTTTCCCGACTCACACTCGGCGCTCGCGACCGAGCTGATCCAGCAGATGAAAAAGGCCTTCGGTCACGACGGTCTCGACCGGCTGCTCAAGTTGCGCACCACCGAGCAGGAGAAATCCTACCGCGCGCGAATGGGTGAGAAATCGTCGCTCAGATCGCGCCTGCAGGCCCTGGCGCGCATTCGGGCCGACGAGGGTTACATGGCGGACGTCAGGCGCGATCCCGAGACCGGCGGCTGGCTGTTCGTCGAGAATCACTGCCCGGTCTGTGCTGCAGCGAAGCTCTGCACGGGATTGTGCCGCGAGGAGTTGGCTCTGTTCGAGAAGGTGCTGGGGACCGGCGTGAAGGTGGAGCGGATTTCGCACATCATGGCGGGCGCAGGACGCTGCGCCTACCGCGTGACGCCGGTGCCGTGAACATGCGAAGGCCGCCCATCGGGCGGCCTCGGATCAGGCTTATTCAGCCGGCGCTCTCAGCGCGGCAGAACGCCCTCGCGCTGCAGACGCTTTCGCTGGAGCTTGCGGTAGCGGCGTATCGCCTCGGCGCGCTCGCGGGCCCGCTTTTCGGACGGTTTCTCGTAATGGCCCCGGAGTTTCATCTCGCGGAAGATGCCTTCCCGTTGCATCTTCTTTTTCAGCGCCTTCAGCGCCTGGTCGATATTGTTGTCGCGAACGATGATCTGCAAAGACTGCTCCCGGCCGGTTCCTTGGGTTTCTTAAGGGTCGGGGTTGATATCAGAAGGCCCCAAGCCTGTCTATCCCGCCCGCCTGACAGTTTTCCGGCGGACCGCTTTGACCGGAAACGCCAGTCAACCCATATTCCCGTCATGGCCATCCTCAAAATTGCCCGTATGGGACATCCGGTCCTGGCGCAGCGCGCGGAGCCAGTGATGGACCCGGCGGATCTCGAAATCCGGCGTCTTGTCCAGGACATGATCGAGACCATGATCGATGCCAACGGGGCGGGCCTCGCCGCCCCCCAGGTGCATGTGCCGCTCCGTCTGGTCGTCTTTCAGGCGCCCGAGGGACGCAGCGATCCGGGACTTTCCGAGGAGGAGCGGTACGATCACACCGCGCCCCTGACCGTGCTCATCAATCCCGACATCGAGGTGATCGGACGAGACCTTGAAGGCGGTTGGGAAGGATGCCTGTCGGTGCCGGGGATGCGTGGCTACGTCGAGCGGCCATGGCACATCCGATACCGCGGGGTCGATCTCGAAGGCCGGGCCATCGAGCGCTCGGCAAAAGGGTTCCATGCCCGCGTCGTGCAGCACGAATGCGACCATTTGAACGGCATTCTGTATCCGCAGCGCATGCGCGATCTCTCGAGGCTGATTTTCGAATCCGAGGCGCATCACTGGCCGCGCAAGGAGGAAAAATGACGAAGCCTGCGGAAAAAAAGGTGCGTGCGCCGCGAAAGAAGGCGTCTGTCCGAAACGGCGGCGATGACGCAACATTGAAGTCCGCGGTGCTCGAGGTGGCACTACCCCAGATTCCGTTCGACGGGTTCACCGACAAGGTTCTGCAGAACGCCGCCGACGAGGCCGGGGTCGATCGTCTCGCGCTGCCGAGGTTGTTCCCGAGGGGGCCGTTGAGTCTCGTCGAGATATTTTCCGAATCCGCAGATGCGGAGATGGAAAGGCAACTGACGAAAACGAAACTGGCGCGGCTGAAGGTGCGCGAGAAAATCGCGCTCGCGGTAAGGACACGGATCGCGGTCATCCGTCCGCACAAGGAAGCGGCCCGTCGTGCCACCGCGTTTCTGACATTACCGCCCAATGCGCCGACGGCCGCGCGGCTTCTTTATCGCACCGTCGATTCCATCTGGCATGCCATCGGCGACACGTCGACTGATTTCAACTTCTACACCAAGCGCGCGATCCTGGCAGGCGTCTATTCCACGACGCTGATGCGCTGGTTCAACGACGACAGTGAAGACGAGTCCGCGACCGAGGAATTCCTCGCGGCGCGGATCGAGAACGTGATGCAATTCGAAAAACTCAAGGCGGAGATCCGCGAACGGGCGAAGAAGCTGCCGTCGTTGGCCGATATCCTCAACCGTGCGAACGCGCGTCGGACCTAGGCGATAATGTCGTGATGTGCCCCATCTTGCGGCCGGAGCGAATCTCCGACTTTCCATAGAGGTGCAGCGCGCCATCGCTTTTTGCGAGCGCAAGCCAGTCGCGCGCGTCTTCGCCGATCAGATTTTCCATCACCGCATCGGAGTGGCGTGACGGATCGCCGAGCGGCCAGCCTGCAATAGCGCGGATGTGCTGCTCGAACTGGCTGATGGCGCAGGCTTCGAGCGTCCAGTGGCCGGAATTGTGCACCCGCGGCGCGATCTCGTTGACGAGCAGGGCCCCGTCCTTTCTGACGAACAACTCGACGCACAGCACGCCGACATAATCCAGCGCCTCGGCAACCGTTCTCGCAATCCGTTTGGCCTCGAGAACCTGCGCATCGCTGAGCGGCGCCGGAACCGTCGACCGCTTCAGGATGTGATGGGCGTGATAATTCTCGGGCGGATCATACGCCGCAAAACTTCCATCCGCGCCGCGCACAGCTATCACCGATGCCTCGAACGCGAACTCGACGAACTGTTCGAGTATGGCCGGCGCATGCGTCAACGATTCCATCGCGGCGGCCAGTTCGTGACTCGCGGCGATCTTCACCTGGCCCTTTCCGTCATAACCGAGCCGTCTGGTCTTGATGATCGCGGGCGTGCCGATTTCCTCGATCGCCGCGCGCGCCTCGGCGAGCGTGTCGGCGCGTGCGAAGGCCGCCGTCTTCAGGCCAAGACCGGATACGAAACTCTTCTCGGCGAAACGCTCCTGCGCGATCGCCAGCGCGCGTGCATTGGGATTGGCGGGCCTGTGTTTGCCGAGTATCGCCACCGTTGCGCTCGGCACATTCTCGAATTCGAACGTGACGACGTCGCAGGACCTGGCGAATTCTTCAAGGGTTCGCTCGTCGCCGTAGGAAGCATGCGTTCGCGCGGAGCAGACCTGAAACGCCGGCGCGTTCGCTTCGTCCGAATAGATGTGGGTCTTGAGCCCGAGCCGTGCCGCAGCAAGCGACAGCATGCGCCCCAATTGTCCGCCTCCCAGAATGCCGATCGTGCTGCCGGGTGGGAGCGGGCCTCGAAGTGCTGAGGCGTCTATCATTGAGGGTTCGACGGATGCTCGGCGACAGAGTCGGTCTGCTTTTTGCGCCACACCGCGAGCCGGACCTCCAGGGCCGAATCATTCAGCGCCAGAATCGCCGCTGCGTGGAGAGCGGCATTCTTTGCGCCGCTCTCGCCGATCGCAAAAGTGGCGACCGGAACGCCGCCGGGCATCTGCACGATCGACAAGAGGCTGTCCATGCCCTTCAGCGCCCTGGATTCGATCGGAACGCCCAGAACGGGCAGCGTCGTCATCGAAGCCGTCATGCCTGGCAGATGCGCTGCGCCGCCGGCTCCCGCGATAATGACTTTCAGGCCGCGATGGGCCGCCTGTTTGGCATAATCGTACAGCCGGTCTGGCGTGCGGTGTGCCGAGACGATCCGGCTTTCATGAGGGATAGCGAGCGCGTCCAGCAATTCGGCCGCCGCTCGCATGGTGGACCAGTCGGACTGGCTGCCCATGATCAGGCCGACAAGGGGAGATGGGGTCATGCTTCCTGACTTTTGATGGTCCGGGGATGGGGCCGGAGCGAAGAAGCGGCCCATTATACGAGCCGCTGGGGCCATGAAAAGGTGCTCCGGCGTTAACAGAGTCTGACGCGGAAACCCTTTGTTAAGGCTCTCCCCGCAAGCTCGCTTCGGGTGTACCAAAACGGGACTGGACGGCTCATGACGGCGGAGCGGGCTCGGCGCGCGGGCGTCGCGGCACTTTCGGGTGCCGCGAGCAATAGCCGTCGGCCCGAGCTGCCTGTCGACCGGAGGTCCGCGGCGCGGACAACCGACGCCACCCTCCTCGGGATCCCCGAATCGGAACTCGGCCCTCACGTGCGCGATGTCATCACGCGATTGGCCGGCGAAGTAGAGACACTCAGCGTCGAACTCACGCACACGCGCCTCCGTTTGGAGCAGGCCGAACATCAGGCGGACCAGGACCAGCTGCTACCCGTGCTCAATCGGCGCGCATTCGTGCGCGAGTTGACGCGCCACATCGCACTCTGCGCACGGTATGGAACGCCTGCTTGCGTGATCTATCTCGATCTGGACGATTTCAAACGCGTGAACGATACCTATGGTCATGCTGGCGGAGATGCCGTGCTTGCACACTTCGCCGCGATGGTGCTGGAAAACATACGCGAGAGCGATGTCGTCGGGCGATTGGGAGGCGACGAGTTCGCTGTCATCCTCACCCACACAAATCGAGATCAGGCCAACAGGAAGGCGCAAGGGCTGATCAACGCTCTGAGCGCGCGCCCGACGATGTTCAATGGCCAGGCAGTTCCCGTCGGCGTGTCCTTCGGTGCGTTCGAACTGCGCGCGAACGAGAATGCGGAATCGGCCATGGCGCGCGCCGACGAGGCCATGTACCGCCGCAAGCGCATGGGGCGCGAATAACAGGGGAAAAATCGATTTTCATCCCTGTTCTGCAAAATTCCATAAACATATCAACGTGTTGCCTGCAGGAATTTTCTCCGGAACAGGGGCGCTTTCCGGCGATAACAGGGGCATGACGGGGCAATAACAGCGCACGGCGGCAACGCCGATCATGTTGCGCGTTCGTTGAAACACACGGCCGGCCAGGCGCGCAGAGCGCGCGGCGCTGAATAATCTGCTCCACAATGTCAAAGAGCCGGCGCGATTTTATCCGAAGCCGTCGCGCAGGCGAAGCGAATCGTGGTCGACTCGAAAGCTCGCGTCGCCGCGATGCTGAGGGAATTCTTCCCTGCGGCGGCGCCATCGTTACGCAATAATGTCGGGCAGGAAAGAATCCTCGATCTTCGCGATGAGGTCGCGCAACTGGAGCTTGCGTTTTTTCAGGCGCGTCAACTGAATCTGGTCGTGAGCGCCCTGGTCGATGAGCGCAGCAATGGCGCTGTCGAGATCGCGATGCTCCTGAGTGAGTTCTGCAAGCTTGGCTCTCAGCGCCAGCTCGTCGGCATCCGTCATGATCGTCCTTGCCGCGATCTCGCCTTGGCCTTTCGTCTGCCCTTCGACAGATCTTCGCCCCACCGGCGTACAGTCGGCCAATCGTAACCGAAAACATCCAGCATGCGTCCGACCATCTGGTCGACCATGTCGGACAGCGCATGAGGCTCGGCGTAGAATGCCGGAACGGGCGGCAGGATCACCGCGCCGATTTCCGCAAGCTGCGTAAGATTTCGCAGGTGCCCCAGGTGCAGGGGCGATTCGCGGACGACCAGAACCAGGCGCCGGCGCTCCTTCAGCGTGACGTCCGCGGCCCGGGACAGCAGGCTCGTGGTGACCCCCGTCGCAATCTCGGACATGGATTTGATGGAGCAGGGCACCACGATCATGCCGTCGGTCTTGAACGAACCCGATGCGAGCGGGGCTGCGATGTCGCCGATCGCGTAGACATGGTCGGCCTTTGCGGCGACGTCGCGGGGTCCAAGCGCCGTCTCGTAGCCGATCGTCATCTCGGCCGCCTTGCTCATGACCAGGTGCGACTCAACTTTAAGTTCCGCCAGTGCATCGAGCAGCCGCACGGCCAGGACGACTCCGGACGCCCCGCTGATCCCGACAATCAGCCGCGGTTTTCCCGGTTTTTTTTGTGCCTCCCCCGTCATGGCATTGCTTTACAGGTCGGAAGGCATACGTGGAAGAGAGGGGTGACAGGCAGCCCGGTTGGTGATCTAATTTGTGGCGTCTTTGTGAAAGAGGTGCGAAACATGGCCTTGCAGGGACATATTCAGGAACTGTCCGAAAAGCATAAGAAACTTCAGCAACTGATCGAAACGGAAATGGCTCACCCGGACTGGGATGAGGTCCGAATCGCAGAACTCAAAAAAGAAAAACTCCGAATCAAGGACGAGCTCGAACGGCTGAGAAGCAGCGTTCACTAACTCCCCTCTAAAATCCTATTCCCTCGCGCGCCGAAGGATGGCTGCCGCCCATTGCAGGGCGGCGGCGGCGCGGTGATAATGTTAATCCGTCCTGACCGAGATTGATTTGCGTCGCGGCTCGCGTGCAACGCCCGGCGATATCGGTTGATCGCAAGGCGGCGGTCTTGCCGAAGTTTCCGGAGAATCGCTCAGCGCAGGCTAATTCAGGCTCACCGCGTCCTCTTCCAGACACTCCTCGATCTCCTCCGCCAGTTCGATCCAGTGCCGGGCCATCTTGCGGTAGGCATCGCGGTATTTGGGCGGGAGCAACGTCCCCGCCGCCATCCGTTCCGCTTCACTCGCCAATTCTCGATAATGATCGACGATCTGGTTCAGTGTTCTTGTCTCGTCCATTCCCGGCACACCCCGATACTTGAGCGGAAGAGTGCCGGTGTTCGCGGCCCCAGTCCTTGATCGAGAACAAGAAAAGCCCGTGTGATGTGAGGGGTATCCGACCGGTGCGGTCATCCGGTTTTGGGTATGCTCAGAGGGGTCGATTCCAGGGGCGGGTCACGCGAAATGCCGAGGAAACGGAATTCCGACCTGGGAATGGACCGTCCCATTGCGCGGCGGGACTTTCTTCAGGGCGCCGCGATCGGCGTGACGTTTGGAGCGCTTGCGCCCGAACTGGCTGAGGCGGCGCGGGCGGAACAGGAGGCGCAGAACACGGCGGGCTACTATCCGCCGACGCGGCTCGGCATGCGCGGCAGCCATCCGGGATCGTTCGAGGCCGCGCACGAAGTGCGCGACGGCGACTTCTGGAATCACGCCTCATCCCTGATCGATACCGGCGAGGATTACGATCTCGTCATCGCCGGCGGCGGCATCAGCGGCCTGTCGGCTGCGTATTTCTATCGCGCGGCGAAACCGGACGCGAAAATCCTCATCGTCGAAAATCACGACGATTTCGGCGGACACGCCAAACGCAACGAGTTTCATCTCGACGGCCGCATGGAGCTTCTCAACGGCGGCACGATGGATATCGACAGTCCCTATCCCTACAGCGCCGTGGCGGGTGGCCTGCTCAAAGCGCTCGGCATCGACGCCGCGAAGCTGCAGAAGGAATGCGCCGACGACTCCGTCTATCGCGGGCTGAAGCTCGGCGTCTTCTTCGACCGCGAAACCTTCGGGCGGGACAGTCTCGTCACGATCGATGCCGGCTGGCGCAAACAGGCGCCGCCCGGCGCGTGGGAGGCGTTTGTCGCGCAGGCGCCGTTGAGCGATGCCGCGAAGCGCAGCGTCGTGAAAATCGAGACGGGAACGGAGGATTATTTTCACGGTCTCACCAGCGATCAGAAGAAAGACCGGCTCTGGCGCATCTCCTATCGCGATTATCTGCTCGATGTCGTGAAGGCCGATCCCGGCGTCCTGCCGATGTACCAGCATCATACGGACGGCGAATGGGGTTGCGGCATCGATGCGGTCCCCGCGCTCGATTGCTGGGGTATCGGTTTGCCGGGATTTGCGGGATTGAAACTGCAACCGGGCGGCCCGATGCAGAAACGCATGGGCTATACGCCTGCTGGTTATTCCACGGCAGGCGGCTCCGACTATTTCCACTTCCCGGACGGCAATGCGTCGATCGCGCGGCTGCTCGTGCGCACGCTTATTCCGGGATCGCTGTCGGGCAGGGACGCGCACGACATCGTCACGGCGTCTTGCGATTATTCCAGGCTCGACCGGCCGGAGAATCGCATTCGTATCCGCCTCAACTCCCTGGTCGTCCGCGCGCGCAATGTCCGCGGCGGCGCGGAGATCGCCTACACGCCGAGTCGAGGCGGTGGCGCAGTCACCCGCGTCCGCGCGAAACACTGCGTGCTGGCCGGCTGGAACATGATGATCCCCTGGCTTGTGCCGGAACTGCCCGACGCGCAGAAGCAGGCGCTGCATGCGCTGATCAAAACGCCGCTCGTCTATACGTCGGTGGCGCTGCGCAACTGGACCGCGTTTGCCAAACTCGGCATTCATTATGTGCAGGCGCCGGGTGGATATCATTCGAGCTTCAGCCTCAATCCGGCCGTCAATATCGGCGGCTATCGCAGCGTGCGCTCTCCCGACGAACCGATGTTGATCCGGATGCTGCGAACGCCTGCAAAGCCCGGCCTGTCCGAACAGGATCAGAACAAGGCCGGACGGATGGAATTGCTCCAGACATCGTTCGAGACCTTCGAGCGCAGCATTCGCGAGCAGCTGGGCCGCGTGCTGGGACCGGCGGGCTTCGATCCCGCGCGCGACATCGAAGGTATCATGGTCAATCGCTGGGCCCATGGTTATGCGATGGAATACAATTCGCTCTGGGACAAAGATTACGACGCCGATCACGGCCCCAACCTGGCGGCGCGCAAACGCTTCGGGAACATCACCATCGCCAATTCGGACTCCGGCTATGGCGCGTTCACCAATGTCGCCATCGACCAGGCGCACCGCGCGGTGGGCGAGCTGCTGGGCGGGTAGCTACGTGTTCGAGATCTGCTGGTGCATGACCGTCAGAAGCTGATCCAGCGCATTCATGAATCCACCTCTCCTTCGTGGGGTGGTCGAAATTGCGCATCAATTTCGGGTGGGGGCTCCGTCCCCCCCACCCGAAAAATTCTTCGCTATGCTCGAATTTTTCGGCCTCCCCGCACGGGGGAGGCGAATTTATTGGCCCACAGCTCTCCCTGTCCGGATTCAACTCCAGAAGATATTCCTCTAGAGTTCGCTAACCGCCATCCGCAAATCCGCAGGCCCCCGATGATCAAGACCCGCATCACCGACATGCTCGGCATTCAGTACCCCATCGTGCAGGCGCCGATGGGCTGGATCGCGCGGGCACAACTCGCATCGGCGGTATCGAATGCAGGCGGGCTCGGTATCATCGAGACGTCATCGGGCCAGCTCGATGAGGTGCGCGAGGAAGTGAAAAAGATGCGCACGCTGACGGACAAGCCGTTCGGCGTGAATATCGCGCAGGCCTTTGTGCGCGATCCTGACATCGTGTCGTTCGTCGTCGACCAGGGCGTGAAATTCGTCACCACATCCGCTGGTGATCCCAACCGCTATTGCAGCGCGCTGAAGGAGGCGGGGCTCACCGTGTTTCATGTCGTTCCGTCGCTCGCGGGCGCGCTGAAGGCGGTGGAGGCGGGTGTCGACGGACTGGTGGTGGAAGGCGGCGAAGGCGGCGGATTCAAGAATGCGCGTGACGTCGCCACGATGGTGTTGCTGCCGCTTGTGTGCTCGAAGGTGGGCGTGCCGGTGATTGCGGCGGGCGGAATTGTCGACGGGCGCAGCATGGCGGCGGCGTTCGCGCTCGGCGCCGAAGGCGTGCAGATGGGCACGCGCATGGTTTCGGCGGCGGAAAGCCCCGTACACGACAACTGGAAGAACGCGATCCTCGCGGCGAAAGAGACCGATACCGTGTTCCTCAACCGCTTCGGACCCGGCCCGGCCTTGCGTGCGTTGCGGACGGAGAAGACGACGAAGTTCGAAAAGGAACCGCCGGCGGAACCCATCATGGGCGAATTCCGCAATGCGCTCGCGCTCTATTTCGGAGGCGACATGGAGGCATCGATTGCGCTGTCGGGCCAGGTCGCCGGACGCATCGACTCCGTCAAACCCGTCGCGCAGGTGATTGCAGAGACCGTTGCCGAATTCGAAGCGACCGTCGCCGAGATGAGCCGGCGTTTCGGCGCGGCCGCCTGACTTGGCGCAGTTTCATTCGCCTCCGGACGGGCGTGTGCGGTGATCCATGGAACCCGAACTCTATCGCCCAATTCTGAGACGCGTGGGCACGATTCTGATACTGGTCGGGCTGCTCGATATCGGATGGATGATCTACTGCATCGTCAACGGCATCTCTTATTCGTCCAGCCTGAACATCTTTGCCGTCATCGCTGGCATCTTCCTGCTGCGCGGCGGCTTGCGGACGGCTGCCATCGTTCGCTGGTTTGCCATTTTTTATCTCTCCAGCTTCGCCGCCGCACTCATTCTGGCCGTTCCCGTCGTGCCCGCGGGACTCATGCTGACCTGTTTGCGTCTTTATACGGTCGATTTTTGTCTGGCGGCGGGCGCAGCAGCACTTGTTCTGTTGTTCGGCGCATGGGTGGTTCGGGAGTTGAGCAGCGCGCCCGTCCAGGCGGCGATCGCGAGCGGACATCTCGCGTGGCGCAGCATGCGGATTCCTGCAGTCCTCGGCGTCGCCGTGGTCGGTCTCGTGGCGGGTTTGATGCTGTACCTGGTCGAAGACCACATGGTGGTCGAACGGGCGACAAAACTCGCGCGGCACGAAGTCGGGCCGGGCTACAATCTCTTCGTCGACTCCGTGCACATCCATGGTGGCGGCGACGAAATGGCGATCTCCGCCGACGTCGTCGCGTGGAAGGGCAACGAAATCCGGGAAATTCCCGTCAACTGGACTGAGTGATATCGTTGCCGTCACGGCCTTGCGCGCAGACATGATGACCGCTCCAAAGCACGATCTCGAAATTCCCCGATCCCGCAAAGGTATCAAGCCATGTACGAAACGTTTGTCACCCATCTGGAATGTTCCGCGACCGGGGAGCGTTATGAGGCCGATGTGCTTCACAATCTCTCGCGCGCCGGAAAGCCGCTGCTGGTGCGCTACGATCTTGAAGGCGTCAAACGCAGTCTGACGAAAGACATTCTCGAGAAGCGGGCGCCGGAGCTCTGGCGTTACAGCGAATTGCTGCCCGTTCGCCGCGAAGAAAATATCGTCAGACTCGGCGAAACGATGACGCCGCTCATCCGCATCGCCAGCGACAGCGGCGAGGCGATCATCAAGGACGAAGGACGGTTGCCGACGGGCTCGTTCAAGGCGCGCGGCGTGGCGCTGGCCGTGTCGATGGCCAAGGAACTCGGCGTCACGCATCTCGCCATGCCGACGAATGGCAACGCGGGCGCGGCGCTCGCCGCGTACGGCAGTCGCGCACGCATGCGCACGACCGTATTCTGTCCGGACGATACGCCCGAGGTCAATGTGCGCGAGATCGCGGCACAGGGCGGCTCGGTCTATCGCGTCAACGGCCTCATCGATCAATGCGGCAGGCTGGTGGGGCAGGGCCGCGAGATCACCGGCTGGTTCGATGTCTCTACGCTGAAGGAGCCCTACCGCATCGAAGGCAAGAAGACGATGGGCTTCGAACTCGCCGAGCAACTCGGCTGGGACGTCCCCGATGTGATTTTCTATCCGACGGGCGGCGGCACCGGGCTCATCGGTATGTGGAAGGCGTTCGACGAGTTGGAGGCGATCGGCTTCATCGGCGCGAAACGTCCGCGCATGGTGGCGGTGCAGGCCGACGGCTGCGCGCCGATTGTGCGCGCGTTCGAGGCGGGCGAAACCCACGCGGCGCGGTGGGAGAACGCGCATACCATCGCGGCCGGCATCCGCGTGCCTGCGGCGATCGGCGATTTTTTGATTCTGGCCGCCGTACGCGCGAGCGGCGGCTACGGCATGGCGGTGAGCGACGACGAGATCACCGCGAGCCTCGACGAGGTTGCAAAGAGCGAAGGCTTCCTGCTGTGTCCGGAGGGTGCAGCCACGCATGCGGCATATGTGAAGTCGCTGAAGGAAGGCCGCATCGGGCGCAACGACCGCGTCGTACTCTTCAATTGCGCGAACGGGTTGAAATATCCCCTGCCGCCCGCTGAACGGCGCCTCGACCTCAACGCCCAGATCGATTTCGCATCGCTATGAACGCCCTGGCCGACCGCGGCCATCTCTTACGTCTTCTGGGCGTGAGCTTCGGTATCGCGGTTGCCGTGGGCGAGATGATCGGCCCGGGGATTCTGCGCACACCGAGCCTTGTGGCTGCTGGCGTGCCGGTGGCGGCGCTCATTCTCTGTCTGTGGGCCTTCGGCGCGTTGCACGCACTTCTGCAGGCCAATGTGCTGGCGGAGCTCGGCACCATGCTGCCGCGCGCGGGCGGACAATATGTCTTCGTGCATCGCGCCTTCGGCGACGCCGGCGGTCTGATCGTGGGCTGGACGATGTGGTGCGCGCATATCGTAGGCCTCGCGGCTTCTGCGATCGCCTTCGCAGAATTCCTGGCGGCGATCTGGCCTTCGACGGCAAGTCACACGCCGGTGGTCGCGGCAGGGCTGGTACTCGTTCTGTTTGCGGCGAACGTCGTGGGGCTGCGCGAAGGGCGAGCCCTGCAGGTGATAACAAGCATCGCGAAAGCCGCGCTTCTGATACTGTTCGTGTGCGCCGCGTTGTGGTTTCTGCCGGAACATCCGGCCCCGGCCCCGTCGCAGATTTCGCCGTCCGGATTTCTTGCCGTGGCGGGCGCCTATCAGCTCATCCGCGGCGCATACAATGGCTGGCACGCACCGGTGTATTTTGCCGAAGAGAACGTTCTGCCCGCACGCAGCATTCCGCGTAGCCTCTTCGTGGGCGTCATGTTCACGGGCACCTTATATGTTGTCATCAATGCGACGCTGCTGCGTTCATTGGGAGCGGCCGCGATGGCTTCAGGTCCGCTTCCCTATCTTGCGGTTCTGGGACGCATCGCCGGCGGATGGACGCCTGCGCTCTTCGCGATCGGCGCCATGATCACCGCGGCCAGTTGCGCCAACGCGAATGTGATGATCGCGCCGCGTGTATTGTTCGCGCTGTCACGCGATCGGCTGTTGCCCGCCGCCCTGCAGTCCGTCAACCGGGGCGGCAGCCCTCATTATGCATTCGCCTTGAGTGCGACCGTTGCGCTCGTGCTCTCTGCGAGCGGCGGCTTCCGTTTCGTGTTCGGCATGATCGGCACGCTGGTGACGCTCGCGAGCCTGATCACCGAAATTGCATTCTTCGTGCTGCGGGCGCGAGAGCCGGATCTCGAGCGCCCGTGGCGCGCGGTGATTTATCCCTGGTTGCCGGCGGCGGTTGTCGCCACCGATGCGACGTTGTTGGTGCTGTTCGTGCTGGCCGACGTCAGGGGCGCGATCGTAGCCTCCATGCTCTGCGCTCTTTCGCTACCGATCGCGGTCGTTGCCCGGAGCATGAGAGCAAGGACGAATACCTGAAGTGACCTGCGTTCTGCTGGCGGAACAATTGTAGGCCCGGCACAATGGCATTCACGCGTGATTCGCGAAATGCCGGGAGGAATTAGATGACCAGCCAGGACGAGGCCGATCAATCTTTTGCTCTGGCGATCAATTTTTCGGTTGAAATGCACAAGGCATTCTTGATTTTGAACGGCGGTGCGGCGACCGCGTTGGTCGCGCTGATGAGTAAAGACGCGCGGGCACCGAATTTCACTTTGGCCGTGCTGTCGTTCGGGGGAGGGGCGGTCGCAACCGTGGGCGCAATGGCGATTGCCTACTGCGCAAATCTCTCATACGCAAACCATCGTCAGGACATCGCAAACGGTGACAAGAAAGCCGCGCAATCTCATCATCGCGAGCACGTAATATTTCAGGTGATTTGGGGAGGCATCGCAGTCATCGCGTTCGCGCTTGCGGCGTCGGGTCTTTACGAAGCGTGGCTCGCAGCGCCGTCGCCCAGATAGTTTCGAATTCGGGAATGTCGGCTGCGCAAGGAATTGAACGTATCGCGTTCGGCGTCTATGGGGCTGCCGCCAGCGTCGATTCCATCACAACCACGGCGTAGGGATTCCAGGTGGACACCAGCCAGTAGACCGTTGCCTCCCGCGTCGGTCCGCTGCCCGAGGGGGTGACGTCCTGGGTGAACCGATTCAACACGAAGGCCGCATAAAACCCGCCCGGCACCGCATCGCCGCTAGGCTGAACGGGCCAGTAATTGCGGCGCACCAGGCCCGAACATCCGTTCGGACTCATGATCAGCGTGCAAACGACGCCGGGATCGTGGGCGGGACTGAGCAGTGTGACGGGCGGCGACCATGGGCCCCAGGGATCGCGCGCGATGCGCGCTTCGACCACGCCGACCCTGCAATTGTAGACCAGCAGCCAGGTCTTCAGCGGCTCGTTCCATGTCAGAGAATGTTCTCCCATGCAGCGCTCGCCGGCGGGCAGAGCATCATAGAGTTCGGCGTTCGGGGGCGGCGCCCAATCGCCATTGGGGTTGCGCCCGCTCTCCCATTGCTTGCGGTCGATCCAGACGGGATTGCCGCCCGAGCGGCCGGCGAAGAATGACCACGTCGCGGGGTCGCCGAACGTGTCGCGTGGCGCCAGTGCGAGGTAGGGAATGCTGGCGCGATAGCGCGGTACGCCGATCACGGGAATGTCGCCGGAGTGAAAATCGAGAATCGGCAGTGTCGCAGATGGCCTTTTTGCCGCGCTGACATACACGAAGCCGCTCGGCATTCGCGCGAGAGGATTGACGAACGGAATCGGCGGCAAGGATTGGCGATAAAGAATCGGGTCCTGCAGCGATGCCCGCGCCAGCACGTTGCGCCCGACGCTGTTCACCTGCTGGACTTCGGCGCAGGTTCCATTCGGGGGCGGGATGTGGAGCGGATCGGTTGGATCAGGCATCAGCACGCCCGGGACCGCACAGTGATCCGTCCAGAAGAATGCGAATAGCGAATCGTCGACAAAAACGCCGCCGGACGGCACGTTGAAGAGCCCCTGCGTGATGGGCGGAATGACAATCGGGTGCGCGAACTGATGCGGTACCGACGTTGCGAGCCTCAAATCGAGGCAGGTGCCCGGATCCGGCGGCGCGGTGCGCGTCGTCCAGCCGACGGCGTCATCGGGTGGAACGGAAGGGATGCTGCCTGCTGGATGCTTGATCGGCCAGGCGTCGCCAAACAGGAAGTAGAGCGGGCCCTCTCCGCTATCGACGGGAAATCCAAGATCGACGGCGTCGAGTCGATAACGCGTCCATGTCCGTGCGGCGGTAGGCAAGTTCGTGGCCCAGTCAGCGTCGCCTGTCAGCTGGCAAACCTTCGTGCTCGGAGCGACGAGGGAGATCGTCAGCGCACTGGATTGGGGCGACGTCAAGAGGACGGCGGCGATGCCCGCCACCCAAAGCGCAATCGTCCGCGACATGCTCACCCCCGGCTCAGCGATCAGATGCCGGCGCGCGTCGGTGCCCGAATGTCCGATTCCGACGATAAGGACGCCCGCCTGCCGAACTGACGATCAGTGTACGCCTGTAAGGGTCTTACGAAAAGCCGCGCGATCGTAACTCTGGTTATGGCGGCCGTCGCCGGGCGCGAACGACCAGCGAAGTCGCAATCGCACCACGGTCCAGTTCCTGGATCCGTTTACGCGCGGCTTACGCGCGGCGCCGGATTTCCGCCAGCGCAGCAGCCGCAGACAGGACCGCCGGGCGAAGCTCTCCGAAGAAGGCGTTGGCCCGGGCTGTTTCCGAATCTTTGCACGCATGCTCGAGCTGCCTGGCGAGTTCCGACACGCGCCTCGCGCCATAATTCCCGGCGATGGAAACCAGATCGTGCGCTTCCTTTGCACCTTTCGACAAATCGCCAGCGGAGAGATGTTCGCCGATCCGTTCGACGCCCGGGACAAACGATTCCAGGAGGAGAGACATTTGCGCCGAGAAAGCACTCGGCGACAGAGCCGCTCGCAGCGCCTCGAGTTGCCCCATATCGACTTCGGATTGTGCAATCGACGCTACGTCGCCGAGGTTCGAAAGGGGAGGCGTCGCAACGTGTACATCGCGAGGGACACGACACTCGTCCGCGACCGAAGTTGCATCGGCTCCGGCATGCGCTGCGGGCAGTGCACCCAGCCTTTCCGCCAACTCATCGAGCTTTGACAACAGCAGCGCAGCATCGATTGGTTTCGAGACATAGTCGTTCATCCCGGCCTCGATGCAGCGCGCTCTCGCGCCCGCCATTGCATGCGCCGTCAGTGCGACGATGTACGTGTCGCACCTAGGAGCGGGTAGCATCCGAATCTGTTTGGCGGCCTGCTCGCCGTCGAGTTCCGGCATCTGCACGTCCATGAGAACGAGATCGTAATTGTTATGGCGCACTGCATCGACGGCTTGATGTCCGTTCTCCACGATGTGGAATCGGTGCTGGTGCTTGTCCAGAATTGCCGAAATGAACTTCTGATTGATCTTGTTGTCTTCCGCGACAAGGACACTCAGCCTGCGCACAGAGTTTCTGCGCAATTCGGTTGGCGCGCTATCGGGCAAAGTCTTGCGGTTCGGAACGATCGAGGTGCTCACGGTCTTTGCGCCGAAAATCACGGCAAGACTGGAGCGGATATCTCGTTGCCTGACGGGCTTCACGATGACCGAATCGAACATTCCAACGGTGTCGCCCGGACCATACCGACCCGCTGACGTCACCAGAACGAGCTTTGTGGTCGAAAGATAAGGATGCGAGCGTACGCGTCGTGCGAGATCTTCTCCGGCCAGCCCGGGCATCATCTGGTCGAGGAATACGATGTCGTAGGGATGGCCTCGATGCCACGCGCGCTCGAGTTCCGCAAATGCGTCGAACCCGTCCTTGCTGCATTTGGTCTGCATCCCGAGACCGCGCAGTTGGCGCGAGATAATCTTGAGATTCATGTCTACGTCGTCCACGGCAAGTGCACGGACGCCGTCGAGATCGAGCGGCAGACGCTCGTCGTCGGATAGCGCGCCAACAGTCTGCGCCAGCGGAATCTCGAAATAGAAGCACGCTCCCAACCCCGGCTGCGACGCCACGCCGATCTCACCCCCCATCAACTCGACGAGCTGCTTGGAAATGGCAAGTCCCAGGCCCGTTCCCCCGTAGCGCCGCGTAATCGAACTGTCCGCTTGGCTGAACGTCCGGAACAGACGCTCTCGAATCTCCGCCGGCATTCCGATTCCGGTATCTTTCACCTCGAATCGGACATGCTTCGTCCCGTCGTCGTCCTCCCGAGCAAGCGATACTTCGATCGACACGCTGCCTTTCTCCGTGAACTTGATGCCGTTACCCATCAGGTTGAGCAGGACCTGGCGCAATCTGTTCGGATCGCCTCTGACGGTTGCGCGAACTCTCGGGTCGACATACGCCCCGACGTCGATGCCTTTCTCGTGCGCCTTCGGCGCGAGCAGGGTCGGGATGTTTTCAACCGTTTCCACGAGATTGAAGTCGATCGTCTCAAGTTCGACTTTGCCTGCTTCGAGTTTGGAGACATCGAGAATGTCGTTGATGATGGTGAGGAGCGCTTCGCCCGATTCGTTGACGACAGTGGCGTAATTGCGCTGTTCGTCGGTAAGGCGGGTGTCTAGCAAGAGCCCGGTCATACCGAGAATGCCGTTCATCGGCGTGCGAATCTCGTGGCTCATATTCGCCAAAAATTCGCTCTTCACCTGATTTGCGGCCTCCGCGGCATCCCGTGCCTCGGCAAGTTCGTGCGCCTGCAAGAGCAATTGCGCTTCGGCGAGATGCCGGCGTTTCTCGTGCAAAAGAAGCGTGCCGAGCAGCACGGCCGCGACAACGCTGGTGCCGAGTACCGGCAGTATCGATCCGGCGACAGCGGCCGGTCCCTGCGAGATGCCCAGGCTGGCCAGGACGCCGGCAGCAGAAAGCGCGCCGACCAAGGGCAGGTGAATATAGGTGAACCGACGTGTCTCGGCTCGGGTGACGTGGTCGAGCAGCAGACGGAGGGCATATCCGAGTGCAATCGCGCTTAGAGACGATGCGAGAGACGTCAGACCGGTGACGGCGCCGCCTGTTGTCCAAACATAAACGCCTGTCGCCGCAGACAGAAGGGCTGCGCTGACGGCGGCGGCCAGGCCTCCCATAGGACCCGCCAGAGCCAGCAAAACCATCTGACCGCCAACGGCGCCACCGCCATTCATGTGGATCGGCATCAGCAGAGCGATGGCGGTCGCCAGGCCGAAAAGAAATCCCACGGCCGTTCCTTCGCTGATCCTTTTTGCACTAGGCAGGCGTGCGGCCGCGCGCAGGATGGGGCCATATGCCATAACGGCGCCGGCGAAGACGGCAACATTGAGAAGCAACTCGACGATGGTGATCTGCCAGAAAATGTCCATCACGCCCGTCCTATTCTAGATCGGAGGGCGTGATGTCGCTGGCGACGCGTGCGTTCGACGGCGCCTCGCCGAGCAGCGGCGCTGCCAATCCTGCGGCGATTCCGGCTGGAGTTCGAGAGGTTCGCTTCACGCGTTTACGTTGCCCCAAGACAATTGCAGCCAATCCGGGATATTCTTACCCAGTTGGCTTGAGATTCATCGGTCGCCGACTACACGTCACAGCGCGTTGTAAGGGCGTCGCTGTTTAGGGCCTGTAAATTTGCGCATTGAAGCGACTATGCAAATATACGTATCCATTTACGGCAGATGTTGCATGGCGCAAGTCGTCCAATCCGCGGCGTCATGAGGCGGAGGAACCCTTCGGCGCGGGTGTTCGATCGGCCGTGCTTCGCCAAGCAGGAATCGAAGCGGTCCCTCTCCGCTATCGAGGAGCACGCCGGATCAGCTGCATCGAAACGGTGGCACGGCCAGGTACGCGCGGTCGTCGGCACGTTCGTGGCCCGGTCTGCGCCGCCGGCCACTAGGAGGCCAATTCCAACGCCTTCAGCGAATTTGCGATACCGTCATGGCGCGGCTGCATATCTGCGAAGAGATGCGCATGGGTGGGGATGTAGAACAGTCCAAGGTCCATGCCCTTCAGTGCAATCTCGGCGCAGCGATCTGGCATGATGAGACCGAGCTCCGGCGGAGCCTTCGAGGGATCGGGAAGCGCCCGCGCGATCATCGGCGTATGGACCGCGCCGGGCAGAAGGACGTGTATATCCACGCCCGTTCCCGGCGATTCCTGATGCAGCCATTCGGCAAACGCGAGCACGCCGTGCTTGCTGCCCGCATAAAGCCCTAGGCCGAAATTCTTCACTGCAGACGGGACTGAGAGCGAGTTCTCCGAACCTGTAATCATGATGCGCCCGCGCGCACCCGCGTCCGAGACCTTCGCGATGTAGGCCTGCGCGAGTCGAAGCGGCGCGAACATGTTCACGGCGAACAGCCGTCGCGCGCGGTCGTCGATCTCCGCCTTTGCAAGCTTGCTGTGCCTGCTCCCCATGCCGGCATTGGCGCAGACGAGGTCGAGCCGGCCGAACTGCGCGGTGGCCTTGTCGATGAGCGGCGCGGGAACGGTTTCATCCGCGAGATCGCAAGGAATGGCAAATGCATCGCCCGCGAGCTCCGCCTGCACCGATGCGAGCATCTCCTCGTTGATGTCGGCGAGAACGACTTTCGCACCGCGCCCGTTCAGCGCCTTCGCCAGCGCGCGTCCGATCCCCGATGCGGCTCCCGTAACGAGTGCGACATTTCCGCTGTAGTCGATCATGGTGCCGTTTCCGGTTTCCTGCTGGATGAGAGAGCTGGTTTGCCGAGGCGGAGCACGCCGCGACCGGCCCGCCTTCACCGAGTGTTTCGGCGCGGCTGCCTGCTACCGCTTCGCGAACGAAGCGTGGTGGGCGCGACAGGGATTGAACCTGTGACCCCTCCCGTGTGAAGGGAGTGCTCTCCCGCTGAGCTACGCGCCCTTGAAAGCGGACTGGGGCTCTACAGCGGGTCTCGCGAAGCGTCAAGCAGGGGATCGGAGAGAACGGCATTGGCGCCAGGCGACCACGCCGACGTGCGCGCAAGCGCAGCCACCGCCTGGCGTTCGTCCAGCCGGCTGAGGATCATGATTTTCTGCCAGATCTTGCGTCCCAGATTGGACGTCAGCTCCTCCACCTCGTTGACCTGGGCCACGACCTCCCGGTCGTGCAGGCGTCCGGCATAGAGTGCGGCGAGCTTGGAGATCAGCGACAGCATCTCTGCGCAATAGTCGAGATAGCGCGACAGTTCGAACTCGGTCATGTGGCGCTGAGGCGAAGACGCCGTCGGTGGGACGTCGCCGAGCACGACGGTCGGATCCTTGGTCAGCTGGTGCATGTCGATCACATGCGCGAAGGAGCGAAATTCGTAAAACTCCCGCTGCACGCGGCGGCGCTTCAATCTTTGTTCGAATGTCAGGACGAAAGCGATGGCGCCGCCGGCGACCAATATCAGATTGACCGTTGATTCCAGTCCTTCGGCGATGCCGACAGCATCGGCGTGGGAGATGACGGCGTGCCAGTCGATGAGCGAAGCGATATAAATCTGTGCTGCGACACCCAGGGCGAGAACCAGCCCTGCGAGAAGGCGCAGGCCGTAATAGGGTCGCGCCAGCCTCTCCACACGTTTGGTCGTGGCGCGCGCGGATTGAAGAAGATCGGCGCAGACCTGCGCCAGCCCGGAATTGGGAAATCGTTCGGCGACGCGTGCGCGGAGCTGGTCGATGGTCTTGACGATCAGCTCAGCCTTCAGGACGTGCGCGTTGCGCTGTCTGGCCATGGTCCCCTCCGCATCCCCGCACCATGCTACCCGGATTGCGCCAAACTTTCACCACAGAGCCGCGGACACCGATCAGGCCTTACCGTGCCAAGCGCGACTGCCATATGACGAATACCGGCGCGCCGATGACCTCCAGAAGCGTGAAGGCGACAAATGGGAGAGGCGGGGGTGCCAAAAGGAGCATGGATAGAAGCCGCCCGATGCCGCCCAAAAAAATCATGCCCCAGACCGCGCGAAACAACGTTGTCTGTCTTTCGATATGGGGGATAAGCCAATAGATCGAGACACCCAAACCAAGCCAGACCCCGGCGAAGAACCGCAGATTGCTGTCGACGAGGGCATTGGCCGGCACTCCAGCCGACGCGTACAGAGGATCGTGCACCCCCATCAATCCGATCAGGCCGGTAGCGACCGGAATGATGCCCAAAAGCCCCGTCACGATTTGCAGCGCACGTTTGCTCATTCAGCGTCCTTCCGACATCCCGGCAACAATTGAGGGCAGTTCTTCAAAGGAATCTGCCACGACATCGGCCCCCAGAGTCTGGACCGGTTCGGGTGTGTAGCCGTAAGAGAGCAATATGACGCGCGTGCCGGCCGCGCGCGCGGTGGCAACATCGGTGGCGCTGTCACCGATCATGATCGAACAGGAACCCGAACCTCCCAATTCGTCCACGACATGATGGAAGACGCGTGCGTCCGGCTTGGTATAGGAAAAGCGCCCGGCGCCGTGGATCGCGCCGAAATATCTCGTGAGATCAAGGTTCTCGAGCAGCGGTTCGGCCAGTTCCTGGGGTTTGTTCGTCAGCACGCCCATTCGGAAACAATCATGGGAGAATCGTTCGAGCGTCTCCCGAACGCCGGGAAATGGCCGGCTCTGGTCGGCGAGGTGTTCGCGATAGTGCGCGATGAAGGCATCGATCAGGGCCGGTTGGCGTTCCGCGGGCACAGGCTCTCCCGTTCGGCGCATGGCCTCAAGCAGCATGGCCCGCGCCCCGTGGCCCACCAGCTGGCGTAGATCGGCGAGGTCCATGGTCCGGCGACCTTCCTGGACCAGGACAGCGTTTAGGGCGCCGAGAAGATCCGGGGCTGTGTCGACCAGGGTGCCATCGAGGTCGAAAATGAGGGCGGGCGTTAAGGGCAAGGCAATATACCGTTGCAAATCGTCATTTTGCCGTGATTGGTGAACAGGTTATCGCAAGAGAACAACCATGACGACAGGCACGATGGAAGCGCGCGCAGGCATCATCTTGGCGGCAGGACAGGGAACGCGGATGAAGTCCGCACGGCCCAAAGTCATGCACCCCGTGGCAGGGCAGCCGATCCTGGGTCATGTCATGGCCGCCATGCAAGGCGCAGGCGTTTCGCGGATTGTGGTCGTCGCGGCCCCCGATGCCGACGACGTTCGTGCCTACTGCGCGACGATGGGTGCAGAATCCGTCATCCAGGATCGCCGGCTCGGAACGGGCCATGCAGCGGCGTGCGCCGCCCCGCTCCTCGGAGAATTCGCGGGGTCCCTGGTGGTCAGCTACGGCGATCATCCGCTCTTCAGGCCGGAGACATTTGCCGCGTCGTTTGCCGCCCGTGAAAGGACCGGAATGGCTATTGTCGCATTCCGCTCGCGGAGCGCCGCATATGGCCGCGTGATCACCGACCGCGACGGCCTGCTGGATCGTATCGTCGAATACAAGGATGCGAACGAGCAGGAGCGTAAGGTCGATCTCTGCAATGCTGGCATGATGGCCGCGGACGCAAAGAGCTTCTTTCGCTGGGCGGCCGGTCTCAAGAACAACAACAAGCAGGGCGAGTACTACCTCACGGATATTCCGTCCTTCGCCAAAGCCGAAGGGGTCCGGTGCGCCGTCGTGGAATCCGGCGAAGCCGAAACCATGGGCGTCAACAGCCGGGCCGAGCTGGCACTTGCGGAAGCCGAGATGCAGCGGCGGCTGCGTTCGAGAATGCTCGATTCGGGCGTCGGCATGACGGCGCCGGAAACCGTTTATTTCTCGTTCGACACCACGATCGAAGCAGACGCGCAGATCGATCCCTATGTCGTGTTTGCGCCGGGCGTGACCGTGCGCGCGCGCGCGCATATCCGGGCTTTTTCTCATCTGGAGGGAGCGGAGGTCGGCGAAGGGGCAGTTGTGGGTCCCTATGCGCGGCTCAGACCCGGCACAAAAATCGAAGAAGACGTTCACATCGGTAATTTTGTCGAGGTGAAGAATTCGCGCGTTGAAAAGGGTGCGAAGGCGAACCATCTCGCTTACCTGGGCGATGCGCGTATTGGCGCCGGTGCGAATATCGGAGCAGGCACGATCACCTGCAACTATGACGGCTTCGACAAACACTTTACCGACATCGGCGCCGGCGCCTTCATCGGCTCGAACGCGGCGCTGGTCGCGCCGGTGACGGTGAACGACGGCGCCTATGTCGCGGCGGGCAGCGTGATCACAAAGGAAGTGGCTGCAGACTCGCTGGCCGTCACTCGTGCGCCGCAGAGGGACATTCCCGGCTGGGCGAAAGAGTTCCGCACACGGAAGAAGGCCGAGACGGCGAAGAAGAAGTTGTGAATGTGCACCATGGAGACACGGAGAACACGAAGAAAAAAGTGATCACAGGGAGGCAGCGAGACAATGAGATATTCCTGCGCGCCTTCGGCGCGCGAGCTTGATTCTCATTGTCTCGCTGCCTCCCTGTGAAACTTCTACCTCTGTGTTCTCCGTGTCTCCGTGGTGATCTTGTCTGAATCTGGAGCAGATCATGTGTGGAATTGTAGGTATTGCCGGACGTGACGACGCGGCGCCCATCATGCTCGAGGCACTGAAGCGGCTGGAATATCGCGGGTATGATTCCTCCGGCCTCGCGACACTCGTCAACGGCCACATTGTACGGCGCCGAGCCGCAGGAAAGCTGTCCCGTCTGGGAGACGTGCTGCGCGCACACCCGCTTGCGGGCCGTACGGGCATAGGCCACACGCGCTGGGCAACCCATGGCGCGCCGACGGAATCCAACGCACATCCGCACGCGTCGGCACGCGTGGCGCTGGTGCATAACGGCATAATCGAAAACTTCCGGGAACTACGGGAAGATCTGATCGCAAAGGGACACAAATTCGATTCCGAAACGGATACTGAAGTCGCCGTACATCTTGTCACCGATTATCTGGATCAAGGCCTCGATCCGGTGCATGCCGCCATGGAAGCCGCGCGGCGCCTGACCGGCGCCTATGCGATCGCGATGATCTTCGACGGCGAGGAATCGCTTGTGATCGGCGCACGCAACGGCAGTCCGCTGGCGGTCGGATACGCGAAGGACGAGGCCTATCTGGGCTCCGACGCGATCGCGCTGGCGCCCTTCACCAACCGTATTTCCTATCTCGAAGACGGCGACGTCGCCGTGCTGCGGGGACCGGATGTCACGATCTACGACCGCGAAGGCCGTCCGGCGAATCGCGAGATCAAGATTGCGAACGCCTCCGCAGGCCTCGTGGACAAGGGCGGTTACCGCCATTTCATGCTGAAGGAGATTCACGAACAGCCGGAAGTCGTCAGCCATACGATCTCGCATTACATCGATCCGACAGGACCTTGCGCGTCCAACCGCGAGGCGACAGCGATCGCTATTCTCGCCAACGCCTCGCGGCTCACCATCTCCGCCTGCGGCACTGCATATTATGCTGCGCTCGTCGGCAAATACTGGTTCGAGAAGCTCGCGCGGATCGGTGTGGAGGTCGATGTCGCCTCCGAGTTGCGCTACCGCGACCCGGTGTATGCGAAGGGCGGCGCCGCGCTTTTCATTTCGCAATCCGGCGAGACGGCCGACACGCTGGCGGCACTGCGCCACGCAAAAGCGCAAGGCCAGATCACGCTCGCCATCGTCAACGTTCCCGAGAGCTCCATCGCCCGCGAAGCCGATCATGTGCTCCCGACGTTCGCCGGACCCGAAATCGGCGTGGCATCGACAAAAGCCTTCACCTGCCAGCTCGGCGTGCTGATTTCGCTCGCCATTGCCGCTGCACGCGCGCGCGGAACCATTTCGGCGGAAGAAGAGAAGCGTCTGTGCGCGGCGCTGCTCGAGACCCCGCGACACGTTGTGGAATTCCTCAAGCACGAGGCCGCCATCGAGCAACTGGGCGCGGAGATCGCCAAGGCGCGCGACGTGCTCTATCTCGGTCGGGGGCTGAATTTTCCGCTGGCGCTGGAAGGCGCGCTGAAGCTCAAGGAAATCTCGTACATCCACGCCGAGGGCTACGCCTCGGGCGAAATGAAACACGGCCCCATCGCGTTGATCGATGAAAATGTCCCCATCATCGTGCTGGCGCCGCACGACTCGCTGTTCGAAAAGACGGTCTCCAACATGCAGGAGGTGATGGCGCGGGGCGGCAGGGTGGTGATGATCTCCGATGCCGCGGGAATCAGCCAAGCCGGCGCGAAAGCGTGGGCGACCATTGAAGTACCCGATGTCGATCCGCTGATGACGCCTCTGCTGTACGCCATTCCGGTGCAGCTGCTCGCCTATCACACGGCCGTCGCCAAAGGCACGGACGTCGACCAGCCCCGCAATCTCGCCAAGAGCGTGACGGTTGAGTAGGGACGAGCACCGCACGTTTCCCTTCGAATCAATGTGCTAGTGTAGGCACGAATCCGGCTTTGGCGTTGCAAGCGATATGATCGACCCATCAGCCCTCAAACGTGCCGCCGCCGTCCGCGCGCTCGATTTTGTCGAAAGCGGCATGAAACTGGGGCTCGGCACGGGCTCGACGGCGGAGGCATTTCTTGACGTGCTGGCGCCGCGCGTGCAGGGCGGTTTGCGTCTCACCTGCACAGCGACCTCCGAGCGAACGGCGAGGAAAGCCAGCACGCTCGGCATTCCGCTTGCCGACCTCGACGCGCTCGCGCCGCTCGACCTCGTCGTGGACGGGGCGGACGAAGCAGATCGCGACTTCAATCTCATCAAGGGCGGCGGCGGAGCGCTCCTTCGCGAGAAGATCGTCGCCGCGTCGGCGAAGCGCATGGTCGTGATCGCCGATTCATCCAAACTGGTGGACAGGTTGGGCGAGTTTCCGTTGCCGGTCGAAGTTATCTCGTTCGGCCACGAGACAACGGTGGCGCGTATCGCTGCATCGATTTCACGGCTGGGATACTCCGATCGCCCCATCACTCTGCGCGGAACGGCAATTGCTCCCTTTGTCACCGACAGCGGCAACATGATCTACGACGTCGCGTTCGGCGCAATTCTGGATGTGCCGAAGCTCGCCGATGCGCTGTGCAGAATTCCCGGCGTCGTCGATCAGGGGTTGTTCGTGGGCCTCGCGCACACGCTGGTGATCGCGCGTGCGGATGGGATAGAAATTATCGCGCGCGCCCAACCCTCCGCTTGAGGAAAAAGGAACGATTTGCGACGCGACTTGGAAATGTGCTGAAGGTAACGCCTAATCAGGGCGAAAGGGGAGAATGAAATGAGCATATTCGACCGGATGAAATCTGGACTCGCAGGCACACCGTCTCCACCTAAAGATAATGCTCCAAGACACGTATTTATGCGATTTGACGGTAAGCAATACCTCGCTCTTCCACCTGTAGATCGGACTTCGTATGTAGTTGGTGCGCTGGATATGCTTAGCTCAATGATCCTCTATGCTCATCCGAATACCAAACCGAACATGCAAAGCGCCGAAGCCTACGCGAACAAACATTCCAATAACAGCCTCAGGGTTATGTTCGACGAGTTCATGGCCGCGAATCCGACCTTGGTCTCAAATGCTGCGGCGAGTAGTTTCGTGGCCTTTTTGGATCGCGGCGCGAAATCTCAATCGTCCAACTCTTAGCGTGTGGGTTTGCGAAGTGTAGAATCCCCCTTGACATAAAGTGAACGCAAACCGGAGCCGCACATGACCAAATACGACTACGATCTTTTCGTCATCGGCGGCGGCTCGGGCGGTGTGCGGGCGAGCCGGATGGCGGCACAGGCGGGCGCGCGCGTCGGCATTGCAGAGGAATACGGCTTCGGCGGCACATGCGTGATCCGCGGCTGCATTCCGAAGAAACTGTTCGTTTATGCAAGCCACTATCGCGAGGATTTCGAGGATGCGGCCGGATTCGGCTGGACGGTGCCGCAAGCGAAATTCGACTGGAACGTTCTGGTCGCCAACAAGAACAGGGAAGTCGCGCGGCTGGAAGAGATTTATCGCGAGAATCTCGGCAAGGCCGCAGTCGAGGCCATCATGGACCGGGCGGAATTCCTCGATCCCCATACGGTGCATCTGAAGAAAAGCGGCCGTAAGGTCACGGCAGAACGCTTTTTGGTCGCCACCGGCGGCAGGCCGTCGCGCGACACCGGTGGAGCACCCGGTGCCGAACACTGCATCACATCGAATGAAACCTTTCATCTGGAAAAATTGCCCCGCCGGGTGGTGATCGCGGGCGGCGGTTACATCGCCGTCGAATTTGCACATATTTTTCACGGCCTCGGCGCGGAAGTGACGCTTCTTTATCGCGGCCCCAAGATTCTGCGCGGGTTCGACGAGGACATGCGCGATGCGGTGACGCAGTCCAGCGAGAAACGCGGCATCCGGATCGTAACCAATCGCATCTTCAAGCGCATCGACGAACGCGGCGGCGAAAAATTCGCATTCACCGATCATGACGAGATGATTGAAGCGGACCAGGTGATGCTCGCCATCGGCCGTGTCCCGAACACCGACGGCATGGGTCTGCAGAACATCGGCGTCGAACTCGGCAAGCGCGGTCAGGTCAATGTCGACGCCTACTCTCGCACGAGCCTGCCGCACATCTGGGCCATCGGCGACGTGACCGACAGGCTGGCGCTCACGCCCGTCGCCATTCACGAAGCCATGGCATTCGTGCGCACGGTGTTCGAGGACAAGCCGACGCCGGTCGACCACACCGATGTGCCGACTGCGGTGTTCGCGCAGCCAGAGGTGGGAACGGTCGGGCTTTCCGAATCCGCGGCGCTGGCAGCCGGTCATTCGATCGACGTGTACAAATCCGCGTTCCGGCCCCTGCGCAATACGCTGTCCGGCCGCGACGAGCGCGCGGTCTTCAAACTGGTCGTGGATTCGAAGTCCGGCAGGGTGCTGGGGTGTCACCTCTTCGGGCCGGACGCGGCGGAGATTGTCCAGATCGTCGCGGTTGCCATCAGGATGGGCGCGACAAAATCCCATTTCGACTCGACGGTCGCGCTGCATCCGAGCCTTGCCGAAGAACTGGTGACACTGAGAAGCAAGTCGTATTCGCGGGAGCCATAGCGAACGGTTCGGGCGGCGAGGGATATCGGTCCTCATCGACGGCCACCCGGCAAACGGGCCCGGCGCCGAAGCGCCCCCAATATAACCCGTTACAGCACGGCTCTGTTTCGGCTGTCGGGCCGCCGAGCAGCGCGCGGGTTCGATTAACATAGCTGATGGCGACACACGCCCGATTGCGGGTAGCTCTGGAGCGGTTTCGCCCGCCGTGTGCCAATCCGGGAAGTCGCCAGTTGCAGTGCATGCCCCGCTCCTGTTGAGCCACTCAATTTTTGTGGAACCCGTTTTCGGGACGTGCGTTTTCGGGTCTGCGGGAACTTTTAGCTCGGGGCGCCGGGGTGGATAACGTCCACTCTTACCTTCGTTGTGCTTCGACTTGGGGCAGATGGGTCGCCGGCGTCGTCTGTCGGCCCGGTCCGCGGTTGCATCGGCATCGCAGAGGTCTTCTATGAAAGCACGCGACAGACAGACAGGCGGGACGAACCGGAAAGCGTCTCCTCCGCCTGCGGCTCTCCAATCGAACGCCGGTCACGTCAATGGAAATCACCTTGGAGACGCGACCAATGGCGGCTCGCTTCATGCTGAGCCGGCGCTCGACCTCGAAGAGCTGCTGACTGCACTGCAGAGCATGCGGGACGGCAGCTTCACCGTGCGGATGGCAGGAGACCGCATCGGCCTGGCAGGAAAGATTGCCGACACATTCAATGAAATTGTCGCAAACAATCAGCGCATGGCCGAGCAGCTCGAACGCGTGGGCGAGATGGTCGGCCGTCAGGGCAAGACGCGTCATCGCGTGAAACTCGGCCGCTCGACGGGCTCGTGGGGCGACATGGAATCGTCCATCAACACGTTGATCGATGATCTGCTGTGGCCGACGACCGAAGTAACGCGCGCCATTTCCGCCGTGGCCAAGGGCGATCTGCTCCAGACCGTGCATCTCGACGTCGAGGGCCGGCCGTTGCAGGGCGAATTCCTCCGCTCGGCGACCATCGTCAATACCATGATCCGGCAGCTGTCGGTCTTCACGTCGGAAGTGACGCGTGTGGCGCGCGAAGTCGGCACCGAGGGAAAGCTCGGCGGTCAGGCGCAGGTGAAGGAGGTCACCGGCGTCTGGAAGGATCTGACCGAGAGCGTCAATTCGATGGCGTCCAACCTGACGGCGCAGGTCCGCAATATCGCCGAAGTGACGATCGCGGTCGCAAACGGCGACCTTTCGAAAAAGATCACCGTCGACGTGCGCGGCGAAATCCTCCAGCTCAAGGAAGCCATCAACACGATGGTGGACCAGCTCAGGTCATTTGCATCGGAAGTGACGCGCGTGGCGCGCGAAGTGGGCACGGAAGGAAAATTGGGCGGCCAGGCGCTCGTGCCAGGTGTGGCGGGTACCTGGAAGGATTTGACCGACTCGGTGAACGCGATGTGCGGCAACCTTACCGACCAGGTTCGCAACATTGCCCAGGTGACCACAGCCGTCGCGCGCGGCGACCTCTCGCGCAAGATCACCGTCGACGTGCGCGGCGAAATCCTCGAGCTGAAGGACACCATCAACACGATGGTGGATCAGCTCAACGCCTTTGCATCCGAAGTGACGCGCGTTGCGCGCGAAGTGGGTACCGAAGGCAAACTCGGCGGCCAGGCGCAGGTATCAGGCGTCGCAGGCACCTGGAAAGACCTGACCGACAACGTGAACTTCATGGCCTCGAATCTGACGGCCCAGGTGCGCAACATCGCCGAAGTGGCCACGGCCATCGCCGGCGGCGACCTCTCGAAAAAGATCACCGTCAATGTGAGCGGAGAAATCCTCCAGTTGAAGGACACCATCAACACCATGGTGGACCAGCTCAACGCCTTCGCATCGGAGGTGACGCGCGTGGCGCGCGAAGTCGGCACCGACGGCCGGCTCGGCGGTCAAGCCAACGTGCTCGGCGTTGCCGGCACATGGAAGGACCTGACGGACTCGGTCAATTCGATGGCCGGCAACCTGACCGCACAGGTGCGCAACATCGCCGAAGTGTCCACGGCCATCGCGAACGGCGACCTGTCGAAGAAGATCACGGTCGACGTGAAGGGCGAGATTCTCCAGCTCAAGGAGACCATCAACACCACCGTCGACCAGTTGAACGCATTTGCGTCGGAAGTCACGCGCGTGGCCCGCGAAGTGGGCACCGAAGGCAAGCTTGGCGGCCAGGCAGTGGTGCGCGGCGTGGCCGGCACGTGGAACGACCTGACCGACTCCGTGAATTCGATGGCGCGCAACCTCACCGGACAGGTGCGCAACATCGCCGAAGTCGCCACCGCCATTGCGCGTGGCGACCTGTCGAAAAAGATCACCGTGAACGTCAGCGGCGAGATCCTGCAATTGAAAGACACCATCAACACGATGGTGGATCAGCTGAATGCCTTCGCATCGGAAGTGACGCGCGTGGCGCGCGAAGTCGGCACCGAAGGAAAACTCGGCGGCCAGGCCGAAGTGCCGGATGTGGGCGGCACCTGGAAGGATCTGACCGACTCCGTGAATTCGATGGCCGGCAACCTGACCGCTCAGGTGCGCAACATCGCCGAAGTCGCCACGGCCGTTGCAGGCGGCGACCTCTCCCGCAAGATCACGGTCGACGTGCGCGGCGAAATCCTTCAGCTGAAGGAAACGCTGAACACCATGGTGGACCAGCTCAACCGCTTCGCGAACGAAGTGACGCGCGTCGCGCGCGAAGTGGGCACCGAGGGCCGCCTCGGCGGTCAGGCGCAGGTGCCGGGCGTCGCCGGCACATGGAAAGATTTGACCGACAACGTGAACCTGCTGGCGGCAAATCTCACAACCCAGGTCCGCAACATCGCCGAAGTGACCACCGCCGTGGCGCGCGGCGACCTGTCGCGCAAGGTGACCGCCGACGTGAAGGGCGAAATCCTGGAACTGAAGAACACCATCAACACGATGGTGGATCAGTTGAACGCCTTCGCCGCCGAAGTGACGCGCGTCGCGCGCGAAGTGGGTACGGAAGGCAAGCTCGGCGGTCAGGCGCAGGTGCCGGGCGTTGCCGGCACATGGAAGGATCTCACCGACAATGTGAACTTCATGGCGTCGAATCTCACGGCCCAAGTTCGCAACATCGCCGAGGTCGCCACTGCGATCGCGAGCGGCGACCTGTCGAAGAAGATCACCGTCGACGTGCGCGGCGAAATTCTTCTCTTGAAAGACACGCTGAACACGATGGTCGAGCAGCTGCGCTCCTTCGCGGCAGAAGTGACGCGCGTGGCCCGTGAAGTGGGCACGGAAGGCCGCCTCGGCGGTCAGGCCCAGGTGCCGGGCGTGGCGGGCACATGGAAGGACTTGACCGACAACGTGAACCTGCTTGCCGCCAACCTGACCACGCAGGTCCGCAACATCGCAGAGGTGACGACCGCCGTCGCGCGCGGCGACCTCTCGCGAAAAGTCACGGCCGACGTGAAGGGCGAAATTCTGGAACTGAAAAACACCATCAACACAATGGTGGACCAGCTGAATGCCTTCGCCGCGGAAGTGACGCGTGTCGCACGTGAAGTGGGCACGGAAGGCAAACTCGGCGGTCAGGCGCAGGTGCCCGGCGTGGCGGGCACCTGGAAAGACCTCACCGACACGGTGAACGTGATGGCCGCCAACCTCACCGAACAGGTGCGCGGCATCGTGAAGGTCGTGACGGCGGTTGCGAACGGTGATCTGAAGCAAAATCTGACGGTGCAGTCGAAGGGCGAAGTAGCCGCCCTCGCGGAAACCATCAACAACATGACGCAGACGCTTGCGACGTTCGCCGATCAGGTGACGACGGTTGCACGCGAAGTCGGCGCCGAAGGCCGCCTCGGCGGCCAGGCTAACGTGCCGGGCGCGGCGGGTACCTGGAAGGACCTCACGGGCAATGTAAACCTGCTCGCCGCAAATCTCACGACGCAGGTGCGCGCCATTGCCGAAGTGGCCACCGCGGTCACCAAAGGCGACCTGACGCGCTCGATCACGGTGAATGCGCGCGGCGAACTCTCCGAGCTCAAAGACAACATCAACACGATGATCGACAATCTGCGTCTGACGACAGACCGCAACACCGAGCAGGACTGGCTGAAGACGAACCTCGCGAAATTCACCAACATGCTGCAGGGCCAGCGCGATCTTGTGACCGTCGGGCGATTGCTGCTTTCGGAACTGACGCCGCTCGTCGATGCCCAGTTGGGCGTCATCTACCAGATGGAAGGCGAGGTGGACGGCAAGTTGCGCCTCCTGGCGTCCTACGCGGACGACGACGTCGACGGTCACCCCAAATGGATCGAAATCGGCAAGGGGTTGGTCGGCCAATGCGCGCTCGACAAGCGCAGCCTGCTCGTCACGGGCCTTCGCGACAACGCGTCGCCCATCAATTCGGCGCTTCTGAAAGTCGCCCCCAGCAGCATCATCGTGTTGCCGGTGCTGTTCGAAAATCACGTGAAAGCTGTAATCGAACTGTCGTCGCTCAGCGATTTCACCGATCTGCAGATTGCGTTCCTGGAGCAGCTGACGGCCAATATCGGCATCGTGCTGAACAGTATCGAAGCCACGATGCAGACCGAAGGCCTCCTCAAACAATCGCAGCAGCTCGCCGGCGAACTGCAGACCCAGCAGGGCGAACTTCAGCAGACCAACGAAAAGCTGGAACAGAAGGCACGCCAGCTCGCCGAGCAGAACGTCGAGGTAGAGCGCAAGAACCAGGAAATCGAACAGGCCCGCCGCGCGCTCGAGGAGAAGGCGGAAGAGCTGGCGCTGACGTCCAAATACAAGTCCGAGTTCCTGGCCAATATGAGCCACGAATTGCGCACGCCGCTCAACAGCATTTTGATTCTCGGTCAGCAGTTGACGGAAAATCCCGACGGCAACCTCACCGCCAAGCAGGTCGAATTCGCGCGCACCATTCACGGCGCGGGAACGGATCTGCTCAACCTCATCAGCGACATCCTCGATCTCTCGAAGATCGAGTCGGGAACCGTGACCGTCGACGCGGAGGAAATCGGTCTTGTCAACGTCATCGAAGCTGTGTCGCGGCCCTTCCGCCATGAAGCGGATACCCGCCAGCTGTCGTTTGACGTGTCGATCGACTCCCGTCTCGGCCGCACAATCTCGACGGATTCCAAGCGACTGCAGCAGGTGCTGAAGAATCTTCTGTCCAATTCGTTCAAATTCACCGATCGCGGCGGCGTCAAGCTCAGTGTGACGCAGGTGGACGGCGGCTGGAGCCCGGACAACCCGGTATTGTCGCAGGCCCCGACCGTGGTCGCCTTCGAAGTGTGGGACAGCGGTATCGGCATACCTCTCGAAAAGCAGAAAATCATCTTCGAAGCGTTCCAGCAGGCCGACGCCAGTACCAGCCGAAAATATGGCGGCACGGGCCTGGGCCTCGCCATCAGCCGCGAATTGTCGAACCTTCTTGGCGGCGAAATCCACCTGCGCTCCACGCCGGGCCAGGGCAGCGTGTTCACCTTGTATCTGCCGTCGCGCTACGTGGGTCCGGCCACGACGTCGAGGGGCTCGAGCAACAGCGGCGCGCTGCCGGAACGTGCCTTCGCAATGGCGAACCTGCCGGAGCGAACCATCGAGCCGGTGCTCGACGACCGAACCGACATCGCGCCGGGCGACACGGTTCTGCTCATCGTGGAAGACGATCCGCATTACGCGCGGATACTGGTCGATCTTGCGCATGATGAAGGCTTCCGGGTTCTTGTCGCGATGCGCGGCGACGATGCGCTGGAGCTGGCGCTGGAATACAGGCCAACGGCCATATCGCTCGATGTTTTCCTGCCGGACATGCTGGGCTGGAACGTGCTCAGCCAACTCAAGCACAATCCGATCACGCGCCATATCCCCGTACAGATCGTGACCCTGGACGAAGACAGACAACATGGTCTCGCACGCGGCGCATTCTCGTTCGTCACCAAGCCCACAACCACGGAAGGCGTCCAGGCGGCGCTTGCCCGCATCAAGGACTACGCACAGCCACGCCGCAAGCGTCTGCTGATCGTGGAAGACAACGAGGCCGAACAGTTGGGTATCGAAGCACTTCTCGGTCACGACGACGTGGAGATCGCGATCGTCGGCACGGGCGCGGATGCGCTGAGCGTTCTGCGCGCTGAGCCGTTCGATTGCGTGGTGCTGGATCTGAAGCTGCCGGACATGTCGGGCTTCGACGTGCTGGAGAGGCTGAAAACCGACCCCGACCTCTCCGATGTTCCGGTCATCGTTTTCACCGGTCGCGAGCTTTCGGCGGAAGAGGACGCACAGCTTCACACGATGGCGCGCAGCATCGTCGTCAAGGGCGTGGAATCGCCCGAGCGCCTGCTCGACGAAACCGCGTTGTTCCTGCACCGGGTTGTGACGGACCTGCCGGCCGAAAAGCAACGCATGCTGGAACGCCTCAACGGTTCGGATGAGGATCTCATCGGCCGGACGGTGCTGCTCGTCGACGACGACGCACGCAATATCTTTGCTCTATCGAGCATACTTGAGCGGCGCGGCATGAAGGTGTTGACGGCCACCACCGGCCGGGAAGCGATCGAGACGTTGGAAAACGCGGATGCCGTATCAATCGTGCTCATGGACATCATGATGCCGGAGATGGACGGCTATCAGACGACGGCGCAGATTCGACAGAACCCGCGCTTCAAGAAGCTGCCGATCATCACGCTGACTGCCAAGGCCATGAAGGGGGACAGGGAGAAATGCCTCGAGGCCGGTGCGTCGGATTATCTTGCCAAACCGGTCAATACAGAGCAGCTCCTGTCGGCACTGCGTATGTGGCTGCACCGCTAGGTCATGACCGTGGATGCAAACAGCAAAGTCAATGTGCTGCTGGTGGACGACCAGCCGGGCAAGCTTTTGAGCTACGAAGTGATGCTGGCCGAGCTTGGCGAGAACCTCATCAAGACGTCATCGGCGAAGGAAGCGCTCGAGGTTCTGCTCAAGACAGACGTCGCGGTGATTTTGATCGATGTCTGCATGCCAGAGCTCGACGGCTTCGAACTGGCACGCATGATTCGCGATCATCCGCGATTTCAGAGCACCGCGATCATATTCATTTCCGCCATTCACATTTCGGAAGCGGATTCGCTGCGCGGCTACGACGCAGGCGCCGTCGATTACGTGCCGGTCCCGGTCGTCCCGGAAGTTCTGCGCGCCAAGGTGAAGGTATTCGCGGAGCTCTATCGCAAAACAAATCTTCTCGAGCAGTTAAACCGGGAACTTGAGTCGCGGGTCGCTGAACGCACCGCGGCACTGGAAGCCACCGCAGACCGGCTGATCGAAAGCGAGCAGGGTCTAAGTCTTGCACTCGCTGCCGGGAACATGGGCTCCTGGGAATTCGATCTCGAAGACGAGTCCTGGATCGTCGACGAGGGTCAATTCCGCATATTCGGCGTCGATGCAGATGTGGGTCGACGGCCGCGGGGCTTCGTCAAATCGCTGTTTCACGCGGAAGACTGGGATCGATTGCTGCAGTCGTTGAAGAGCGCAACGCCCGAGGGGCGCACATTTCAGACGGAAGTGCGCATCGTGCGTCAGTCGGGCGAGATTCGCTGGTGCATGGTGGCCGCAGCCGTCGCGTTCGATCCAGCTGGCGCCGCGCGGCGCGTCCGTGGCGTGACGATCGACATCACCGACCGGAAAGAGGCGGAGCGGCGTCAGGCCCTGCTTGCCCGCGAGGTCGATCACCGCGCACGCAACGCGCTTGCGATCGTCCAGGCGATCGTGAGGCTGGCACGGGCGCCCACCATCGGCGAATACGTGGCAGGGCTTGAGGGCCGGATCGGTGCGCTTGCGCTGTCGCATGAACTTCTGTCGCAATCGCGCTGGCAGGGCGCGGATATTTCGCGGCTGGTGGGAGAGGAGTTCGCTCCCTATCAGAGTGGTGGAATCCGGCGCGCGGAAGGCGAAGGTCCCGCCATCATTCTTCCGACCGACAAGGCGCAATCGATCGCGTTGCTGATTCACGAATTGGCGACAAACGCTGCAAAGTATGGGGCGCTGTCGGTCGATTCAGGTCGAGTGCGTCTGAAATGGGCTCTCTGCGACGGCTGCCTCAATCTCGAATGGACGGAAACCGGTGGGCCGCCTGTGCAGCAACCGAAGACAAAGGGATTCGGCACGAAGATCATCGAAGCGAGTCTCAACGCCCGGCAGGGCGACGGCGCCCAGTTCGAATGGCGGCCGGAGGGTTTGCGCTGCACGATCAATCTTTCGATCGTTGCCCGTCCCGAAGAGGCGTCAGGGAATTCCCAGGTCGTAAACGGAGCGGATCAGCATTCCCGCGGCCGCAAGCGAAAAATACTTGTTGTCGAGGACGAAGCCATCATCGGAATGTTGACCAGCGAACTCGTCGGCGAGATGGGACATGCGGTGCTGGGTCCCTGCAGGAATCTCGACGAAGGATTCAAGGTCGTGCGCAGCAACGAGTTGGACGGGGCAATCCTGGACGTCAATCTGGACGGCCAACTGGTGTTTCCCCTGGCGCGTCTGCTGGCCGAGCGTGACGTGCCGATGATCTTCCTGACGGGTTACGAGAAGTGCTCGGTGGAGCAGGGCTTTGAGAGGTTTCCCGTTCTGCAGAAACCTGTGCCCGCGAGCGAACTGGCCAAGGCACTGACGGTCATTCTCGGGTCATCGCCGGAAGGCCGCCCGGTCAAGATGACATTGAGCTGAATTTCCCTCATCCCGAAAACAGATCGACGTGGGCCCCGGGGGCACACTCCCTCAGCCATTGCTGCTCACATGAAGGTGATCGATGTCAGCATCGCCGTGGTTCTAGCATCCTGTGTCAGCGAGGGGCTATCCATGACCGAACTCCGCTATCCGGCCATTGTCGCCATTCTGCTCGGAGGGCTCATCGCCGGGACGATCGACATCGGTTCGGCTGCGCTGATCAACGGCAGGGACATCATCTTCATCCTCCACGCAATCGCGGGCGGGTGGCTGGGACCGGCGTCGTTCGATCAGGGCATGCGATCCGCCGCACTCGGATTGTTCTTCCAGTGGGCGATGTCGCTCATCATCGCGAGCATCTACGTGGCGGCTGCGAGCCTCGTTCCGCTGCTGCGGCGGTGGTGGATCGCCGGCGGCATCGCATACGGAATCGGAATCTTCTTCGTCATGAACGATGTGGTGCTGCCGTTGTCGGCCTATCATCGCATGCCGCATTTCACCGCGGTGAAATTCGCCGAGAACACGGCGGCGATGCTGCTGTTCGGATTGATCGTCGCGTTCTTTGCCCGTGGCGCCAGAACCTCGACACATTGAGGCTGAAGCTCGTCAGACAGCCGCACCCCAGGGCACGCCATCCGCCGCAACACCGTCATCGGCGCGTGCGCGGCGCAAGGAGCCGGCAAGCCGCTCGAGCGCACCCGGTTGCAATGCGAGGCCCAGTAGGCGGCGGGCATCGACCGGTCCGGGAAATTCGATCCGGCCCGGTGTCATCGGGCCGAAGCCGACCCGGGAATAATACGGCAGATCGCCTACCAGAATGACCGCGCCATGGCCAAGTTCTCTTGCTTTCTCAATACCTTCGTTCATGAGCGCGATGCCGATCCCGCGGCCGCGCTGGGCGCCGTCGACGGCGAGCGGGCCTAAAAGAAGGGCGGGCTCTGCGCCCGCAAACACCGGCCAGAATCGCACCGAGCCGCGCAAGACCCCGTCTTCAATCGCGACGAAACTCAGTCCCGGCTCGGGGTGGACGCCGTCCCTGAGCCTGTAGGCGGACTTCGCATAACGCCCCGGTCCGAAGCACTCGGCGACGAGCGAGTCCACCGCCCCAAGATCCGCGCCGGTTTCCTGCCGTATCGTCCACATATGGAGTCCCACTCACAGTTGAACCGCGGTCTTTGCGCCCAGCGGTCCGCGCGCTAGGGTCGGCCGCAAAGCTACTCATTTCCGGAGGAAGTACCATGGGCGTTCTGGACGGCAAGGTCGTGCTTGTCACGGGTGCGGCGAACGGCATCGGCAAGGAATGCGCGCTGCTGGCCGCGAAGGAAGGCGCCAAGGTCGTCGTCAACGATCTGGGCGGCGGCGTTGCGGGCGGCGACGAAGGTTCGGCGGGGCCTGCGGAGCAGGTCGCCATCGAGATCCGTAAAGCCGGCGGCGAAGCCGCGTCCAATTCCGACAGCGTCACCAGCAAAGCCGGCGTCGCGCGCATGATCGAGCAGGCAATGGACTCCTTCAGTGGCCTGCACGCAATCATCAGTCCCGCGGGCATCTTGCGCGATACCATGTTCCACAAGATGACGGATGAGGACTGGGACAAGGTGATCGATGTGCATCTCCAGGGCAGCTACAACATCTGCCGCGCGGCCATCAATCACTTCCGTGAGCAGAACGAAGGCTCGTTCGTGCTGTTTACCTCCACCTCCGGGCTCATCGGCAATGTCGGCCAGGCGAATTACGCCGCCGCCAAGATGGGCATTGTGGGCCTGTCGCGCATTCTCGCCATGGAAGGCGCGCAGAAGAACGTGCGTTCCAACGTCATCGCGCCGTTCGCCTGGACGCGCATGATCGCCACCATTCCCGTCAAGGACGAAGCGTCTGCGAAGCGCGTCGAGCGCATGAAGAACATGATGCGGCCCGACCAGGTGGCGCAGCTGGCGGTGGGACTCGCGTCGCCTGCAACGAAAGACGTGTCGGGGCAGATATTCGCCGCGCGCGGCAACGAAGTGTTCCTCATGTCGCAACCCAGGCCCGTGCGCGGCATCGGCAAGGTGGAAGGCTGGACGCCGCAGACCATTGCCGAGCATTGCATGCCGGCCTTGAAGCCCAGCTTCTTCGATCTCGGCGCCACGACATCCGTGTTCGGTTGGGATCCGATCTGAAGCGAGCATTCCTCCCCCGCAGAGCGGGGGAGGGGGACCACGAAGTGGTGGAGGGGGCGGCCGCTCACGGATGCCTCGCGCTCCTATTCCCTGAAGCAGGGAATTCCTGAGGGAATATTTGTTTTTTTTTGCCCGCCGCGATGCGCATGGCCGCTCATTTCTTGACCGAAGCATAGCCCGCGTCGCGTCCAGTGTCAACCAAAATGGTTATGTAACGTCCGGATACGTTCAGGGAGCGGGCCATCGCTCAACGCGCCGATCCGCTTGCCTGACGGCACGCAGAAAGCATGTCGAAGCGTTGCGAATCTCTCATTCTTTCGATGCATCCTGTCTGCGCAAATCCTTTCGCTGTTCGTCTTCCGCGCGCGCAGGCGCCACACACTCGGGCAACGCGCACGAGACAACCCCTTGCCGCGCCCATCGCGCCTGCAGCGAGTTTCGTTTCGCTGACCGGTGACTCGGCGATGCCTCAGCCGTGTCCGCGAAGGCGCCATGATGGCGCATTGAAGTAGCACTTCAGTCGCCTGTCGAAGTTTCATTTGCGTCCTCGCTCGTGTCGCACTCGGGACGCCTGCATGTCGCATTCGTGGCACGAAATGTCGGCTGCGAGTGTCCGCGCCGGCCGCTCATGCGCCCTCTGGAACGGCCGAAGGTCATCCGCCAGCGTCGACGAGTCCGGGGCAGGGCTTCACTGCGGCGAAAGGTGTACGACGTTGGGGGGCTGCGCCGGTTTTTGAAATCGGGGAGAAAATTGGTGCGCATGATTTTATTGGCTGCGGCGCTGGTCGCAATTTCACTGCCGGCAGCGGCTTCGGATCAGGCGGACGTCGACGCCGTTCTGCAGGCGTACAACAAGGAATTTTCGCCCACCTATTGTGCGCCGCGGTCGAGCATCATCGATGATTTCGGGCAGCATTACTGGTCCGCGCCGAAGGCCTGCGCGGACTGGCTGAAAAGCTTCGGCGCCGATTCAAAAGCCAACGGCATCACCGATGCCGTCGTGACGCCGGGCAAGCCGGTCCACGTCAAGGTGGATGGCGATCATGCCTACGCGGTTTATTCGGCGGCCTATGACTACAAGCAGAAGGGCAAAGCCGTGCACGAGACGGGAACATGGACCGTCGCGTTCGAGAAACAGGCCGGCACGTGGCGCATCGTGTCCTGGGCGTGGGGCCAGTTGTAGACAAGGGTTCGGAATTCTGGCGACGGGATAGGCAGATTCGTGGAGCGGCAGGGCGTCGGGGTGCATGGCGTCGCAGCCTGCGATAAGGGCTTCCGTATCCTGTCGCCGCGTTTCGACGGGCGCGGGAAATGCATGGGCGCGAGGTAAACTGCGCGTGATTCGATGGGTAGTGCATTGGCTGTGCTCATATTCAATGAGAGTGCATCGGTTACCTTTCGCCAAATTCGCCTGAAAACTCTGCCTAACGCGGAGGTATTTCGCGAACTAGGTATAGACCTCGATCAGACAAGCATATTGAGCATTGCCACGCGACTTAAATGCATGAGCCGCCTTCCATGTCCGTCGAACCCGGAAATGGCCGGGCGATCCCGGTATTTTTTGCCTTCCGAGGCGCGACGAACCAATTTCATTCACGAAGCGCCCTGGAAGCATTGCTTCTGAAACAACGAACATGAAAGCCCGGACACCAGAATGAACCCGACGCACTTCGGCCAATCTTCGAAGGTCGGAATCTATTTGCCTCGTTGGCGCGCTGGCGCGTTTAACCTCGATAATATACTTTGCGACCGGATTGCTTTCGGTGCCGGGGGCCTTTGTAGCAATCACGAGATCGGCTCTCGCTTGCTGAGTCAGAATACTTGGGTTCGGCTCTGCTAGTTCAGGAAGTAGATTTTTATACATTTCCTCGCACAGGAGGACAAAACCATCAGCGAGATTTGCGTGTATCAGATTGCAAATCTCCGCGACAAGCGCCCCTTCGGACAACGGGTAATCCCTGTACAAGCATCGACGGTGGCCAATCCAATACGCAACACCCTGCAGCGATCTATCGATCCAAACTGGCCATTTCTCAAGCTTGGCAGGTTTGCGTATCATACGGCCTCCGGTTGATCACAAGTCAAAATACGCGAACGGTTGCCGCCTTTCTGAAGCCCGCGCGAACCGCAGAATAGACGACGTTCCGGTATAGGAGTCTCGCTGCAGCAAAAGAGTAACGATCCTATATTTTCTCCGTTTACATAAGACGGTGTGGCCGATAGCCACCTTACATTTCGTGTTCAATAATATTGGTGTCCGGTACCTGAGTGTATAATGCTTCGTTGGTCGCCCGCACAAGAGGAGAGGCAATTGCTGATTAGCCGCATCAAAATTGCCAATTTCAGAGGTATTCATGTCGCAGATATCCACCTTCCTAAGCACGGAGTGCTTATTGGCGACAACAACACCGGGAAGACCACGCTGCTCGAAGCGATCGACCTCGCACTTGGACCTGACAGGCTCAACCGCCGCCCCCCTATTGATGAACATGATTTCTATGAGGGCAAGTATGTCGCGCCTGTCGTCGGTGTTCCCGAAGGGGAGCCACACGGCGGCGGTGGTGATATCTCCGCGCCACCTCAACAACCAGCACCCAAGATCGAGATCGAGGTAACAGTCTGCGAACTCAACGAAGAGCAACGAGCGCGTTTCGGAGACTATATGGAGTTCTGGGACACACTGTCCGGTGCACTCTACATCGACGCGATTCCAGAGGGCGTCGATGCAGCGTCCATCACCGAGGCGCTAAGAGTAACGTTCGTCGGCAACTACAATTCCGACGAGGACGATTTTGAGGGTAATACGTACTTTACCCGAAGCTTGACGGAGGACACCTCACCACGACCTTTTCGAAAGCTCGACAAACAAATTTGCGGTTTCCTTTACCTACGCTCGCTAAGAACCGGCTCGCGCGCACTTAGCTTGGAACATGGCAGCCTGCTCGACATTATTCTCAGGCTGAAGGAGGTTCGGCCCCAAATGTGGGAAGCGACGCTTAACAGGCTTGCTGCGTTCAACGTCGCAAGTGATCCGAAGCTCGGTATTAGTGGCGTCCTGGAGAGCATCAATACGGCGCTCAATAAATATGTTCCGAAGGAATGGGGAGTCGAACCCCACTTGAAGGTGTCAAATCTTACGCGCGAGCATTTACGCACAGTCATCACGGCCTTTATCGCGACCGGAAAGGGCACGCATTCTGCACCTTACTACCGGCAAGGCACGGGAACAATAAATATGCTCGTCCTCGCGATGCTCTCCCAAATTGCCCAGGACAAGCAAAACGTGATCTTCGCAATGGAAGAACCGGAAACGGCCATCCCGCCTTATGCCCAAAAGCGGATTGTTCACGAAATTCGCAATTTATCTTCTCAGGCGCTCTTCACTTCTCATTCACCCTACGTGTTGGAAGAGTTTTCAGCGGACGAAACGGTGGTGTTGAAGCGCAACGAACATGGCGATCTAAAGAAGTCACCGATAGCACTTCCCGACAGCGTGAAGCCGAAAAGATACCGCCAAGAATTCCGGACCCGATTTTGCGAAGGATTGCTGGCACGTCGCGTCCTCGTGGCCGAAGGCGCCACCGAGGCGGTAGCCGTTCCCGCGGTTGCTCGAAGACTATCGGAGTTGAATCCAAACACATATCGGTCGCTCGAAGCGCTGGGCATTTGCATCCTCGACGCCGGCGGCGGCACGAACATCGCTGACATCGCCAAATTCTATCGCGATCTGGGCAAGCAGGTGTTCGCCCTGTCCGATAAGCAGACCAACGAAGAAAAGGTAGCTATTGAGGCCCATGTCGACGCTCTTTACATGCACGACGAGAAAGGATTCGAAAACCTCGTCCTAAAAAACACCAGCCACGCAGCTCTCGCGCGGTTTTGCCAAACCGTCGAATGGCCGCAGCACATCCTCGCAGACTACCCGGATCCCCGACAGGATGCCGCAGTGGCGCTTTCGGTTTACTTCAAGGCAAAGAAGGCCGACGGCGCCATGGCGGATTTTCTCGTCCAATGTGCCGAGGCGGAAATCCCGCAGTGGCTGCGTGACCTTTGCGTCTCGCTCAGAACCACATGCGAGCCGCCGCCACCACTAGAGCCAATAGATGAGCAGGCACCGGGCACCGCCGAATGAAACTCACTACGGCGCAGGAAGATATAATGGCGACCAAGGGCCACATCCTCGTCAGGGGCGGCCCAGGATCGGGCAAGACAACCGTCGCCATCTTGAAGGCCGCGAGCATCGCGGAACACGATCTGAAAGCAGATCAACGCGTCCTGTTTCTAAGTTTTGCGCGGGCTACGGTTTCACGCGTCATCGAGGCAATCGAACATGAGCAGCTGATACCGCTCCACCTTAGACGTCGCATCGTTGTCGAAACCTATCACTCGTTCTTTTGGCGTATCCTGAAAACGCACGGATACCTCATTGGTCTCCCTCGCAAGCTTTCGCTCCTGACGCCACCAGCCGAAGCCGTCGCCTTGTCAACCCTGCGTGCCGGCTACCCAGCTGACAACAAGTTGTCGAACGCCCGCAAGGCGGAGAAAGCAGGCAAAGAGAACGAAGAGCGCATTCGGCTTTCCAAGGCCGAGGGTAGGTTGTGCTTCGATCTGTTCGCCCGCTACGCAGGCGACATAGTTCATGGAAGTGGCCGTATTCGGCGACTTCTGGCCACTATGTACCCAGTCGTCATTCTCGACGAGTTCCAGGATACAAATGCCGATCAATGGCGCGTCGTCCAGGCCCTCGGGCAATACACAACGCTTCTCGCGCTCGCCGATCCCGAGCAGCGTATTTACGACTGGATCGGCGCAGATCCAGAGCGCTTGAATCATTTCCGCGATGCGCTCCACCCTGCAGAGTTTGATCTCAGTACCGACAATCACCGTAGCGCGGGTACGGAGATCACCGTCTTTGGCAACGATATTCTCAAAGGTAAATTCAAGGAGACGTACAAGGGGATCACCTGCCAGTTATACGAGCCGAACCAAGCCCAAGCTAGGACGGCGCTTATGACAACGACATATAAAGTGCGCAAACGGCTTGTCACGGGCGGAAAGGCGGATTGGTCGTTGGCGATCCTCGTACCCACTAAAAGAATGACGCGCCTTGTCTCCGACACATTCCGTGAGCCGTTAGGCGGCCTCACGCCAATCCCACACACAGCAGCAATAGACACCGAACCCGCGATCCTAGGCGCCGAAATCATAGCGCACCTGATGCAGCCCTTCGGCGGCAACGCACACTTCGATACCCTCATCGAACTCTTGTGCAGCTACTTTCAGGGCAAAGGTGGAAGCGAGCCGACTAAGAGTGATCTTGCCCAAGCCGAGAGAATTCGCGCGGCCTGTGAGGACTATGCCGCCCGCGCGGCCGCAGGTAAGGCGCAAAGAAAGAGCAGCGTTCGCGTCGCTATTCGCGCGACCTACGAGGCCGCCAAGGCTCTGCAACTGTCCGGCGACCCAGACAAAGATTGGCGCGATGTAAGAAGGGTACTTGTCGACGGCGAATGCCAGCGCCTCAAAGAAGTCGCCGAGGAGGTCCGTAACGTCCGGCTCCTTGACCGCGGAACGCAGCTACGTGAGGCGTTGTCGCAAGATTGGCGGGACCACGGCACCTATGCCAATGCCCTTGAAATCACCCGCCAAGCCTTTGTTCAAGAGCATTTCTCGACGGGGCACAAACCCGAAGTCGGGGTTGTCGTAATGAACATGCACAAATCCAAGGGAAAGCAATTCGACGAGGTCATCATATTCGAGGGTTGGCCGCGGAGAGCCAATCGCAAGATCGTCGCAAACCCCGACAGAATCGTTTGGAGTAATTTACCCCACAACGCAAACGAGCAGGCCCGGCAAAATCTAAGGGTCAGTGTCACGCGGGGAAAGCAAGGAACAACGATACTGACCCCGAGTGGTGACCCTTGCATCCTGCTATTGGATCGTCGTTAGCCAGCCACGAATTCGGTCACATGAGCAATGTTTTCTCAGTTTGGCTGTATTCCGGGGGATAATGTCCCCGTCATCGTATCGAAAGTGAACGTCCGGAGGAGAAGATCGCATGCGCCTGCTCACGATCATCCTGCTTGCATGGACCGCGTTCGCGACTCCCGCTCTCGCCGCGGCCAACGACACCGCCACAGCTCAAGCCGCAATCACGGCCGCGCTGAAGACGTCGAAGACTCCCGGCATGGGTGTGGCGGTCATCCGCGGTGGCCGGCTCGCGTTTGTCGCGGTGGGCGGTGCGCGCAGAATCGGCACGCAGGACGCCGTGACGGCCGACGATCCCTGGCTGATCGGCTCCGACACCAAGCCGATGACGTCGACGATGATCCTGCGTCTCGTCGAGCAACATCGTCTGTCTTTGGATGCGCCTTTGTCCGCCACCGATCCGGCGCTCGCCGCCGCGGCGCGGCCGGACTACCGCGCCATCACCTTGCGCCAGATGCTCTCGCACACGAGCGGCCTGCCGCACGATTATAGCGGCATCGGCAAGCTCACGGCGGTCTCCAGCGACCGCCGGCCGCTGCCCGAACAGCGCATCGCCTATCTCAAGCTGGCGCTTTCGGATGCGCCCGTCTCCCCGCCGGGCACGGCCTTCCATTACAGCAATACGGCCTTCATCCTCGCCGCGGCGATCGCCGAGGACGCCACGGGCCTTTCCTACGAAGCGCTGATGCAGCGCGAAGTGTTTGCGCCGCTGGGATTGAGCCGCGTGCGCGTCGGCCTGCCGCCGCAGGACGGCAATCACGGTCACAAAGACGGCAAGCCTGCCCGCGAGGACGACGAGATTCCGCCGATGATGAATCCCGCGGGCGGCGTCTCGCTCAGCCTGTCGGATTGGGCGGTGTATTGCATCGACCAGCTCGACGGCGCCAAGGGCCATGGGCGGCTGCTCACGGCCGCCGGTTACAGACAGATGCAGGCGCCGACGGCGGTGACGGGCAACGGACTCGACTGGGGCAACGACAAGACCGTCAGAAACTGGCAGGGCCCGGTGCTGGTGCACACCGGCTCGGACGAAGCCTGGGAGTCCATCGTCGTGCTGTTCCCGCAATCGGGCAACGGGCTGCTCGTCAATGCGAATGCAGGCCAGAGCATGAGCGGGGAATCCGCCGCCAAGTCCGTGCTCTTTGCACTGATGCCGCTGGTCACGGTTCACGCGAAGCCGCCTGCCGGAAAGTGACGATGGCCCTCGCCGGTCGCGGCTTCGCGCGATGTGTGCTTTTATGTGTGCAGTCGAAGGGGAGCGGCTTCATGCGGAGATTGTCACTGGCGGGCTTCGTGCTCGCAACGGCGCTTGTGCTTCCGGTCGCCGCTTCCGCGGCCGGTTGCGAACCGATCATGGCAGCGCGGCAGAAGGCGCTTGAGGTCCCGGTGCGGACCACGATGACGATCACCATGCCCAACGGCCTCAAGGTCCAGCTGGTTACGATTGCAACCGGCGGCAAGATCTACGAGCAACAGAAAGACGGTTCGTGGACAGTCGGCGAACCGTCGAAGAACTATGTCGAGGCGATCGCCAAATGGGCGGACAAGGACTGCACCGCCGAAGGCACGGAGACGATCGGCGGCGAGGTGGCCGATATCCTGTTCAATCGCGAAAAATCGTTCCTGTCGCAGTCCGATCAGCGCGTCTGGATTTCGCGGACGTCGGGCATGATCGTGAAATTCTGGTCGAACGTCGGCGGCATTCAGCTAGAGAGCGTGAACGATTACACCAATGTGCTTCCCCCCGCGACGGTGGCGGGCGGAGCAGCGAAATAGATTTTTGCAACAGGCCGGCACGGGTCGTGGATCGCGTGGCGGATACGCATTCACGGCCCTGACGGGTATGCTATTCTCCCGGGCTTCGAAGTCTTTTCGCACCGGGTTCCGGCGTTGCCGTTTTTCGTCATCGACATCGCGACGATCGTCCTGGCGGCGCTGTTCGGCGCGCGCGTGCTGGCGCGCGATCCGCGTTTGTTCAGCGCCCGGCTCATTGCGCTCATCACCCTCAACAGCATCTGCCACACGATCCTGTCGCGTTACGATTACGGCCGCTGGATCGCCGCCGCCTATCAGTTCGATGTCGGTCACTGGGCCGGGGCGCTCAACTTCATGCGCAACCTCACGCCGGGCCTGTTCATGGTCCTGTGCTTCAACCTGTTCTCCGGCGAGCGGCGTTTCCCGAAGGCATTGGCGCTTCTCTTCATCATCCAGATGGCGTTCGAGGTTTCGGCGCGGTGGTTTTCGCCGGTCGCGGGGCTCACCGGCGCAACCCTGCTGCGCATCGCGCCGGCGCTCCTGCAGACGCTGTTCGTGGGCTTCGCGCTTTACTGGACCATCGCCGGCTGGCGCGGCGAACTCGAGGAAAGCCGGCGCCGGGCCCGCGCGTTTGTCGTGTTCATCATCGGGCTCGACATCATCGGCTCGAGCCTGCTCTTACGCGTCGTCATCGCGCAGAACACCATCGCCAACTACGACACCCACCTGGTGCTCACCGCGATCAACTTTCCGATCCTGCTGTTCGTCCTGATCTTCATGAACGATGCCGACCTGGACAAGCAGCTCGAACCCGAGCGCGCCACGGCGAAGCTGACACCGTCTCGTACGCCGCTCGCGCCGGACATCGTGGCAGCCCTGGCGCGGCTGACCCAATTGCTGGAAGTGGAGCATGTCTATCGCCGGCCCGAGCTGTCGCCGGCGCGGCTGGCGGCGCTTTTGGGGGTGCCGGAGTATCGGCTGCGCAAGCTCATCAACGAACAGCTTGGCTATCAGAATTTCAATGCCTTCCTGCATGCGTACCGCATCCGCGAGGCCTGCCGGCAATTGCGCGATCCTCAGATGCGGCGCGTGCCAATCCTGACCATTGCGTTGTCGACGGGATACCAGTCCATCAACACCTTCAACCGCGGCTTTCGCGACATCATGGACATGACGCCCTCGGCCTACCGCGCAGCCGAAGACGCGCCCGCCGCAGCCGAAAAAACCTCACCACAAACGGGATAACGCTCCCAAATTCGGAAATTGGTGAGCGGCTTGCAGAAATCGGCGAGCCGGGCGCGCGGCGCTCTGGCAGGGACGTCGCACGTATTGCGAGGTCCCATGCCTGCCGAAGCCGAGCCTGTCGTCCGGCTCACCAATGTGACGAAGTACTACCGGGCCGGCGCGGTCGAAGTGCGCGCGCTCCGGGGCGTTTCGCTCGCCATCGCGGCCGGGCAGTTCACCATGCTCGTGGCGCCCTCCGGCGCGGGCAAGACGACGCTGCTCAATCTCATGGGATGCATCGACAGGCCGACCTCCGGCGTCGTGGAGGTCGCAGGACAAATCGTGGCGCAGCTGGGCGACGATGCGCTGTCGGATTTTCGGGCGCGGGCGATCGGGTTCATCTTTCAGGGTTTCAGTCTCATCCCCGTCCTCTCCGCCTACGAGAACGTGGAATATCCGCTGCTGCTCACCGGAATGCCCGCGGCGGCGCGGCGGCGCGCGACGCTCGCCATGCTCGATGCGGTGGGCCTCTCGGCGCAACGCACGCAGCGGCCTGGCCAGCTTTCCGGCGGCCAGAAGCAGCGCGTCGCCATCGCCCGGGCACTGGTGAAACAGCCCGCACTCGTTCTTGCCGACGAGCCGACGGCCAATCTCGATTCGGATACCGGCGCGTCGATTGTGGCCCTCATGCGCCGGATGCAGGCCCAATCCAAAACGACCTTCATCTTCGCCACCCACGACCCGCATCTCATCGCCCATGCCGACCGCATCATCGCGCTGCGCGACGGCGCGCTGACGCACGAGGGGAGTGTCGTCGCATGATGTTCCGAATCGCTTTGCGCAGCATCTTCCGCAACATGCGCCGCTCGCTCACCACCGCGCTGACGATCGCCGTCGGCATGGCGGCCATGCTCGTCTTCGCTGCCTATGCGCTTTACGACACCACCATTCTGCAGACCACGGCGGTGGAACGCGGCGGGCACCTCACCGTGTTCGCCGACGGCTATTCCGATTTCGGTTCCGGCGATCCGGCCATCTGGGGAATTCCAGATTATGCGCGCGTCGTTCGACTCATCCGGAACGACGCCGTGATGGCGCGGCTTTCGGCGGTGGTGACGCCTGTCCAGTTCCTGGGCGGCATCGCGGAGAATCCCGAGAATGGCGGCTCGCGCACCTTTTTCGCCTCGGGCTTCGTGCCTGCCGATCAGGCGCGCATGCAAACCTGGGACGAATACGGCATCGGCGAGGCGCTGGAGAACACGGGGCTCGATACGGACAATCCCTCGCGCGGCGTGATCGGTCTGGGTTTAGCGCGTTATCTGGGACTCTGCGGCGAACTTCATCTCGCCGATTGTCCTTCGTCGCCGAAGGCGTTGCGCGTACGCGGCAATGGCGATGTCACGTCGTTGCCGCGGCAAGATTTCTCTGCGCTCGCGGAACCCCGGGCGTCGCGCGCGGCCGCCCCGCATATCGACCTGATCGCGGCCACCTCCGGCGGCGCGCCAAACATTGTCAGCCTGCAGATCGATCGGGTGGAGAAACAGGGCGCAAAGGAGATGGACGACGGTTATGTGGTGATGAACCTCGCCCTGGCGCAACAGCTGGTCTATGGCCGCGGCGAACACGACGTGACCGGCATCATCGTCCAGCTCCATCGTACCGAAGACATTCCGCTGGTTCGAACCCGGCTTGCGGCGCTGTTCGCGGGCAGTCGTCTCGCCCTGGAAATCCGAGACTTCCGGCAGATCAACACCTATTACGACCAGACGCTCGATTTCTTCCGCTCGCTGTTTTCGTTCATCGCCGTGCTGATCGGCGTCGTGGTGCTGTTCACGGTGTCCAACACCATGGGCATGAGCGTGATGGAGCGGATCGACGAGATCGGCACGACGCGCGCACTGGGCGCCCGCCGCGGGCGTATCCGCATTCAATTCCTGGCGGAAGGCGCGATGCTGGGATTTTTTGGTGCGGTGCTCGGCATCGCGTTTGCGTGTGCCGCCGACCTCGCCATCAATCACGCAGGCCTCTCCTGGACGCCGCCGGGCGACGCGCATGCCATTCCGCTGAAGCTCTACATGCTGGGTGCATCCGGCGTCATCGCAGGCACATTCGCCGTGCTCGTTGCCGTCGCCATCATGGCCGCGCTCGTGCCGGCCAACCGGGCGGCGCGGCTCGCCATCGTCGATGCGTTGCGCCATGCGTAGGACGAAGGCGCGGTTTGCATGTCTTATCCTCATTGCATCGTCCGCTGCCGCGTACGCTCAAAGTGCGCGCGACATCATCGCAGGCTCTGATCGCATCAGAAACCCCGACCATCCGTTCCGCATTACCGCGACGCTCATCGACTACAAATCGGGCGCTCCCATCGGCCGCAATGTCTATACCGTCTATTCCAAGCTCGATCCGGCGACCGGACAGTTCCGCGACGTAATGATCTATGTCGAGCCGCCGCGCGATTCCGGAAAGATGCTGCTTCTCAATGGCGGCACGCTCTGGTTCTACGATCCCGCATCGCGGCAAAGCGTACGCATCTCGCCGCAACAGAAACTGTCGGGCCAGGCGTCCGCCGGGGATGTGCTCACCGAAAACCTTGCCGTGGACTACACCGCGTCGCTCGTCGGTCCGGAAACGATCGAAGATGCGGGCCGCCGACAACGCCCGTGCTGGCATCTTGACCTCAAGGCTGCAAGTGGAGGCGCCACATACAACCGGATCGAATATTGGGTCGAGCAGGGGTCCGACGAACCGATCAAGGCGAAGTTCTATGCCGACAGCGGCGGTCTGTTGAAGATTCTCTACTACAGGAATTTCGCCGGGCGCGACGGGCAGATGCGGCCTACGCAGGCGGTCATCGTCGATGCGACCGATCCGACCCTCGTGACAACGGCGGACTTCGGCGACTTGAATTTCATGGATATCCCGGACGCCTGGTTCACGCGCGATTATCTGCCCCATCTGAAGGCCGATTGAATGCGCCTCGGAACGCTCGCGCTCGTCTGTTTCTGGCCGTGCAGCGCTTTCGCGCAGAGCGACCCCGGACTCGACCGCATTCCGCAGGCTGCGGAAGCGGATGAGGGTTCGGCGCCGTCGCCCGTCACCGGCACCTCCTACATTCAGGGCGATCTGACGCTCACCGCTCTCCGCAACCATCTCGTCGTGCGGCTCCCGCCGCCGGCGCCGCCGGCGTGGGAAACGCGCCTGTTTTTCGATTCACGACTGAACTGGCAGATCGACCAGGCTGTCACGTTCACCTACAGCGGGCGTTTCAATCTGCGCGCCGAGGACCATCTTGACTTTCCGGGTCATGAGAACGTGCGCAACGATCTCCGCGAAGCCTATGTGACGTGGCAAAACGGATCGGGAGTCTTTCTCGAACTGGGGCGCATCAACCTCAAGAGCGGTGTCGCGGAGGGGTTCAATCCCACCGATTACTTCAAGACCCGCGCCGTGGTCGAACCGATCTCAGCCGATCCGTCCGTGCTCAGGGACGACCGGCTGGGCACCGCGATGCTGCTCGTGCAGGGCATATGGACGGACGCCGCGGTGACGGCACTCGTTGCGCCAAGGTTCACGGACGACAGCCCTCCCGCCCTCGATACCAACCTGCCGAATTTCAATCCGGCATTCGACCGGACCAACGCGCATACGCGTGCGCTGATCAAGGCCAATGTCGCGCTGTTCGATGATGTCAGCCCCGAAGCGCTCCTTTTTGACGGCGACGGGCGAGCGCAAGTGGGCGCGAACCTCACCAAGGGAATCGGTCAGGCCGTGATCGCATATGCGGAATGGTCCGGTGGCCGGCGATCCAGTCTCGCCGAAGAGGCGTATGAAGACGGTATCCGGAATCATGTCTTCTCCTTGCCGCCGCCTATTCCCGTCAGCGATGCGCGGAGCTTCGACAATGATCTTGCCACAGGCGCGACCTACGCGACGAAAATTGGTCTGACGCTGGATCTGGAGTTCGATTATCACCAGGCCGGATTGTCCTCCGGCGACTGGCGCAACTGGTTCGCTGCCGGATCGACCTCCAATCCCGTGACGGCCGGTGAGTTGTGGTTCATCCGCGGCTACGCCAACGACCAACAGGAGCCGCTGGCGCGCGACAGTGTCTTCGTGCGGGCAGACTGGCAGAATGCGTTGGTGCGCGATCTCACCTTGACGGGCTTCATCGACAGCGATCTTCACGACGGGTCGGCCCTGATCCAGGTCACAGCGGACTATGCGTTGACGCCCCAATGGTCTGTCGGCGGTGTCGTCGACATCTATGCTGGCGGCGGTCGTACGGATCTCGGCAGCCTGCCGCAAAGCGCCAGCGTGCTCGCAAGGCTCTCAAGGTATTTCTGAAGTTCCCGCTCACCAGTACGGACTGACAGGAGATGCGCCGGTAAGTTCTTCCAGCCGGCGCCGTGTGCCCGGCCTGGCCTCTTCGGGCGGGACGCGCGGGTCGACGATGGCGATCTCGCGGATTTCGAAATTCGGCTTGAAATCGAACTTCGCGTCGCGCACCCGATAGAGCGCAACGACATTCGTCACAAACCCAAACTGCCTTGTGTAGAGGCCGATAAATTCGGGTGGCGACGACGAGGTGAGACCGATCTCTTCCCTCAGTTCCCGGATGATGGCTTCGGCCGGCGGTTCCCCGGCCGACACGCCGCCGCCGGGAAGGTGCAAGCCCTGCATATAGGTCTGCCGCACCAGTACGACCTTGCCCCCTTCGGCATCCACAATGGCGTTCACGCCGAAGGCCACGGGGCTCATCAGCGCCTTGGTGCCCAGGCCGAACATCAGTCCCAGGCGGCGGATTATGAACGGTATCTGCACGCGCCCTGCAGGTAAGGAATTGCTAACAGCCGAAATATACCATTGAGACGGTCTCAGGATCGCCGAGTTCCCATGGCTGCGCGCTTCCTATTGTCACACGTTGTGGTTGCCGCGTTGGCCGGCCGCAGCGCGGGCTTGGGCGCCTGACGTCATGGCCGGCACTTTCTCGAAGATCCGCGTGCTGTTCGTTGACGACAATATGCATATGCGTACGCTGATGCGATCGCTCCTGAACGCACTGGGCGTCACGCAGCTGGCGGACGCGTCAGATGGCGGTCACGCCTTCGCGGTCATGAACGAATTCAAGCCGGATATCGTTATCACCGATCTCACCATGGAGCCGGTCGACGGCATCGAATTCACGCGCATGGTCCGCAGCCGGAAAGACAGCACCAATCCATTTGTTCCGATCATCATGGTCACGGGCCATACCGAGCGTTCCCGCGTCGAAGCGGCGCGCGATGCGGGCGTAACCGAATTCATTGCCAAGCCCATCACCGTGCAGAATTTGACGGGGCGTCTGAACCAGATCATCGAACGTCCCCGGCCTTTTATCCGGTCCGACACCTATATCGGGCCGGATCGCCGGCGGCGAAACAGGGCAGACGAACACGACGGCCCCTGGCGCAGGCACGACGACCGGGAAACGGTTTCGGAGAAGTAGCGAGTTGTTAACCGGGCCGGCGCCGTCGCGGCCCGGTCGACGCCATCGACATGCCAGACGGTGCGTCTGGGATGCTTCGTGCCGGATGGTTCCGGAATTCATTCCACTTTAACGACAGACCTTAATACTAACGGCGCGGCGTTCTGTTCGCGCAACGGTTCGGATTTATCGATGCTCCAGATCGGCGGCAGAGTCATCCTGTTTGCAATGGTGTTCGGCGGCTTCCTCATCTCGGGGGGATCGCTGGGCGTGATTCTCGAATCGCTGCCGCACGAAATGATGACGATCGGCGGCGCTGCGATCGCCGCACTTCTGATCGGCGGTTCGATGTACTCGCTGAAGAAGATCTTCGGCGACCTGGGAAAGGTCATTTCCGGTCCCAAATGGAAGGTGAGCGACTACCGCGACCTTCTCTGCCTGCTTTTCCTGCTGACCAAGACAATGAAGTCGAAGGGCCTCATCGCGCTGGAAGCCCATATCGAAAAGCCGGAAGACTCGTCGATTTTCAAGCGTTACCCGCGCATCATGAAGGACCACTTCGCGCTCGCCTTCATCTGCGACACGCTGCGCATGATGACGATGAGTCTCGAAGACCCGCACCAGGTCGAAGATGCGATGGAGAAGCAGCTTGAGAAGCATCACCACGAGGCGATGGGACCCGCCAACGCACTGCAGACCATGGCAGACGGTCTGCCCGCACTCGGCATCGTTGCCGCAGTGCTCGGCGTCATCAAGACGATGGGCGCCATCTCGGAACCGCCCGAGGTTCTAGGCCGCATGATCGGCTCGGCACTCGTGGGAACCTTCATGGGCGTATTTCTCGCTTACGGAATCGTGGGTCCCATGGCGACACGGCTCAAAGCGATCGTCGACGATGAAGCGCAGTTCTATCACGTCATCCGCGACATCCTCGTTGCGCATCTGCACGGCAATGCGGCCCAGGTTTCTGTCGAAATCGGCCGCGGCAGCGTGCCCAGCGAGGCGCAGCCGACGTTTCAGCAACTCGAAGAATCCTTAAGCAACATTCCGCCCGACGCGGCTTAGCCCGATACCCCCTCCCGGCGTTTGCCGCCGGGCTATTGCTGCATCAAAGCAACACCTGTGGCGGGTCGGCTCATTGTCATCTTGTGCCGGGCTCGCGGCCTGATATTTGTACCCGTCAAGGGCGCAATATCACGGGCCATGGTGTTGGAGGGCTGATCCGGGGGGAACTGAGCCGTGCCAAGCATCAGTCGTGGGACACATCGTCCGCGAGTTTTCCGCCTGCCGCGCAACGCAGGGCGCAGGTTCGACGTTCGGCGCCGCTGCGCATTCGGCCTCGTCGCGATTGTCGTCGCGGCCGTAGTGCCGGGTGCCGCGCCGGCCCAGACGGTCGAACAGCTGAACCAGCTTTCGATCGAGGATCTCGCAAGGGTTGAGATCACCTCGGTCTCCAAGCGCCCTGAACAGGTGAAGTCGGCGGCCGCTTCTGTCTATGTCATCACGCATGAAGCCATCATGCGCTCGGGCGCCGCAAGCATCCCGGAGATTCTGCGGCTCGCGCCAAACCTGTTCGTGGCCCAAACCAGCGCCAGCAGCTACATCGTCACTGCACGCGGTTTCAGCGGCAACATCAATGACCAGAACTTCACGAACAAGCTGCTCGTACTGGTCGACGGGCGCAGCGTCTATACGCCGCTTTACGCCGGAGTCTACTGGGACGCGATCGACGTCATGCCCGAAGATATCGAACGGATCGAGGTCATCAGCGGGCCCGGGGCGACCCTGTGGGGCGCGAATGCCGTCAATGGCGTCATCAACATCATCACGCGCAGGGCAAAGGACACGCAGGGAGGATTGCTCGAACTGGGAATCGGCAACCAGCAGAGCCTTGCCGGTCTGCAGTATGGCGGAACGGTATCGGACGACGTCGCCTATCGCCTGTACGGCAAGGCGTTCTACGACCGGTCCGAAGACACATTTTCGGGATCGAGCGCCCATGACGCATGGTACAAGCCGCAGGGCGGATTTCGTGTCGACTGGACGCCGCAGTCCGACCAAGTGACCTTCCAAGGCGACTTCTACGAAGGCGACGAGCAACAGATCGGACAGCCCGATACCGTCGTCGAGGGACGCAATCTCGAGGCGACGTGGCAGCACGACCTCGGCTCCGGATCGTCGCTGCAGATTCTCGCCTATTACGACCAGTCGCAACGCGATGTGGAGAACGACGGTACGGGATTCGCGCTGTCGGCCTACGATCTCGAGATCCAACACAATTTTGCTCTCGGAAGCTGGAATAATTTCGTGTGGGGTGCAGGCGAACGGCTCGACGCCTATTCGATCATCGACAGGCTCAGTCCGGTGACATCGCTCCTGTTCGAGCCGCCGGATCAGACCCTGAACCTCGCTGATGTCTTTGCCGAAGATCACATGTCGCTGAAGGATTCATTGGACGCCATTCTCGGGCTGAAGCTCGAAGACGATCCGTGGTCGGGTGTATCGCCACTGCCCACCGCGCGCCTGTCATGGCGGGCGAATGATGAAGCGTCGTTCTGGGCCGCGGTATCCCGCGCCATCCGTGCACCGACGCCGTTCGATACGGACGTCGTGGAGAAGCTCGGAACAACTCCGTTTCTCATCGGCAATCCGAACTTTCTGCCGGAAGAACTATGGGCCTACGAGCTCGGATATCGCGGCGAGCTGTCGGATCGTCTTTCGTTTTCCGTGTCCGGCTATTTCAATGAGTACGATCACTTGAAGAGTATCCAGCTCGCGCCGCCGGGGCAGGCCATCATTCAATGGGGAAATACGATCTCCGGAAATGTCTACGGGGTAGAGGCCTGGAGTACCTTCCAAATGGCCGACTGGTGGAGGCTCGATGGCAGCCTCGACCTGCAAACCGAGTCGCTTGTCGTATCGCCGTTCATCAAGGGGCTGCCCGGTCCGCAGCAGGAGGGCGACGACCCACACCATCAGGCAGCGCTGCGTTCTTCGATGGACATTACCGGAGCGCTGACCCTCGATGCGGATTTGCGTTATGTCGGCACGCTTCCAGATCCGCATGTTCCGCAATACGTCGAACTCAATTCAAGACTGGGCTGGAAAGTGACCGATCGCCTGGAGCTGTCACTTTCGGGCTTCAATCTTCTGCATGACCGCCACCAGGAATTTTCGCCCACCGATACCATTAAGCGCAGTTTTCTGATCGATACACGCTGGAAGTTCTGACGATGCTTTCCTGCTTGGCAGCCTGGCAGTGTCGTCTCTGCGGACGCAGGCCGTTGCAGGCATGGCGTGGACTCGTGACCATCCTGGCAGGAACATTGCTCTGCGCGGCGGGCGCCTCGGCAGTATTCGCAGACAGCTCGCTCGAATGGGAGGTCAAGGCAGCCTATATGTTCAAATTTCCGCCCTTCGTTGAGTGGCCCGCGAGCGCGCCTTCGTCGGCGCCGTTCGACATCTGCATTGTCGGAGAGGATCCCTTCGGCAATTTGCTGGATCGCGCCGCCGCGGGACAGAGGATCGACGGCCGGAGCGTCGTCATATCCCGCTACAGCGAGCCGTCGCCGGGACTGCTTCGCTGCCAGATGATGTATGTGAGGGGCGATCCGGAGTTCGATGCGCAAGCATTGTCCGCCGTCCGCGGCGCGGCCGTTCTTACGATTACAGACGCGGCCGAAGGCGATCCGAAAGGTATCGTCAACTTCGTCATCAGCGACAATCATGTGCGGTTCGAGATCGACATCGGCGGCGCAAACCGCAGTCGGTTGGGGATCAGCTCCAAGCTGTTGAACGTTGCGCTCGCGGTGCGCAATTCCCAGAGCGCGCCATGAGCTGGAGGAGCTTATGGTCGCGCTGGTCCGAATTGGTACCCATAGCCGCGTTGATTTCTGCCGGGTTCCTTCTGCTCCTCGGCATCGCAACAATTGTCTATGGTACCCGGATCTACACCAATCAGATTACCCGCGATGCGACGATCCAGGCGCGCATCCTGGCTTCCACGGTCAGTGCCGTGCTCGCATTCGACGATGCGCGGTCCGGCCAGGAATATGTGAACGCACTCAAATCCAACGCCACCGTTCAGGCCGCTGCGATTTACACGGTCGACGGACGAAAGTTCGTCTGGTTTTCGAGGAGCGGTTCGGACAGCCTTCCCGCAGTTGCGCCGCCGCAACAGACCCGGATCGACGAAGACCGCTTGACCGTGGTCGTTCCCGTTACGTTATCCGGCAAGAAGCTCGGTTCGGTTTACCTGCAAACGGTGATCCAGCCGGTCGGGGAACGACTGTTGCGATACGGGTTGATGGCGATCCTGGTGATCATGACCGCACTGATCGTTGCCGGCCTTGGATTTTCGCAGGCTGCACTGGCGCGTGCGAATTTGGAACTACAACGAAGAGCATCGGAACTCGGCAAGTCGAATGAGGATCTGGTTTTCCAGATCAATCAGCGTCAAAGGGTCGAAGCCGAGCTCAGACAGTCGCAGAAAATGGAGGCGATCGGCCAGCTCACGGGCGGCATTGCTCACGATTTCAACAATCTTCTTCAGATTATTCTCGGCAGCCTGGAAATGGTACGTCGCCGCAGCGCCGGCTGGCAGCTGGAGGTGAACGCCGCGCGGGACTTCAACCGCCTCGTAGATTCCGCTGTCGAGGGCGGTAAGCGTGCGTCGGCGCTGACGCAACAGCTGCTTGCCTTCTCGAGACGCCAGCCGCTCGCACCCAAGGCGGTCGATGTGAACAAACTGGTGGCGGGGATATCGGGACTGATTGGACGAACGCTCGGCGAACCGATTTCCATCGAAACCATTCTCGCTGCCGGTGCCTGGGCCATTCTTGTCGATCCCAATCAACTCGAGTCCGCTGTCCTGAATCTCGCCGTGAACGCCCGCGATGCGATGAAGGATGGCGGAAAGCTGACCATCGAAACGGCCAACGCGTACCTCGACGAGCAGTATATCCGCACTCAGGATGATTTGGCGCCGGGTCAGTACGTGGTCATCTCGGTCACTGATACCGGCGTCGGAATGAGCAAAGAAACGGCTGTGCAGGCGTTCGAACCGTTCTTCACAACCAAGGAGGCAGGGAAGGGCACAGGCCTTGGGCTTTCACAGGTTTACGGGTTTACCAAGCAGTCCGGAGGAAATGTCAAAATCTACAGCGAGCCGGGGCATGGCACGACGGTCAAGCTTTATTTGCCCCGTTACATCTCAGATGAGGATGAGCTTGCAGACAGTCCATTCCATCAGTCCATCTCATCCAGCGCGAACGGGGAAACGATCCTCGTGGTCGAAGACGAGGAGGGAGTGCGCTCCGCAAGCGTCGAGATGTTGCAGGAGTTGGGATATGCGGTTCTCGAAGCGACTGACGGACCGACGGCGCTCAGGATTCTGGAGCGTTCGCCCGAGGTGACCCTGCTTTTTACGGACGTCGTTCTTCCCAACGGTCTGAACGGGCGCCAACTTGCGGACGCAGCACGCAGTCTGAGGCCCGAACTGAAGGTGCTTTACACCACGGGCTATGCGCGCAATGCGATCGTGCATCACGGACGACTGGATCCGGGCGTCGACCTGATCAGCAAGCCGTTCAGTTATGCGGCGCTTGCTGCGAAAGTGTCTGAAATCCTGCAGGCATAAAACCGCGCCCGCTGTGCACCAGCCGGCGACGTTCGATCAATCGAGCCGCTGGCGAATCAACCGTTTGACGGACACCGCGACGGGCGCCGGTTCGGACTTCGTTTCCGTCAGGCTGACGAAAAATGTCGCCAGTGCGCCGGCCAGAATGCCGAGTGGCATGGCGATGAATACATTCGTGTCGCAGCCCAGCACGATGATCGACGTCACCGTGATGCCCGTCCATTGCGCGATGTTCTTCGGCATCGTGGTCCCTGCTCTATGCACAGTGCCAGACTAGACCCGCGCGCACCCAAGCGAAGCGGATGCTTAAGAATGGGTTAATTTTGTCGTCCCCTATCGGGACAGCCGGCGCGAATAGAACATGATCGCCACGCCGACGAGTGCCGCAGCGCCTCCATACCAGGCCCATTGAATGTTGTTATCCATGACGGGGTTGGCCGGCCACGTGTAGGTCCCGGTGCCCTGTCCGATCCAGTGCAGGCCGACAACAAAGAACACGACCCCCAGCAGCCAAACCAGAATTCTCGCCATGGTATCTTCCCCCAAGCTACGCCGCTGCCGGGCTACACTATCACAGTTTCGGCCGACCGCAGGCTTCTGCCGGCTCACAGCGGGTCAAACCTGATCCCCTGCGACAGCGGCAACGCATCGGAATAATTGATCGTCGCCGTCTGCCGGCGCATGTACGCCTTCCAGGAATCCGAGCCGGACTCGCGGCCGCCCCCGGTTTCCTTTTCGCCTCCGAACGCTCCGCCGATTTCCGCACCCGAAGGACCGATATTCACATTGGCGATGCCGCAATCCGATCCCGCAGCAGCAACAAACCGTTCCGCCTCCTGCATGTCCTGCGTGAAAATGCAGGACGAGAGACCTTGCGGTACGGCGTTGTGCAGCGCCAGTGCACCCTCGAAGTCGCGATAGCGCAGCACATAAAGGATGGGCGCGAATGTCTCGCGGCAGACGGTGGCGGTTTGTGCGGGCATCTCGACGATGGCGGGTTTCGCGTAGAACGCATTCGGGAACGTATCGCCCAGCGCGCGTCGGCCGCCAGAGATTACGCCGCCTTCGTCCTTCGCCGTCACGAGCGCGCGCTCCATGGCGTCGAATGCCTGTTCGTCGATCAGCGGGCCCACGAGCGTATCGGGGCGCAGCGGATCGCCGACTGCAAGTTTCGACCAGGCGGCCTTCAGAGCCGGAACGAGTTTGTCGTAGATCGACTCATGCACGAGCAGGCGGCGCAGGCTCGTGCAGCGTTGGCCGGCCGTGCCGACCGCTGCGAACAATATGGCGCGCAGCGCCAGATCGAGCTTTGCCGACGGACAAACGATCATCGCGTTGTTGCCGCCCAGCTCCAGGATCGAGCGCCCGAAGCGTTGCGCAACGACCGGCGCGAGCGCACGGCCCATGGTGGTTGAGCCCGTGGCGCTGATCACAGGTATGCGCGGGTCTTTCGCCAATGCTTCACCGGCCTCGCGCACGCCGAGAATGACCTGCGACAACGCCTTCGGAGCCGATCCGAATTTCTGCGCCGCCCGCTCGAACAGCGCATGCGTGGCGAGCGCCGCGAGCGGAGTCTTTTCCGATGGCTTCCAGATCACGCTGTCGCCGCAGACAAGCGCCAGTGCGGCGTTCCAGGCCCAGACGGCGACGGGAAAGTTGAAGGCGGAAATCACCGCGACGGGGCCTGCCGGATGCCACTGCTCCATCATCCGGTGACCGGGACGTTCCGACGCGATGGTGAGGCCGTAAAGCTGACGCGAAAGCCCGACCGCGAAATCGCAGATGTCGATCATCTCCTGAACTTCGCCAAGGCCCTCCTGCAGGATCTTGCCGGCTTCGAGCGTGACGAGGCGGCCGAGCTGCTCCTTGTGGGCGCGCAGTTCCTCGCCGAACAGGCGCACCAGTTCGCCGCGGCGCGGCGCGGGAACGGTACGCCACCCCCCGAACGCTTCGATGCTCGCCGCAATCTTTTCGTCGATCGCGCCGGGGGCATCGAACGACACGCGGCCGATCTCGGCGCCGTCAATGGGCGAGCGAACGACGTGATCGCCGGTGCCAGCCGCGATGCCAAAGTGGGCGAGAATGTCTTTGCCGTGCATGCTGATCTCCGGTTTTACTCACATCGGGAGCATTGAAGGAATTCACCACGGAGACACGGAGAAGAAGTGTTTACAGGGAGACGGCGAGAAACCGGTTTGACCGCCTGGCGCGCGCATAAAATCTTGGTGGTTCACCGTCTCCTTGTGATTTTTCCGGTTCTCTGTGCTCTCTGTGTCTCCGTGGTGCAAACTTAGCTTTTCGCTTTTTCCCGCAACGCCGTCAGCGTCGTCGTCGGCGAGATCGCTTCCGGATCGACGCTGATATGGATGAGCGAAGGCCTCTTGGATTGCCGCGCGCGCTGAAACGCATCGGCGAAATCAGTCGTGCGCGTAACATGAAACGCTTCAGCGCCGTAGCTCCTCGCAAGCGCAGCGAAATCGGGATTCCTCAGTTCCGTGGCGATCACTCGCCCGGGAAATTCGCGTTCCTGATGCATGCGGATCGTGCCGTACATGCCGTTGTCGAAGACAAGCACGATGATGGCTGCGTCGTACTGCACGGCGGTGGCCAGTTCCTGCCCGGTCATCAGGAAGCAGCCGTCGCCTGCGCACGCGACGACGGTTCGCGAGGGGAATGTCAGCTTGGCGGCAATCGCCGCCGGCACGCCGTAGCCCATCGCGCCGCTGGTCGGACCGAGCAACGTGGGAAAACCTCGGTAGATATAGAAGCGGTGCAGCCAGCCTGCGTAGTTTCCCGCACCATTGGCAAGAATTGCGTCGGCGGGCAGCTTTTCCGAGAGCCAGGCGAAGATATCCGACGGATTGACGTCGCCGGGCGCGCTCACAGGTCTCGCGAAGGTTTCGTAGTCGGCGCGCGCTTCACGGCGGAAGCTGCGCCAGTTGACGCTTACCGGCGGATTGATTTCCGAAGCAAGCCGCGCGAACGGCCCCACGCCCGACGCGATCGCAAGATCCGGCTGGTAGACGCGTGCCAGCTCTTCGACGCCCGGATACACGTGAATGAGCGTCTGCTTCGGGTTGGGAACCGTGACGCGCGTGTATCCGTCGGTCGTCATCTCGCCGAGCCGGGCGCCGACGACAAGCAGAAGATCGCTCTCCTTGACACGCGCGACGAGTTTCGGATCCGCGCCGATGCCGAGATCGCCGCAATAGTTGCGATGCGTGTTGTCGAAGCGGTCCTTGGCGCGGAACGCCGTGATGACAGGGAGATCGAGTATCTCTGCGAATTTGCGGATGTCCGCCATCGCTTCGGCATCCCATCCCGGGCCGCCCAGAACCAGAAATGGCCGCTCCGCACGCATGATCAGGCTGTGCGCCCGGCGCACGATCTCGCGGGTTGTGCCAGGCTCCGTCTTCACAAAGCGCTTCGTGGCCGGCGTGGTGCAGGCCGCCGAAAGAACATCTTCTGGAAGCGACAGCACGACCGGTCCCGGCCGTCCGGACGTGGCGACGTGAAACGCGCGCGCGACATACTCCGGAATGCGGTTGGCGTCGCGAATCTCGGCCGCCCACTTGGCGAGCGGCGCGAACATGGCGCGGAAATCCACTTCCTGGAAGGCTTCGCGGTCGAGATGCTCCTGTGCTGCCTGACCGACGAAGAGGATCATCGGCGTTGAATCCTGGAACGCGGTGTGGACGCCGATGGACGCGTTGGTGGCGCCGGGCCCGCGCGTGACGAAACAGATGCCGGGCCTTCCCGTCAGCTTGCCATAGGCTTCCGCCATATTGGCCGCGCCGCCTTCATGGCGGCAGCTGACGAGACGAATCGCATCGCGCGCATCGTAGAGAGCATCCAGCACGGAGAGATAGCTCTCGCCGGGAACGCAGTATGCGATCTCCGTGCCATGGATTTTCAACGCCTCGACAAGGGCTGTTCCGCCGGTTCGGGAGATCGCTGTCTGCATCGCGGTTCACCAATGAGCAAGGATTCGGTTAATCACACAACGTGCGTTCCCGAGGCTTTGATCCCTGCGTCTTGTCAGCGAATTAGTATTCGCCAGCGTAGTAGCGTCCGAACCGATTGGCCAGAAAATCCGAGAGCTTGGCTTCTTCCTGCCGCACAAAACCTTTTTGCGGCAGTTTGCCCTCCACAAGCAGGTCGCACATCGCGCAGATGCCCGACGCCGTCGTCACCTGGATCGCACTCATCAGGCGATCCCCGACAGTCTGGCTGTAGATCTTCTTCGCGTAACTTTCCTGCGTCAGCCGGCCTTCCAACCAGCCCGACACCGTCACGAAAATGAGAACTACGTCCTGATAGGTGATCGGAATGGCGGTCTCGAGCACGTCCTTCATGATGTCGCGACGCATGCCCAGCCTCAGGTCGCGCACCAGCATCTTGACGATGTCGCGGTGACCCGGATAGCGCACCGTCTTGTAGTTGAGATTCTCAACCTTGCCTTCCAGGGTGTCGCACAAGGTTCCCAGGCCGCCCGATGTGTTGAATGCCTCATAGGTGATGCCGTCGAGCGAGAAGGCTTCGAGTTCCTCCAGCGCGGGTACCTCGCCGCGAATGCCGTCGCGCACCGACTCGCACGGGTTGCAATATTCGTTGATCAGTCCGTCCGTCGACCAGGTGAGGTTGTATTTCAGCGCGTTGGTGGGGAACACCGGCAACGCGCCCACGCGCATCTGCACTTCGCGAAGCTTCTCAAACTCCCGCGCGAGGTCGTAAGCTGCTATGGAAATGAACCCCGGCGCCAGCCCGCACTGGGGAATGAACGCCGTATCGGCGCCTTCCGCCAGCTTCTTGATGGTGCGCGTGCTCTCCACGTCCTCCGTCAGGTCGAGATAATGGACATGCGCGCGCTTGGCGGCTTCGGCGATGGTAGCGGTAAGGGAGTAGGGCGAAGCGGACAGCACGATGTCCTGTCCTTCGAGTTCGCGCGCGAAGGAATCCGCGTCGACAATCTCGCGCCGGCGCAGTTCCACTCTGCCTCGGTGGGGAATGCGTTCCAGGCTCTGGGCATCGCGATCGATGACGGTGACGCGATAATCGCCGGTCGACGACAACAGCTCCGTGATGGCAATGCCGATCTTGCCGCCACCGACCAAAGTCACGTTCTTCATGATGCCGCTCCCTGTTTTGCCCACGTCATCGATTTAGTTGGACGTCGGACCGGAAACGAGGCGGCAAAGCGCCGGAAAGTGGGATACGATCCGGCGATTCGCAGGGAAATCCGGCAAATTGCCAATACGCGACAAAGACACCAGATTGCTGGCGCTGTTGAAGACAAACGCGCGCGAGCCGACGGCTTCGCTGGCGCGAAAACTCGGCCTGGCGCGCTCGACGGTTCAGGAGCGTATTGCCCGGCTCGAGCGGGCAGGCGTGATCAAGGGTTACACGGTCCGACTGTCGGATGACGCGGAGTCGCGGCATCTGCGGGCAGTGGTGATGATCACGGCGGATCCCAAACAGGCGGAGCGCGTGAACGCCGAACTTAAGCGTATGACCGAAGTGCGCTCGCTGGCAGCCGTCTCCGGCGCTTTCGACATGATGGCCGTCGTCGAAACCGATACCACCGCGCGCATGGACGCAGCCCTCGACCGCATCGGCAAGGCTGCCGGAGTCGCCCGAACGTTGACGTCGATCATCCTGTCCGAGAAATTTTCCCGGTAAGGATCAGCGCATCACCAGCGAACGGACCGTGTGCACGATGGCGATCGCAACGCCAAACAGGATGGCGTAGGCGATCAGCAGTCCGACCTGCATGCCCAGAAGGCTGTGCCAGTCGGACTGCGCCAGCGATGCGGCGCTTTTGCCCTTGATCGCTTCGCGCGCGAACTCGGCAATTCCGAAGATCACAAGCGCTCCGAACGTCGCGGTAACGATCGTGCCCATGTTCTGCATGGCAAAGCCGGCCCCAACTGCGATGACGGCCATGATGATAAGAGTGACGACATCGGACGACGTCACAATGCTGGTAATCGAATGCCAAAGGCTGACCAGTTCAGACATAATTCCCCCTCAAAGCGACCCACGCGCCACGAACACGCCCGCATCCGGCGAAGTGGCCGGTGCCCCCAAGCGATCCCATTAAAAGATAATACACCAAGTGTGCGAGTTTGGGCAGCGGCCGCGACGTTGAACCTCAGATAGGGTGAATTTGGCGCGGTAGCGCTGAACTAGTATGGTTAACGAACCCCGGACCCCAGCGCGAGCGTCGGCTCGCCCCTCGCGTGCAGGCGCTGCGCGATATCGCCGATGGCGCGCGCGGCCGGCGATTGCGGGTAAAGTGACAGAAGTTGCTCCTGCCGGCGAATGCATTCGTCGACGCGGCCGTCGCGCGGAATGGCGCCGGCGGACCGCGGCCTGCATTTTAGAAAGGTGTCGCACGCGCGGTCGAGGGACTCGGCAACACGACGCGCATCGGCTTCACTCGCAGCCATGTTGACGACTGACGCAGGCACGCGTCCTCCCGCGCGCAGGACGAGCTTGGCGAATGCATAGGCGTCCGTCAGGGCCGCCGGGTCGGGCGTCATCACGAGCAGGGTTTCGTCGGCCGCGGCCGCAAATGCGACAGGAGCACCGTCCACGCCGGCGGCCAGATCCAGGATAACCCTGTCATACCGCCTTGCGGAGCGCAGAGACGCCACAAGGCGTTCGACAGTGCCGGGGTCCATGTTGGCATACCCGCTGCAGCCTGCCGGCGGTGCGAGGAGATCGAAACCTCCGCGAGCGCGTGTACCACCCCAAACCTGCCGGACATCGGCATCGCCGATCGTTCCGTTGAGCAGGACAGACTCCACGTCGCCGCTCTCGTCGAGACCAAGTTGCACGGAGGTATTTGCAAGACCCATGTCGGCATCGAACAGGAGAATCCGTTCGCCCTGATGCGAAAGCGCCTGCGCCAGACACACCGACACGAATGTCTTGCCGGTCCCGCCTTTTCCTGAGCCGATTGCCGTCAGGTGTGTCTGGGTACGAAGGGTCATTGCGGGCTCCCGGCATCGGCGCGTTCGGATTCGATCAGCAATCGCGCAAGCGACAATGGCGTCAGCGTCTCAAGACCACCAGCAACGAACGGCGAGCGGCTGACATGGGCGAGCGGTGCTCCCTGGACGGCGGCGGTCAGCACGGTACCGGCACGCCGGACAAGGTCCAGACAGGTCACGATCATCCGCGTCGCGCCGAGGGTAAGCAGTGCACGCGCGATTTCGGCACTCTCTTCTGCGTCCATCGTCGCGGGAAGAATTGCGATAGTCTCGAGGCCTTCGATATGAGCCAGTGCGGAGAACGCCGTGCGCGATTTCGCGTGCCGCGGATCGAAACCCGCCGTGTCGATGATGGCAAGAACGTCCTGCGCATTCGCGTCGCTGACGTGTTTCTCAAGCAGCGCCGCGGACTCAGCCACGACCAGTTCTGCGCCGAGGTGTTTGGCAAACGTCTCCAGTCGCGCGACGGCGCCGGCGCCTGACGCGTCCGCCGCAATCAATCTCACCGGACGGCCGATGAGGCCGGCATGTGCGGCGATCTTGGCGGCCGTCGCCGTCTTGCCGGCGCCAGGCGGCCCGCACAGGAGCAGCGCAGAACAATCCGCAACGTCGAGCGGTTTGGCGCGCATGCCTTTGTCGAGGGCGGAGGCCAATGCCAGCGTCATATCGCTCAGTCCGGATTTTTCCGCCGCCTCGGCAAGTTCGTGGGCCAGCGTGTCCGCCGCGCGATGGCCGCGCAAAAGAGCGAGGAGTTCGGCACGATTGAAGTTGCGGGTCCGGTGGCCCGGCCGGTCGGACGGCGCGCGCAATCGTCTGATAAGATTTTCACGGTAACCCGCATCGAAGCCTGCGGGTTCGGAAACAGTGTCATCCGAATAGTCGTTGGCGGGTTCCGGCTGCACGACCTCCGGTTCATCGAGAGCGGCGCGCACGACGATGCCGCCGCCCTTGGCGCGCTCGCTGGCCACGATCACCGCCTCCGGACCCATTTCGGCGCGCACGCTGGCCAGTGCTTCGCGCATGTCCTTGGCGAGAAAGGTCCGCAGCTTCATCGCTCAAACCTGTCCCAGAGTGCGCAGGCGGATGGAAGCGTGGATCTCGTTCTGCGACATGACCACGGTCTGCGGACGGAAGCGTTCCACGATCGAACGCACGAACGGGCGGATCTGCGGGCTGGTGAGAAGCACAGGTACTTCACCGCGCTGACCCGCGTCGTCGAAGCGCTCGCGCATGGTCTGGATGAACTGCTGCAGCTGGGAGGGCGCCATCGCGAGCTGGCGGTCTTCGCCCTGGCCCACGATCGACTCGTTGAAGGCCTGTTCCCATGCCGGCGACAGAGCGATCAGCGGCAGATACCCGCCCGGCGCGAGGTTCTGATTGCAGAGCTGACGCGCCAGCCGTGCGCGCACATGCTCTGTGATGTAGAGCGCGTTCTTGGTGTGGCCGACGGCTTCGGCAATGCCTTCGAGTATGGTCGGCAGATCGCGGATGGAGACGCGCTCACCAAGCAGAGTCTGCAGAACCCGCTGCACGCCGTTGATCGAGATTTGCGCAGGAATGATGTCTTCGACAAGCTTCTTGTGTTCTGCAGGCAGTTCGTCGAGAAGCTTCTTCGTCTCCGCATAGGAGAGAAGTTCGGCCATGTGCGATTTGAGAACTTCCGTCAGATGCGTGGTGAGAACCGTGCCCGGATCGACCACGGTCAAGCCGCGGAACGAGGCTTCTTCGCGCAAAGCCTGGCTGACCCAGGTTGCCGGCAGACCGAAGGCGGGTTCTGTCGTGTGCGTGCCGGGAAGATCGACGGCGGTGCCCTTGGGATCCATGACGAGGAAGCTTCCGGGAAACAGTTCGCCGCGTCCGGACTCCACTTCCTTGACCCGGATGCAGTATTCGTTGGCGCCAAGCTGCATGTTGTCGAGAATGCGCACGGACGGCATGACGAAGCCCATTTCCTGAGCGAGCTGGCGGCGCAGCGCCTTGATCTGATCGGTGATGCGATGACCCTTCACGTCGTTGATCATCGGCAGCAGGCCGTAACCCAGCTCGATGCGCAGCAGGTCGAGCGCAAGCGCGCTGGAAATCGGTTCTTCCTTCGGTGCGGTATCGGTCTTGGCTTTCTCGACCGCCAGTTTCTCCTCGACCTGGGCCTGGTCCTTCTTCTGGTACGCATGCCAGGCGAGGTAACCCACAGCGGCGGAGAGCCCGCCGAACACGAATGTGGGCATGCCGGGAAGGGCGGCAACGATGCCCATCACGGCGGACGCCATGCCCAGCGCCTGCGGGTAGAAGGACAATTGTCCCATCATCGCCTTGTCGGTGGCGCCTTCCACGCCTGCCTTGGAAACCATCAGGCCTGCGGCGGTGGAGACGATCAGCGCCGGCATCTGGCTGACGAGGCCGTCGCCGACACTCAGCAACGTAAAGGTCTGCGTGGCGTCGATGAAGCTCATGCCCTTTTGCGCGACGGCGATGATGATCCCGCCGACGACGTTGATGCCGACGATGAGAAGACCCGCGATCGCGTCACCGCGGACGAATTTCGAGGCGCCGTCCATGGCGCCGAAGAAATTGGATTCCGACTCGATGTTCTTGCGGCGCGTGCGCGCTTCCTTTTCGTCGATCAATCCCGAAGACAGATCGGCGTCGATGGCCATCTGTTTGCCGGGCATCGAATCCAGCGTGAAGCGCGCGGCCACTTCGGCGATCCGGCCGGAACCCTTGGTGATGACGACGAAGTTCACAATCACGAGGATGGAGAAGATGATGAGGCCGATAACAAAATTGCCCTGCATGATCAGCTTGCCGAAGGCCTGGATCACGTAGCCGGATGCAGCCGTTCCTTCGTTGCCGCGGGACAGAATAAGTCGCGTGGACGCGAGGTTGAGCGCGAGGCGCATCAGTGTGGTGACAAGAAGCACCGTCGGGAACGCGCTGAACTCCAGCGGTTTTCTCACGAACACCGCCGTCATCAGGATCAGGATGGAAAGCGACAGAGACAGTGCCAGACAGATATCGAGCAGCCAGGGTGGCAACGGCAGGATCAGCACGACCAGAATCGCCATGATCCCCACGGCGAGTCCGAGGTCGCTGCGCTTCAGGAAATCGGCAATTGATGCGACGCTAAGGTTAACCCCTGCGCCCGGCACCGCCGCAGTTTGCGTGACGTCAGCCATCCTCGTTGCGTTCGTTCAGCCGTCAGCCGGCCATCCGGCTTTCGCCGTGCTGGGGAATCTGCAGGCCGGATTGGGAGTACTCGCGCAGCTTGTTACGCAGCGTCCGGATGGAAATGCCGAGAATGTTCGCCGCATGCGTACGATTGCCAAGACAGTGATCGAGCGTATCGAGAATGAGATCGCGCTCGACATCGGCAACCGTGCGGCCCACGAGACCACGTGTCGCGGCCGCTGCTGTCTCGACCGCAATCTTTACCGCGCCGGGAACATCGGGATTCGCGCTCGAGCTCACGTGCGTTCCGTCCGGAAGGCGGATCGCCTCGGGGCCGATTTCTGCGCCGCTTGCGAGCAGCACCGAGCGGTGGATGGTGTTTTCGAGCTCGCGGACATTGCCGCGCCAGGGATGGGCGAGCAGCAACCGCTCCGTTTGGGGCGCGATCGGCCGGTAGGGCTGGCCGTTGGCTTCCGCATATTTGTGCGCGAAGTGGCGCGCCAGCGCGAGAATATCCCTCGGACGTTCGCGCAACGCCGGCAGGCGCAGGTTCACCACGTTGAGGCGATAGAGCAGGTCTTCGCGGAAGATGCCGCGTTTCGCAGCGTCCGCCAGATCGCGGTTTGATGTCGCGATGATGCGGATGTCGACTTTGACGGGCTTGGTGCCGCCCACGCGGTCGATTTCGCGTTCCTGAATAGCGCGCAGCAGCTTCGCCTGCAGGCGGGCATCCATTTCGCTGATTTCGTCCAGCAGCAGCGTCCCGCCGTCGGCTTCCTCGAACTTGCCGACGCGCCGCGCGATGGCGCCCGTAAAGGCGCCCTTCTCGTGACCGAACAATTCGGATTCGAGCAGGTTTTCCGGGATCGCGGCGCAGTTCACGGAGATGAAGGGCTTGTCGGAACGCGACGATTTGCGGTGCACGTAGCGCGCGAGAACTTCCTTACCCGTGCCGGATTCGCCGGTGATGAGAATTGACGCGTCACTCGGCGCGACCTGGTCCGCCAACGTGATCACGGCAGCCATTGCTTCGTCTTCATGGATGAGCTGGTGGCTCTCGTCCGCCACTGCCGCCAGAACTGCAGCGATCAGTTCCGGATCGGGCGGCAGGGGAAGATATTCCTTGGCGCCGGCGCGGATGGCGTCGACGGCCCTGCGGGCATCGGTCCCTATTCCGGCTGCCACGACGGGCGTACAGATGCGTTCCGCAGCGAGCGATCGCACCAACCGGCCGATATCGAGCGTAACGTCGGCGAGCACGAGGTCCGCGCCCCGGCCGTTGCGGAGTTCCGCCATGGCCTGATCGATGTCGCTGGCATGCGTGACCTTCGCACCGCGGTCCATGGCGATTTTGGTCGCTGCGCCGATCTGGCCCTGCAATCCGCCGACTATGAGGAGTCGCATGATTTATTCCTTTCGCTCTGCCGTCCGGATGTCAGGACTGACCAGTTTTGATGATTTCCGTCATCGTCACGCCGAGACGGTCTTCAACGAGCACCACTTCGCCACGCGCAACGAGGCGGTCGTTGACATAGATGTCGATCGCTTCGCCGATCTTCCTGTCGAGCTCGATAATGGCGCCACGTCCCAGCTTCAGAAGCTGGCTGACTTCCATGCCCGACTTGCCGAGAACCGCTGATACCGTCACGGGAACATCGAACACGGCTTCCAGATCGGACGCGCTGCGCTTGATGTCGGAATCGGGGGCCTGATCGGTCTGGAGCAGGGCGCGGGCTTCGCCCGACGTTCCCTCGCGTGCCAGTTCCGGCAGTTCGACTTCGTCGTTGCCAGTCATGTCTCACTCCCGTTCTGTCCCGCACGCGTTGCGGCAAAGCAGCGTGTCATCAGTTCGTCGATTGCAGCCTCGATGGCGGCGTTGGTGCGTTCCGCGCCGCCGCCGCGCCAGTCGATCCGGCAGTCGGCGCCGTTCAGTGATGCGTCTGCGGACAGCTGTACCCGTCCGTCATAACCTTCCTCATGCGCGATCTCCGCGATGCGTCCCGCAAGCGCTTGGACCACTTCGGGTTTCGCGTGCAGGACTATCCGCGGTTCGCCGATGGCTTCGTGCATGGCGCCGCGAAGAGCGGCCTCCACTTCGCCGACAGGAAAGGTTGCGACTGCGGCGCTCGCGATCTTGCGGGCGAGAGCAAAGGCGACCGTCGTCGCTTCGGACCGTACGGTCTCGAGGTTTTCCTTCGCGGCGTTCATTGCCCGGATCATGGCGTTCACCGCATCGCGCGTACCCGCGGCAATCGATTCAAGCGCTCGCGCTTCCGCAGCGTTGGCTCCTTCGGCCCTTGCATCGGCGCGCAGGGAATCGATCTCGGCTTCGGTAAAGGTCTTGCGTCCGCGCGTGCGCGCCGCTTCCGCCGCAGGATCCTGGCCGGCGCCGAACACGGTATCGAACGTGAATTTGGTTGCGTTCTTCGTCATCATCAATAGATCAGCTCGTCTTCGCCCTGTTTGCTGGAAATCATGATCTCGCCCTTGTTTGCGAGGTCCTTGGCGACGTTGACCATGCGCATCTGGGCTTCATCGACATCCTTCAGCCGCACCGGACCCATTGCCTCCATGTCTTCGCGCAGAATCTTGCCGGCGCGTTCGGACATGTTCGAGAAGAAGACATCGCGCAGCGTATCGGTCGCGCCCTTCAGGGACAGCCCTAGCTTGTCCTTCTCGACATGGCGCAGCAGCGTCTGAATCGAGCCGGGATCGAGCTTGCCGAGATCCTCGAAGGTGAACATCAGCGCCTTGATGCGTTCGGCGGCATCGCGGCTGCGCTCTTCCAGCGCCACGATGAAGCGGCTCTCCGTCTGGCGGTCGAAATTGTTGAAAATTTCCGCCATGTGTTCATGGGCGTCGCGCTTGGCGGTACGCGCCAGGTTCGACATGAATTCCACGCGCAGGGTCTTCTCGACCTTGTCGAGTATGTCCTTTTGCACCGATTCCATGCGAAGCATGCGCTGCACCACTTCGAGCGCAAATTCTTCGGGCAGCGCGCCCAGCACGCGGGCAGCGTGTTCCGGCTTGATTTTCGACAGCACGACGGAGACGGTCTGCGGATATTCGTTCTTGAGATAGTTCGCGAGCACCGTCTCGTTCACGTTGCCGAGCTTGTCCCACATGGTGCGTCCGGCCGGACCGCGGATTTCCTCCATGATCGCCCCGACCTTGTCTTCGGCCATGAAGCGGGAGAGCAGGCGTTCGGTCGATTCGTAGGAGCCCAGGAGCGAACCGGTTGCCGACATCTGCGAGACGAAATCGATCAGCAACTTTTCGACCACGCTGGCGCTGACGGTACCGAGGGTAGACATCAGCTGCGAGATTTCCTTGATCTCGTCCTCGTCGAGCATCTTCCAGAGGCTGGTGCCGTACTCTTCTCCCAACGCAAGCATCAGAATGGCCGAGCGTTCGGCGCCCGTGAGCTGGCGGACATCGTCCTTGGTTTGTGCCTTGACTGCGCGCGACATGGCTTACACCGGTTGATGCAGCCAGGTACGAAGAATGGCGAGCGCTTCTTCCGGATGCGCCTGAACCACTTCGCCGACCTTGCGGATGGAGGATTCCCGCACCTGTCCTTCGATGCGCGAGATGTCGATCATGCTCTCGTTGCCGCCTCCGCCGGATGGAGCTGGGAGCGCGCCCATGGCGGTTGCCTGGGATTCGCTCGCGGCATGTCCGGCCGCGAGAGCGGGCATAGGCGAGCCCGCCTGCAGTGCGACCATTCCCGGCTGAGCCACGTAGGTCGCCGGCGCGAACATTTTCTTGATCAGAGGCCGGCCGACAAAAAGCCCCATCAAAAGTGCGGTGAGACAGAAGATGCTGGCTTCTATGATCTTGAACCAGTCCGTCGAATCCAGACCGAGGAGCGGCTTGGCCTCGGGCGCGATCGCACCGGTGTCCATATGGGCAAATGCCATGTTGACGACCTGCACCTGGTCGCCACGCGCGGCGTCGTAGCCCATGGCGGATTTTACCAGCTCTTCGATCTGCTTCAGTTCCTGGGGCGTGCGGGGTTTGTAGGAATCCTTGCCCGTGCCATCCGCGGTGGTGCCGTCGACCACGACTGCAACCGAGATGCGTTTCACCGCGCCGCCGTCGTTCGTTTTGGTGCGCACCGTCTTGGAGATTTCGTAATTCGTCGTCTCTTCGGTGCGCGTGCTGTCCGACTTGTTGCCACCTTGCGGGGTCTGGCTCTGCTGGCCGCCGGGCAGCGAATTGGCGACGGAAACGGCATTGCCGTTCGCGCCGTTCGCATCGCTGGCGTTCTGCTCGACGGTCTGGCTGGAGCGGATCGTCTTGCTGTCCGGGTCGAAGGTTTCGGATGTCTCGTTGACATGGTCGTAATTCAGTTCGGCCGCGACCTGGGCGCGGACGTGACCCGTTCCCACGGCGCTGCCGACGATGGATTCGATCCTTTGCCTCAAGCGGTCTTCGAAGGCGGTCGTTTGGTCGTTTTCACTCGACGCCGTTGCTTCCGCGCCGGTCTTGTCTTCGCCGCCTGCGAGCAACTCGCCTTTGTCGTCGACGATGGCCACATGCGAGGATTCAAGATCGGCAACCGCGGCCGCCACGAGATGCTGGATGGCCGAGACCTGGCCCTTGTCGAGCGTGCCGCGCGTCTTGAGCACAACGGAGGCGCTGGGGTTCTGCGCCTCCCGCGAAAATATCTGCCGCTCGGGAATCACAAGATGCACACGCGAACTCTCAACGCCCTCGATCGTGTTGATCGAGCGCGACAGCTCGCCTTCCAACGCCCTCAGGCGATTGATGTTCTGTACGAAGGCGGTGGTCCCGAACGCGTCGGACTTGTCGAAGATCTCGTAACCGACGCCGGCGGCCGGAAGATTCTCGGAAGCCAGCTCCATGCGCAGCTTCGTAACCTGGTTTCCCGGCACCAGGATGGTTCCGCCGTCACCCTTGACTTCGTAGGGAACCGCCATCGCGTCGAGCTTGGCAGTAACCTGCGCGGCATCCTTCGGTTCGAGACCGGCGTAGAGAATGGATTTGGCGGGCTCCGAAACGACGCCTGCGACGTAGAGGAAGAATATCGTGAGCGCAGCCGCCACGCCCGCCATGGCGCCGAAGCGCGCATACCCGAAACTCCTGAGAAACTCCGTCAAGTCCTGCCTCCGCTGAGGGCAGCGCGAGGCGGGACATGGTCGCGTCCAGCCGTCTGCCCTTCGTGCTAGGCAAACATTGCCGGGGTTTCGGTAAACTTAGACTTAAGCCGGACGAAGATCAGTGACGATATTGCTGAACGCGGGTTGCTCTGAGGCCCGGAAGGCCGAAACGATCGATCGCGCGCTGCCATGCGAGGAACTCTTCAACCGTCAGCGTATAACGCTTGCACGCTTCATCGAGGCTCAGCAATCCGCCGCGGACCGCGGCGACGACTTCGGCCTTGCGTCTGATCACCCAGCGCTTCGTGTTCGGCGGCGGAAGGTCTGCGAGCGTGAGCGGGCTGCCATCCGGCCCGATCACGTAGCTCACGCGACCTCTTCTGTCTTCGCCCATGTCTGTTCTACTCCAGACGTCATTACCCGCGGACAAAATACGCGTTCCCGCCTTAAGGAAGCGCCAAGGCTCAGGGTAAAAGAACGCATAAGTTGGCGCATGATCTGTATCAATCTGGAATGGAGCGCCTCCGTTTCGGGAGGCGCTCTTTCCATTTGGTTTACGAGGACGGCAGCTGTTCAAGTGTCTGAAGCATTTGGTCTGCCGTCGTCACGATGCGCGCGGATGCCGAGTATGCGCGCTGCGTCGTGATCAGGTTCGTGAACTCGGTCGCTAGGTCCACGGTGGAGCCTTCCAGTTCCGAGGACTGGATTTCGCCGGATCCGCCGACATTCGGCGCATTGATGATGACGTTGCCGGACTGCGAGGACGCTTCATATGCATCGCCCGAAACAGAAGCCAGCCCGTCCTCGTTGGCGAACGTAGCCAACGGTATCTGATATATATTTTCTGACAGGCCGTTCGAGAAGTTTGCAGTCACAAAGCCGTTACTGCCAACCGTAACGCCCGTCAGGTTCCCGAAAAGCGCTCCGTTTACGGAGGAATTGACGAGATCGGAGGGGCTGTTGAACTGGGTCACGCCGTTGGTGCTGCCGATCGTGCCGACATTGACCGCGAGTGGCTGTTGGGCGAGGCCGGAGTTCGCCAGGTCAAATGGGATGGTGAACGACATATTGGTCCCTGCAACCTGGGTGGCAGTGGCGAAATTGTAGTTCGTTACGCCGGCCAGGGAGCCATCGGTGTTGAACGTCAGGGTTCCGGCTGCAATCAGGTTCGGTTGCTGACTGTCGGGACTGTCGATTGCCTCGCTTCCGTTATAATCGACTTCATAGCTCCAGGAGTTGGGAGCCGTCTGGATGAAGTTGTAGGTCAGCGGCTCGGTGCCGCCCTGACTGTCATAGACGTTGACGGTCGTGGAAAAATCGGGCGTGGCGGTGGGCGGAGTGCCGCTCATGTCGCCGATCTGATAGTTCGGATCCTGCGTCGACGTCGCCTGCAGATTGGCCTGCAGCGTCACTGCAGTGGTGGCTTCGGCCTTGCCTGCAAGATTGCTGACATTGACGGGAACCAGCGAGTCGGCGTTGGTCGGCACGCTGCCGTCCGCTCCCACCGGCCAGCCCATCAGATAATAGCCGGAGCTGTTCTCGAGGTTGCCGTTGGAATCGGGCGTGAAGTTGCCCGCACGGGTGAAGTACTGCTGACCCGTATCCGACGCCGTCTGGTTCACAACAAAAAAACCGTTGCCGGAAATGGCCAGATCGGTCGGCGAAGATGCGCTCTGCAGCAAACCCTGCTGCGTGACGTTCTGCTCGCCGCTCGCCAGCACGGACGCATTGTCGGGGTTGCCGAACTGCGAGGTCAGCAGATCCTCGAAATTCGCTTCCACGTCCTTGTAGCCGACCGTATTCACGTTGGCGATGTTGGAGGAATAGATGCTCATCGCCTGGCTGTTGGCGTCGAGCCCGCTAATGCCCGTCATCATGGCGCCGTAAAGGCTCATGTCGTTCTTCCTTTCGACGTCACACGGGCTTCGCCGCGCGACATGCTTTCAGGGGGTTTGGAAGTCGTTTCTCGACTGCCGGACGAAAAACGTCAGGAACCTCCGATGGAGGACACCTGCGAAAGCGGAACGGCCATCGATCCGATCATCAGGACCGGCACGCCGTTCTGGAATGCAACTTCGCTCACGACACCCGTGCTCGAGACGCTGGTTTGTATCGCCGTCCCGTCGCTGCCCGTCGCGGCGACCGCGAGCGTATAGGTGCCGTCGGGCAACTGGTTGCCGTTGTTGTCCTGACCGTTCCACTCGAACGTGTTCGAACCCGAAGACGTCGAACCCGAGCCGGTATAGACGACCTGGCCGGCGGAATTCGTGACCGACAGCTGCGTGGAGGATGAATCGGCGCCGAGCGTGTAGTTCCACGTCGCCGTGCCGTTGGTGAGCGCGGCATTGCCGTTGGTGATCGTCACATCCTTGCCGAGATAGCCGACCGCTGCCGAGCCGGCGTTGCCTTCGGTCAGCGAGATCAGACTCTGCAGATTGGAATTGGTGTTGATCTGCTGTTCGACCTGGCTGAACTCGACAAGCTGCTGGGTGAACTGGTTGGAGTCCATCGGGTTCAGCGGATCCTGGTTCTGCAGCTGCGTCGTCAGAAGCTGCAGGAACGTGTCGTAATTTCCCGTCAGCTGCTGGATGGCGGCATTGCCGCCCGAGCCCGTACCTGTTCCAGTTCCTGTCACGCCGGTTGTCATGGTCGTTCCTCAGACAAGAATGTTGACGCCGCTGCCGGAAGGCGAGAGGCCGTAGGCCGACGCTGTCCCGCTTAACGAGGCAGCGGCGGAAATGCTTTGCGCCGCCGACGCGCGGCTTCGCGAGGGTGCGCGCGGTTCGGCATCGCCGCTCTGGCGATCCTGGCCCTTCAGCGAGAATTGCAGGCCGTTGTTGGCGACCTGCACGCCGGAATCCTGAAGCGCGCGAGTGAGTGCGGGCGCATTGTTCTGCAGCAGAGAGAGTGTTTCTGGACGTTCGGCCGACAGGTGCGCCTGCGCCGTGCCGGCGCCATCGAGCGACAACCGCACGTCAACGCGGCCGAGTTCGGCGGGATCGAGACGGATGTCGAACTGTCTTGAGCCGTCCAGCGATTTCGCGGCGATGCTCATCGCGAGCGCGTTGATATCCGGCGCGCCGGGCACGCTTGCGGGTGCCGAAGGAAGGCCTGCGGCGGCCGGCGCCGCTGCTTGCGCACCCGTCGGCTGCGATTGAACGGAGAAAACCGGCGTATCTGCCGATGCGGGCAAGCCGGATGCCGGCGTTGCCGCAGCCTGCTGAACGGGTACGGCCTCGGCGGCGGCGGGTGAATGAACGACCTGCGCCTGCGACGAAGCGAGTTGGACCGCATCGGGCGCAGCGGAGTGATCGTCGGCGGCCGGGGAGCTTTTCTCCGTGTCGGCAAAATCGGCGTGCGCGCCATCCGGCTTCGACGCTGCAGTCGCCTCGGACGCATCGAAGTTCAACGGCAAGGCGTGCTGCTCCGTCACCTGGGCTGCATGTCCCGCCCGAACGGACGCCTGCTCGGCCTGCGCGAGCACGGCCGCTTTGTTGTTCTCGGATTGTGCTGCAGGCGAGAGCGGCCCGGTGGTTGTGACAGGCGGCGAAGACGATGGCCCACTTTGCGAGGCACCGGCGTCACCGCTGCTCGGGACCGCGGCATTCGTTGTGCCGGTCAATGTCTGCGCCTTTGAATTGGCCGGTGTCGCAAAAGCCATCGCTGTCGGGAACGATGGCACGCTGAACATGGCGGCCACGCTCTGCGTGCTGTTTGCTGCGAGAATGGTCGCCGGTACCGCCGGCGCCGTGTTCGCTGCAGAACCGGCGGATTGGGCGACGGCCGATTGGGTTTGCCCCTGCTGAAGCGACTGTGCGTAAGTGGAAACGCCGTTCGGCAGCAGTGGCGTCGGCATTGTCTGCGTCGTGGTGACATGCGCGTTCGCAGCCTGAATCTGCTGCAGCCACGGCGGCGTCTGCGAAGCGGATTGGGCAGTTGGCGGCGCCGCGTTGGGTTGTGCGCCTGCCTGGGATTGTGCGCCTGCCTGCAGTGCGGGGGGCGTTGTCCCGGCCGGGCCGGCGGTTGACATCTGCTGCAGCCACGCCGCTGCCGCCTGCTGCGCTGTGAAGTGCGGCTGGTTGAGGCTCGCGGATGCTGCGCCGATCTGCTGCAGGGCCGGCGGAGATGTCCACTGCGCGATCGGCGACGACGAGGTCGCCGGATTCGTTGCAGCGGCGCCCTGGGGAGCAGGCGCCTGCGCGGCAGCCGTACCTGACGGCGGAGTCTGCGCGGTCATCTGGCGAAGCCAGGACGAAGCCGCCTGTTGCGCAAGCGAATGAGACGTCGTGCCGGACGCTGTCGGTGCGGCGGAACCATCGAGCAAAGACTGCGCGTAGCTCGGAACATTTCCCGGAAGAGGACTTGCGCCGTTCCATGCGTTGCCCGGCAGCGCTGAGACCGCGGACGCGGGCAACGCGGCGGACGTCGGACCGGACGGCGACGGGCCTTCGTCCGCAGTTTCATTCGCCTGAGCTTCATTCGGTTGTGCCGGCTGCACGGGTCCGCTCACGGCCGGAGAGGAATGAAACGAGAAAGACGGCAGAGGGGAAGCCTGCGGGACGGGCTGTGAGCCCGCGGCATTGGCGAGTTGGGCCAGCACGGATGCGAAGGACGAGTCGCTCGCGGCCAGACCGGACAGCGCGGCAAACGGCTTGCCGCCCGAGAGCGCGGCTCCCGATGCCGATGCCAGTGCATGTGCTGCGACGGCTGCCACGTAACTGCGTCCGCATGAATGTCCGGGGTCTCAGTTAGCAAGCCTCGGACCACATGAGAGACATGCGTCGGCAGCGCGATTTTTCGAACAAATTCAGCCGCGACCGCCACAAATCGCGCAGCCGAAATTGCCGCCCCGGCAAAGTCTGCCGCGCGGAAAACGGAGGGAGAGGACCTGTAACGCGTGCATTTCCGCGCTTCGCGTTGGCACGTCGCTTGCGGATACCGCAGGCGGCGACCTGCCAATGGAGTACGCATTTGTCACTGAACGGCATCGTCCAGACCGCTCTTTCCGCGCTGCAGACGAACTCGTCGGCGTTGAACGTCGTCTCCAACAACATCGCCAACATCAATACGCAAGGCTATGCGCAGCGGCAGGTCAACGAGCAGGCCATGACGGCCGGCGGGCAGCTCGAGGGCGTCGACGTCGCGGACGTCCAGCGGGTCGTCAACCAGTTCCTGCAGCAGGAAGCGCTCTATGCCGGAGCGGCGTCCTCGCAGTATTCGGCTCAGACCAACGTCTATTCGCAGCTGGATGCGTCGCTCGGCCAGCCGAGCGACGACACGTCCCTGACGTCGCAGCTCGATGCGCTGTCGACAGCGCTGGGTTCCGCCACGCTGTCGCCCAATTCGAGCGCAAGCCAACAGAGTGTGCTGACGGCGTTTCAGAACACGGCGTCGACGATTTCGAGCCTCTCCGGTCAGATATCCACTCTCCAGGGACAGGTCGATCAGCAGATTTCGACATCGGTCGGCTCGGTCAATCAGCTGATCACCCAGATCTATTCGCTCAACCAGCAAATCCAGACGGCAGCGGCGACGGGCGACACGTCGTCCGGCCTTCTCGATCAGCGCGACCTTGCGATCCAGAACCTGTCGCAGATGATCGGCGTGCGCGTCTCTCCGCAGGCAAACGGCACTCTCAACGTGTCGACGCAGGATGGGGTCAATCTAGTCGGCAGCACCTATGCACAGCTGAGCTATTCGGGCGGCTCGACAAACGGCACATACGGGCCGATCACGTTGCAGAACATCGATCCCGTCACGCAGCAGACGGTGGGACCCTCCATGGTCCTCGATCCGCATCTCGGCTCGGGCTCGATCGAGGGTCTCGTCCAGATGCGCGATGGGCAGCTGGCGAATTTCCAGCAGGAGTTGGGCCAGTTCGCGCAACAGACGGCGCAGGCGTACAACGCGCAGAGCAATGCCAATTCGGCATTTCCGCCGCCGCAAACGCTTAACGGCCAGGATACCGGCCTGCTCGCCACGGATTCGCTCAACTTTACCGGGCAGACGACCGTCGCCGTGACCGACCAGAGCGGCAATCTCGTCTCGCGCGTCGACGTGGACTTCGACAATGACACGATTTCCGTCGATGGCGGTGCGCCTGCCGGATTTACCGGCACGGTCGGCGGATTTACGACCGCGCTGAATGCGGCGCTGGGCACCAACGGCACGGCAAGCTTCGCCAACGGCCAGCTTTCGATCAGCGGCTCGAGCGGCAACGGCATCGTCGTGCAGGACAATGCCGGCGATCCCACGAGCCGCGGCGGCACGGCGTTCTCGCAGTTCTTCGGTCTGAACGACGTCTTCACGACGACGGCGCCATCGAACCCGGCGACCGGTCTTTCCGCGAGCGACGCCGGCAATTTCGCCGATGGCGGAACCATGAGTTTCGTTCTCAAGGGTCCCGACGGTCAGGTCGGCAAGCAAGCCAGCGTCACAGTAAATTCCGGCATGACGATCGGCGACATCGTCACCTCGCTCAACACGGCGTTCGGCGGCGCGGCGACGTTCACGTTGGGATCGAACGGCGCGCTGACGATGACGCCTTCGGCATCCAACGCGGGTTATGCACTCAACGTAACCGGCGACAGCACAGTGCGCGGCGACACCGGTATGAGCTTCACGACGCTGTTCGGCCTCGGCGAGCAGCAGGCGGCCGCATTGACGAGCGGCTTCGCCGTCAACCAGGCGATGGTCAACAATCCTGCCGACCTCCCGGTTGCGCAGGCGGACATCTCCTCGGCAACGGTTGCAGGCGACCAGATCGTGGGTTCGGGCGATTCCAGCGGCCTTCTGGCGCTGCAGTCCGTCAACACGAACAATCAAACATTCTCTGCCGCGGGCAATCTGGCCGCGGGCACCATGTCGCTCGACGACTACGCAGGCAATTTCTATCAGGACATCGCCACGCAGGGCGCCGCGGCGCAATCCAACAGCACGACGCAGAGCGACCGGCTGACGGAGGCGCAGACCCAGATGAGCCAGGTTTCGGGCGTTAATCTGGACCAGCAATTGTCGGACATGGTGACGTATCAGCAGGCCTACAGCGCAGGTGCGCGCATCCTGCAGACGGCGCAGGCGCTCTACGACACCTTGTTGCAGATCCCATCGAACTGAGGACGATTGAACAATGACGATCAATCCGGTTTCGACCAATGCGCAATCGCAGATGCTCCTGCAGGACATTCTGCAGGCGCAGAACTCCGTCAATCAATCGGAGTCCCAGGTCGCGTCGGGCTACGTGTCGACGACCTACACCGGCATGGGCGACAAGACGGCGATGCTCGAGGCGGCGCAGTCCGCGCTCGCCCGCACCAATGGCTACCAGGCGGCCACGACCGCGGCGCTGAATCAGTCGAACCTGCAGGACACGCAGATGACGCAGCTGTCGAATATCGCCAGCGAACTGAGGCAGGACATGTCGGAAGCCGTCGCCAATGGCGACGGATCCACCTTGATGACGCAAGTGCAGGGACTCTACAGCCAGGCGGTACAAATTCTGAATTCGCAGGACGCGAACGGCAACTATATCTACGGCGGCAACAACGCCAACACGCCGCCGGTCACCGCGACGTCGCTCAGCCAATTGGCATCGCTGGGCTCGGTGTCGCAGGCGTTCGCCAACGGAACGAAGGCCGCTTCGGTGAAGGTCGCGGACGGCGAGACCGTGCAGGTCGGCATGCTGGCCTCCGGCGTCGGCACCGGCCTTATGCAAACCTTTATGGACATCGCGCAGTTCAACAACGGGGCAAACGGCAATTTCGGCCAGGGGTTGACCAACGCGCAGTCCGCCTTTCTGACCAACGAGTTACCGACGGCGATTTCCGCGGAGACCAGCGTCAACAATTCCGCGGCGTCCAACGGCAATGTCTACACACAGCTGCAGGACGCGCAGAACCAGCAGCAATCCTTGTCGACGCTCTATTCGGGCTTCGTTTCGAACCTGCAGGACGTCGACATGAGTACGGCGATCACGCAGCTGAACCAGAACCAGACCGCGCTTCAGGCAGCACTTCAGGTTACCTCGCAGATCGGCAACATCTCGCTGCTTAACTATCTGGCCGCGCCGTCGGCATCGACGTAGCCCGTGCTTGCCAACCCATGACGCGGCGCTTATACGCCCGCCTCATGAGCACCCCCATTCCCGGTCTTGCTCCCGGCGCACGCGTGGTCGTGGCCATGTCGGGCGGCGTGGATTCCTCCGTCACGGCGGCCTTGATGAAGCGCGCCGGTTTCGATGTCGTGGGCGTGACGCTGCAGCTGTACGATCAGGGAACGAGCGCGAAGCGCAAGGGCGCGTGCTGCGCGGGCCAGGACATCTACGATGCGCGCCGCGTTGCCGAGCGTCTCGCCATCCCGCATTATGTTCTCGACTACGAAGCGCGCTTCCGCGCCCGCGTGATCGAAGACTTCGCCGCATCCTATGCGAAGGGCTCCACCCCCATTCCCTGCGTACGCTGCAACGAGAAGATCAAGTTCGCCGACCTGCTCGACACGGCCAAGGATCTCAAGGCCCATGCGCTGGCGACGGGGCATTATGTCCGTCGCCTGGATGGCACAGACGGGCCCGAGCTGCACCGCGGCGCGGACCTTACGCGCGACCAGAGCTATTTCCTGTTTCGCACCACGCGCGAGCAGCTCGCATTCCTGCAGTTTCCGCTGGGCGATCTGCCGAAAGACGAGGTGCGGAAGATCGCGCGCGAGCTTGAGCTTGCCGTCGCGGACAAGCCGGACAGCCAGGACATCTGTTTCGTGGCCGACGGCAATTATGCCCGCGTCGTCGACAGGCTGAAGCCCGAGGCCGCCGTTCCGGGAAACATCGTCGACCTTGAGGGCCGCGTGCTCGGCCGGCATGACGGCATCACCCATTTCACCGTGGGCCAGCGCAAGGGTCTGGGTCTCTCCGGCAACGACGAGCCACTGTTCGTCGTGCGCATCGATGCAGACCGGGCGGAGATCGTGGTTGGCTCGCGCGGGTCGCTGCGTGTACGGACAATCGAGATCGGCGAGGTGAACTGGCTGACGCAGCCGCGCGCGTTCGATTGCCTGGTGAAAGTGCGTTCGATGCGCCCTCCCGTGTCCGCGCGCGTCGTTCCGGGCGCGGACGGACAGGCGCGCGTGGAACTGGCAAACGACGAAGAGGCAGTCGCGCCGGGACAGGCGTGCGTGTTCTATGAGACGGATGGCTCACGCGTGCTTGGCGGCGGCTGGATCAAAGCGACCGCGAAGGCGCAAGCCGCCGCTTAGCTCCGTTATCATCCCCGGCGAGCGTGCCTGCGGAGCAAACGCGCGAGGTCAAGCGGACCGAGCGCGATCTGGGAGATCGTGCCGCAGCAGCAATACCTCCGCGTCTCCTGCTCTCCGCGTGAACCATCTGCCTCGACAATCGAAAAACCATCGATGAGATCACGCTGCATGCACTTCCCAAGCTTGGTTTCTCTGACATGAGTGAGCTGTCGCGCCGGTGATGACAAAGAAATTGAGCGCGCCGTACGGCCGATGATTGCGCTCGATGGCTCGCTGAAGCACGGCAAGCGGGGCTTAGACGGCATCAGAAATTCGGTTATGGTTGGCGCCTGCCGGATCTATCCGGAGAATGACGGGGGAACGTGCATGGCCGGGTTGCCCGAGACGAGCAAATGGTTCTTCGCATGCGCGCTGGCCTCGCTGCTCGGCCCCGGCAGCGTTTGCGCCGCGGCGACGGAAACCGTGCTTTATTCCTTCCAGGGCGGATTTAACGCGGCTTTCCCCTATGCCGGCGTGATCGAAGATGCGAGCGGCAATCTTTATGGCACGACGTATCAGGGTAACGGAGCCGGCTGCGGCGGCTTCGGCTGCGGCACCGTGTACAAACTTGCACCCGATGGGACGGAGTCGCTGCTCCATGCCTTTCAGGGTGGCGCCGATGGCGCCGGTCCGCATGCAGGATTGATTGAGGACCCGGCAGGCAATCTCTACGGCACGACCGACTCCGGCGGCGCAGCCAATGCCGGCACGGTGTTCGTGGCACCGCGAGCTATGGCGGGTCGGCGAGCTGTGACGGCGGCTGCGGCGTGGTGTTCGAGCTTGCGCCAGGCGGTGTCGAAACGGTGCTCTATGCGTTCAAGGGTGGTGCCGATGGCGATAACCCGGAATCGAACCTGATCGCGGACGCCTCGGGCAATCTCTACGGCACGGCGGTCGGGGGCGGCGGTAATAGTCCAGCCTGTCGGAAAATATTTCAAACGGGCGGCTGCGGCATCGTCTTCGAAATTGCTCCGGATACCAGCGAAAAAATCCTTTACGCCTTTTGCCACAAAGCCAATTGCAAGGACGGCGCGTCCCCGCTGCGGACCGGTCTCGTCATGGACAGTGAGGCCAACCTCTACGGCACGACGGGCTATGGCGGCGCGAGCGGTCGCGGAACCGTTTTCAAGCTGGCGCCGGACGGCAAGGAAACGGTCCTCCATGCCTTTAAACCCGGCCCGGACGGGCTGGGGCCTGTGGGCACTCTCGCCATCGACAGCACAGGCAATCTCTATGGAACGACGGCGCAGGGCGGCGGCGGCGCAGGCTGCGGCGGCCAGAGCGGCTGCGGCATGGTTTTCAAGATTTCGCCGACGGGCCGCGAAGACAGGCTGTATTCGTTCCAGATCGGTACCGATGGCCATTCCCCGGATACGGGCGTGATCCTGGACGCCGCGGGAAATCTTCTGGGTACGACACAGGAGGGAGGCGACCCGCTCTGCGGCTGCGGCACGATCTTCGAGATCGTGCAATAGATGTGGCTGCGCGTTGTCGCGCAAAGCGAGCATCTGACGCTCCTCGCGAAAACGGCTGGTGCCCACTCCCGGTCTGGGGATCCGGAAAATGTCTGCTCAAGGGGACTCGCATGCGCGGATTGTCTGATACCGGCAAATGGTTTTTCGGCAGTGCGCTCATGCTGACCGCGTTGTCTGCGCCAGGCAGCGTTTGCGCAGGGAGCAAGGAAACCGTGCTGTATCGCTTCCAGGGCGGAAGCGACGGCGCCTTGCCGTATGCCGGCGTGATCGCGGATGCGAGCGGCAATCTCTACGGCACGACAAATGTGGGTGGCGGAACGGGCTGCGGCGGCGGGGGTTGCGGCACGGTGTTCAAGCTTGCGCCCGATGGCACCGAAACTGTGCTCTATTCCTTTCAGGGCGGCACCGATGGCTCCGGCCCGTTTGCAGGCCTGGTCGAGGACGCGAGCGGCAATCTCTACGGCACGACATCCGAAGGCGGCGGCACGGCCAATGCAGGCATCGTGTTTGAACTCGCGGCCAATGGCGCCGAGACCATTCTCTATTCATTCTGCAGCCAGATACGCTGCGCCGACGGCGGCGGTCCCCAGGCCAATCTGATCATGGACGGCCAGGGCAATCTCTACGGCGCCGCAGGATATGGCGGTCGGGGCGCGTGCAGGGGCGGATGCGGCGTCGTTTTCAAACTTGCGCCTGGTGGCGCCGAAACGGTGCTCTACGCTTTCAAGGGCGGGGCTGATGGTGGAGCGCCCGACGCCTTGATCATGGACGGTTCGGGAAATCTCTACGGCACGACGGCCGAAGGGGGTAATCAAGGCTGTTTCATATACTCGCCGACGACCTTTTCTCCCGGCTGCGGCACGATCTTCGAGATTGCCGCGAGCGGCACCAAGAAAACCCTTTATACTTTTTGCAGCCAGCCCAATTGCACGGACGGATACGGCCCCTCGGCGGATATCGTCATGGACGACAAGGGCAATCTCTACGGCCCGACCTGCTGCGGCTACGACCGGATTGTTTACAAGCTCGCGCCGGACGGTACGGAGTCCGTGCTGCATATCTTTACGGGGCCGCCCGACGGGGTGTCGCCTGTGGGTGTCATGGTCGTCGACAAGAAGGGCGATCTCTACGGAGCGACGTTGCAGGGCGGCACCGGCACAGGCTGCGAGGGCGACATCGGCTGCGGCACGGTTTTCAAGCTCGCGCCGGACGGCACCGAAACCGTGCTCTATTCTTTCCAGCACGGCACCGACGGCAATTTTCCCTATGGCGGCGTGATCGCCGACAAGGCGGGAAATCTCTTCGGCACCACCGACTCAGGCGGCGGCACGAAATGCACTCCGGGCTGCGGCACGATCTTCGAGATCAGGAAATAGATCGGGCGGCGCGCGCGGTTGGAATGACTGGCTGTGAAAATCTGAGGCAACTCATACCAAGCGATTTTCGCCCCCGACATCGGCGACCAGTTGGAGGTTGCGGTTCGCGTTTCCGAAAATCGGGATGAACACTGGGAGCGCTGGCTTCCAGCCGGCCTGCCGCCAGGATGGCGGCGCTCCCAGTAAGCGCATGCGCTGCCTTATTTCGTCATCCCAATGTTTCTTTGACGGACGCGCGCAATCGTGCTGCGATGAGCGTGTGCGCAAAATTCGCGTCGCTCTTTGACATCGTGAATTGAAAATCCATCGCGTGGCGAAAAAACCTGCGCGACGCCGGATGTTTCACTGTTCTTCCGCTGTTATCGCGCGAAAATGCCGCTGTTATTTGAAAAATTCAAACGCGCAAGTGTTTGATCCGCAAACACAATCGGCACGAACAGGGGCGGAATCGATTTTTCCGCTGTAAATTACCCCTGTTATCTCCCCTGTTGCGCGCTGAAAGTCCCGCCGTCTTACGGACGTTCACCGCACAGGCGACGGTCAGTTCGGCCGGCGATGTTTTGGCTCATAGATGCTCACCGAGCCGCCGCCGGGCAATTCGATCTGCGTGACCAGCCCCCAGCCGGTATCCTCGATCTCGGCGCAGGGGACATCGAGGCGCTCCATCTCGTCGACGAGTTCTTCGACGTCATCGCACATCAGATAAAGTTCGTGGATGTCGTTTTCATCCGACGGATGGATGGCAACTTCCGACGGCGGCAGCGCGAATATCAGCCAGCCCTCGCCCACATCGACATTGGGCAGCTTCAGCACGTCGCGGAAGAATGCGCGATCGGCCTCGGCATCGGTCGAGTAGATAATGACATGCGCGCCGGTGATCATGGATGCATCTCCTTTTCGCGTGCCCGTCCGGGCAGAAGGCCGGCGAGCCTCTTCGGCGCGACGGTGCGCCAGGCACTTGTCAACAGATCGGCGAGTTCGACGTTCCCCAGATGGGCAAGCTCCACGGTGCTCCAGACCATCCGGCCGGACCGCATCGGCGCGAAGGTTTCGGGCCGGGCGTCGAACAGCATCATCTGTTGGGCGTGTGGCAGTTTGATGATCCAGCGCTGCTCCTTCGTCCAGTAGAGCGCGAACATCCTGCCGTTCACGCTGAAGGATGGTCCGCCGAAGTGCTCTCGTTCAATTGTGCAGGGGAGTGGCAGGGCGAGGCGCCTGACGGTCTCTGCATCGGACGTGCGCATTGTCGGCATCGGCCTTTCCCGGCAGGTTTTGCGCTTGTTTCTTCGCGCCTTGACAGGGCAGGAACGCGCACCTTACATCCCCCGCCTTCACCTGCCCACCGGAACCGGCCGGGCAGAGATTTGGTCAAGGCAGCGTAGCTCAGTGGTAGAGCAGGGGAATCATAATCCCTTGGTCGGGGGTTCAAATCCCTCCGCTGCTACCAGTTCCCGAAAGGATGCGGGCATGTCGGAAAGGGCGGCGGCTGCAACGGCAGTTCCGGCATTCCCTGAAGTGACGCTCGCACACATCCGCGCGGCGGCCGATCTCATTCGCGGCAGCGTGGTGCGCACGCCGACCCGCGCCATCCGCACACGGCTTGCCGGCTGCGAGGTCTGGTTCAAGCTCGAAAACCTCCAGTTCACCGCATCGTTCAAGGAGCGCGGCGCACTCAACAAACTGTCGTCGCTCGGCGCAGAACAACGGAAGCTCGGTGTCGTTGCGATGTCCGCCGGCAATCACGCCCAGGCTGTGGCCTATCACGCCGGGCGCTTCGGCATTCCCGCAGTCATCGTGATGCCGGAAGGCACGCCGTTCAACAAGGTCAAGCAGACGAAGGATTTCGGCGCCGAGATCGTGATCGAAGGCGCGACCCTGAACGACTCATATGTCCGTGCACGGAAGATCGCCGACGATCAGCACATGACGCTGATCCATCCTTACGACGATCCTGTCATCGTCGCGGGCGCGGGCACCGTCGGTCTGGAACTGATGGAAGATGTGCCGGAGCTCGATACGCTCGTCGTGCCGATCGGCGGCGGGGGACTCATCTCGGGTATCGCGATCGCGGCGAAGGCGCTGAAGCCGTCGATCGCGATTTACGGCGTGGAAGCGGAGCTTTATCCGTCGATGTATGACGCGCTGAAGGGCGCATCGTTGCCCTGCGGCGGACAGACGATCGCCGAGGGCATTGCCGTCAAGCGGCCGGGTGAACTGACGCAGCCCATCGTGAGAGCGCTCGTCGACGATGTGCTCCTCGTGCGCGAAAATGAAATCGAATCCGCGGTTGTCACGCTGCTCGAGACGGAGAAGACCGTCGTGGAAGGTGCTGCTGCTGCGGCGTTCGCGGCCGTGAGAACAAATCCCGATCTGTTCGCAGGCCGTAAGATCGGTATCGTATTGTCCGGCGGCAATATCGACATGCGGTTGCTCTCGAACGTCATTCTGCGCGATCTGTCGCGCGTGGGACGCATCCTGTCGCTGGTGATCGAAATCGAGGACCGGCCCGGCTGGCTCGCCGGAATCGCGACCGTCGTGGGCAACGCGGGCGGCAACATCCTGGAAGTCACGCATAACCGCATGATGATGGACATGCCGGCGAAGTCGGCGGATCTGGGTCTCGTGATCGAAGCGCGTGACGCAGGCCACGCCGCGGAAGTCCGCGCACAACTCGAGAAAGCGGGGTTCAGGATTCGTGCGCCGAAAATCACGCCGTCCCGTCCCGACGCGCAGAGGTGATCATGCCGTCGCGCGGGGCTATCCACCATCTGGACCTCACGGTGTGCGATCCGGTTTCGTCGCGGCATTTCTACGAGACTGTCCTCGGCTTCATGGGCTATCGCACCGGACACGCCGACGGGCGTGGCATCGACTTCGATCTGGATCTTCCCGGTGGCGCGCAGTCGATCGGCATCGTGCGTGCCGAACGCGCAGAGAACGGTCACGACAGGTATTCTCCCGGACTGCATCACGTCGCGTTCGTTGCGGCGAGCCGGGACGACGTCGACCGCTTTCACTCCCTGCTCGTCGGGATGGGCGCAACCGTACTCGATCCGCCTGCGGAGTATCCGGCATACGGACCGGGATATTACGCGATCTTCTTCGCCGATCCCGACGGGCTGAAGCTGGAATATGTCTTCGAACCGACTGGTCGCGCCTGACCGGCGGCGTGCGTCATTTCCGCTTCCTGCCTGCGTTGTCGAGCGAGAAAGGGCCGGGCCCGATGCCCACCAGCAGCAACAACCCGCCGGCGATTGCCATGTTGCGGACGAAGATATCGTAATCCGGACCGCGATCGGCGCCGTCGCCCGTCATCCAGAATGCGTGCATAAGCACCGATACCACCACCGTGAAACCGAACAGCAGCATGGCGCCGTGGCGCGTATGAAATCCGAGCACGAGGGATATTCCGCCGAGGAACATTGCGGCCAGCGCGAGAACGAGCAGGGCAGGCGCGGCAGGTATGTGCTGCGCGTTCAGGACCGCGACGGTTGCACCGAAGTTCGCAAGCCTGGCCCAGGCTTCGCTCAGGAAGAACCACGCAATGAACAGACGTCCGATGAAAGGTGAAATGCGTTCGGAGATGGACATGGCGGCGCCCCCAGTGGCGGTGAGCGATTAGAGCCGATTCGGGCAGCAGGCAGTAGGCAGTGGGGAACCTCCCGTTAATTGCTACGGCCTACTGCCGATGGCCTACTGCCCATTTTCACACCTGCCTCAACTTCACACCTGCCTCAACGCATGCTTCCGCAAATGCCTGACCAGCGCCATCTCGTCGAGGCGCGATTGGTTGCGCTGGTTCTCGACTTCCTGGGCGCGCTTGGCCTGTTGTTCGGAGGCCAGCTCCAGGCTCTTCATGTCCTGGAATGCCGAGGTGAGGTCGGCCTGACACTGCGCGCGTTCGCGCTCGATCTCCTTCATCGTGGCGCGCAGGTTGTCGCGACGTACGTCAATGGAGCGCAGGAACGAAGGAAACGCGAGGCGGCCGATATCGGAGTCATTGGCTCTGTGGCGCTCGCGCGCGACGCTGTCTTCGAGATCGGCGAGCTTGCGTTCCAGATCGGCCTTCATCGCTTCAAGCGTCGACAGCCGGCGCTTGAACTCGTCGACCCTGAAGCGCTTGATGCGCATGAGCGTGTCGCGGCGCTTCATGATGTCCGGCCTTTCAGGGTGGCGAGGATGCGGTCGAGTGCGTCATAGCCGTTGGCGAGTGTCGCGGTTTCGTCTTTCTTCTGCGTGAGGAACGCCTCGATCTGCGGATAGATGGAGATTGCCGCATCGACTTCGGCATTCGTACCCGGCTTGTAGGCGCCGAGCCTGATCAGTTCCGCCATGTCCTCGTAGACGGCCAACATGGCGCGCGCGTGCGCGACGGTCGACTGCTCGCTTTGCGAATTGCATTGCGGCATCGCGCGCGAAACGGATTTCAGAATATTGATGGCGGGAAAGCGCCCGCGTTCGCCGATGGCACGGTCGAGCACGATATGGCCGTCGAGAATGCCGCGTACGGCGTCGGAAATCGGCTCGTTGTGATCGTCGCCTTCCACGAGCACGGTGAACAATCCCGTGATCGAACCGCTGGTGCCTGCAACGCCGGGGCCTGCACGCTCCAGCAGGCGCGGCAGTTCCGCGAACACGGTCGGCGTGTAGCCTTTGCTCGTGGGCGGTTCGCCGGCGGACAGACCGATTTCGCGTTGTGCCATCGCGAACCGCGTCACACTGTCCATCAGCAGAAGTACGTGCAGCCCTTCGTCGCGGAGCTGTTCGGCGATGGTCATCGCCATATAGGCGGCCTGCCGGCGCACGAGTGCCGGCTCGTCGGATGTCGCGGCGACCACGACGCTGCGCTTCAGGCCCGCGGGTCCCAGATCGTCTTCGATGAACTCCTTGAGCTCGCGGCCGCGTTCGCCGACGAGCCCGATGACGATCGCATCGGCGTCGGTATTGCGCGCGAGCATGGCGAGCAGCGTCGATTTTCCCACGCCCGATCCCGCAAAGATGCCCATGCGCTGGCCCTTGCAGCAGGTGAGAAAGGTATTGAGGGCCTTGACCCCCAGATCGAGTTTACCGCCGACCCTCGCGCGGGAATGCGCCGAGGGCGGCTGGGCCCTGAGCGGATAGGCTGTCGTCCCCTGGGGAAGGGGGCCTTTGGCGTCGACCGGCTTGCCGAAGGAATCCAGCACCCGGCCGAGCCATGCCCGGCAGGGGTACAGAAGAGATGGACGATCATCGAAATCGGCCCGGGCGCCGAGGCTCACACCGTCGAGCGAGCCCAGGGGCATCAGCTGCGCGCGGCCGTCGCGAAATCCCACCACCTCGCAAGGAATTTTCTTGCCTGTTGAACTGGTTAGCCGCACATGGCCGCCGAGGCTCACGGCGCCTGCCGCACCCGTCACTTCGACCAGCAGACCCTCGATACGGGCGATGCGGCCGAAGCGCCGGAGCGCCGGTATGGCCTCAATGTCCTTCAATAACGCCAGCATTTTGTGTCCGGGAATCCTTCGGGGCTCTTGCTTCATTTTGCCGGGAAGGGTTTAAGTGGCGGTAAACTTAACGAGACGAATCAAAGGGATGGGCCGGAGCCGGACTCATTCTTCGTTAGGGGGTCTCTTTAGTGGGTGAAGCAGGGGGATGAAGCGCAAGTGGTTGTTAACCATTTCCGCTTACCGTGTTGCGTCTGTTAACCACGGCTTTGGCGCTGCCGGCCGGAAAAGAGGTTCAGAAATATGCGCGTGCTCTTGATCGAAGATGATAGCGCCATGGCGCGCAGCATCGAGCTGATGCTCCGGTCGGAAGGATTTAACGTTTACACGACGGATCTCGGCGAAGAGGGGATCGATCTCGGTAAGCTCTACGACTACGACATTATCGTGCTCGACCTGCAATTGCCGGATATGAGCGGCTTCGAAGTTCTGAAGTCGCTGCGTCTGGCCAAGGTGCAAACCCCTGTCCTCATCCTCTCCGGCAATGCGATTGTCGAAGCCAAGGTCAAGGCGCTGGGTTTCGGCGCCGACGATTACATGACGAAGCCCTTCCACAAGGACGAACTGGTGGCCCGCATTCAGGCCGTGGTTCGCCGCTCGAAGGGACATTCGCAATCGGTCATCACGACCGGCAAGCTCACCGTCAATCTCGATGCGAAGACCGTCGAAGTGGACGGCAGCCGCGTGCATCTGACCGGCAAGGAATATCAGATGCTCGAGCTCTTATCGCTTCGGAAGGGCACGACGCTGACCAAGGAGATGTTCCTCAATCATCTCTATGGCGGCATGGACGAGCCCGAACTCAAGATCATCGACGTGTTCATCTGCAAGCTGCGCAAGAAACTGGCGGCGGCGACGAACGGCGACAATTACATCGAAACCGTGTGGGGCCGCGGCTATGTGCTGCGCGATCCCTCGCAGGAGCAGGCGGCCTGATTTACGTTGGGTGTGGATCTCCTTAAGGACAAAAGGGCGCCTTTCCGGCGCCCTTTTGGTTTTTTGGGGTGTTGCGCCGTAGCGCCGCTATTTCGTTCCGGCGCCGGGATGAATATCTTTACCCCCATGAACCCCTTGCAAAAATTCGACATCGACAGCTGGACGGGTCCGTTCGGCGACACCATCCGCGCCGATGCGGTGAACGCGCTGGAACACGGCAAGGTGCTGGTGTTCGAACGGCTGCCTTTTGCATTCGATGAGCGCGAGAAGGTGTTGCTGTCGCCGTCGGTGTCGAACGGCAAATCGAAAAATGTCAGCCTGAAGCCGTCCGGCGAGATCGGCGGCACCTCGCTTGCCGGCGATGACGCGCGCCTGATGAAGGACATGATCGAACGTTATGCGCAAACCGCGATGAAATTCGTCGAAGCGCTGTTGCCCAAATACGCCGGCTATCTCGAACGCACCCAGACTTCCTACCGTCCGGTGAAGATCGAAGGGCGGCAGCAATCCGCCATCCATGACGACACGCGACTACATATCGATGCGTTTCCATCACGTCCCATGCGCGGGCGGCGCATCATGCGGCTGTTCACCAATGTCAATCCGGAAGGCGCGCCGCGCGTCTGGCATGTCGGCGAACCGTTCGAGGACATGGCGAAGACGATGCTGCCGCGTGCGAAGGAAGGATCGGCCTTTCAAGCGCGCGTGCTCGCGCTTGCCGGAATCACCAAGGGCCGCCGCAGCGCCTATGACAGTCTCATGCTCGGTCTGCACGACGGCGCCAAGCTCGACGAACGCTATCAGAAAGAGTCGCCCCAGATCGAAGTACCGTTCGCACCGGGAACGACCTGGCTCTGCTACACCGACCAGGTGATGCACGCGGCGCTGGCAGGGCAGTATGTCCTGGAGCAGACGTTTCATCTCGACGTCGACGCGATGGCACAGCCCGATCTTTCGCCGCTGAAGGCGCTGGAGCGGATCAAGGGAAAAGCGCTGGTCTGATTGGTCCGGCCTGCCCGTCACTGTCATCTCCGCGAAAGCGGGGAGGACAATATCGGTTTGAGAGTTCGTTACCTCGGCAGCGCGCAGCTCAGGATTTTCGAGCTGAATCCGGATCCGATCAGCAGTCGTTCGCCGACCGCTACACCCACGCCGGCGGCGCCGATATCCGTGCCCGAATAGATTGCCCTCGCGGCCTGGGGAATGCCGCGACGATCGACCGCCGCCAGCAGTATCTGCGAAAGAGATGGCTTCGCGGAATCCCGGCTGTACATCAGGAGATCGAACAGTTTGGGGTGACCCGCGATCAAGAGGTCTCCATTGGCTTCCACGGACACGTTGTCGAGGCCGGAATCGACGGGCAACTCGCCAGCCAAACTCAGGTCGCCGCTGAAACTGTCGCGCGCATATGTCCGCAATTCCCGTCCCGTCATTTCCCCGACGTAAACATGCGAACCATCCGGTGACAAAGCTATTCCCGAAGCGACACGCAAACCTTCCGCAACGATGCGGAAATTGGCGCCATCGAAATAAATCACATTGGCGCGCGGCAGCAGCAGGTGAATCTCCAGCATGCGGCCGAAGAATGTCTTGCTCGTCTGCGTGTTGGTTACGTAGAAGCGGCTCTTGTCGGCGGCGGCGATTGCATCGGGATTGATCAGCATGTCTCCGGCAATCGCTTCGCGCTCGTGCAGGGCGATCTTGCCGGTCGACGGATCGGTTACGTCGAAAATATCGACGAGCGGGGCACCCTTTGCCGGTTGCGTGACGGCCATCACCGTCAGCGATCCGTCCGCAGCACGGAACAGGCTGAGAGCTGAAGGATGAAAATCCGCCGATGTGCCGTCGAGCTTGAACGGAGGCGCGGGCTGTCCCGGCCGCCACACATAGATGCCGTCATGCGGCGACGGGTGGTTCAGCTGGGCCCGCGCGTCGGTTGCGGCGATGAACAGTGTGTTGCTTGCCAGATCGAACCGCACGTCCTGGGCGCCCTCTACGCCGGAGATGAACCTGCGATCCTCGCAAGCGACATGGGTGACTTCCGTGAACAGGCCCAGTGCGTCAAGCGTGCGCAACACCAGCGCCACCACGCCCACCAACAGAACCGCGGAAAGGACCATGATCACTCGTCGTACGAGGCGCATGGTCCTGCCCCTATCCCGCCAGCGCCATGCCGCCGGCGAACTGCAAGTCCGCCATGCGCGCATATATGCCGCCGCGCGCGACAAGCTCGGCGTGGCTTCCCTCCGCAACGATGCGGCCCTGATCCATGACAACGATACGCTTCAGCCGCTGAATCGTGGCCAGACGGTGGGCGATGACGATGGTTGTGCGGCCCGCCATGAGGTTGTCGAGCCCTGTCTGGACAAGCCGCTCGTTTTCGGCGTCGAGCGCGCTGGTCGCTTCGTCCAGAAGCAGCAGCGGCGCATTACGCAGGATCGCGCGCGCGATCGCGACGCGCTGGCGCTGGCCGCCGGATAGCGTGGTGCCGCGCTCGCCGACCAGCGTGTCATAGCCGTTCGGCAGCCGCTCGATGAACTCGGACGCGGCTGCGGCTTCCGCGGCTCGGCGCACGGCATCGTCGTCCGCCTCGGGACGGCCGTAACGGATGTTGTCGGCCAGCGTTCCGGAGAAAATCACCGCGTCCTGAGCAACCACGGCAATGCGCGACCTCAGCTCTCGGGGGTCGGCCAGCGCGGTGTCGACGCCGTCGAACAGGATCGCGCCTTTCTGGGGTGCGTAGAAGCGCAGGAGAAGCTGAAATACGGTCGATTTTCCGGCACCGGACGGTCCGACCAGAGCGACGGCATCGCCGGGCGCGACATCGAGCGAGAATTCGGACAGAGCGGCATGTTCGAGGCGTGACGGATAACGGAACGAAACGCTGCGAAAGCTGACGGCGCCGCGCGCGGGTTTTGTCAGGGGCACCGGCTTCTCGGGCGCGGTGACGTCGGGCTGGGCCCGCAGCAACTCCGCAAGCCGTTCCGAGGCGCCTGCAGCGCGCTGCAGGTCTCCCCAGGTCTCGCTCAATGCGCCGACGCCGCCGGCAACGAGTCCGGCGTAAAAGATGAACTGAAACAGCTGCCCCGCGGTCATCGTCTTGGACAACAGATCCTGTGCGCCCACCCACGCCACGCCGACAATGCATGACACGATGGCGAAGAAGACGACGGCGGTCATGACGGCGCGTGCCAATGTTCGCTTGACGGCCACATCGAACGAAAGTTCGACGGCGGAGCCGAAGCGCGTCCGCTCCGAATCTTCCTGGGTAAAGGCCTGAACCGTCTGTACGGCGTTAAGCGTTTCGCTCGCGCGCGCACTTGTGTCAGCAATCCTGTCCTGGCTTCGCCGGCTCAATGTCCGCACCCAGCGCCCGAACGCGATCAAGGGCAACATGACCAGCAACACGGCAGCGAGCACCAGCATGGTGAGTTTGACGCTCGTGACAAACAGCAACGTCAATCCGCCGATCAGCATGACGATATTGCGCATCGCGATGGCGGCAGACGAGCCGATCACGGTTTGAATGAGCGTTGTGTCGGCGGTCAGGCGCGACAGAACCTCACCGGTTCGGGTCAGTTCGAAAAAAGATGGCGTCAGGGACAGGACGTGATTGAACACGGCTTTGCGGATGTCGGCGATGACGCGCTCGCCGATCCAGGTGACGTAGTAGAATCGCGTTGCGGTAAAAATGCCCAGGAGCGCCGCAGCCCCGATCAGCGGCAGGAAGTACTGTCCGATGCGCGCGACTTGGGCCTGGCTGAATCCGTAGTCGACCATGACACGCACGGCCTGCGGCACGATCAGGCTGACGGTGGACGACAGCAAAAGTGCTACGATCGCGGCCACAATGCGCCAGCGATAGGGCGCCAAATAGGGCAGCAATTGTCTCAACGGCCTGAGCGAGCGGCTTTTGGCGCGTGCCGCGGCGACCCGCTGCACTTCGGTTGCGAACTCTTCCCCGGACGACGACATCAACCGATTCCCTATTCTGCAGCTATACCGTGCGAACGTGGCGCCCGCTAAAGGACGCTTCGCCGCGCGGCGGTGTTGACATAAACCATTTTGGTATATATATAGGCCCGTTTTGGGTCTTCTGGTCCATGCCGTTTGATATCGTTTCAATGACGGAGCGTCATTGTTTTCCTGCTGCAGGGAAGACCGCCGGGAAGAAATTCAAACCGCTCCCGTCTTCCGAGATTGCCAATCTGAATCAACTGCTTGGGTTGATCTTGTCCAAAGGAGCAGGGAACCGGCAGCGAAACCGGTCAGGCAGCCGACCATTCCTTCGGGATGGGTGTCGCACGCTGGTTCATGAGGATTTTTGTCATGCGGGCGCGCTCCTCATCGGATAGTTTGGCCACATCGACCGAGAGGTCGCTTCCGGCCTCCATCCCCTTCTTCACGGCCGGCCGCGCCGCCAGTGCATCGAGCCAGCGCTGCACATGAGGGAATTCGCCAATATCGAAGCCGCGGATTTTCCATGTCGCCGCCCACGGGTAACAGATCATGTCGGCGATGGTGTATTCGTCGGCCGCCAGCCATTCCTTTTTGAACAGCCCCAGATTCATCACGCCGTAAAGCCGGTGCGCTTCATCGTCGAAGCGTTTGATGGCGTAGGAGAAGTTGCCGTCCTTCGCCTGTGCCGCGGCGCGATGGAAATGACCCTGTTCGCCGAGCTTGGGTCCCTGATTGGCCATTTGCCACATGACCCACTGCATCACGTCGTACTTCCTGCGCGTGTCCTGCGGAAAAAATTTTCCTTCCTTCTCGGCGATGTACATCATGATCGCCGCAGATTCGAAAATTGCGATGGGCGCGCCGCCGCCTTTTGGCTCTGTGTCCACCAGCGCCGGCATGCGGTTGTTTGGCGATATCCTGAGGAACTCCGGCCTGAACTGATCGCCTTGCGCGATGCGCACCGGCTTGATGGTGTACGGCAACCCAAGCTCCTCAAGCAGGATCGTTACCTTCTTGCCATTCGGCGTCGGCCAATAATACAGCTCAAGCATGGAGTTTCTCCCGGTGGCGGATACCCCCGCAATCTAGTGCGCAGAGTGCAGCGTTCCAACCGCAGGCCGGGAAGAATGTTTGTCGCCGTCTCTAAGGGGTGATGTGTGCCGTGCCCTGTTGCGCCAGCTGATAGCCCGTCTCTCCGGGGCCCACGCAGCGCCCCTCGACATGCGCGCCCCTGATGTCGCCGTCGCCGGTTTCGTAGCTCGACAGGACTGCGAACTGCTTGCCCTGCTCCGCACAATAATTTCGGCCGCTGTTGAGGGCGGCGATCTGCGGATCGGCGCAGCCGGCCAGACCAAGCGTTACGACAAGCAGACTGATGGAAATGCGCGTCATGATGATGCCCTGCGAGAATGACGGCTAAGGCTGCGTCCTGGCGCGCTGTCAGAAACTGTGATGCGCGCTGCGGCTCAAAGCTGTCCGAATGGAACGATCCGGTTGTCCGCATCATGACCAATTTCCGCGCGGCCGAAATACGTAATTCCCGCACGATTACACCAGTCTTTGGTAACCTCTTCTTCAGATTTTCCGAACGCGGGATCGTTGGGCGGGACCGCGCTGCAACGGCCGAGACGGATGCCCGCAACCTTGCGGATGTTCGCGTTGCTTGTGATGTGAAACAGCGCGCGGTCGATGCGGTACGTGTGTTCGGACACTTCCTCCAGCATCAGCACGTGATCGGCCAGATCCGGCGCGTAAGGCGTTCCGATCAGATGCGACAGGATCGTCAGGTTGAACGCGGCGTGCCTCATGCCAGGTTGCAGCGAAGGTTCCAGTGTCTGCGCTTTGCGTTCGACGAGCCAGGCCAGCGCGCGCGTGACAGCGACTTCTCCCTCCTCGCGCAAAAGATCGGCGGGCATCGGACCGTGCACGGGATGGCCGATGCCGCTTGCGTAAAGCGCTCCGAGAAGAAAGCCGGCGTCGCTGTATCCGAGCCAGGTCTTGGAATACGCCGGTTCGCGCAATCGCGGCAGCACGGATTCGAGAATGCGATTGGAGCCGTAGCCGCCGCGCGCAATCCACACAACCGAAATCGAGGGATCGTTGGCAATCTCAACGAACGCTCCGGCGCGCACCGCATCGTCGCCCGCGAAATGGCCGGACGACAAAAAGCATTGCGGGTGGACGATCAGTTCGACGCGATCGCCGCACAGTTTGTGCGCAATACGGATGACGCGTTCCGCGAGGGAGGGTTCGATGCGCGAGGCGGGGGCGACGACGCCGATCTTCAGTAGTTCCCCGGCCATGGCTATGCGTGTGCTTGTCATCGTGCAGCGTCACGTCTTATAGCCTTGGCCGATGGACAAATCCTATTTCTTTTGTGGAATCGGCGGCAGCGGGATGCTGCCGCTGGCGCTGATTCTGAAAGCGGAAGGATACCAGGTCGCTGGCTCCGATCGGTCGCTGGACCAGGGCCGCACAACCGACAAATTCGAATTCCTTAAGAGCAGGGGCATTGCGCTGTTCCCCCAGGACGGCACTGGGATCACGCGTACCGACCAGATCGTGGTGACTTCGGCAGCGGTCGAGCCGCATGTGCCGGATGTGCTGGCGGCACGGCGTGTGGGCGCGCCGCTGATGACCCGCGCCGGGCTTCTGGCCGAGCTGTTCAATGCCGCGCCTTGCGCCATCGGCGTTGCGGGCACCAGCGGCAAGTCGACCACGACGGGGATGATCGGCTGGATTCTGCAGGCGACAGGCCGCGCGCCGACAATCATGAACGGCGCGGTGATGAAGAATTTCGTGACCGACGAGCTTCCGTTCGCCAGCGCCGCCGTCGGCGCGGGCGAGATCTTCGTCAGCGAGGTCGACGAAAGCGACGGATCGATCGCGCTCTACCGTCCGCGCGTCGCGGTGGTGAACAATATCGCGCTCGATCACAAATCGCTCGCCGAGTTGCGCCGGCTGTTCGCGGAGTTCGTCGCGAAGGCCGAAACGGCGGTGATCGGTCTCGACAGTGACGAAGCGGCAGCGCCCGCGGCCCGACGCTCGAACGATCTTGTCACATGGAGCCTGATCGATTCCGGCGCCGATCTGTTCGCCACGGATATCAGGCCCGCGCCGGACGGCATCGCGTTCGATGCCGTCGACCGGCGTTCCGGCGCCGCTGCACATCTTCAGTTGCGCGTGCCCGGCCGGCACAATGTCGCGAACGCGCTGGCGGCGCTCGCCACGTCGCTGGTTGTCGGCGTTCCCCTGAGCGATGCAGCGCGCGCGCTGGAAGGGTTTTCGGGAATCCGACGGCGTTTCGAGATTGTCGGCAGCGCGGGCGGCGTCACGGTGATCGACGACTTCGCGCACAATCCCGACAAGATCGCCGCAACGCTTCGCACGCTGCATGATTTTCCCGGCCGGTTGCTGGTGATGTTCCAGCCGCATGGTTTCGGTCCGCTGCGGCTGATGAAGGAGCAGTTCATCGGGTGCTTCGCTGGCAACCTCGCAGAGGGCGATGTTTTGCTGATGCCAGATCCCGTCTATTTCGGCGGCACGGTCGAGAAGACGGTGACCAGCGCGGACATCGTCGACGGCGTCACGGCAGGCGGCAAATCCGCGTTCGCCTGCGCCGATCGCTCTGCATGCGGTGACAAGCTCGTGGCACTGGCTAAGCCGGGCGACCGGATCGTGATCATGGGCGCCCGCGACGACACGCTGTCGTCGTTTGCGGCCGATGTCCTGGCCAGAGTGCGGGTCAAGCTCGCGGCGTCGCCTTGCCAGCCCGAGCCCGATCCCCTATAAGCGCGCCCCTCAATCCTTGGAAGGCCGCCCCATGAAAAAGGGAGTTCACCCGAACTATCATATGGTTACCGTCGTTCTGAACGATGGATCGACCTACAGGACGCGCACGACTTGGGGCGAGCCCGACCAGAAGCTGACGCTGGATATCGATCCGAGCACGCATCCGGCGTGGACCGGCGGCCAGGCAGCGCTGGTGGATCGCGGCGGTCGTCTGACGCGCTTCAACAAGCGCTTCAAGGACTACGTGAAGAGCTGATCGCGGACTGCGATCGCAACCGGCTGAATCAATTTCCTCCGGTTCCGGTGGGATCGAACGACTTCTGCAGCCGGTCGAAATGATCCTTGATGCCGGAACCTGACGGATCGCGTTCGCCGAACAGAATGTCGTCCAGCCTTGCGATGCGCCGATAGAGATTGTCGCTGCGCTTCAGCAGGTCCTGCAGCGTCTTGGGCAGCGTATCGATGCCGTCTTCGCGGCCACCGAGGCAGATTTCCTTCGAGCCGAGGCGATAGCGTTCTCCCGCGGCATCTTCGGCGCGCATTTCGCCGTCATGCACGGCACGCTGAATCAGCAGCCAGCTTGCGGCCTGCATCAACCGCGTCGTCACGCGCATACTCTCGCCTGCATACAGCAGGGCGGTTTTGCGCGGGAGCTCGCGTGCTTCATCGCGCCCACGGCCGTCGAGATAACGGGCGGTTTCTTCAACCAATGCCATGCCTTCGTCGAAGGTGCGCGAAAACAGCGCCGAGTTTGCAAATGACTGGAGATTGATGTCGCGAACGTTGTCGTCCGCCTCGGCCAGCGCCATGCGCCTCGCCCCCGTACTCATCCCGCGCTCAGGCTAGCAACTCGCGGGCCGGGCGCAAGCTCGATCAATCACTATGGTTCTCGTAAACCATTCATGTGGTGCACCCGCGCCACGCTGCACGGTCGATTACACCCAGATTTTTCTCGCGTTAACAATGGACAAGGCGGATTCCGGCCGCAGCGCACGCACCTTGGTCGCGCGCGTGACGCACGACAGTTAACGACGGGCGGATCAGGACTTTCGGAAGAAGGACTCCGCCGCCGATTTTGTCGATTGCCGGGCCGCAATCGCATTGCGGCACCGCGCAATTTCCGTTTCGAGCGCCGCAATACGTGCCGCGAGCTCATGCTCGGACATGGCGGACAAATCGTCCCCGAGCATGAGCTCAGTCAGCTTTTTCCGCTTCGGCAACAGGTCGTCAGCGTCATCAGCCATCGCTTCTCGTCCCATCTTGCGGCTGTTAATGTCGATCATCCGGCCGGGATATGACAAGCACCAAGCGGAGCCGTTCGATGAAAGCCATCAGGGTCGAAAACCCGGGCAACCACTATCGTCTCGTGGTGACCGATCAGCCGCGTCCCTCGCCTGGCCGCGGCGAACTGCTGATTAAGGTTGCCGCGGCGGGCCTGAACCGCGCCGACCTCGCGCAGTCGATGGGTCGGTATCCGCCGCCGCCCGGTGCATCGGAAATCCTGGGCATGGAAGTGTCGGGCGAGATCGTCGAGACAGGCGAGGGAGCAAGCGGTTTCCGCCAAGGCCAGATGGTCTGCGCGCTGCTTCCAGGCGGAGGATACGCGGAATATGCCGTTGCCGCGCAGGCTTGTGTGCTTCCCGTTCCCAGACCCGTCGGTGTTGTCGATGCGGCTGCGCTGCCGGAGGTGCATTTTACCGTCTGGACGAATTTGATGAATTCCGCCCGGCTGCAGCCAGGCGAGAGCGTTCTCATTCATGGCGGCTCGAGCGGTATCGGGACTGCCGCCATCCAGCTGTGCGCGACGGGCGGTCACACGGTATTTGCGACGGCCGGCAGCACGGAAAAGTGCAGAGCCTGCGAGGATCTCGGCGCAAGTCAGGCGATCAACTACCGCGAACAAGACTTCGTCGAGATCGTGCGGCGGGCGACGGCGGATCGGGGCGTCGATGTAATCCTGGACATGGTTGGCGGCGATTACATCGAGCGCAATTTCAGGGCGCTCGCGCTGCGAGGCCGTCTCGTCAATATCGCCTTCCAGGGTGGTATGACCGCCAACGTCAATTTCGGGCTGATGCTGATGAAACGGCTGAGCTTCATGGCGACCACCCTGCGCGGCCGGTCCAATGAGGAGAAGGGAGCCATCCGGGATGCACTGCTCCACGAGGTCTGGCCGTTGATCGATTCCGGCAAGATAAGACCCGTCGTCGACCGGACTTTCCCGTTGGACCAGGCGCAGGCAGCTCACGAGCGCATGGCCGAAAGCGCCCATATCGGCAAGATTCTGCTCGCAATCTGAGCAAGGGCCTTTTCCTCGCCGGATACTGGCTGTAAAAGGCGGCCATTCCTCCAAAGGTTAAGCCTTTAGAGCGGGCTGGTGTCCGAAAGCGCCAGCCGGGAAAGGAACGTTTATGGTCGAGAACAAGCCGCTGATGCCCAAGGCGACCGCCGTCTGGCTGGTCGACAATACATCGCTGACCTTCGAGCAGATCGCCGATTTCTGTGGTCTGCATCCGTTGGAAGTGAAGGGAATCGCCGACGAAGACGTCGCCAAGGGCATCAAGGGGCAGGATCCGGTCACCACGGGCCAGCTCACCCGCGAGCAGATCGAGCAGGCGGAAAATAACTCCGCCATCCGGCTCAAGATGGCGCCGCCCAAGCACAAGATTCCACCTGTCCGGTTGAAGCGGGCGCCGCGCTACACGCCGGTCTCCAAGCGTCAGGATAAGCCTGACGCGGTCTACTGGCTGCTGCGCAACCATTCCGAATTCACCGATGCCGACATCATCAAGCTGATCGGCACGACGAAGGCCACGATCCAGAAGATCCGCGAACGCTCGCACTGGAATGCGCAGAACATCAAAGCGGTGGATCCCGTAACGCTGGGGCTTTGCTCGCAACTCGAACTCGACCTTGCTGTGGAGCGGGCGTCGAACAAGAGGGACCGGCTGGTCAAGCGCGTTGAAACGAAGGGCGAATCCCTGAAGCCGATCGACGAACAGCACGGGGAACCCGAGCCGGAGCATGCCCACGCCTCCACTGAAGACGAGTGATCACGCCGCCTCCCATCGCTGCCTGATCGCGGCGACAACGTCCTGCATCTCGTTGAGAGGCGTTGCCTCGTAGCGCGTCAGCGGAATTGCGAAATCGCGCACAAGGCCTCGCACGATCAATGCGCGCCGGAAGCGGAAAGATTTCTTCGACCCGCCGGGCAGGTCATAGACATGCACGCGCCGACCGCTGGCGCAGGCCTCGGAAATCATGTTCACCGAATCCGCGGTCACGATCAGATCGTCGGCAAGACCGAGAAATCCGAAATAGGGATTGTCGCCGTTGCCGTCCCAGACAAACGCGCGCGCGTCACCCAACTTCGTTTTTAGGAGCGCCATGTTCTTGTCGCCGGTCCGACGCGACGGCGTCACCAAAAGACTTGCCGGCATCTCTCTGGCGAGAGTTCTCAGGTCCGACGCGAGCTTGATCGCTTCGTCTTCGCCGAATGCGTATGATGCATTCGCTCCGCCGATAAGCACGCCGACGTAGGGTCGCGGGAGAGGCCCGATACGCTGCGTCAGGATTTGCGCTTCCCGTGCAAGCCTGCCGGGCTCGATGCGATGCAAGGCGCCGATCGTGGAAATGACGTTGTCGCCTTGAAGTTCATCGTGCAGCGGAGCGATGACAAGGTCGAAATTGTCGGGCGAAATCACCGGATCCTGAATCTGCACCGTGAAGGTTCGCCTGCCGCGCCGCCCGCTCTCGTTCCGGACATAAAGCGACGCAGGCACGCTCAGCCGTCCCGTTGCGATCAGAAGATCCGGCCAGGGGGGCGAGACGTCGGCGTTGTTCTCGAATGCGCGCGATAGTCCGATCTGCAGCCAAGGCGACAGGGACCGCCAGGGCTCCCGCATGCGGATTCGTTTGATGTCCGGCGGAATCCCGAGCGCTTCGGCGAGGCCGACGCACTGGCTTTCCATCCCGGTTTTGCCGTCGGTGACAACCCAGCAGGATGAAATGCGCTCGCGCACGCTCTCTCAGAATCCGAACATGTGATCGAGACTGAAACTTCCTGACGGCGAAATCACCCCGTGATAGCCAAACAGCCGGCAGGTTTCGTCGCGTACGATGACATACGGATACGGGCCGGCCTTGCTCAGAACGTCGTCGCCGAAGACGTCGCGAACGGTAATGAAGCGCGAACCGGAAGCGGGAATGTTCAGCTCTTTGCGCTCAAGTTCGTCGCCATTCGTGCCGCGCAGCGTCAGGGATGTCGTGGATGTGGCATGCCAGACGCCGGACACCGGGTAGATGAGATGGCAGAATGTATCGAGCGAACCCGGTGCGACGCGGAGAAACAAACGCGTCGACAGACCGGGCGGCGGTCCGGAATAGGATTGCGGCTCGCCGCGATAAGTCAACGCCATATTGAAAATGTGGGAGCCGAAGCTGGTTTCGGCTTTGTGTCCGCTGGCAATCTCCCGGTAGCGAAACAACGCGTGCAGCCAGCCGTCTGCAACGTCTCCGGAATCGAAATCGTATACCAGTTCGACATGGCCGTATGCGCTTCCGAGCTTTCCGTCCGCCAGCGTCGAAGCATCGAGCAGCGTTGCATGATCGCGCGGCAGATTCCCAAGCCGATGCTCTACGACGCAATGGCCGTCCGCGCCGTAGATCAACGCTCTCACCGGCAGATGCGATTGCGCTGTCGACATTGGCGTGGGGAGTGCGCTGCTTTGAAACCGCGTCAACGGCAGGATCGGTGCGGGAAGTATGTGGCCCTTGCCGAGGAAATTGGCGAATGACTTGAGGTTGGGATCGAGCTTTAAATCCGCGCGCTCGACGTTGGGATGGGCGATGCGGGAACGCCCGTTCCTCGCGGTGACTTCATAGCGCGGCCGCACGACATGCTTGCCTGCATGAATCTCAATCTGCCGGGGCCAGCGCAGGTCGGGCAGCAAATCGGATACATGCAGCGCCCGCGTGGCAAAGGGCGCTATGGTTTCGTTCAGTGTCACGACTTGGTTGCTGCCCATCGGTGCAAGACCGATCTCGCCGGGCGCAATCGTCAGAGGATGGCTGTTCTGCACCCAGAGCACGACGTCCTCGCCGTCGTCCGGCGCCGGCAACCCGGCATACAGATCCGACGGCCAGGAGTTGGCATCGTGCGTCGCCGACAGGACGTGTTTCCCATCGCCGTAGGTATCGAGCGCATATTTGACAATGTCGTGACCCTTGACGCCGACGGCATGCACGAACAGCTGCCCGGTGAACGGGGGCAAATTGTGCCGCGCGCGCACGTCTGCGCTGTCGATCACCAATGAAGATTCAGGACCACTCGTCGTCTCTGTCCAACTCACAAGCTCACGGCCGTCGGCCGCAAACAACCGGCACCAGAGCCGGACTCCGTCGGCTTTGTACCGGGACCAGTAGTTGGCGGTGACCAAGCGTGTGTGATGTCCGTTCTCGTCGCGGAAAAAAACGAAATTGGTGGCGAAATTGAGCGGCGACAGATAACGGTCGGGGTCGGTTTGCAACTCACGCGGCAGCATGAGTCCGGAAAAGTCGACGACGACTGCTGACGCGGGAAGGAGACGATCGATCTGACTGCGCGCCTTCCTGCTGTCGAAGCTTGCGATCAGGACGGCGCGGGCATTGGATTGACCTAACTCGGTCACCGGCCGCGCGGGCCTGCCACAGTTCTCGCGGCCCACCTGCTCGATGTTCTGGACGAACACACCGGCAAGTTCGAGGTCGGCAAAAGAATGAAATGTATCGAATGCCGATGCAAGGCCGTCAGGATCGTATATGGCGACGGATCCCGCCGTACGAAGCGCCGCGAGCAGTGCCTGTGCAGGCTGCTCCGCCAGTGGATGCGCCAACGCCTTGTAGACGGCGCTGCCGCCACTCACGTTGCTGAACGTATCGATATTAAGCGGCATGACTCTTGGCGGGTGAAAGCAGCCGCTTGAAAAAAGCGCTGAACCGGTGGCGCGCGTTTTCGCGGGAGACGACACTCTCGTCCGTTACCCAATTCACCTGGATCACGCGGCGCTGGCCATGAAACGGCGCAAAGCCGTGCCAGGCTTTGGGTCCGTTCTTGAAGACGACAAGCGTGCCTTCCTCTGGCGGGACTTCGGCGGCGAAATCTTCAAGATTGTCCGGGGAGCGCAGCAGTCTCAGACGTGCGCTCGCACACTCCCAGCTCCTGTTGATGTAGAGCAGGACGGTGACAAGTTTGCTCGTGCTGTCCGTATGGATGTGACCGTCGCGCGCCGTACACATCCCGCGCACCGTAACCATCACCGGTTTGCCGTCGAGTTCGAGATCGAATTTCTTTGCGATCATGGAGCGCATGTCGTTGCCCGACAGGCGCTCGATCAGGGAAGCGAACGCAGGGCCGAAGCTCAGCGATTGCAGCGGAAAACTTCCCGATCGTGCAATCGCGGGAAAATCGCTCTCGATTGCCGGTCTTGCTTCAGATCGAACAAAGCCCGGCACGATTACGTAGGGGAATGGCTCGTTGGCGATACCGGCCAACGCGAGGCGATCAAAATCCAGCATTGTCTCAGGCATTGTTCCCGTGGTTTCGGTCATCGATGTGTCGCGGCTCCCGCGACAGCCCGATCGGGCACTGCCCCAAGGACCATTGGCATAATCAGACCTAACAGTACGGTCCCCCAAAGTGTAGTCTTTTTCTACCGCGCAACGTGGCCATTTGGCCGCAAATTGCCCGGTAGCCCATGATGTGGTTAAGTTCCCCTGCGGGGGCGCCGCAGTGTGTGGAAATGGGAGGGGCTTATGATTCTTCACGTCGTGGCGCATGTCACACTACTTCTGATCCTGGCGTTCTTCGTGCTTTTTGCCGCGAGCAGAGCCGACGGTTTCGTCAAACTGCTGGGTACGCTGTTGGGCTACTGGTTAGTTCTCGTAGCCGTGTTAATTGTCGCCGCCTGCGTGACGCGTCCCATGTTCGGCGGAAAGCCCTTCGGCATGGACATGCACGGCGCCCATGGGGACTGGATGCATCACGGTTGGATGCACTCCGATCAGGCCGCGTCCCCGGCTGCAGCGCCGGCACCCTCCCCGATGCCCGCTCCGGCGCCTGCTCCGGCGGCGGCACCCGCCAAACCCGCCGGTCACTGACGTAATTTTGTGCTTGCTATGCGCCAGACCGCCGCTAGAAAGCGACGGTTCTAGCGCGCCCGCATCTCATGGAGAAGAATACATGTTTCTGCGACCGTTTATCGCCGGTCTGTTGCTGTCGGGCACCCTCGCGCCGTCTGTTGATGCCGCCGACAACAGTTCGTTCCCAACACTTGGAGTTGTTGCACGTGTCGCCGGCGTTGACGGATTCTGGGACTACGCGTCCGTCAATCCGAACACCCATACATTCTTTCTCGGACGCGCGAACGGGGTGATGGCGATCAATCTCGATACGAACGCCGTAACGGCTCAATTCGTGCCGGGCGATCGCGTCCACGGCGTGATCGCGTTGGGCGACACCGGGTTGGAAGCCAGTGCCAATGGCGGCACGAACACAGTGACGCTCTTTGATCCTGCGACCGGCAGCGTCAAGGCGTCGATTGCGACCGGACAGGGCCCTGACGCACTCGCGTTCGACTCCGGCACCGACCTGCTGGTTGCGCTGGACGGCAAGAGCCAGGATGCGACGGTCATCGATCCAAAGACACAAAAGGTTGCAGCCACGATCCCACTGGGCGGAAGGCCCGAGTTTGCCGCGGGCAATGGAGCGGGACTGGTCTACGACAATCTCGAGGACAAGAACGAAATCGCCGTCATCGATCTGAAGGCACGGAACGTATCCCGGCGGATACCCTTGAGCGGCTGTGAAGGACCCGGAGGCCTTGCATACGACAAGGCGGATGACCTGGTGATCTCCGCGTGCCACAACCACGTCGCAAAATTCATCGACGGGGCCTCTGGCGCTGAGCGTGCGAGTATCGCCATCGGCGATGGTCCAGACGCGGTGATCTACGACGACGCACGGCGCGTTGTGTACATCCCGTGTGGCGGCAGCGGCACTTTGTCGGTGATCTCTGTGCTGAACGCCAAGAATATTTCTCTGGTGGGGGCTGTCGCGACGCAAAAAGGTGCACGCACCGGGGCAGTCGATCTCAGGAGCGGACGCGTGTATCTGCCCACGGCCCAATTTCAGCCGGCCACGGAGCCCGGCAAGCGGCCGACGGCACTGCCCGGAACGTTCGAGGTGCTCGTGGTCGGACCGAGGAAATAGCAGCCATTTCTAGGCCGGACCGATCGCGGCCCTGCGCCGTCGCTGACTGAAATCAGCTATGGCGAACGGCGCATACCAAAACAGCATGAACAGGATTCCTGCGACAAGCAGTTCGGGCAGATACCAGGGCCAGGGCGACATATAGTCGAGCAGCGTCAGGTGATCGGGCTTGGCGCGCAGGAAGCCGTAGTTCGTGCCCAGAATCCAGTCTGCAAGGCCCGCCGTTGCGCCGTAAAGCAGGGTCCAGCCGGTGACCCGGACGATCGACATCAGATAAGGCCTCATCCGCATGCCCAGCGTCATGTAGATGACCGCAGCGATGATGCCGCCGTGATAGACGAAGAACAACGTGAACTGGGCATCCGGAAAGTCATAGACGCAATCCGGAGTAATCAGTGCCTGCAACGTTCCGCAGAGCGCCCAGAAGTAGGCGAGTTCGTAGGTTTTCTGTGTCGGCCGCACCAGTGCGACGAAAGTTGCCACGGTCGCCCAGTCGCAGAGATTCAGCGGAATCTCGTTTCCTATGCCGAGCCAGCCTTTTTCGTAGATCAGCAGCATCCAGCCGAGCCAGTTGAGGGCCAGCAGGGCGGCGAGGCCGTAACGAATCTGTTTTTCGCAAGTCTCGTTCAGGCGAGTGACCAACGCGAGCGCCAATGGTGCTGCAAGCGTGAGCGCGATCGCGGTGAGGTGCGATGCACCCATGAAAACGAATGGCTTCAGGGTCGACATGGAAGCAACCTTCCTTGGGGGATCCACAGCCCGACCGACGCGTCAACCGCGTGCCCGGATCCGGGAATAAACCAATTTGACTCTATCGAATTAGTAGTGTATCTGTTCCCCGCAGGCTCGGGACAGGATCTTTCGTGTTGGCAACGGAGGCGACCATGGACAGACGACCACATCGTGCCGATCCGGCTGCGGCCTCCTCCTGGCGTGCCGAGCATCTGCATGCGTGGCGTGGTGCTCCTGATCTCGTCGCCGATCTGGGCGACGATCATGAGATGACGGAACAATTCGGCAATTCCTTGGCACGGGCCGGTGACCGGGTGATCGGGTTCGTTACCGGTGCGGCAATCCTCGCGTTCGCATGGTTGATCTGGACGATGGCTTAGGGTCGGCGCCCCGACGACCGTGAACGGTTACAGTTGGCCTCACCAGCGTGGCGGGTGCGGACCGATACATATCCGACCCTGCCTCATTGCAAGCTGCTGAGTACGCGCCGGCCGGCTGGTGCGCCGGACAGTTTTTCCGCATGATCGCCGGCGCTGCTCGCTCCGGTAACGAGATGATCTCCGCAATTCTGCGCATTGCCCCGTCGCTCATGCTGTCGTTCGTTGCAACCGTTGCGCTGGCCCAAACGACGAACGGGCCTTCCCCGCTGCCTATGCCTCCGGCGATCCCGGCGCCAGCGGATATTCCATATCCAGGTACGATCAGGCTCGTGGTCGACGCAACGGACACGCAGCGCGGGATATTCCATGTGCGCGAGACAGTGCCAGTCGCTCACACCGGTCCGCTCACTCTCCTCTATCCGAAATGGCTCCCGGGCAATCACGGTCCCACCGGGCCGATCGACAAGCTGGCGGGCCTGGTGGTTCACGCAGGCGCCGCGCGCATCGCCTGGTCGCGCGATCCCGTCGATGTCTATGCCTTCCGCGTCGATGTCCCCAAGGGCACAACGTCACTGGACCTGAGCTTTCAGTTCCTGTCTCCGGTCGAGGGCCGGGAAGGCCGCGTGCTCATGACGCCGGACATGCTGAGTCTGGAATGGAACACGGTCGTCCTCTATCCGGCAGGTTACTTTTCCCGCCGCGTCCAGGTTGAACCGAGCGCGAAATTTCCCGCCGGCTGGAAATTTGCCACCGCGTTGGAGACGGCAACGGCGAACGGCGCCACCGTGAACTTCAAGCCCGTGCCCCTCAATACGCTCGTCGACTCGCCGCTGATTGCGGGACGGTATTACGCACGCATCGATCTCGATCCGGGCCATGTGCCGGTACATCTGGACATCGTGGCGGATGATCCTGACGATCTCGCCATTACGCCGTCCGAACTGCTGGCGCATCGCGCTCTCGTGCAGCAGGCCTATCGCCTGTTCGGCTCGCGTCACTACGATCACTACGATTTTCTTTTCTCGCTGTCGGAAAGCCTGGGCGGCATCGGGCTTGAACATCACCGCTCCAGCGAAGACGGCACGATGTCGAAATACTTCACGGAATGGGACAGCCGCGCCTCGTCCCGCTCGCTGCTGTCTCACGAATTCACCCATTCCTGGAACGGCAAATTCCGCAGGCCGGCCGATCTGTGGACGGCAAACTTCAACGTGCCGATGCGCGACAGTCTTCTCTGGGTCTACGAGGGCCAGACGCAATATTGGGGCGAAGTGCTCGCTGCGCGGTCTGGTCTGTGGTCGAAGCAGCAGGCTCTCGACGCCTTCGCCGGAGATGCCGCGTCGATGGAGTTCCGCGTCGGCCGCCAATGGCGCCCGCTTGCTGATACCACCGACGATCCCATCACGACCATGCGCCGGCCGATTCCGTGGCGCAGCTGGCAGCGCAGCGAAGATTACTATGTTGAAGGTGCGTTGATCTGGCTCGACGCCGACACGCTGATCCGCCAGAAGAGCGGCGGCAAGAAATCGCTGGACGATTTCGCGCGCGCCTTCTTCGGGATCAACGACGGAAGCTACGTCACCGTTACTTACACGTTCGACGATATCGTCGGTGCCCTGAACGCCGTGCTGCCCTACGACTGGAGGACCTTCTTCCAGACGCGAATCAACACTATCGCGCCCGCGCCGTTGAACGGGTTGAAGCAGGGCGGATACAAACTCGTCTACACCGATACGCCATCGGATTACTTCAAATCCAACGAGAAGAACCGCAAGATAACGGATCTCGGTTATTCGCTCGGGCTCGTGCTCGACAACAAGGGCATGATCGCGGATGTCACCTGGGACAGTGCTGCATTCAACGCCGGTTTAACGGTGGGAGCCGAGATCGTCGCTGTGAACGGCACGGCATTTGCCGGCGACGGCCTCAAAAAGGCTGTGCGCGATGCGAAAACGAGCACCGCGCCGATCCAGCTGCTCGTCAAGCGCGGCGATCAGTACCGGACGCTGGCTGCGAATTACCACGGCGGCTTGCGCTATCCGCACCTCGAGCGGATTCCCGGCACGCCTGCACTGCTTGACGACCTGCTTGCCTCAAGACGATGATGAGGCCGCTGTTCGCAGGCTTGGCACGTATGCTATGCAGTCGGAGCGAAATGCGGGCGTAGTTCAATGGTAGAACGGCAGCTTCCCAAGCTGCATACGAGGGTTCGATTCCCTTCGCCCGCTCCAGTTCCCATCGGCGCCAGAGGACAAAATGCGATCGGCGTTGATGCTCCTGTGTGCCGCATTTATTGTTTCAAGCGCAGATGCGACACCTCCGCCGCCTCACCCAGCTGACGTGGAGACGCTCGAAGCCGCAAAGAGCGTCCAATTTTTGCTGGGGTTATGGCAGGGTACCGATGCAATTTCTCATCGTACCGCGAAAATCGAAGCGGCAATTGACTGGGATTGGAACGAGATTTTCCTGGAGGACAACGACCGGCCCCGCACGTTAATTTTGACTTTTGACGTCATCTCTCACGGGTTCAAGTTGTTCGCGCCCAAGGAGGGTGGATTTGAGCTTGTCGACGTATCGCAGCCGGATCCGCACGCATTGGTTTGGGTGACACACCCCGATGGACCTTCGATAAGGAGCACGCTCGTTTATAATCATGGCACACTTCACGAGACAGATGCACTGCTCGACGAGGATGGTACGATTAAGACCGAGGTTGACGTGACGTTTGATCGGGTGGGCTCGACCGAACTTTGGTTTAGCCGGTCGCCTTGAACAATCAGGGACTTGAAAAATGGACTGCAGATTCGACGGGCGCGCAGCGCTGGTGACGGGGGCAGGGCGCGGCATCGGCCGCGCGATTGCCATCGAGCTTGCGAAGGGCGGCGCGGACGTCGCCGTCAACTATCGCCGCGACGACAACGCTGCGCAGGAGACCGTTGCGGAGATCGTGGCGCTGGGCCGCAAGGCGAAGGCATATGCCGCATCCGTGGAAAACTGGGACGAAGACGTCCGCATGGTCGCCGATGTCGTCAGGGATTTCGGCAAGATCGACATTCTCGTCAACAATGCGGGCATCGCCAGCCGCGGCCAATCGGTTGCGGACACTGATCCCGCCGAATTGGAACGCGTCGTGCGGGTTCACGCGTTCGGATCGCATTATCTTTCCAAGCTTGTGATCCCGCAGATGCGCAACCTGAAGCGCGGCGACATCGTCATGATCTCGAGCGTCGCGACGGACCACGATGCACCCAACGGCGCGCCCTACAACATGGCCAAGGCGGCGATGGAGGCATTGGCGCGCACCCTCGCCAAGGAAGAACGCAAGCATGGCATCCGCTGCAACATCGTCGCGCCGAGCCTGACCGTAACCGAGATGGGCAAGCGGCTGACAAAGGCGACGTCGGGTGTGGATGACATTCACAAACTCGACTCGACATTTCCGTTCGGCCACGTTTCGGTGCCGGAGGATGTCGCCGCCGTTGTGGCATTCCTTATTTCCGACGTAAATTCCTACGCCAATGGTCAACGCGTCGCCGTCGATGGCGGCGGACGCTGACACCCGGCCGCCCTGTTTCTCGACCGTCACTTCATGATATAGGGCGGCAATTCTCCAGCAGCAATCGGGGATGGACGCTCGGACGGGAGACATGATGGCCATGTTGGGGGCTGCAGCACTGATAATATGTGCGTTCTACTTTGCGCCGCTCATTGTCGCGCTTGCCCGAGGGCACCAGCAGACCGGCGCTATCTTCGTTATCAACTTCTTTCTGGGGTGGACCTTGATCGGTTGGGTCGTCGCGATGGCGATGGCCTGTTCGGCCAAGATGGTTCCCGCGACGCAAACGGTCGTGAATGTAGGTGGAGGTTCATCGGCGGACGCGACAAAAATTTGTCCGCGCTGCGCCGAGACCGTGAAGGCCGCAGCCACGGTCTGCAGGTTCTGCAACTATGAATTCGTGCCGACGTCCGCTGTCGCGGGCACTGCACCAGGCGCGTCCGCTAACGGCCCTTGAACACCGGCTCTCGCTTTTCCACGAAGGCCTTCGCGGCCTCGCGGTGATCTTCCGTCAATCCGGTGTGAATGTGATGCGTGGCTTCGAGATCGAGGCATTCTTCTGCACTGCCCGCGGCGGCGCGATTGAGGTTTTCCTTCATGTAGCGGTATGCCACGCGCGGTCCTGACGCGAGCCTGTGCGCAATCTCCATGGCCTTCGATTCCAGTGCCTCACCGGGAACGACCCAGTTCACCAGTCCCAGCTTCAGCGCCTCTTTCATGTCGATGCGCTCGGAAAGAAAATACATCTCGCGCGCCTTCGCCGTGCCCACAAGCCGGGTGAGAAAATAAGTGCCGCCGTAGTCGCCGGAAAATCCCACGCGGGCGAACGCGGTGGTCATCACGGCGTTCTCCGATGCGATGCGCAGATCGCAGGCCAGCGCGAGCGCAAACCCGGCACCCGCGGCCGGGCCGGGCAATACGGCGAGTGTGGGTTTCGGAATCGCGTGCAGACGCCCGGCCGTCGCACGATGACTCAAACGTTGCGCGTGAATACGACTGTCGATGTCGGGCGGCGCGCTGCCGGCATTGCGCTCTGCCATGCCTTTCACGTCGCCGCCCGCGCAAAAGGCGCCACCGGCGCCGGTCAGGATCACGGCGCCCACGTCCGGATCGGTCTCGCACGCCGCCAGCACCTCGGCCATCGCCCTGAACATCTCCTGGCTGAGTGCGTTGCGCCGCTCGGGCCGGTTCATGGTCAGGATGGCGACTCCGTCCTCGACGCGGGCGAGGAGGTCATTGGTGCGTGTGTCGAGCGTTCGCGAAGCCATGGCGTTTCCTTCCGGTTTCCGGCGAGGCTCGCATGCGCAACGACAGGGGAAAAGTCCGGCGCATCGCCGGCAGACCGCGGCGGCTCGGGCTGGAAACTGTCCCGGCACCGCCGATTTCAAGCTTTTGAGCCATTCGATAGGTGCATGGCCAACATAAGTTGTTCAGCAGAAACGCCGGCCTATCTCTACCCGGTAACCGCTAGACGGAAGTTCCTACTAGAGGCCGAAACCGAGGAGAGGCACCATGTCAACCTATTCAAATACCGGCGAATCTTTCATTTCCAACCTTCTGACCGGCACGATGATCGCCGTGTCCGCCTTCTTGGTTTACGCAGTTGTTGCGCTGCCGCAGCCCGGACAGGCAGTTCAGGCGCCAAGCGTCGCGGCGCCCCCTGCAATTGAACAGGTTGTCGTCACCGCATCGCGCCATATTTCGTGAACTGAGGATGGGGCAGGCCAGGCCGCCGTCAGGCCGCCTCGTCTTGCTCATCCACCACTTCTTCGAGCACGACCTCATGTCCCCAGAGGCGCTCGATATGGGCGCAGACCAGCTCTTTGGTTTGGTCATGCAGTGGAATCCGACGGTGCATTTTGTGCTCGAGTAGCAGCTTGCGGTCGCTTTTGAGATTGGCGCCCGTTACCTGGATGTTGGGATCGGCCACCCCCACGTCATATTGCCGTGCAAGCGCAGAGCGGATGCGCCGGAAACCTTTTTCGTTGTGAATGGCGGCGACTTTGTAGGTGGAGTCATCCGCATCGTCGTGGAGCGCGAACATGCGTAAGTCCCGCATGAGCTTCGGACTGAGAAACTGCTCTATGAAGCTTTCGTCACGATAGTTCGCCCACGCGTCCTTCAGCACTGCCATCGTGTCGCCTGTTCCGGCGAATTGTGGAAACCAGTCCCGGTCTTCGGCAGTCGGTTCCTCGCAGATGCGCTTGATGTCGGACATCATACCGAAACCGAGAGCGTAGGGATTGATGCCATTGAACCTCCGGTCGTCGAATTCCGGCTGAAATATCACGCTGGTGTGACTGTGCAGGAATTCCAGCAGCGAACCCTCGGTGATCAAACCGCGCTCGTAGAGCGAGTTCATGATGGAATGGTGCACGAAGGTGGCGCAGCCCTCGTTCATGACCTTGGTCTGTTTCTGTGGGTAGAAATACTGCGACAGATTGCGCACGATGCGCAGCACTTCGCGCTGCCACGGCCGCAGGATCGGCGAGTGCTTCTCGAGAAAGTAGAGCACGTTTTCCTCGGGGAATTTCATGTCCGGGCCGTCGCCGTCCTCGAAGTCTACCGTTGGCGGCGCGCCAGGAGGCTCGACGCCGGCCGGCAACGTGCGCCACAATTCGTTGCGGGATTCTTCTTCGTACTGCATGCGTCGGCGCTGTTTCTCGAGCGCGCGTTCTTTCGACGGCTTGGGTGGCCGGCGGTAGCGAAACACGCCTTCGTTCATCAGCGCATGAGCGGAATCCAGAATCGATTCGACGTCGTCCCGGCCATATTTGTCGTCGCAGGCCGCAATGTGGCGCTTGGCGAACGACAGGTATTCGAGGATGCCCTCGGCATTCGTCCATTGCTGAAAAAGGTAGTTGTTCTTGAAGAAATGATTGTGTCCGAAGGCTGCGTGCGCAATGACGAGCGCCTGCATCGTCATCGAATTCTCTTCCAGAAGATAAGAGATACACGGATTGGAGTTGATGACGATCTCGTAGGCAAGTCCCTGGTAGCCGCCGCGGTACAGGGCTTCCTCGCGTGCAAACAGCTTGCCGAACGACCAGTGATTGTACATTAGCGGCATGGCAAGCGAGGAATAGGCGTCGAGCATCTGCTCGGTCGAAATTACTTCGATCTGATTGGGATAGACGTCCAGTTTGAGATCGCCGAGCGCAATCTCTTCGATGGCGCGGTAGATACGGTCCAGATCGGCGAAATCCCATTCGGACCCGGTAAACAGAGGCTTGCGGTCGGTCATGGCTCGATCCCTCACGCCGTTTCCGATTTCTTGAACAGCTCCCGAAATACCGGAAAAATATCCGCGGGCTTGGAAATGCGCTTGGTGGCGAAGTTCGGCCACAACTCCGCGACAGTACGATAGGCGCGCCACAGTTCGGCACCGGAGTCCTCGCTGGCGAAGACTTCCATCTCGCGCTCGTCCAGAATCTCGATATACGCATAATACTGGCACAGCGGCATGATGTCGGCGTTGAGCATGTCGACGCAATGCCGCGCGTCGCCGGATTGGGTGTACCCGTCTGATGCCTGTGCGGCGTAGATGTTCCAGTCGTCGGTCGCGTACCGCTCGCGCTGGATCTCGAGCATCTTGTCCAGTGCCGTCGACACGATCGTGCCGCCCGACTGGCGCGAATAAAAGAACTCCTGCTCGTCCACTTCCTGGGCGTCATGGGTGTGGCGGATGAAGACGATATCGACCCGCTCGTAACGCCGGCGCAGAAACAGATGCAACAGCATATAGAAGCGCTTGGCGAGATCCTTTTCACGCTCGCCCATCGATCCCGACACGTCCATCAGGCAGAACATCACCGCCTGACTGGTGGGAATCGGTTGCTCGCTGAACGCATTGAAACGCACGTCCAGGGGGTCGACGTAGGCGATCCACTTCCGCCGCAAATTGGCTTTGGCGATTTCTTCCTTGAGCGCCGCGATCTGGGCGCGCGTTTCGTCCGTCTGCGGGTCTTCCAACTCGAGCGCGGCAAGGCGTTCGTCCAGCGTGAGCATATCCTGCGGACGCGGACGTTTCAGTGCAAGTCTGCGCCCGAACGCGTTTCGCATCGTACGCAGAAGGTTGATCTGGGTCGGGGAGCCGGATGTCGTGATGCCGGCACGCCGCCAGGCCTTGGTGGGCGTTTCCTTCAGTGTCGTGCGGACGAGGTTGGGAAGCTCGAGATCTTCGAAGAAGATGTCGAGGATCTCGTCCTGCGTCATCGTGAATTCGAAATCATCCTCACCGTCGCCGGAGTCGCTTGCCTGCTTGCCGCGTCCTCCGTCTTCGCCCGAGCGGGGCTTCTTTATTTCATCGCCGGGCATGAACTCCTTGTTGCCCGGCAACACGAAATCGTGCTCGCCGCCGGACCGGGGATCGAGCCGGAAGCGAGGTTCCTTCGTGCCCTTCGTGGATATCTTGATCCTGCGCTCTTTGCCGATATCGGCGACGTGCGCATCCTTGAGCGATTTCTGGACGGCTTCCCGAATCTGAGCGCGTGCCCGTCTCAGGAAGCGCTGGCGATTGCCGAGGCTCTTGCCCTTGGGATTGAGTCGGCGGTCTATAAACTGGGTCATGCGGGGCCCGTGTTCATCCCGTCGAGATTGCCTGGGGCAATCTCTTCAAGCAGGAACCATTCCACTCGAGCGTAAAGCCGGACATGCTTTCGGCCAAACGCGATTGCCTACCCCGCCTTGTTGACCCGCATGTACCATTCCACGAGCCGGCGAACCTGTCGTGAGGTATAGCCCCGCGCCAGCATCCGCTTGATGAACTCGTTGTGCTTGGTCTGCGTGTCGCTGTCCTTCTTCGATTCGAAGCTGATGACCGGCAGCAGATCCTCGACCTGGCTGAACATCCGCTTTTCGATGACCGTGCGAATCTTCTCGTAAGCTGTCCATGCCGGATTCTTGCCGTCATGGGCAGCGCGATATCGAAGTGAAAATTTCACGACTTCGTTCCGGAAATCCTTCGGATTGGCGATGCCGGCGGGCTTCTCGATCTTCGACAGCTCATTGTCGAGCGCGGCTCGATCGAGCAGCTGGCCCGTGTCGGCATCCTTATAATCCTGGTCTTCGATCCACGCGTCCGCATAAGAGATGTAACGGTCGAAGAGGTTTTGTCCGTATTCACCGTACGACTCGAGATACGCCTTCTGGATTTCCTTGCCGATGAACTCAGCGTAGCGCTGCGCCAGCTCGGCTTTGATAAACTCAAGATACTTTTTCTCGGTCTCGTCGGCGAACTGTTCGCGCTTGATCGACTGCTCGAGCACGTACATGAGGTGCACGGGGTCGGCAGCGATCTCTGTGACATCGAAGTTGAACGTCTCCGACAGCACCTTGTAGGCAAAGCGCGTGGAAATGCCAGTCATGCCTTCATCGACGCCGGCTGTGTCCTTGTATTCCTGCAGTGTCTTCGCCTTGGGATCGGAATCCTTCAGCTTCTCGCCGTCATACACGCGCATCTTTGAGGTGATGTTCGAGTTCTCATGTTCCTTGAGCCGCGTCATGACGCAGAACTTGGCCAGCATCTCCAGCGTTTCCGGCGCGCAAGGCATGGAATCGAGCTGGCTTGCCTTCAGCAGCTTCTTGTAGATGCCTGTTTCCTCGGTGACGCGCAGCACATACGGCACGCTCACCACGGAAATGCGGTCGAGGAACGCCTCGTTGTTGCGGTTCGCCTTGAAAACCTGCCATTCGGCTTCGTTGGAGTGCGCCAGGATGATTCCGCTGAACGGAATCGGGCCCAGCGTCTCCGTGCCGATATAGTTGCCCTCCTGCGTCGCGGTCAGCAGCGGGTGCAGCACCTTGATGGGGGCCTTGAACATTTCCACGAATTCAAGGAGGCCCTGATTGGCGCGGCATAGCCCGCCCGAGAAGGAATAGGCGTCGGCGTCGTTCTGGCTGAAATGTTCCAGCTTACGAATGTCGACCTTGCCGACCAGCGAAGAGATGTCCTGGTTGTTCTCGTCGCCGGGTTCGGTCTTGGCGATCCCGATCTGACGGAGCTTCGAGGGATAGAGACGGGCGACTTCAAATTTCGAGATATCGCCGCCGAACTGGTCGAGCCGCTTGACGGCCCACGGGCTCATCACTCCGCCCAATCGATGCCGGACGATGCCATAGCGCTCTTCTAGCAGCGACGCGAGTTCGGGGGAACGGAACAGCCCCAGCGGCGATTCGAAGACCGGACTGATCTCCTCGCCTGCTTTCAACACATAGATCGGATGGACCTCCATGAGATCCTTCAGCCGTTCGGCGAGCGAAGATTTTCCGCCGCCGACCGGGCCGAGCAGATAGAGAATCTGCCGCTTCTCTTCGAGGCCCTGGGCTGCGTGCTTGAAGTAGCCCACGATCCGCTCGACCGTGTCCTCCATGCCGTAGAAGCCTTCGAAGGCCTTGTAGAGCTTTATCGTGCGGTTGGAGAAGATGCGGCTCAGGCGCGAATCCTGTGCCGTGTCGACGAACTCGGGTTCGCCGATTGCAGCGACTATGCGTTCGGCCGGAGTCGCGTAGAGCATTTTGTCGTCACGGGCGGCGAGGAGCCAGTCTCTCAGGCTCATCGTTTCAAGCCGCTCGCGGGCGTAATCGCGAGAGAAGATATCGAAGACGTCCAGCGTGCTCATTGCTGCAGCTCCTTCTGCGTCACGCACGCCCTCCACAAGAAAACATCGTGGCGCCTGGCGCTTATGACAAGATGTTTGTCCGTCGTCAGCTGTCGCATAGTGTGTCACTGCCCCGTGAAGTAAGCGTTAACCAAAGTGGATAGTTCCCCCAGATTTGCCGCTGCGCGCGCAAAACCGCGGTCGGGCCTGCGCACTGCGCGCCGCCCTTTCCCCCTGAACTAACGTTCTTTTTTTCGACACCGTTTTCGACGGTCCTGATTGGCGGGTCCGAAGGCCCAGACAGCGACGGTCGATTTGCAGACTGTAAACCGTTTTTCGAAAATCCAAAAGCCGTGAAACTACTTAAGGGGGCTCGTGTCTCATTCTCGCCATGATTAAACGGTGTGTGAACGCGACCGCGCCCACTCGCGGCGTCATCTGACGTTCAGGATGCGGTTGCACCACCCAATTCGGTGCGCGGAAATCACCGGCGAAGGCGAACGAAATGCTTGCCGATTCGCTCCGAATTCGGTCAAGCTTGTGCCATGGATGGTCTCGCCGCCTCCGTGCGATTTGCCAAACCGGAAGACGCTGCGGAAATAGCTCGCGTCTACATCGAGGCGTGGCATGACACCTATCCGGCGATACTGTCGAAAAAACTTCTGTGCGCGATGACTCCCAGCGGGCAAACGGCGCGCTGGCGGGCCACCGTCAGGGCGGGAAGCCGGGAGCAGGTTCTCGTCGCCGCCGCTCCCCCTCATGGCATCGTCGGAATGGCGAGCTTCGGACCGTCGCGGGACAGGGGCCTTGCCTTCGACGGAGAAGTCTACACGCTTTATGTCGATCCGCTTCATTTCGGTTGCGGCATCGGGCGCAACCTGCTGACGGGCGCGTTCGGCGCTTTAAGGGTACGCGGATTCTCGTCCTGCGTTATCTGGGCACACGCGTCCAACCCGGCACGATTCTTCTATGAAGCCATGGGTGGAAGGCTGATCGGAGAGCGAACCACGCGCATGATGGGAGAGCCGGTTCCCGAGACCGCGTTCGGGTGGCGACAGCTCGCCATCGCCGAGCGCAGCGCCTCCCACTGAGGTCAATTGTCTTCGAGCGTCTTGGGCCGAGCGAAGTCGGCAAGTGCGCCGGCTTGTCTCGCGATGCCGGACCACGAGTCGGCCTCGAACTCCAGGACTGCAAGCGCACAGGTCGGAAACTTGTCCCGCATGTCGTTGCCGCGCTCTATTTCCTTTGGTGTTTCCGGTGCTCGGGTCAGCGCACGCGCGAAATCCTCCAGCCCGGGATTGTGCCCGATGAGCAGCAGCGTTCGGATATCCGGCGGAACCGCGTGAACCATCTTCTCGATGGTGGCTGCCGGCGCCAGATAGAGGGCATCCGAAAAACGCACGTCCGGCACTCTATCCAATTCGGGCGACACCAGTTCCCAGGTCTCCAGCGTGCGCTTCGCGGGCGAACACAGGACAAGTTGTGGGAGATACCGCTTGTGATGCATGTAGCCGCCCATGCGCGGCGCGTCGCTGCGGCCCCGGGAATTCAGGGGTCGGTCCCTGTCCCTCAGGGTTTCATCCTGTTGGGACTTGGCATGGCGCAGAAGCAGTAACCGCATCATGGCGGGAGGCTCCGAACACAACGGGCGACTGCGGTTTTCACGCCACCTGATACCGGGCCCGAGCGCCCCGCTCCAGTGCCGCCGCTATCAATCTTTCGATGCCTAGCGCCCGGCGGATCAGTTCCAGTATGCGTATTTCCTCGAGCATGACGCGCGAGTCGGTTAATGCCAGTTCGAGTGCAAGCCAATAGGCCGTTTCGCAGAGATGTTCGGGCAGTGAATTCTTCACCAAGCCCAGAACGGCATCGAGACCTTCAGCTTCGTCAAGGATGGCGGCGCATTCCTGGGACGTGGACAGCAGCCGGTGCTCGTCGAAATCGCGAAACACCGGCAGCGTCTTGATGATCTCGCCGATCGCGCGCATTTCCTTCTCGCTCATGTTGCCGTCGGAGGCGGACACGACGACCATCACATAGATGAGCGCGGCATGATGGCCGATGATTTTCATGAGGATCCTTCCGGCGGACGAGGGGCGATGGGCCTATCGCTGTGTGCAACACAGGATTGTGCGATTGAGTCCGATTTTAGTGCGCCTTGACCGAGGCGGGCAAGGCGCGGCAAGAGGAGAGGCATGGCAACCAACAAGAAAGCCGGCAATTGGCGTCCACGCACGCTAGGTGTGCGAGGCGGCCAGACGCGTTCGCCGTTCCAGGAGACATCCGAGGCGCTTTTTCTCACCTCCGGCTATGCCTATGAAACGGCCGAGGAAGCCGAGGCCCGCTTCAAGGGCGCCGACGGCTTTACCTATACGCGCTTCGGTAACCCGACCGTCGCCATGTTTGAGGCGCGAATGGCGGCCCTGGAAGGGGCGCCTGTGGCACGCGGCACGGCGAGCGGCATGGCGGCGGTCACAACGACGCTGTTGTGTTGCCTCAAATCGGGAGATCATGTCGTTGCCCCGCGGGCGATGTTCGGCGCCTGCCGTTTTGTGATCGAGGACGTGCTGCCGCGGTATGGCATCACCCATACGCTGGTCGACGGTCACGACACGCCTCAGTGGCATGACGCGCTGCGCCGGGAGACGAAGCTTTTCTTCCTGGAGACGCCGGCAAATCCCACACTCGCGCTCGCGGATTTGAAAGGCGTCTCGGGCATAGCGAAAAAGGCCGGCGCTCTGCTTGTCGTGGACAACGCCTTTGCGAGCCCGGCGCTGCAGAGGCCAATGGCCTTCGGCGCCGACATCGTCGTGCATTCGTCGACAAAATACATCGACGGGCAGGGACGATGCCTCGGCGGTGTCATCCTGTGCAGGGAGGATTTCCTGAAAGACCATCTTCAGGTGTTCTACCGCAACACAGGACCCTCGATGAGCCCGTTCAATGCGTGGGTACATCTGAAGAGCCTTGAAACGCTCGATCTGCGGATGAAGGCCCACTGCGCCAACGCATCCGCGGTGGCGGATTTCCTTGCCGGGCGGAAGAAGATCGCTCGCGTGCTTTATCCGTTCCGCGAGGATCATCCGCAGGCAGAGCTTGCGAGGGCCCAGATGGATGGGGGCGGCGGCGTGGTCACGTTCGAGGTCGAAGGCGGAAGACAAGCCGCATACCGCCTCGAAAGCGCCTTGCAGCTGATCGACATCTCCAACAATCTCGGCGACACGAAGAGCCTGATGACGCATCCTGCCACGACAACGCATCAGCGTCTTTCGCCGGAAGCGCGCTCGGCGCTCGGCATTACCGAGGGCATGGTGCGGCTGTCGGTCGGTCTCGAAGACGATGCCGACCTCTGCGAGGATCTCGACCAGGCTCTCGCGCACGTCTGAGGGGGACATTTATGTCGGAACATCGCGCCCGGATCGAATGGACACGCAGCAGCGCGGAGTTCACCTACGACAGCTATAATCGCGCCCATGAGGTGATCTTCAAGAACGGCGCCATCCGGCTCGCTGCGTCGTCGGCGCCTGCCTTCAAGGGGGACGCGGATCGCGTCGATCCGGAAGAAGCCTTCGTTGCGTCCCTGTCCAGCTGTCACATGCTGACGTTTCTCGCCATCTGTGCCCGCAAGCGGATCGACGTCGATTCGTATGACGACGATGCGTCCGGAACGCTTGAGAAGGGTGAGACGGGCAGGCTGTGGATGGCAAATGTCATCTTGCGTCCACGTGTGCGTTTTGCCCCGGCAACCCCGGTCGATGCAGCGGCATTACGCGAAATTCATCATAAATCGCACGAGGAGTGCTTCATTGCCAATTCCGTGACGACCCATGTGACGGTGAAACCACGGGATTGAGTTTCATACCGTTCCGGCTTGCGCGGGCCGCCGAATCCGCGCGATAGTCCCTCCATGCAGGAAAGCACCACAGGCAGGCCTCTTCGGTCACGGGAACGGCGCGAACCTCTTTACGAGAGGACGACGCGAAACATTCGCGTGGCTGTGCTTCCCGCTTATCTCGAAGACCAGTCGGAACCGGAAGAGAACCGGTATCTGTGGTCGTATACCATTACGATCGAGAACAAGGGGCCCGAAGCGGTTCAGCTTTTGTCGCGCTACTGGCACATCAGCGACGCGGGCGGCCGCGTCCAGGAAGTACGCGGCCCGGGCGTTGTGGGCGCACAGCCCGTGCTCGAGCCCGGCGAATCGTTCGAATACACAAGCGGTTGCCCGCTTCCCACAGCCTCCGGCGCCATGATCGGCCGCTACCAGATGCGGGCGGCGTCCGGCGAGGATTTCGAGATCGACATCCCCATGTTCCTCCTTGAAAGCCCCCACGAGCGCCGCCAGATTCATTAGGTGCGCCGCTTATCCCGCGTTGATCAGCACAGCGGTTTCAGGCGTACAGTGCAGCTGTCGCTATTGAATCGAGAAATTTTGATGTCCGCATCGTCCAAGAAAACCCTCGGCCTTGCGCCGGAGTCCTTGCCCGTAAGACCGTCGCGCGATGAAGCCGAAGACGCGATACGCACGCTTCTGCGCTGGGCGGGTGACGATCCGGCGCGGGAGGGCCTGAAAGAGACGCCGGCGCGTGTGGCCCGCGCCTATGAGGACTGGTTCTCCGGCTACAAGGAAGATCCGGAGGAATACCTGCTGCGCACCTTCGAGGAAGTCGAAGGTTATGACGACATGATCGTCCTGCGGGACATCCGTTTCGAATCCCATTGCGAGCATCATCTGGCGCCGATCATTGGCCGCGTGCATGTGGGTTACCTGCCGCGCAACAAGGTCGTGGGGATTTCAAAGCTTGCGCGCGTAGTCGAGACGTTCGCACGCCGGCTGCAGGTTCAGGAAAAGATGAACGCGCAGATTGCCAACTGCATTCAGAAAGTGCTCGAGCCGAAGGGCGTGGCCGTGGTGATCGAAGCCGCGCATCAATGCATGACGACACGCGGTGTGCACAAGCCGGGCGTGACCATGGTGACGTCCGCGATGCACGGCGAGTTCCGCAAGAATCCGTTGACCCGCCGCGAGTTCCTGAGCGTCATCGGTAATCCCCAATCCACGCTCGACGGCTGAGCACGACGTGAGCGTAGCACCGGATTCCCTGTCGCTTACGAGGCAGCTCATCGCCATCGATACGACCAGCCGCAACTCCAATCTTGCCCTGATCGATCTTGCCGAAGGCATACTTCAATGCGCTGGCGCGCGCTGCAGGCGCACATTCGACGCAGAGCGCATCAAGGCAAATCTGTTCGCCACGCTCGGACCAGATGAATCCGGCGGTTATGTCCTGTCCGGTCATACCGACGTCGTCCCCGTTGACGGGCAGGAATGGACAAGCGGTCCGTTCGACCCGGTGATCCGCGACGGCAAGCTGTTCGGCCGGGGCGCCGCCGACATGAAGAGTTTCATCGCAGTTGCGCTCGCGCTCGCGCCGGAGATTGCGAAGTCCGATCTCGTTCGGCCGATCCATTTTGCCTTGTCGTATGACGAGGAAGTCGGATGTGCGGGCGTCGGCAGCCTTCTCGAAGACATCAACGCAATCGGAATCAAGCCGGCGCTCGCGATTGTCGGCGAGCCGACGAACATGTCGGTCGTCGGTGCACACAAGGGCGGCGCCGGCATGCGCACGCGCTGCCTTGGCCAGGAGGGGCATTCGAGTGCGCCGGACAAGGGCGCCAATGCCGTAATGATGGCGGGAGAGTTCGTGGCGCTGTTGGAGAGATTCGGCGCCGAATTGAAGCGCGATTCCAATGAAAATTTTGCGCCGCCCTACACGACGCTCCAGGCGAACATGATATCGGGCGGAACGGCCGTGAATGTGCTCGCGCGCGAAGCGGTGGTGAGATGGGAGTGCCGTTCTTTGCCCGACCGCGACGTGCGCGAAATCGTCGCGCGCGTGGTCGAGAAGGCCGACCGGTCGATCCTGCCGAAATACCGCAAACGCGCCGATCTGGCCCGGATCGAAACCGAGCTCAAGAGTTTTTATCCTGGATTGAAGCTCGATCCCCGCTCGCCGGCCGTCCACCTGGCGTGCGAGGCGACCGGTCACAACGCAATCGGCACTGTGGCATACGGCACGGAAGCCGGTTTGTTTCAGGAGGCCGGCATTCCAGCAGTGATCTGCGGACCTGGGTCCATCGACCAGGCGCACCGCGCCGACGAGTTTGTTGCCCTGTCGCAGATCGAAGCGTGCGAGGCGTTCCTCAGGCGCGTCGTCGGCAAGGCGTGCGACTGACCGTTCGATCCCGTGCGGCTCGCGCATGCGGGTATCTTCCGAGCAAGAATTGTTTGTACACGGAATTAACCCGATCCGCCTCAATTGATGCGCAGGCACAGCCGTTGATTGCACCTGTGCAACGCTTCGATCTGTTCTGGTTGTGCGCCTGCGATATAGCGGACCGTTCCTGGAACCATGTCCCTCCGGAAGCCCTTAAGGGATAACGAGGCCGATCTTTGGTTCCGCTTTGTTCGGGTGTCGGTTCATGCAGACTGTGTTCGTTGCCGCAATTGCGACCGTGCTGGCGCTGGGAGCCGGCGCCGGAGCGATGACGCAGATCGGGCCCTCCGACGCACCGTCCGCGTCCCTGAGCGACGTTGCCAATCCCATCATCGACGGTCAGGCCATGCTCCGGGAGGACAATGTCTTTGCGAACATCGCGAGATCACCCGAACACACCGATTTAGTGGCTGCCCTGACGCGAGCCGGGCTTGCCGCCCGACTCGCGGGGAAAGGTCCGTTTACGGTATTCGCTCCCACCAACGCCGCATTTGCGGCGCTGGCGCCTGCTGGGCAACGGTCAACTTCGGCGGGATACTTCATTGTCCCGGGCCGCTTCGATTCGAGGGCCTTGCTCGAACGTATCGATCAGAATGGCGGCGACGCGACGCTGAAAACGCTCGACGGAAGCACGATTACGGCGTCCCTCAACGGCCCGACGAATATTCTTCTCACGGACGGGCAGGGCAATCTCGCGGATATTTCCGTCTACGACGTCTACAGTTCGAATGGCGTCATCCACGTCATCGACCGCGCGATCGAGCCCAGGGTGCCGCAGCGCCCCACCGTCGCGATGGTCGCGCAAAGTCCCGCCCCGTCCGAATAGGTTGTCGGGCGCGTTCTTTCTCTACCGCGCCCACGTCGCGAGCCAGTCGACGATCTCCTGCGGCGCCATGCTGCGCGCATCGTCCAGCGCGAAGGTGTGCCCGCCATTGACCAGCCGGCCATCGGGATTGGCGATCAGGATGCAGGGGACGGCCTCAAGCCGTGCAGTAATGCCGAAGCGCGCCGGGATCTGCAGGTTGCGGTTGAAGCGTCCCACGTCGACGATCGCAATCACGTAATACGTGTCCAGAAAACGCCGGACTTCCGGCAGCTCCATGATGCCCGACAGGATCCGGCAATCCGCGCACCAGTTGCCGCCGAGATCGATGAGCACGCGCTTATTCTGGGCGCGGGCCTGCGCGAAGGCATGTGCCACGTCGGCGTCGGCGTCGGCGTATTCGCTGAACGGGTAATCGGGAACAATCAGGTCTGAGAGGCTCTGGATCGTTACAACACGCGGCGGAAGAACGCCCGCAGACGCTGGTGATGCACCGAACAACAGCGCCGCGGCCACATACGGAAGAATACGGATAATTCGCATCACAATCTGTCGCTCCCCGCGTCTTGATCGTTGTGAAATCTCTAACGCAGAACGGCCGGTCCGGGATAGTGGCGGCCGGAAACCGCGACACGGGGAATACTTGACGGCGCGGGTCCGTCAGAGAGATGGTGCAGAATCAGGGGATCATCGTGCTCGGAAATCTACGCCTCGCCGGACTCCAGCTTGCGCTCGCCGCAATGGTGTTACGCGCGCTGCTGCCGGCCGGCTGGATGCCCGACACGACCGCCACTGCCGGCGTTGCCATCGCCATCTGTTCGGCGGATGGACCGGTCAGCCTGCAAGTGGCGACAGCGGACGGGGCCGGCAAGCACGATCTTGGGGGCGGCGATGCCCACCACGTCGACGTCTGTCCGTTCGCGACGGCGCAGCACGCTGCGACGTTTGCGCCATTCGTCGCAGACCTTCTTCCCGCCGCCATAGCCGTTTTGGCTCCGCCAGCATTGCAGCCGCGAAACGTTGCGGGTTCGCCCGTCTACACTCCGCAATCTCCTCGCGCGCCACCTTTCCCGGTTTGACCGATTGAGCTTTGCGTGCCGGCACCCTGGGCGCCGGCAAGTCTCTTTTGATCGAACGAGGAATCCATGTCGAACTCCACCACGCGCGCGCATGCGCAAAAGCTGTCACACGTCCGTTCTTCCAATCTGCTGCGTGGCGCTCTGCTCGCAGTGCCGGTTCTGGGCGCAGTGTATTATCCGCAGGCGGCAGATGCCTGCGCATGCGGTTGCGGCATCTTCGATGTCGGCGCCAATGTTCTGGCCGGCATGCCGACCGAGGCTGACGGCAGCGTCTCGGTCTGGTTCCGTTACAGCTACATGAACCAGAATCAGAACTGGGAGGGCAACGCGAAAGCCCCTGCCTCCGATAATGGCGACAAGGAGATCAACACCAGCTTCTACACGGTTGGCGGCGAATACCGGATCAGTTCCGATTGGACCGTGATGGCCGAACTGCCTGTTTACGACCGCAGTCTGACGACAACGGATGACGGGCAGGGCTCGGTCACCGGCGTTCCGAACTCGGTCTACACCGGACGGATCGTCGCCCTGGGAGACCTGCAGCTGACCGGCATGTACACGGGCATCTCCAACGACATGTCCAGCGGGCTCACGTTCGGCGTGAAGCTTCCCACCGGCGACTATACCGGGCCGACCGGGCCTGCCGGGGGAACCGAATTCGACCGCGACAGCCTGCCCGGTACAGGCAGCACCGATCTGATGTTTGGCGGTTATCATGTCGGCCAGTTCGCGCCTGACAGCCTGTTCGGCTATTTCGTGCAGGCGCGCTATCAGTTCGCGGTGCTCACCAGCTCCAATGTGGACGGCTCCTACCGACCGGGCAATGAACTCGACGGCGCAGCCGGCGTCACCTACGATTTCGGCCCGCGCGGACCATTCGCCGACGTGTTGCCGCTGTTGCAGATCCTGAGTTCGTGGCGCGATCACGACACAGGTACCGGCGCCGATCCGCTCAATTCGGGGTACAGACGCGTGCTCATTGCGCCGGGCATCCAGGTCCGGTTGAACAACCTCCGATTCTACGCCGACGTCGCAAAGCCGATCTATCAGGACACGAATTCGGCATCGAGTCTGGCGGAGGAAGGAACCGCTGGCCAGCTCGTTGCGGGGACGCTCTACAAGCTTCAGGTCTCGTACGACTTCTGAGCGGGAGATGACCATGAAACGGACCTTTGCGCGCGCCGCGCTCGTCGGGGCCGCGCTTGTTGCGAGTGCGGCCGTCGCTCCGCCCTGTCTCGCCGATCCCGTCTGGATCACGGGCGCATGGATACGCGCGCTGCCGGACGACCTTCCCGCGGGAGGCTACTTCACGCTGCACAACGGAACGGGCAGGCCGCTGACGTTGATCGGCGCCGGCTCGCCGGCCTGCGGAATGCTGATGCTCCACAGAACGCAGGACATGTCGGGCATGTCCTCCATGAGCGATGTTCCGAGCATCACGGTGCCGCAGGAACGCACGTTCGAATTCGCGCCGGGCGGATATCACCTCATGTGCATGGGGCCGACTGCAATGCTGCATCCCGGCGCCGTGGTGCCGGTGACGCTGAACTTCGCGGACGGTGCGCGACTGACCGCACCCTTCCAGGTTCGCAATGCCGCGGGAAGGTAGTTCGTGGCGTCGGCGAGTGAAGGAGCAGCTTTGCGAATGATCGCGGCGGCGGTCGTGCTGATTCTCGTGCCGGCTTCCGCCGCGGCGCAGACCATCGACCAGACCATGTGCATGAGCCAAAACCGCGATATCCAGATCAAGGGCTGCACCGCCGTCATCCGGTCGGGCACGGAAGCGCGCTTACAGCTCGCGATCGCCTATTCCAATCGCGGTGCCGCGTATGCGGACAAGGGCCTTTACGGCAAAGCCATCGCCGACTTGAACAAAGCAATTGCGCTCGATCCCGACGATGCGGATGCCTATAACGGGCGCGCCTGGACCTATCACCTGATGGGCGACGACGCGAAAGCCCTGCCCGATGTCGAAAAGGCGATGGCGCTTGTTCCCGACACTCCGGACACCGTCGAGACGCGGGCGGAGATCTTCGAAAAGCTCGGACGGCGCGGCAAGGCGATTGCCGACTATCGCGCAACGCTCGAACTCGCTTTGCCTGGATCGCAGGCGGCAAAAGATGCGCTAAAAGGGTTGAAGCGTCTGGGAGCGAACCCGTAGCGGCGTCACACTGCCGATCCGGATTTGCTCAATACGCTGCTGGGTTTCGCTGCCTGAGCGCGCTATAATGGATGTTCAGGAATGGTACGTAACCTGTGACATTCATCGACACACGCAAGCTCAACGTCGTCGAGCGCAAGCCGGGCTGGCGCGGGCGATATTTTCATTCACCCAGCATGACGTTTGCGCATTACGAATTCGATGCGGGCGCGTCGATCCACGCCCACTCCCATCCGCAGGAAGAAGTCTGGCAGGTGATCGAGGGCGAACTCGACGTCACGATCGGCGACGAAACAATGCGCGCCGGCCCCGGCTTTGTCGCCATCGTGCCGCCCCATACGCAGCATGCGGTGACAGCGGCAAGCGCGGGCAGGGCCATTGTCGTCGACCATCCGCTGCGCGATGATCAAAGCTGACGCGCCAATGGGGATGTCTTTGAAACGGCTTTTGCTGACAGCACTCGCAGCGATCACGCTCACAGCCTGTGCGAGCGATCCCGTTCCCGTGGCGCGGTGGTCGAAATCCGGCGGCACGCAGGCCGCGTTTGTCGATACCAGAGAGCAGTGCGTTCACACGGCCAAGGCTGCCCTTGCGAGCTACTACAAAGCCGATGAGCGCTCTCCGGGCGGCGCCAACGGGATTGCCGAATTCTTCGGCGACGTCGCGGCCGACTTCGGCGGTCTGCCGCCCCGCCTCGAACCCGACGGCGACATGTATCGCCGCTGCATGAACGGTCATGGCTGGTCGCTCGATCCCAAGGGCTTCGCGCCGCCTGCAGGCGACGAAGTGGACATGGGATACTGAGCGGTTCGCTTCACCAAAAATGGGCTATGACACTGCGGGTCACGTGCCCGCCGCGCCGATGATGCTGCGTAAATCCGCCACGTAATCCTCGAAGGCGCGGCGGCCGAGTGTCGTCATCGAAACCCGCGTGCGCGGTCGGTTGGCGTGAAAATCCTTCTGCACCGCGACGTAGCCGGCTTCTTCCAGTGTCGTGATGTGCGCACCGAGGTTTCCTTCCGTCGCGCCCACAATGGCTTTCAGGCGCACGAATTCGAGCGGTTCGCCCTGGGGCAACGGCTTCAGGGCCGCCATGATCTTGAGCCGTACCGGCTGGTGGATGATCGCGTTGGGCTGATCCATCACACGCTCCTGAGCCATACGCCGCCCAGGATCAATCCGCCGCCGCCGACGCCCGCCATCCACAGCGCGAATGTTTCGGGCGCTTTGAAGAACACGATCATCGCCAGTGCGCCGATGGCGAGACCCAGCAGGATCATGCGCACGCCCTTCGTCCAGATTCCGATCAGCGTGTAAAAGAGCGCAACAAGGATCGGGAAGAATGCCGCGATCTGCAGGTCGCTCTTCGGCGGCAGAACGGTGAGCAATGCGCTGATGAAGAGAATTGCGGCAACCAGCGTCGCCGCATAGCGCCAGTCGCGCATCGTGGACGATTCGGGCCTCGTCCGCGCGCCGATGATGAAGCTTGCGATGGTTCCCAGGATGACGAGCGGGATCCAGGCGATGCTCCAGCCGGGGCGGAAGTAGTTGACGCTGTAGCCGATCGCCCAGATGACTCCCCAGACGATCAAATGGGGCGAACCGGCTCTGTAACCATGGGCGTTGGCGCTCCTCTGCTCAGTACGGCTGATATCCCGCAGGGTTTGGGCGGCTTCGTTACTGGACAAGGGCATGAGAACCTCCATCAATTGCGAGATTACTCTATAACATAGAGTAGTCTGAATCAAGAGGTTCACATGGTCTGATGCCCTGGCGAGCCTGAACCCTTGCGGAATCTGAAGGCCTCCGCTAATGCCTCGGTGCTCCAAGGCATACCCGGGAGCAAGCCCTGAACATCCGCGAAGCGCTCACATTCGACGATGTGCTGCTGGTACCGGCAGCCTCCGAAGTCCTGCCCGGTCAGGTCGATACGCGGACCAGGATCACCAAAACCGTCGAACTCGGCATTCCGCTGATCTCCGCCGCCATGGACACGGTGACCGAAGCAGGCCTCGCCATCGCGATGGCGCAGGCGGGCGGCCTGGGGGTCATCCACCGCAACCTCTCCATCGAGCAGCAGGCCGAACAGGTCCGACGGGTGAAGAAGTTCGAGAGCGGCATGGTGGTGAACCCCGTCACCATCGGGCCCGACGCAACGCTCGCCGACGCGCTCTCCATCATGGAGCGCTATCGCATCTCCGGCATTCCCGTCGTCGAGAGCGCGGCCGCGAACGGCGCCGGCAAGCTCGTGGGCATTCTCACCAACCGCGACGTGCGCTTCGCCACCGACAAGCGCCAGCCCATCTCCGACCTGATGACGAAAAAAAATCTCGTCACGGTGCGCGAAGGCGTGAATGCGGAAGAAGCCAAGCGGCTGCTTCACATGCATCGCATCGAGAAGATCATCGTGGTGGACGATGCTTATCGCTGCGTCGGCCTCATTACGGTGAAGGACATCGAAAAGGCGCAGCAGCATCCCAACGCCTGCAAGGACGAACGCGGGCGCCTACGCGTCGCGGCGGCCACGAGCGTGGGCGAAGACGGCCTCGCGCGCGCCATGGCGCTGATCGAAGCCGAATGCGATATCATTGTCGTCGATACCGCGCATGGCCATTCGTTCGGTGTCCTGGAAACCGTGCGCCGCATCAAGCGCGAGTCGAATTACACGCAAGTGGCGGCGGGCAATGTTGCAACCGCGGATGGCGCGAAAGCGCTGATCGATGCGGGCGCGGATTCCATCAAGGTCGGCATCGGCCCGGGCTCCATCTGCACCACGCGCATCGTGGCGGGCGTCGGCGTGCCGCAGCTCACCGCTGTGATGGATGCGGTCTCCGCCGCACGCGATGCGGGCGTGCCGGTCATTGCCGATGGCGGCATCCGTTATTCCGGCGATCTTGCCAAGGCAATTGCTGCGGGCGCACATGTCGCGATGGTGGGCTCGCTGCTCGCCGGCACCGAAGAAAGCCCCGGCGAAGTTTTTCTCTACCAAGGCCGCAGCTACAAGGGCTATCGCGGCATGGGCTCGGTCGGCGCGATGGCGCGGGGTTCGGCCGATCGCTACTTCCAGGCGGAAGTGAAAGATACGCTCAAGCTCGTGCCCGAAGGCGTGGAAGGCCAGGTGCCCTACAAGGGGCCGGTGAATCAGGTGGTGCATCAGATCGTCGGCGGATTGCGCGCGGCGATGGGCTACACCGGCTGCCGCACCATCGAAGAGATGCACGAGAAGGCGAAGTTCGTGCGCATCACCGGCGCGGGCGTGCGCGAAAGCCATGTGCACGACGTCGTCGTCACGCGCGAATCGCCGAATTATCCGGGAGCGGCGTAATAAGGAAAGCCACCACGGAGACACCGTGGACACAGAGAGAATTCGGGAGATCGCGGCGGGTAAGGATCGGGTGCTAGGCTGACACCGCCGCCTTCTCAGCCAGAACGAGCGCGTTCCATTCGGACAGAGCATCGACCGATGTGGCGGGCGCGATTTCGTTGAGTATCGAATCGGTAAAGTCGCGAAACTCCGGACCAAATTGCATCCTCGACAGCTTCCACCCGGCGCGAAATCCGGGCGTCGCCATGAAGTGGCGAACGCCCGCGACATAGGTGTCGTAGGTTTCCTTCGAAAGCAGCCCCGCCTTGTACTGCAGGATGGAGTCTTCTCCGCTCAGAAATGCTGAACGGCATATCAGCATCCATTGTGTGAATTCCACAGCGGTCAGATCCGCGTCGCCGGCCATGCCTTTCAGCCAGATTCGCGAAAGGACCGGATCGGCCACCGTTATCGAGTTCGTGGAGGTCCGATCGGCGCGCGCCTGTTGCATGAGGCCGCGCTGGCTGCGTTCGGCCTGGCGCACCTGCAGGCCCACATAGATCAGCGAACCCACCACGGCGACCGACGCGATGGACTGGCTGACGTAGAAGATGTCTTCGAGAGTCATGTCGTGCCCCTTGCTGGAAAACCGATCTGCCCCGGATCGAGTGGCCGAATGCCGTGTGTATCGAACACTGGACGGGTACGGTCGATTCCCACGATCTGCAAGTGGTCCCGGCGCCGCCGGAGGGTTATGAAGCGGGATGACTCCCTCCGCACGCCTTCAGGCCGCCATCGATATCCTGACCGAACTCGAGCGCAGCAATGCGCCGGCGGATCGTTTCATGCGCGAATGGTTCAGGCATCGCCGCTACGCCGGATCGAAGGATCGCGCCGCGATCGGCGAACGCGTGTTCGCCGTCTTCCGGCATCGGGAATCGTTCGCCTGGCGCATGCACGACACAAGCCCCCGCTCACTCGTCATCGCGAGCGTGCTCGCCGAAGGCTCCTCCGCCGTTTACGGGAGAGGGGGACCGCCGCAGGCGGTGGAAGGGGCGGCCGCACTCGAAACATTATTCTTCGGCGGCTACGGCCCCGCGCCACTCAGCGACGATGAACGCACCGTCATCGCGTCACCGCCAAACGAAGCGCCGCCGCTTCATGTCCGAGGCGAATTTCCTGAATGGCTCGACCCGGAATTGAAACGCAGTTTGGGAGATAATCTTCTCATCGAAATGCGCGCACTGTGCGAACGCGCCAGGGTCGATCTGCGCGTCAACACATTGAGGGCAACGCGCGAAGATTTGATGCGCGAACTGACGGACGCGGGATACTCCGCAGAGCGCACGCTCTTCTCGCCCGTCGGCATCCGCATCGGCCGCGACGGCAAGCTCTCCGCGCTGTCGCGGTCGCCCGCGTTCGAAGACGGCCGCTTCGAATTCCAGGATGAAGCGGCGCAAATCGCGAGTATTCTCTGCGCCGCGAAACCCGGCGAGCGCATTCTCGATGTTGCGGCTGGAGCCGGCGGCAAATCGTTGGCGCTGGCGGCGCGCATGGACAATCGGGGCGAGATCCTCGCCTTCGACGACATTGCCGAACGGCTGAAGCCGCTTCCCGAACGCGCCGCCCGCGCCGGCGCGTCGTGCATCGCGATTGCGCGAACGCGCGGCGGGCCGGCGTGGGGCAACGGGAAATTCGACGCCGTGTTCGTCGACGCGCCCTGCAGCGGCACGGGCACATGGCGCCGGCAACCGGAGCTGCGCTGGCGGATCACGCCCGAATCGGTGGCGGCCGTCCAGAAGACACAAAGCTGGCTGCTCGATGATGCCGCGCGGCACACCAGGCCCGGTGGCCGCATCGTTTACGCGACGTGCTCGATTCTCAAATGCGAGAACGAAGACCAGATCGACGCTTTCCTGGCACGCCATCCGGAGTATCGCGTGCTGCCCGCATCAGGCATCTGGCGAGCCGAAACCGGCGCGGAACCTCCTACCGGGATGGGCGACACCTTCAACGCCACGCCGCTGCGCACCGGCACGGACGGCTTCTTCACTGCGGTGATGGTGCATTCAAGATAGCGGCTCCTGCCCCGCGCCGCTGTCGCTCTGCGGGGGAGGAGCCAAATGTCCGCTTCCGTTGGCGCGCAGAATCTGACACATCACCCCCATGTCCGCTCCCGTTCTTGTCATCGATTTCGGCTCGCAGGTGACGCAGCTCATCGCCCGGCGCGTGCGCGAAGCCGGCGTCTATTGCGAAATCGTCCCCTACAACAAGGCGGAGGAAGCGCTCGCCCGGGCAGCGCCCAAAGCGGTCATCCTCTCCGGCGGCCCCGCCAGCGTCACGCAGTCCGATACGCCGCGCGCGCCCGACCGGGTGTTCCGGCTCGGCGTGCCCGTGCTCGGCATCTGTTACGGCCACCAGACGATGATGGCGCAGTTGGGCGGCACTGTGGAGCCTTCCACCAAGCGCGAATTCGGCCGCGCCAGTATCGAGATCGTCGGCCGGAGCCCGTTGTTCGACGGTGTGTGGGCGCTTGGGGCCTGCGACGATGTGTGGATGAGCCATGGCGACAAGGTGGCCGCCATCCCGCCAAGCTTCCATGTGGTCGCGAAGTCCGACTCGGCGCCGTTCGCCATCGTCGCCGACGAGGCCCGCAAATTCTACGGCGTGATGTTTCACCCGGAAGTGGTGCACACGCCGAAAGGTGCGGCGCTGCTCAGGAACTTCGTGATCGACATCGCCGGCATCGCGCCCGAATGGAGCATGAAGGCGTTCCGCGCCGAGGCCGTCGCGCGCATCCGCCATCAGGTGGGCAAGGGCCGCGTCATCTGCGGGCTGTCGGGTGGCGTGGATTCCTCCGTCGCGGCCGTCCTCATCCACGAAGCGGTCGGCGATCAGCTCACCTGCATCTTCGTCGATACAGGCCTCATGCGCGCGGGCGAATCGGAGGAAGTGGTTTCGCTGTTCCGAGGGGCTTACAACATTCCGCTGGTGCATGCGGACGCGGCGGAGCTGTTTCTTTCGCGGCTGGAAGGGGTCAGCGATCCGGAGAAGAAGCGCAAGATCATCGGTGCGGCGTTCATCGATGTGTTCGAGAAGGAAGCCGCCAAAGTCGGCGGTGCGGAATTCCTCGCGCAAGGCACGCTTTATCCGGACGTGATCGAAAGCGTCTCGTTTGCCGGCGGCCCGTCGGTGACGATCAAGTCGCATCACAATGTCGGCGGGTTGCCGGAGCGCATGCACATGAAGCTCGTGGAGCCGTTGCGCGAACTCTTCAAGGATGAAGTCCGCGCGCTGGGCCGCGAACTGGGATTGCCGTCCGCCTTCGTGGGCCGGCATCCGTTTCCGGGACCGGGGCTTGCCATCCGCCTGCCGGGCGAGATCACCAAAGAGAAGCTCACGATATTACGCGAGGCCGACACCATCTATCTCGACGAAATCCGCAAAACCGGGCTCTACGACGACATCTGGCAGGCCTTCGCGGTGCTGCTCCCGGTCAAGACGGTGGGCGTGATGGGCGACGACCGCACGTACGAATTCGTCTGCGCGCTCCGCGCCGTCACCTCCACCGACGGCATGACCGCGGATTCCTATCCCTTCGATCACGCCTTCCTCGCTCGCACCGCCACGCGCATCATCAACGAAGTCAAAGGTATCAACCGCGTGGTGTACGACGTGACGTCGAAACCTCCAGGAACCATCGAGTGGGAGTGAGGCGCGATACGCGCGCATCTCAAGCTCTCGCTGTCATCCCCGGCCGAGCGTTGCGATCGCAACGCGAGGGGAAGGGGACCCAGGGGCCCGGGACGAACGCAGCGGTAAAGAAGTGCCTGATACGTAACGCTTATTCGGTCCCCAAAATTATCAGCGGGAATAACAGGGGCAAAATACAGCGGAAAAATCCGAGCCGGTGATCGTTTTTGCCGTTTCTCGAACTCTTTCAACCGCTTAAGCGATTCTCGCCCTCTCAATAACAGCGGAAAAACGCCGCTGTTATCGCCGATAACAGCGAGCGAGTGACCAGCGTCACGGCGCCGCTCCACATCGCAGATTTTTTCTTTCCCTGCGTTTTATCCTGCACCAGGGAAAGGTTTGTGTGTCCCGCGCCATCCACCCACCAACGATGGTTGGAGCGAGCAAGAATTCGGTTTGCACAATCATCCAGCGTCCTTCGACAGGCTCAGCGATGAGGAGGGTTGGGGTTGCATACCTGCCGATGGAATTGAAAAAATTCCTCATGCTGAGCCTGCCCGGCTTCGCTGAAGCTACGCCGGGTCTCGTACCTCCTCGTGTCCGCCGAAGCCTTTGGCGAAGGCGGATCGAAGCATGCACGCCATCGATCCAGGCCGACACCCACGCAAGTCAGATTGCTTCACCGCGAACATGCGCGGACAACTCTCCTGAAATTCACAATGTCAAAGAGCGACCGCGCGCAGTTTACCCGACCGTACGCTGCACGCCAATTGATTTGTATGCGGAACAAAGGGTTGACGCATCGCGGCGCTGAGGGAATTTTTCCCTGCTGTCCCGCAAACCGGCGCTCACACGAAAAACACGCCGTGAGCGTTCCGCGCCACAGCTCATGCATTCCCCGCAAATACGACATACGCAACAAAAGAGTTACCGCGCACTTGGGCGACGGAATTGACCCGAACCTCCAAGACGCGACATTGGTGGTTGGCGTGCTTGACTGGGTGCTGGCAGAGTTCGTTCGCCTGTATCACAACGTCCCTGCCAATGACGTGTCGAAGATGGTTGACGGAATTGTTAGGCGTGTTGCGCCAGGAATACTGATATAAGCGAGAACGTAGGGCTGCATACAACAGTGATGCCTCCGGCGTCGTGCAGCAACTTCGTGACAGAAAAGGCATTTCCTGGCGTTGTGTCGGTCCGGATTGGCGAGACCACCACGACGCAGGAGATCACAGCCCTCATGACAGCGAGCCCCCGCCCATGAACCGGCCCCGCGACGTGTCGTATTTTTTCGGCGGCGCTTTTCTCGCCAACGCCGTGCCGCATTTCGTCGGCGGGATGATGGGGCGGCCCTGGCGAAACCGCCGACCGCAATCCTATCTCCCATCCCTCGAATTTCCCGCGCGCACGCCGTAAGCATTACCCCGCACACTACCGGCCCAGAAGGGGCGGCATGGTCATGGTTTTCACCGACGAACTGTTCGACGCCCAATGGCTGCGTGCGGCCGGGCACAGCAGCAGCGGCGGCGCGGACATCGGGGAATGTTTCGCGGCGGCGCGCGCGATCGGCCAGGCGCCCGATGCGGAGCGCTGGTTTCGCGCCTGGCTGGATGTGGCCGATCGCGTGCTGGCCGAAGCGGACACGAGTCTGGCGCGCGGACGCAACGTCAGCGCCCGCTCTGCTTACCTGAGGGCATCCAATTACTATCGCGCCGCATACACCTTCCTGATCGGCGCGCCGGTCGATCCCCGCGTGGTCAGTACGTATCGACGTCAGCGTGCGGCCTTCGAAGCCGCCCTGTCGTTGATGACGCCGGCGGGGGAACGGATCCGCATTCCCTATGGTGGCGGCGCGCTGCACGGCTATCTGTTTTGCGTTGCGGACGATGGCCGCCCGCGTCCCACGCTCATCATCAACGGCGGCTATGACAGCACGGCCGAAGAGGCTTACTTCTTCAGCGGTGCCGCCGCCCTCGCGCGCGGTTATAGCTGCATCGTCTTCGACGGGCCGGGCCAGGGCGCGGCGATTATCGAGGATGGCCTGGTCTTCCGCCCCGACTGGGAGGCGGTGATCGCACCGGTGGTGGATTTCGTGTTGACGCGCGGCGAAGTCGAGCCTTCGAAGATCGCGCTCATGGGCATCAGCTTCGGCGGCTACCTCGCGCCGCGCGCGGCCAGCGGCGAGCATCGTCTGGCCGCCTGCATCGCCGATCCCGGAGAACTCTCTTTGTTCGACGAGATGAAAAGCCGGATGCCGCCGCGCATTGCGCGCGAACTGCCGCGCGGCAATCCTCTCGTGCTTGGCCTTCTCAGCCTCATGCTCGGCCGGCGACTGCGCCATGTCACTGCCGGCTGGGGCCTTCGGCGCGGTCTGTGGGTTCACGGCGTGAAAAGCCCGCTGGCATATTTGCGTCTCACCGAGGGCTACACGCTCGAGGGCAGGGCCGAACGCATCCGTTGTCCGACGCTTGTCTGTTCGGCCGAGGACGACGACATCGGCGTCACCGCCGACCGTCTCTATGAGTCGCTGACCTGCGAGAAGACGCGCCTGGTCTTCACTGCGAAGGAAGGCGCCGGTGCGCATTGCGAGGCCGGCGCCAGGATGCTGTTCAACCAGCGCGCCTTCGACTGGCTGGACGGCGTGCTTGCAAACGCGACACCGGCGAGGGGACAGTGATGTTTCGTCTCGTCAGACCCCGTATCCTGATGAAGGAGAGTGCCCGACCATGAACTGGCTTCCCGACGTGTCGTATTTTTTCGGAGGTGCTTTTCTTGCGAATGCCGTGCCGCATTTCGCGAGCGGCGTGATGGGGCGGCCGTTTCAGAGTCCGTTCGCGAAGCCGCCGGGCCAGGGCCTCTCGTCCTCGACCGTGAACGTGGTCTGGGGATTCGCAAACTTCGTCGTCGCATACTTTCTCATCGTGCGCGTGGGAGAGTTCGATCTCCGCGCCACCGACAACGTCATCGCCGCAGGCGCGGGCGCTCTCCTGATGGGTGTGATCGCCGCGCGCTCGTTCGGCCGCTTCCACGGCGGCAATTCGCCCACGGGCAAGTGACGGGACGCATCGCATCAAACCTGCGGCGGGCGCAGCCATTGAGGTATGTCGCGTTGTGCGTGAAGCACACGCCATAGATCGATGTGATCGTCCCGTTCAACATAGAACACGATGTACGGATAGCGCTTCAGCATATGCGTGGGAAGTTCGGGAAGTTCCAGTTCGAGTCCGTAGCGCGGCGAGCCTGCAGACGGAAAATCGGCGGTGCTCTGATATGCCGCACGCACTGCATCTATGAAACCGCGCGCGATTCCCGGCCCAGCCTCACGAATGTATTAGTCGAGAATGTCCTCAACGTCCCGGCGAGCCAACTCGCGCGGACGGACCGGTTTCCCGTTCACCGGGCTTTCGCATCGACCATGGCGTGCAAGTCGCTGAAATAAGTCTCATCAAGGGACGCGCCGGATGGCGACGCTGCGCCGTCGAGCAGCAATCCGCGCAGGCGTTGGCGATCCTGGTCCGCATGGATCAGCTCGCGAATATAATCGCTCTCCGAGCCGCCGCGTCTGGCGGCCTGCCCTTCGACGAAGGACTTCAGCGTGTCCATAGGGGCATCATACGGCGGGCGAGGAAGCCTCTCAAGGGTCCAGAGGTTGATGGAGCCGGACGCTTCTGCCAGCGTAGCGCTGCCACGTGAAAGACCCGCCATGCCGGCCCACCCGACATCGAACCCCGCGCAGTTCATTCAGGGGTGCCCCGTGCTGCATGTGCGCGACGTCGTTGCGATCGCCACCTGGTTTCGCGACGTGCTCGGGTTCACGTTCGATTTCGGCGACGAGACCTATGCGGTGGTCTGGCGCGACAATTCGGCGGTTCATTTCGTCAAAGACACGGCGGAGCCCGCCGGCGTTCATCTGTTCCAGTGGATCCGCGATGTGGATGCCTATCACGCCGAGGTCGCCGCGCGCGGCGCCGCGGTTACAGAAGCGCCGCACAACACGCCCTACGGCCTGCGCGAGTTCTCCGTCTCGGCACCGAACGGACTCGCCATCGTGTTCGGACAGGACGTCGATTAGCCTGCCATCATGCACCGCGCTTAGTTTCCTCCCCCGTGCGGAACGCATGGGGGTGGGGAACCACGAAGTGGTGGTGGGGGAAGCCGCGTGCGCGATATTCGGGATTGCCCCCTCCGTCTCGCGCGGACTGAAGTCCGCGCGATCCACCTCCCCCATTTGCTGTCGCAAACGGGGGAGGAAAGACCATGACGTCGCTGCGTCGCGTGACCTACGTCATTTCCCGGATACCTGCGCGTCGACGCTCGCCGGGGATGACAGGTTTTTTTGAAATTGCGCGTCAGAGCGGGAACTGCCGCGCCACGAATTTTGTGATACCGGTCCCACTCAGGCATTTGGCGCTGGAGACGTAGCGCGTGAGCAAACTGTCGAAACAGCAACAGGCGGCCATTGAGGCTGTCGCGACACATTTCTCAGCAACATGGGAATCAGCAGCCGGCGTTTCGCCCGATGCGTATCTGACGGTCCGCGGCAAACGAATCGCCGCCGATGTCGCGGTGCTCAAACACAAAAGCGCCGGCAAGCCCCGCCTGCGGTTCGACAAGTCGGTGCTGCGGCTGATCGGCGGCGTGCAGGCTGCGCTCGCCAAGTGGGTGCCGGACGGCACGGCGGTGATGTTTGCCGTCACCGCGCCGATCAAGCTGCGGGCGAAGACGGCGGAGGCGCTCGAAATTCAGATCCGTGACGCTCTCTCGCGCCGCGCCGCGAAGGTGGAGATCGAAGACACGATCTGCGGCAACGAGGTCCGTATCCGCATCGTGAAACGACTTTTGAAGGACGCACCGACGGTGATCGGCTTCGTCCACAATCCCGACACGAACGCGGCCGCACTTCTCGATACGACGCAATCCCTGCTCGAGGTTATCGGCGCAGCGGCGGACAAGCGCCCGCCAAAGTCATTCACCGGCGAGCGCTGGCTGGTCATCGCCGACGATGCCGGCGCGTCATATCTCGACGTCTATCGCCACGTGTGGTCGCAACTCTCGCCCGGCTTCAGGAAAATCCTGATCGTGTCGGCGGGGAATCGGGTGGAGACGATTCTCGGTTGAGCGAGAGAAAACATCCCGCACTTCGCGCTGTTATCCCGGCATCGCTCACTGACAATTCTGCCGCCGCAATTCCACGCGCCGGTTCTTGAATCGGTCGGCGTCGGTGTCGTTGGGCACCAGCGGACGCGTGTCGCCGTAGCCGCGCGACGTCACGCGATCCGCCGCCACGCCATGCGCCACAAGCCACGCTTTCACCGCGCCCGCCCGCGCCTCGGAGAGTTTCAGATTGTAATCTGGCTTGCCGATGTTGTCGGTGTGTCCGCCCACTTCCGCGCGGAACGACGGTGTTGCGGTGAACAGTTTGTCCACCGCCTCCAGCACCGGCGCCGATTCCGGGCGCAGCACGGATTTGTTGAAGTCGAAATTCACGCCATAAACTTCGATGGTACAGCTCTTCGGCGGCGGCCCGCCCGGTTTGAGTTCGGCCGTCTGAAGCAGCTTCATGGCCACGACGAGGTGCGGCTGTCCGGCGACCGTCACGCCGTGCAGCACACCTTCCGCGCCTGGCATGGTGGCGTTGAAGTCGTACCGGCCGGCTTCGATAAGCGCCGCCTGGCTGCTTCGGATATCGCCGATTTCATCCTGCCGGCCTGCTGGGACGATGCCGATGCGCGCCTTGTCGCCGACGTCGGCGCCATTCAGCGTCGCGCTCACTGTAGGACGCGCGAGGTTCAGCATCAGATCGGTCGTGCGGTCCACCTTGCCGGAGAGCGTCTGATGATCGAGCCAGACCGTCTTGCTGAACACGCCGTTTCTGTCCGTCCGGTATGTGAGGTCGACGTCGTAGGTGCCGGGCGACACCCGCACGCTCTGTCCGGACGAAGCCGATACGATCACGTCGGATGCATGATTTCCGTCGGAACGGATTTCATAGCTCGCTTCGTCGTGCAGATCCTGCCCGTGATTGAGGATATGCCATGTCACGTCCGCGCCCGGCGCGCCGACTTCGACGGTCTTGTCGACCTTTCCCGACAGCGTCAGCCCGTCGAGCCAGATCTCCTTGTTGACCGCGCCTTCGTTGTAGCGCACGTCGACGGAGTAGGTGCCCGCCGCCAGACGCGCCGTGTCGCCCGAGCGCCCGGAGGCGATGACGTCCGCGCCGTGCTGCCCCAGGGGGCGCACTTCGAACAGGCCGTTGCCGCCGGTATCCTTGCCCGCGTTGGTGATCAGAATTCGCAGCGATGCGACGGCAAGCCCCAAGTCGACGGTCTTGTCGACCTTTCCGGACAGAGCGAGCCCGTCAAGCCAGACGATCTTGTTCGCCGCGCCGTCGTTGTAGCTCAGTTCGACGTCGTAGGTTCCGGCCTCCAGGCGCATCGTATCCCCGGAGCGCCCCGAGGCGACGACATCGGCGCTGTGTTGTCCTCGCGGCCGCACATCGACGTGTCCGTCCCCACCGGTGTCCTTGCCGGCATTGAGGATCAGGACGCGCAGCGCGGCGACGGGCATTCCCATGTCGACGGATTTCACGACCCGTCCGTTCAACGCCATATGATCGAACCAGATGGTCTTGTTGGCTGCGCCGTCGTTGTAGCTGACCTCGATGTCGTAGGTTCCGGCCGGCACCTTGATGTCTTCGTTCGAGCCGCCCGACGCGATCACGTCGCCGCCGTGCTGGCCGGCAGGGCGCACCTGGACCGACGGAGTGCCGGCGGTGTCGGTTCCGTTCGTCACGGCGATTTTGAGATCCGCATCGGCGGCGGCGGCAGATGCTGCAGCTCCCGCGACAAACAGCAACGACAAGCACGCAGACGGCAGCAGGAGTCGCATCGGTGAAAGCCCCCCGGCAAAGCGCGGAGCAGTTCACAGGATTCGCGGAACTCAGGCAAGCCGCCGCCGACAGGTGCGGTGCTGCTGCAATCCCGTCACAGGGTTGGCGTATCGGGGTTCCATGCCCATCTTCGAGCACACCAGCGAAAGGAGCTTCCCATGATCCGCAAAGCGCGCGCCCAATGGCGCGGAACCGGCCGCGACGGCACCGGTAACCTCACGACCGATTCCGGTGTGCTGTCGAACTCGCCCTATTCCTTCAAGACCCGCTTCGAAAACGAGCGCGGCACCAATCCCGAAGAACTCATCGCTGCAGCCCATGCCGGCTGCTTCACCATGGCGCTGGCATTTCAGATTCAGCAGGCGGGACTCACGCCGAAGGAATTGTCCACCGAAGCCGCGGTGACGCTCGTGCAGGACGGGCAGGGGTTCAAAATCTCGCGCTCGGCGCTGACATTGGTGGGCGACGTGCCCGGACTCGACAAGGCGAAGTTCCTGGAGCTCGCGACGCTTGCAGAAAAGAACTGCCCGGTGTCGAAAGTGTTGAACGCCGAGATCACGCTCGACGCGACTCTGACGTAACGGGCAACGCTTTGCACAATTGTTGTCTCCGGCCGGAACGAGCGCGGGCCGCGTGCGCCGGAAACAAGAATCGTAGCTTTGGGGGAACTGCGCGCCTTCTCCTCGTCCCTGCAAAAGTTGGGCAGCCTTACCGAATTGGTGTGTCACTGACCGGCTCCGCTCTGAACTCACCCCCGCAGTCCAGGGGATGGCCGGGGCGCGCGCCTTGCGGTTGTGCAAGGAACCAACTTCACGCGGCAGGATTTCCTTGCTTAGTCTGGAGAGGCGTCATCACGCTGGGGAGGCCGGATGCTTACGCGTTTGCTGGACACTGTGATCCGCAAAGGATCGCTTGTTGTGATCAAATCCAATGGCAGCCGCCTGACGTTCGGCGCCGGTAGCCCGACGGTGAGCATCAGACTGCACGACCGCCGCGCGCTGTGGGAACTGGCGCTGCACCCCGATCTGAAGCTCGGCGAACTCTATATGGACGGCCGGCTGACGGTGGAGCAGGGCGATATCGCCGATCTGCTCGATCTTCTGACCGCCAACCTTTCGGCCGGCAAACCCGGCGGGCTGTTCACGCTGCTCCGCCGCTATCGCACTCTCAAGCGGCGAATTTCGCAGCTCAACGTTCGCTCGCGCGCCAGGCGCAACGTCGCGCATCACTACGACCTGTCGGGCAAACTCTACGACTTGTTTCTCGATCGCGACCGCCAGTATTCCTGCGCCTATTTCAGCGAGCCCGGTGAAACGCTCGACGATGCGCAGATCGCCAAGAAGCGTCACATTGCGGCCAAGCTGCATCTCGATCGGCCGGATCTGCGGGTTCTCGATATCGGTTCCGGCTGGGGAGGTCTCGCGCTCGATCTCGCGCGCGACGGCGCCGCCGATGTTCTGGGCGTGACGCTCTCCGAAGAACAGCTGGCACTGGCTCGTCAACGCGCGCTCAAATCCGGAATTTCCGAACGTTGCAGGTTCGAACTGAAGGATTATCGCAGCGTCGAAGGATCCTTCGACCGCATCGTGTCCGTCGGCATGTTCGAGCATGTCGGCGTCGGCTACTACGACACCTTTTTCACCAAAGTGCGCGATCTCCTGACGGAAGACGGCGTGGTACTCCTGCATACCATCGGCAGGAGCGACGGGCCAGGCGCCACCAATCCGTGGATCGCGAAATATATCTTCCCCGGCGGCTATACGCCGGCGCTGAGCGAAGTCCTGCCCGTCATCGAGCGGTCCGGACTGATGGTGACCGACATCGAGGTGCTCAGGCTGCACTACGCAGATACGGTAAGGGAATGGCGCCGCAGGTTCAGGATCCATTGGCGCGAGGCCAGGGAATTATACGACGAGCGATTTTGCCGCATGTGGGAATTTTATCTCGCCGGCGCCGAGATGGGTTTCCGCAATGAAGGGCTGGTGGTCTTCCAGCTCCAGCTTGCCCGCCGCGTCGGCTCCCTTCCCATCACCCGCGACTACATGCTCGACTCGGAGCGGACGATGCGATTCGCGGGTGTTGAGCAGATGCCGCGGCCCAGCCGCGCGGCCTGACACCCCGCTGCGGTCCAATATAACTGTGGGCAACGAAGCGGATGGCTTGCGGTGCCGGTGTCGCGCGGCTTGATTCGCTTCCCCTTCGCGCAACCGGACCACTATGGAACAGGAAGCTTATCGCCACGTCCCCTACGACATCGATGTCGAGCAGGCTCTGCTCGGCGCGATCCTCGTGGACAATCAGGCGATCGAGCGGGTGGCCGCGATCCTGAAGCCCGAACATTTCTACGACCCGCTGCATCAGCGCCTCTATGAGTCGATGGCGGCGAGCTTCGATCACGGCGGTTTCGTCATCACGCCGCTGACGCTGCATGCGGCAATGAAGGCCGATCCCGGTCTTCAGGAAATCGGCGGACTTGCCTATCTCGCCAATCTCGCGCAAGCCGCGCCCGCGCTGCCCAATGTGCGCGACTACGCGAAGATCCTGCAGGAACTTTCCGTCCGCCGCGCGCTGATCCATATCGGCGAAGACATCGTCAACACGGCTTATGAAGCGCCGCACGAAAAGCCCCCGAAGGCACAGATCGAAGACGCCGAGAAGGCGCTCTATCGCATCGCGGAGTCGTCGCAGTACGGCGAAGGTCCGCTCGATTTTGCGGAAAGCCTGCGCCGGACGGTCGAAAGCGCGGAGCGGGCGCAACAACGCGGCGGGCGCATCTCCGGCGTCGCCACCGGTTTTGCCGATCTCGATTCGCTCTTGGGCGGCCTGCAGCCATCGGACCTGATCATTCTTGCCGGCCGTCCGGGAATGGGCAAAACCTCGCTTGCCACCAACATCGCGTTCAACGCCGCGCGCTTCTACGTGCAGGATATGGCCGACGGATTGGCGATCTCGAAGGGCGCGCCGGTGCTGTTCTTCTCGCTCGAAATGGCGGCGCAGCAGCTCTCGGCCCGTATCCTGTCGGAACAGACCGAGATCGAGATGTGGAAGATCAGAAACGGCAAATTCTCCGATCAGGAGTGGGATCAGTTCGTGCTCAAAATGCAGGACTTGAGCACGCTGCCGCTCTTCATCGACGACACCGGCGGCATCTCTATTGCCCAGATTGCCGCGCGGGCGAGGCGTCTCAAGCGCGAAAAGAACATCGGTGCGGTCGTGATCGATCACATCCAGCTCGTAGCGCCGGCGCGGCGGGTAGAAAACCGCGTTCAGGAAATCACCGAGATCAGCAAAAGCCTCAAGGTTCTGGCCAAGGAACTGGACGTGCCGGTGATCGCACTGTCGCAGTTGTCGCGCAGCGTGGACTCCCGCGACGACAAGCGGCCGGTACTGTCGGACCTGCGCGAGTCCGGCTCTATCGAGCAGGATGCAGACGTGGTGATGTTCGTCTATCGCGAAGCCTATTATCTCAAGACGAAGAAGCCCGCCGAGGATGACCCGGAATTTACCAAGTGGAGCGAGAAGATGGAGCGGGTCGAGCATCTGGCCGATGTTCTCGTCGAGAAGCATCGCCACGGTGCCACCACGAAGATCGAGCTCTTCTTCGACGACCGGTTCACCCGATTCAAGGATCTCGCAGAGCGGATGCCTTAGTTTTGACGCCCTGACGCCGTAACCGGCCTTTGACGCCAGAGACGCGGACCTTCATTGTCCGCCCCATATGAAACATCTGGACACAGACGTCGCGTCTCTCACCGTGCGGCTCGGCGCGGTGCGCGACAATTTCGGGATATGCGGGTCGCTGTCCGGTACAGCCGTGGCCGGCGTGGTCAAGGCCGACGCTTACGGCCTGGGTCTGGCGCCGGTCGCGCGCGCGTTGCTCGAAGCCGGTTGCGACACGTTTTTTGTGGCGCGACTGTCCGAGGGTATCAGCCTGCGGCCTCTCGCGCCTGAAGCGCGCATTTTCGTGCTCGATGGCGTGCAGCCGGAATGGGTTTCCGAACTGCTCGCCCGGCGGTTGACGCCGGTGCTGAACTCGCTGGAACAAATCGAGACGTGGTCGACGGCCGCGCGTCAGCGGCATACGACGCTCGATGCCGCGCTGCATTTCGATACCGGCATGAACCGTCTGGGACTTCCGGCAGAGGAACTGTCGGAACTCGCCGACGGTGTCTCCCGGCGGCTCAGCGGCGTCAACCTCGTGCTGGTGATGAGCCATCTGGCGAGCGCCGACAACCCGCAGTCGCCCATGAACGTCGAGCAGCTGGCGCGGTTTCGTGCGGGCCTTGCCAGATTGCCGCCCGCGTCTGCGAGCCTCTCATCCTCGGGCGGAATCATGCTGGGCCGGGACTATTCCTTCGATCTTGTCAGGCCGGGTATCGCGCTCTACGGCGGCAATCCGCAACCGCAAAATCCCAATCCTTTCAAGGTGGTCGCGGTGCTGAACGGTCGCATCCTCCAACTGCGTCGCGTTGACAAGGGAGAGAGCGTTGGCTACGGAGCGACGTTTCGCACGGCGCGTCCTTCGACGCTCGCAACGGTGGCTTTGGGATACGCTGACGGTCTCATGCGCGCGATGGGAAACAGGGGCGCAGGCGCCATCGCGGGAACAAAAGTGCCCGTGGCCGGCCGTGTTTCGATGGACCTCATCACACTTGATGTAACCGACGCGCCCTCGCTCGCACCGGGCGCAGACGTCGAGTTTCTGGGCGATACCATTACGCTCGAAGAACTGGCCGCCGCCGCGCAGACGGCAAGCTACGAAATTCTCACCCTTCTCGGTGCCCGGATTCCGCGCCGGTACGTCGAGGCGCCATGAACATCTTCGCTGTCGTCGGCCGCGTCGTCCTCGCGTTTCTCTCCCAGGTGGGACGCCTTACGGTGTTCACGGTAGACGGCGTAACGAGCGTCCTGCGGCCGCCGATCTACTGGTCGCTGATAGTGCAGCAGATGCTGTTCATCGGTTACTATTCGCTGCCGGTCGTCGGCCTCACCGCGTTCTTCACCGGCGGCGCGCTCGCGCTGCAGATCTACATGGGCAGCGACCGCTTCGGCGCGGAGGCCTTCGTGCCGAACATCGTGGTCCTTGGCATCACGCGCGAACTGGGTCCCGTGATCGCGGGGCTGATGGTCGCGGGCCGGGTGGCGGCAGCCATCGCCGCCGAGATCGGTACGATGCGCGTCACCGAACAGATCGACGCGCTGACCACGCTCTCAACCAACCCGATGAAATACCTCGTGGTGCCGCGGCTGGTCGCAGCCGTGATCACATTGCCGGTGCTGGTGCTGGTCGCCGACGCAATCGGCGTATTCGGCGGTTACGTCGTCGCCACGCAGAGTCTCGGCTTCAATGGTTCGATTTACATCAAGAACACGATCGATTTCGTCACCAACCAGGACATTACATCCGGCGTGATCAAGATCGCCGTCTTTGGCTTCATCATTGCGCTGATGGGCTGTTACAACGGATTTCACTCGCGCGGTGGCGCGCAAGGTGTGGGCAACGCCACGACCAACGCCGTGGTGACGTCGTCCATCCTCGTGTTGGCGTCGAACTATTTCCTCACCTCCGTTCTGTTCTCGCGGTGACGGCGGATGGCGCAGACAGGCAACACTCCGAAAATCGAGCTCCGCGGCGTCAAGAAACGTTTCGGCTCCAAGGTCGTGCTCGATGGCGTGGATCTTGTTCTCGAGCGGGGTCATTCGCTGGTCGTGATCGGCGGCTCCGGTACCGGCAAGTCGGTGATGATCAAATGTGTGCTGGGAATCCTGAGGCCCGATGAGGGCAGCATTTTCGTCGACGGCCAGGAGGTTACGCGCCTGCATGGCCGCGCGCGCGATGCGATGCTCAGAAAATTCGGCATGCTGTTCCAGGGTGGTGCGCTCTTCGACAGTCTACTTGTCTGGGAAAATGTCGCGTTCGGACTCATTCAGGGTCGCGGCATGGCCAGGGGAAAAGCCCGCGAGATCGCGATTGCCAGCCTCGCCAAGGTCGGTCTCGGTCCCGAGGTCGCGATGCTAGCGCCGTCCGAATTGTCCGGCGGCATGCTGAAACGCGTCGGTCTGGCACGTGCCATCGCTGCCGATCCCGAGATCATCTTCTTTGACGAGCCGACGACCGGTCTCGATCCCATCATGGCCGACGTGATCAACGACCTCATCGTGTCGACGGTGAAGGATCTGGGTGTCACCACGCTCTCCATTACCCACGACATGGCCAGCGCCCGCAAAATCTCCAGTCGCATCGCCATGCTTTATCGAGGCAAGATCATCTGGAACGGACCGACGAGCGACATCGATTCCAGCGGTAATCCTTACGTCGATCAGTTCATCCACGGTCGCGCCGAAGGGCCCATCAAGATGGAAGTCCGCGGCTGAGCGCGCCTCAAATGGTAGGGCTCTGATGGCTCGCGCAGGCGTGAGCTTTGTCTGCCAGAACTGCGGCGCGCTGCACGCCAAGTGGTCGGGCAAGTGCGATGATTGCGGTGCGTGGAACAGCATCATCGAAGAAGCAGCCAGCGCTCCGGCGGGCACAGGTGCGCGCAAACCCGCTAGGGGCCGGGCGTTTGCGCTCGAAGATCTGAAGACGACCGAAGACGCACCATCGCGCCGCGCCACCGGCGTCCCCGAGTTCGACCGGGTCTGTGGCGGCGGCCTTGTTCCGGGTTCGGCGTTGCTGGTGGGCGGCGATCCCGGCGTGGGAAAATCCACATTGATCCTTCAGGCGCTGGCGTCCTATGCGCAACACGGCGGACGGGCGGTCTACATCTCCGGCGAAGAGGCGATGGCGCAGGTGCGTCTCCGGGCGTCGCGCATGGGATTGTCGGATGCCGCGGTCGGTTTGGGTGCGGCGACATCGGTCGAAGATATTCTGACGACGCTCGAGGCGGGACCTCCACCGGGAATTGTCGCCATCGATTCCATCCAGACCATCTGGACGTCATCGCTCGATGCGGCGCCGGGCACCATCGCGCAGGTGCGCACGGCGTCCTACGATCTCGTTCGCTATGCGAAGGCGTCCGGCTCAGCGTTGATTCTCGTCGGCCACGTCACCAAGGACGGCCAGATCGCAGGACCGAAGGCCGTCGAGCACCTCGTCGATGCGGTGCTCTACTTCGAAGGCGAACGGGGCCATCATTTCCGCATCTTGCGCGCCGTGAAGAACCGTTTCGGTGCCACCGACGAGATCGGCGTTTTCGAGATGACCGGCAAAGGCCTCGCAGAGGTGGCCAATCCGTCTGCACTTTTCTTGGGCGACCGAACGAGCGCGTCGCCCGGCGCTGCGATTTTTGCCGGACTCGAGGGCACACGGCCCCTGCTCGTGGAAGTACAGGCCCTGGTTGCGCAAACAAGCTATGGCACGCCAAGACGTGCAGTCGTGGGGTGGGACAGCGGCCGGCTCGCCATGATCCTTGCCGTGCTCGATGCGCGGGCCGGGCTTGGTTTGAGCGGCCACGATGTCTATCTCAACGTCGCCGGAGGGCTGGAGATCGGCGAACCGGCGGCGGACCTCGCGGCCGCCGCAGCGCTGGTTTCCTCGTTTACCGGACAGCCGGTTCCCAGGGATTGCGTGTTTTTCGGCGAGATCAGTCTTTCGGGCGACGTGCGGCCGGCACCGCAGCCGGAACTCAGGCTGAAAGAGGCCGCAAAGCTGGGATTTATCTCGGCCGTGGTGCCTTCGGGCGTGAAACCCGACGCCTCGGGATTGGAGTTGAAGATGGTGAAGGATGTCGGCGAAGTTGCCGCGCTCGCCGGGGCGCGCACGAAACGGCGTGGCGTGGTAGAGTAGAATCAATGCACAATCTGAACTTCTCGATGGTCGACCTTCTGGTCGTTCTGACGCTGATCGTGTCGACGGCGTTGGCGATTTGGCGCGGCTTTGTGCGGGAAACGCTCTCGATCTTTGCATGGGCGGCGGCAGCATTCGCAACGCTGTACTTCGGACCGGCTGCGGCGGGGCTCGTGCATACGCGGTTCGCAACGTCCTACCTGGCGCCAGTTCTGACGTATATCGCCGTCTTCCTGATCGTACTCATCCCTCTGTCGTTCGTCAGCTACCGCTTCTCCGAAGGCGTGAAGAATTCGCCTATCGGTGCCGTCGATCGTTCGCTCGGTGCGGCATTCGGCGTGATCCGGGGACTGGCGGTGGTTGGCCTGTGTTATCTCCTGTTCTCAATTGTCGTTCCGGTTCCAAATCAGCCGCTCTGGGTCAAGCAGGCGCATTTCCTTCCTGTGATTCAAGCATCCGGAGATGTATTGCTGTCGCTTGTTCCTTCGCGCGCCGCGGCGCACTTCGAGACGGCGAGTGAAGTTGCGATGCCGGAACCGTCCGTGGTTCCGAAGCCACGCCCCACGATTGCAGCGCGCCGTGCCACCAAGGCCTATGGCGCTGAAGATCGTCACGCACTAGACAAACTCATCCAATCAACCGGAAGCGGCGGAACCAACCAACCATGACCGAACCGCGAACCGAGACGCCCTTCGACGACAAGCTGCACGAGGAATGTGCCGTCTTCGGCATCTTCAATCACACCGACGCAGGCGCGATGACGGTCTTGGGTCTGCATGCGCTCCAGCACCGTGGTCAGGAAGCGGCCGGAATCGTCAGCTACGACGGAACGCAGTTCATAGCCGAACGCCACCCGGGTCATGTCGGCGACAATTTCGGCGACAACAGTCCGCACACCAAGAAGCTCCGGGGCAACCAGGCCGTCGGTCATACGCGCTACTCGACGACGGGTGGTTCGGCGGTGCGCAACATTCAGCCGATGTTCGCGGATCTGGCAGGCGGCGGCATCGCGATCGCGCACAACGGCAATCTCACCAATGCGCGCCTTCTTCGCGGTGATCTCGTTCGCGACGGCGCCATTTTCCAGTCGACGTCCGATACCGAAACGATCATCCACCTCATCGCGCGCAGCCGTTCGACGCCGATCGTCGAACGCCTGATCGATGCGCTGAGGCAGGTCGAAGGTGCCTATTCGCTGGTCGCGCTCACATCGAAGAAGCTGATCGGGGTGCGCGATCCATTCGGCGTGCGGCCGCTTGTTCTGGGCGATCTCGACGGCGCTCCAATCCTCGCGTCCGAGACATGTGCACTCGACATCCTCGGCGCGCAGTTCGTGCGCGATGTGGAGCCGGGCGAGATCGTCGTCGCGACGAAAGATGGAATCGAATCCTTCCATCCTTTCGGGCGGAAGCCGAAGCGGTTCTGCATTTTCGAATATGTCTACTTTTCACGGCCCGACTCCACGGTCGAAGGCATCAATGTCTACGAAGCACGCAAGCGAATCGGCGAAGAACTGGCTCGGGAAGCGCCTGTCTCCGCCGACATGGTGATTCCTGTTCCGGACTCAGGCGTTCCGGCGGCACTAGGGTTTGCCAACACCTCCAGCATTCCCTTCGAACTCGGCATCATTCGTAACCACTACGTGGGTCGTACGTTCATTGAGCCGTCCGATCGCATCCGCCATCTTGGAGTGCGGCTGAAGCACAATCCAAACCGCGCCAAGATCAAGGGCAAGCGGGTTGTGCTGGTAGACGATTCCATCGTGCGCGGCACCACATCAAAGAAGATCGTCGAGATGGTGCGCGATGCGGGTGCAACGGAAGTGCATTTCCGCATTGCCAGCCCGCCGACCACCAATTCCTGTTTCTATGGCGTCGACACGCCCAACAAGGAAGAGTTGCTCGCCCACCGCATGGACGTGGAGGAGATGCGCCAGTACATCCAGGCGGATTCGCTGGCGTTCGTGTCCATCGATGGACTTTACCGCGCCGTCGGTGAGCGCGGGCGCAATCACGCAGCGCCGCAGTTCTGCGATGCCTGTTTCTCCGGCGACTATCCCATCGAACTGTCAGATATCACGGGCGGCCGACGCGACGCACAGCTGTCGCTTCTGGCCGAAGTGGCGTGACGGTCCATACGACATGACGGGGGTGTTGTCAGGGCGCGTTGCGCTTGTCACCGGCGCATCGCGCGGCGTCGGCCGTGCTGCAGCCAAGGCGCTCGCGGCGGAAGGCGCACATGTCATCCTTGTGGCACGCACGGTAGGCGGGTTGGAAGAGACCGACGACGACGTGCGTGCCGCTGGAGGTTCGGCCACGCTCGTTCCGCTGGATCTTAAGGATTTTCCTGCTCTCGACAGACTCGGTGCGTCCATTTTCGAACGCTGGGGCAAGCTCGATGCGTTTCTCGGAAACGCCGGCATACTGGGACAACTGACGCCGCTATCCAACCTCGCGCCGAAAGTGTTTCAAGATTTGCTCGACGTGAACGTGACAGCGAATTGGCGGCTTATCCGTTCGCTCGATCCGCTGCTCAGGCGCTCCGATGCCGGTCGCGTGGTGTTCATATCCTCCGGAGCGGCGCGCAAGCACACCTCTTATTGGGGCGGATACGCGATGAGCAAAGCCGCGTTGGAGTCACTGGCGCTGACGTACGCTGCCGAATGCGAAGGCACGCCGCTGAGAGTGAATTTGCTCAATCCCGGCCCTTTGCGTACCCGTATGCGCGCCACAGCGATGCCCGGTGAGGACCCCGCCGAGCTTCGGCCACCGGACGACGTCTGTCCCTTGATCGTCAGGCTGTTGTCGCCGGACTTTTCGGACAATGGCCAGTTGGTGCAGTTCATGTAATTTCTGCCGTCTCGTTACGCAGCGCCGAGCGCCCCGGGCGAAATGCTCGCCAGGTCGCGCGCGCCGCTGGTGATCCCCGCAAGTAGGAAAGGCGACCGCGCCAGCACGTGCGCTGAAAAGAAGCCCGCAATGGCAATCCTGCCGGGGAGCCAGGAATTGCCCGGTTCCTGTTTCAAACGATCGGTTGCGGCAAGCGCACCCTTTGCGAGCAGCCAGCCGCCGCAGAGATCTCCCATGAGCGCCAGATAGGCCGTTGCGCCTGCCAGCGCCTCCGGGGATGCACGATGCTCACGCAGCCAGTGTGTAGCAATTTCGCCGGATTGACGCGCCTGTGCCAGAGTGGCGGCGATGACGGAGAACGCGTCATCCCGCCGGTCATTCAAATGCGCGACCGTTTCGGAGACATCATCGAGCAACTCCTGGACCGCGCGCCCATTATCGAGCGACAATTTCCTGCCGACGAGATCAATCGCCTGGATGCCGTTCGTGCCTTCGTAGATCGGCGCGATGCGCGCATCGCGATAATGTTGCGCCACGCCGGTTTCTTCGATGTACCCCATACCGCCATGCACCTGTACTGCGAGAGAACCAACCTCGACGCCCGTATCTGTGCACCAGGCTTTTGCAATCGGCGTGAAGAATTCCTCGCGGAGGTTTGCGGACTCCCTTTGGTCGGCATCCTTCGCTGCTACCGACAGGTCTGCCGCCATCGCTGTTGCGAGGCAAATCGCGCGCCCGGCCTCGATGCGCGCCCTCATCAGCATCAGCATGCGCCTAACGTCCGGGTGATCGAACAGCGGAGCCGGATATTCAACCGTCCACGCGGAGCGGCCCTGCTTGCGCTCCAGCGCGAAGGCGAGCGCCTGCTGATACGCGCGCTCGGCAATCGCCACGCCCTGGATGCCGACCTGCAGCCGCGCTGCGTTCATCATCGTGAACATGTTGGCGAGGCCATTATTGGGTGCGCCGACGAGTTCCGCGAGCGCATCGGTGTAGATCATCGTGCAGGTGGGAGAACCGTGAATGCCGAGCTTGTGTTCGATGCGGCCGGCGGCAACGCCATTGGCCGTTCCTAACGAACCGTCGTCGTTCACCAGATGGCTGGATGCGAGGAACATCGATATTCCCTTGCTGCCGTCGGGCGCTCCTGGAACCCGGGCCAGCACGAGATGGACGATGTTGTCCGTCATGTCGTGGTCGCCCCAGGTGATGAAGATCTTCTGGCCGTTCAAACGATAACCGCCATGGCCGTCCGGCTCGGCGCGCGTTTTGATCGCCCCGAGGTCGGAACCCGCTTGCGGCTCGGTCAGGTTCATCGTGCCTGTCCATTCGCCGGAGACGAGTTTGGGAAGGTAGAGCTGCTTCTGCCGGTCGGTTCCATGCTCCATCAGTGCTTCGATCGCGCCCTGCGTCAGCATGGGACACAGGCCCAGAGCCATGTTGGCGCTGTGCATCATTTCGAACACGGCGAGCGACAGCGTGCGCGGCAGTCCTTGGCCGCCGAACGCTTCGGGGGCGGCCAGCGCGTTCCAGCCGCCGTCCGCGAACGCACGATAGGCCTTCGCGAAACCGGGAGCCGCGCGAACCCTGCCGTTTTCATATTGCGCGCCGGTCTCGTCACCCACGCGGTTGAGCGGCGCGAACTCGTGTTCGGCGAGAGCGCCGCCGGCCTCGAGAACGGCAGCCACAGTATCGGCATCGAAACCGGGAAATGCGCCGCTTTCGGCAAGGCGTTGAACGCCGACAATCTCGTCAAGCGCGAACGATATATCTTTGACCGGGGCGCGCCACGTCATCTGGGTATCTCCGCTTTTAGAATGCCGTCGAGGAAAATGCCGGAGGCGAGTTCTGCGATGCTCGCCGGCGAAGCACGCCCCTTTGCGTCCATCCAGGTGTGCATCCAGTTGATCATGCCGAAGTACAGCATCGCAGCCGGCGTTCGCAGAGGGTTGCTTACTCCAAGCTCAGGCTGAATCTCAGCCAGGAGCTCCTCGACGATGGCGATCAGCCGACGCTGAATGTCCACGATGATCGTCCGCCTCTCTTCGGGCAGAAAATCCAGCTCGTTGAGCAGTACCCGTTGCCGATCTTGCGCGCCGAGGTAGAACTCCATGAAGGCGCGCGTCATCTCTCTCAGTTTCTCGGCCGGCCCGCCGGGGCGGGCGGCAATCGCCTCGGCCGAATCCAGCAGGTCCTTCACATGCGAATGCATCACGTCGAAAAGGATGTCCTCTTTGGACAGGTAGTAATGATAGAGCAGCGATTTCGACGAACCGCAGGCTTCGGCCAGATCGGCGATGGACGCGCCAAGAAACCCCCTGTCCGCAAAGAGCTGGGCCGCCGCCTCCACGATTTGGTCCCGCCTGTGGGCGTAGTCCGCCGATTGAGTTCGTGCCATGGAATGCCTGTTCACACGACTGTTCAAACGGCGGGCAGGCTAGCCGGTTGATCATTGACCGTCCATTCGGTTAATGAGTGGCCGCAACACCGCAAAGGCCGTGCAGATGTCCGCCAGGGCGCACCTCGGGACCACTTCCAACCTTGAGGTCAATGAAGCGCAGCGCGACTGGAGACGCGTCGCGTACCTCACACATGTTTCGCGCGCGTTGGACGATCTTGAAGAGACGAAACTCGTGCCGGCGCGCAGGATGTTCTATCAGTTCTCCGCACGCGGACACGACGTCGCTCAAATCTTGTTGGGTCTGCGGCTCACCGGGACGGAAGACGCGGTCTGCGGCTATTATCGCTCGCGCCCGGTGTTGCTGGCGCTGGGCGTGCCTCTCGCCGATGCGCTTGGGTCATCGCTGATGCGGGCCGGAGGATATTCCGATGGGCGCGATATCGGAGCAGTCTTCAATTTCCCCAATGCGCTTGGCCCGTCCGGTTTACCCATGTGCGGCGGCGTTGGCGCGCAATTCACGCCGACGGCGGGTTGGGCCCAGGCGCTCAAATATCGATCGGAGGTCCTGAAGGAGACAGGCTGTCACGATGCGATCGCCGTTGCGCTTGGCGGAGATGCATCGGTTGCGACCAACGGTTTCTGGTCGGCGCTGACGATGGCGACAACGCTGTCACTACCGATGCTGTTCTACATCGAAGACAATGGTTACGGAATTTCGGTGCCGTCTATATTGCAGACACCCGGCGCCGACATCGCCGCCAATCTGGCGAATTTTGGCGGACTTCGTATCCTGAGCGGCGACGGTACGGCTCCTGCGGAAGCCGCGCAGCTGATCGACGACGCGGTCGGCCATGTTCGCGGAGAGCGCAGTCCGGCACTACTGCGGCTCACTGTGCCGCGGCTCGAAGGGCATTCTTTCCAGGACACGCAGACATACAAATCAAAGGCGGTCGTCGCCGCGGAAAACGTGCGCGATCCCGTTCCGAAGCTGCGCGCTCACCTTGTCCCTTCGAAGATAAGCGCAGAAGAGTGGGATCGCATATCCAATGATGCGGCGCGCGCTGTCGAGAGCGCGTTGCAGGATGCAGAGACGCGCCCCATTGCGAGCCTCGCGCGCACCGCGCGGCACGTTTTCTTTGACGGCGACCTGCAGACGATGGGCGGGCAGTGGACGCATGGATATGCACCGCCTCCGTCGACTTCCCAGCCCAACCCGGACGGTCAGCGCATCAATATGGTGACGGCGATCCGGCGCACGCTGGAGCATGAGCTGTCGGTCAATCCGCGCGTGCTCGTATTCGGCGAAGATGTCGGACCGAAGGGGGGCGTGCACGCGGTGACGCTGGGGCTGCAGGACAAGTTCGGCGAAGCACGCGTGTTCGATACGAGCCTGTCCGAAGAAGGCATCATCGGCCGCGCCGTCGGGATGGCGATAGCCGGACTGATGCCTGTGCCGGAAATCCAGTTCCGCAAATATGCCGAACCGGCCGCCGAACAGCTCAGCGACTGCGGTACGATGCGCTGGCGCACGAACAACCGCTATGCCGCCCCCATCGTGGTGCGCATGCCCATCGGATTTTTCAAATGCGGCGATCCCTGGCACAGCCAGACCAATGAAGTGCAGTTCGTTCATTCCCCAGGCTGGAGAGTTGCGGCGCCGTCGAATGCCGAGGATGCCGTGGGTCTTTTGCGCTCCGCGCTGCGCGGCAATGACCCGGTAATATTCTTCGAACACCGTGCAATGCTCGACGCGCCGTCCGCACGGCGACCTTACCCAGGAGACGATTTCGTTTTGCCATTCGGCAAGGCGCGCATCGTCAAGTTCGGCGATGACCTGACGATCGTCAGCTGGGGTGCGATGATCGAACGGTGCGAAGAAGCGGCGGCTGATTATTCGGTCGAGATTCTGGATCTGCGCACCTTGATGCCCTGGGATCGGGATGCCGTGATCGCGTCAGTGAAGCGCACGCGGCGTTGCCTGATCGTCCATGAGGATCTGATGAGCGCGGGCTTCGGCGCCGAAGTCGGCGCCGTCGTGGCGGAGGCGGCGTTTCTCGATCTTGACGCGCCTGTTTCGCGGTTGGCGATGCCGGATATCCCCAGTCCGCACAATCCCGAACTGCTCGAGTGGGCGCTGCCGACAGTCGACAGCATCCGGGACAAGATCGAGCAACTGATCGGATTTTGAATGACCACCGACATTATCGTTCCTGCCGAGCAGGAAGGCACCACGGCCGTCGTCAAAGAATGGCTGAAGAAGATTGGCGACACGGTGCGCATCAACGATCCCGTCGTCGAGCTCGAAACCGATAAGGTTGCCGTCGAGATCGCGGCGACGACTGACGGCGTGTTGTCGGAGATCCTCATCGACAGCGGTGCGGAAGTCGGGCCGGGCACGGTGCTGGGTCGTATTGCGAGCGGTGAGCCGGTAACTCTCGCAACGCCAAAGGCAAAGACTGCGAACTTGGCCAGGGCGGCGGAACGATTGTCATCCGAGAACGATGACGCACGACTTCCGCCGGGTATCCGCCGGCTGCTTGCCGAACATGGCCTTGAGGCGCGCGATGTGCCCGTCACAGGAGAGCGGCTCACGCGCGAAGATATTCTCGCGGAGGTCGCGCGATGTTCCGTGCCAGCCGGACTACCGCCGAGCGGGATCACCCGCGTTCCGCACGATTCCATGCGCAAGAGAATTGCTGAACATCTGGCGCAGTCCGTCCGCATAGCACCGCACGTCACGTCGGTGTTCGAAGCGGATTTTTCCGCGGTCAGCGCCCATCGCAACGCCCACAAGTCCGAATTCGAAACGACTGGCGCGAATCTGACTTTCACGGCGTACTTCATTGTCGCCGCTGCGGCGGCTATGAAAGTTGCGCCGGCAGTCAACGCGCGCTGGTTCGACGACCGACTGGAAATCTACGATGACGTCAACATCGGAGTCGGCACTGCGCTCGGCGAAAAAGGCCTGATCGTCCCCGTCATTCGCCGTGCCCAATCAATGTCGCTGCTTGAGATTGCACAGCGGCTGGCCGAACTGACCGGGAAGGCCCGCGACGGCAAGCTTGCACAGGCCGACGTGCAGGGTGGTACATTTTCCATCTCCAATCACGGCGTTTCTGGGTCGCTCGTAGCCTCGCCCATCATCATCAATCAACCGCAATCGGCTATTCTGGGAATCGGGAAGCTGGAGAAACGCGCCGTGGTGCGGGCAAGGGACGGCGCGGACGCCGTTGAAATCCGTCCGATGGCGTATGTGACATTGACGATCGATCATCGCGTCATCGACGCGTTCCAGACGAATGCATGGCTGACGCGGTTTGTGGAGGTCCTGGAAACCTGGCCTATCGGCGAAGCCTAATCGGCAGCGCCGGAAAGCCCCGAAAGCGGGCGCGGCGCGCCCGGGCGGAAGGGGCGGCCAGCTCGTAATTGGGAAAGCGCGCCAGGAACCGGCCGATCGCAATTCTGCCTTCCATGCGCGCGAGATTCATGCCCGCGCATTGGTGCGGGCCGGCTGCAAACGCGAGATGACGGTTGGGATTGCGCCCTATATCGAATTTGTCGGCACGTTCGAACGCTTCTGGATCACGGTTCGCGGCACCGATGCAGAGGGTAACGAAGCAGTTTGCCGGCAGCGCGGTGCCGTGAATGGTCGTTTCGCGACTCGTCAGCCTGTTTCCAAGCTGATTGGAGCTTTCATACCGCAGCACTTCCTCTACTGCCGATGGAAGGAGGGAAGCATCGTCAATCAGTCGTGCGCGCTGGTCGGGGAATCGCGCAAACAGTTCGATGGCATTGCCAATGAGATTGCTTGTGGTCTCGTGGCCGGCATTCAAGAGAAACACGCAGTTCTCGATCAGCTCGTCGTCACTCAGCGATTCACCGTCGCTCTGGATCAGTCGCGTGAGAACATCGTGGTCAGGATTGCCCGGATGCCTGCGGCGGTCGGCCAGAAGATCGCGAAGGCAAGCGTGAAATCCGGCCAGCGAATCTTCACCACGTCTGAACGCGTCCGGAGTAAGCACCGGCTCCAGCGCGTTCAGGATCGCCAGCGACCAGCCGCGCAGGGGCCCCCGATCGGAATCCGGCACGCACAGAAGATCGCCGATCACCTCAACCGGGATCGCTGCAGCAAAGTCCGCGATGGCATCGATTGCGCCTTTCGATCCCGCTTTGTCGAGCAAGCGCTCGACGAGAGCGATCAGCTTGGGTTCGAGAGGCGAGAGGGCCCGCGGGATAAGACCGCCCAGGATCGTCCGTCGCACACGCGTGTGATACGGCGCATCGTTGAACACCAAGCTTGTCGTATGATGGCGAAACAGGCGCGAAGTATCCCCGAACTTGGGTGCAAATTCTGCCTTCTTGTCGGAGCTGAACGTTTCGCGGTCATGATACACGGAGGCCAAATCCGCATAACGGCTTAGGAAGACCGTTCGTTCACCCAGCCATTTCACCGGCGCGTACTCGCGCAAGGCACGGTAAGTTGGGTATGGATCGGCGTAAAATGCGTCGGACAGGTTCTTAAGATCGAAGCCGTGCGCTAGGAGCGCATCGCTGGCCGTCACGCGAGTCTCTCATCTATCCAGCGCCACACCGCGTCCGGACTCTGAACCATGGCGTTGTGGCCCAGTCCGGCCAGGTCGCACGCCTCTGGATCGAGCGTCACGAGCTGATCGTGGCTGACCAGAGGATCCAACTTGCCGCGGGCGAGGTGCATGGGTGCGCGTGCGGCGGCGAGCAGCGCGCGCATTGGTGGTAGACCAACGCTGGCCGTGGCGGGATCCGAAGCAAGCCGCCAACCCTGCTCAGTCCGGGTAACGCCATATCTCGCCATGGCCGCGTCAGGCTTCGTCAGGCCAACGAGACCCGAAACCTTGAGATAGCGGTCGACGGCCGCCTCTTCGGTGTCGAAGATACGCGGCGGGGATGAGGCGAACTTCGAAAGCGCTGCAAGCTCATCCTTGGTCCATGCGACCTTGATGCCCAGTCCGAACACACGCGCCGGCGCAAACGCGAACCATCCTGACGCGAGAGCGAGCGCAATCATCCCGCCCATCGAGTGGCCGACAACCACGATATCGTCCCATGGACCGGTATCGATGACCAACTCTCCGACATCGCCGGCGTGAAGACCGATGGCATAGCTTGCGGAATGCGCCGACCGTCCGTGGCCGCGCAGATCAGGGGCGAGCCAGCTGCCCTGCCAGCGTCGTTCTGCCGTCTCGAACATCGGCTGCCAGACGTGGCGCGTCGCGCCCATTCCATGCAGGAGCAGGAGAAGCCGCGATCCGTCGCCGCCACGATCGAATTTGAGCTTCATGGCTTAGGGTCTCTCCGGTGATCGAACACGCGTCTGACCTTGCCCTCGGACCGCGGGAGCGTACCCACCGAGACACTTTTGACGTCGGCCGTAATTCCGTAGTGCGATTTAACACGATGTGCGAGGTTGCGGCACGCATCTTCGGCTGCAGCTTCTGTGCACGCGGTTGCCAGTTCGGTGGTGATTTCAAGTTCGTCGCGCGTGCCGAATCTGCGCAGATCGATGCGATAGTGAACCGAGAGAAGCTGCTGCGAGATGATCAATTCCTCGATCTGGCGCGGAAAAATGTTCACGCCGCGAATGATGATCATGTCGTCGCTGCGGCCGGTGATGGAATCCATTCGACGCATGGGAATATCGCCGACCGGTGCGCTCAGCCGCGTCAGGTCGCCGGTCCGGTATCGGATTACCGGCACCGCTTCCTTCGACAGTGAGGTGAGGACGAGTTCGCCTTGCGCGCCGTCCGGCAGTACCTCTCCGGATTGTGGATCAACGATCTCGGGATAAAACGCGTCTTCCCATAGTGTGAGCGCGCCGCGCGCATCGGCACGCTCCTGCGCCACGCCGGGCCCCATCACCTCGGAAAGACCGTAGATGTCGAGGGCGGTAATGCCGAACCGCCGCTCAATCTCGCGGCGCAACTCGCCACTCCACGGCTCGGCACCGTGAATACCGATTTCGAGCGACGTCTCGTGCGGATCGACAGCCATCTGCTCCAGCGCCTCGGCGATGACCAGCATGTAGGATGGCGTGCAGCAGATGATCCGGGGCTTCAGGTCGCAGATCAGCTGTGCCTGTCGTTCCGTCTGCCCGCCCGACGCGGGCACCACGGCGCAGCCCAACCGCTCGGCGCCGCCGTGAATCCCGAGGCCGCCGGTGAAGAGGCCGTAGCCGTAGGCATTGTGCAGAACGTCGCCGGGTCTGCCGCCGGCCGCGAGAATTGCGCGCGCGCACAGACGGTTCCAGACATCGAGATCGCCCCGCGTATAGCCGACGATCGTGGGTTTGCCGGTTGTTCCCGAGGAGGCGTGAATGCGCACCAGTTTGTCGCGCGGCACGGCGAACATGTCGTCAGGAGATCGAAAATCGGACTTGAAGGTGAATGGGAAACGCCGCAGGTCGTCGAAGGCGCGAAGATCGCCGGGCGAGATGCCGGCGCCATCGCATTTTGTCCGATAGCAAGCCGTGTTCCCGTATGCGTGTTCGATCGACCATTTCAACCCCCGCAGTTGCTCCGCCTCGAGATGGTCGCGCGAGGCATAGTGCGGATAGTCGGGATGATCGATCATCGCTTGATCAGGCGGCATTCATTGTCAGCAATTCATAGGTCGCCACGGGCTCGTTGTTCTGATTGGTCAGCGTCACGGCCCAGCGGACTTCGCCATATTGCTCGTTGCGCAGCGATTTCGACTTTGCCGTCAGACTGACGGTGATCGAGTCTCCGGGCTTGACCGGCTTGAGAAACCGAAGATTGTCCAGGCCGTAATTTGCGAGAACGGGACCGGGCGCAGGATCGACGAACAGCCCCGCCGCGAAGGACAGCAGCAGATAACCATGGGCGACGCGGCCTCCGAACAGCGGATTGGCTGCAGCAGCTTTCTCATCCATGTGGGCGTAAAACGTGTCGCCTGTGAAGTGTGCAAAATGCTCGATGTCGTCCAATGTGACGGCACGCGGTTGAGTCACCAATGTCTTGCCGAGCTCGAGTTCGCCAAACCGCAGCCGGAAGGGATGCGGCCCTTCGCGCAATTCCGGCGCTCCGGGAAGCCAGCTTTTCGTCAACGCCGCGATCATGCGCGGCGAACCCTGCAGCGCGGTTCGCTGCATGTAGTGGAACACACCCCGCAGGCCGCCCATCTCCTCGCTGCCGCCTGCACGTCCGGGTCCACCGTGAATCAGTGCGGGCAGGGGCGAACCATGACCCGTCGATTCCTTCGCGCAGTCACGGTCAACGACCAGCAGACGGCCGTGAAAAGCAGCGGAGCCGGTCACGACCTCGCGCGCAATTGCGGGGTCGTGCGTGAACAGCGACATCACAAGCGAGCCGTTGCCGCGATTGACGAGAGATACTGCGTCGGCAACATTGGTGTACGGCATGAGCGTGGCCACGGGACCGAACGGTTCGACTTCGTGTACGCGGGTTGCGTGTTCCGGATCGTCGCAACGCAGAAGGATGGGTGAAAGAAACGCGCCTTTCGATGCATCGGCGCATTTGGGTTCGATTTGCGAGAGAGTGCCGAACACGATCCGGGCCTCAGTCGAAAGCGAGTCGATCTTTGCCCGCACATCCTCGCGTTGCGCGGTGCTGACCAGCGCTCCCATGGTGGCACCTTCGACGCGCGGGTCTCCGACGACGACTTCCGCGAGCGCGCGTCTGAGAACGCTTTCTGTTGCGTCCATCGCGGACTCTGGCACAAGTGCACGACGGATGGCGGTGCATTTCTGACCTGCCTTGACGGTCATCTCGCTCACGACTTCCTTCACGAACAAGTCGAATTCGGGCGTGCCGGGCGCCGCATCGGGCCCCAGCACGGCCGCATTGAGCGAGTCGCGCTCCGCGACGAAGCGGACGCTTTCGCGCGCAATCACCGGATGGCGCTGGAGCGTCTGCGCCGTTTCGGCCGATCCGGTAAAGGAGACGACGTCCTGCCCCGTCAGATGATCGAACAGATCGCCGAGTGGTCCGACAACGAGCTGCAATGCACCTCTCGGCAAGACGTTGGCATCGATCAGAATGCGGAATGCCGCCTCGGCGAGCCAGGCGCTCGCGCTGGCCGGCTTGACGATGGCAGGAACGCCGGCCAGCAGCGTGGGTCCGAGCTTCTCCAGCATGCCCCACACGGGGAAATTGAAAGCATTGATATGTACTGCCGCGCCGCGGAGCGACGTCATCATGTGCTGGCCGACAAACGTGCCGCGCTTGGACAGGCCTTCGACAACGCCGTCGATGATGATCGTGTCGTTGGGCAGTTCGCGCCTGCCTTTGGAGGAATACGCAAACAGCGTTCCCGCGCCGCCTTCGATATCGATCCAACTGTCCGACCGTGTTGCGCCGGTTTCGAAGGACAGCTCATAGAGTTCTTCCCTGCGGGCCATGGTCGCATCGCCCAACGCCTTCAGCGCTTTCGCGCGCTGGTGGAACGTCAGTGCCCGCAGCGACGGGCCTCCGACATCACGCGCGTGCGTCAGCAGCGCTGCGAAATCGCGGACCGTGGTGCCGATCTGCGCAACGGGTTCGCCGCTGACGGCGGATCGAAGTTCGCTGAAGGCACCCGAAGGCGAAACCCACGCATCGCGCGCGTAGCTCTGCAGCGTTCTCATAGGAACCTCCGTGTCGGGCTCAGTGGCCAGTGAATTTCGGCGCACGCTTTTCGCTGAAGGCTGCGACGCCTTCCTTGTAATCCTGGGAGCGGCCGAGTTCGCGCTGCAGGTCGCGTTCGAGATCGAGCTGTTCGTCGAGACTTGCAAGCCAGCCATTGCGCATGGCGGCCTTGATGGCGGCAAAGCCCCGCGTGGGACCGCTTGCCAGGCGCGCTACCAGCTTCTCGGCTTCCGGCTTCAGTTGGTCATCGTCGACGGCACGCCAGATCAGGCCCCAGCTCTCGGCCTTCTCCGCAGTCAGCGGTTCGCCGGTGAGAGCCAGACCCAGCGCACGCGCGTGTCCTGCCAGCCGCGGCAGAATCCAGGTTCCACCGGAATCAGGAACAAGGCCGATATTGGAGAATGACTGGATGAATTTGGCGGTCCTTGCCGCGAGCACGATATCCGTCGCAAATGCGATGTTCGCACCGGCGCCGGCGGCGACACCGTTCACGGCGCAGACAACCGGCTTGTCCAGCGCAATCAAGCGGCGGACCAGAGGGTTGTATCGTTTCTCCAGCGCCTCGCCCAGATCGGCAGCGCCACCCGGCGCCACGGTCGGATCGGCCAAATCCTGTCCGGCGCAGAAGCCCCTGCCGGCGCCGGTGATCAGCAGCGCGCGAACGGCAGAGTTCCCTTCGACTTCACTCAACGCATCGGCCACTTCGCCATGCATTTGCACCGTGAAACTGTTCAACCTGTCGGGGCGGTTGAGGGTCAGCGTTGCCGCGCCGTTGGCGACGTCGAACAGAATTGTCTCGTACGCCATGCTCGCCTCCCGAAGCCGGCGGTTGCGTGCTCGGCTTTCATTGCGAGTAGGCTTAAAATAGAAGGCGGGGGCGGTCAATTTTCGCAGTCAGGGTGGAAGAAGCCAATGGAAAACACGCGCCGAACGCCTGACGAACTGGCGCGAACCGTGGCTGGAAGGCTGTTGTCGCGCGAGGGAACGGGCGCAGCATTGGGAATCGAGATTGAAGAGATACGTGAAGGCTATGCGCGCATCGCGATGCGCGTGCGTCCCGACATGCTGAACGGTCATCGCATCGCGCATGGAGGGATGATGTTCGCGCTGGCCGATACGGCCTTCGCCTACGCATGCAATTCCAGAAATGTGTCCACGGTGGCGCAGCAGGCCTCGATTGTCTTCCTCGCACCCGCGCATGAAGGCGATCGGTTGACTGCGGAAGCGAAGGAAGTCTCGCTCGCCGGACGCTCGGGCGTCTATGCCGTCACGGTGCGAAACGGGAAGGGGGAAGACATTGCGGTCTTCCAGGGCCTTTCGCGCACCGTCGGTGGGAAAATTCTTTCGAGCGAATAGACGATATGGAATAGGCTGGGACGCAGAGAGCCTCTCGTTCGAACCTACTCGCAGCGGTCCAGAGCCGACCTCAATGCCGCACCGACCGCCGCCGCGTTGTCTGTTACCGGGATAATGACCGTTTGGTTCTCCGGAAGGCTTCTCCAAGAGCCGGGACTGTGGCGTCGGTGCGGCTGCATATATATCTTCCCATCAATTACTTTGGCCTGACACCAGTCAACGTTTTTGAACGCATCGCGCACAGATCTGCTTCCATGATGTGCCGCGAAGCCATTTTGCCAATCTCTGTAAACCCGGGTCGCTCTTTCCGGATCGTAGAACGCTTTCTCGGACGGGTGGACAAATCGACTTCGCTCCAGTGCAGCCAGCAGCGCCTGCCCTAAGACCTCGTCAGAGACAGTATGTTCCAAGTAAGTGATAGTCCTTTTGTCCTCACGATACATGAGTGCGCTCGCTCCGAAAAGCGATTCAATGGAAATGAATTTATCCGACTTATAAATAGTTGCAGTACTTTGGAACGCAATTTGCCCGACCGTCATTCTCTTATCCATGTGATTACGACCGACACACCGCGCTCTCTGCCATAACATATCGCGCGAAGGAGATAATGCCACTGCGCCGGCGGTGTGTATTCGGGTACTCCAAGTTGGATCGTCTTCGATTGTATGCGCTCCGGGGCGAGCTCGGAGTCCCAATATGGTTCATAGTCAGCGGCGTCGCTAATGTAGCGAGTCAACTTACCAAGTATTTTCTGTGGCTGCCTTATATTGCTTGCGGTTAGCGTGTTGAGCCTCTTGACGCTTATTGCCTCCCCTGTAGTGGCATTGAGGCCCAGCCCGCCGGGCTCGTTCGTCAATCGAAACATTCTTGGTGCAGGCATTGGCCGCGTCCAAGTTAGTTTTGTTCTTTATATGTTCTTATCGAAAATTTGTAAACCGATTTGGTTTCTTAATGTCCCAATTCGTACGACGAGGGCGCTTCGCGAAGCACTGACTGATAGGCGAAGCGGTTCGTTCAATTTTAGGTTGGGTTCCTAAAGGGGAAGGCGTATCTGAAACGGAAGACTACAATTAATTGACCGACCGTTCGGTTTATTATATGTCAGGCGGAGGAGACACAGCGATGTACACGACCGAGCTGAACGAGAAGGGTAAGAAAACCCAGGTCGCACCTGCTGTCCCCGAGGATCCGGAGCGGCTGGCCGCGTTCGAGGCCCGCGTTGCCGCCGACGATTTCATCGAGCCCAAAGACTGGATGCCCGAGGCCTATCGACGGACGCTCGTGCGCCAGATTTCTCAGCACGCGCATTCGGAAATCGTTGGCATGCTGCCGGAGGGAAACTGGATCACGCGCGCACCCAGTCTGCGGCGCAAGGCCGTTCTCCTCGCCAAGGTTCAGGATGAAGGCGGCCACGGACTTTATCTTTATGCCGCCGCGGAAACGCTGGGCACCTCGCGCGATGAAATGATCGAGGCGCTGCATTCCGGCCGCGCGAAATACTCGACCATTTTCAATTACCCCACGCTGACATGGGCCGACATCGGCGCCATCGGATGGCTGGTCGATGGCGCCGCAATTATGAACCAGGTGCCGCTGCAGCGGACATCCTATGGACCTTATGCGCGCGCGATGGTGCGGGTGTGCAAGGAAGAAAGCTTCCATCAGCGCCAAGGTTACGAGATCATGATGACGCTGGCGCAAGGCTCGCGCGAGCAAAAGCGCATGGCGCAGGACGCGCTCAATCGCTGGTGGTGGCCGTCACTGATGATGTTCGGCCCGCCGGACGACAACTCGCCCAATACGGCGCAGTCGATCCGCTGGCGCATCAAACGCGAAACCAACGATCAGTTGCGGCAGAAGTTTGTCGATGTCACCGTGCCCCAAGCCGAAGCGATCGGGTTAACGGTTCCGGACAGTGATTTGAAATGGAATGAAGCGCGCGGTTCCTACGATTTCGGTGCCGTCGACTGGGAGGAATTCTACGCGGTCGTGAAGGGCGAAGGGCCGGTCGCCAAGGAGCGCATGAATGCCAGGGTGCAGGCGTGGGACGACGGGGCCTGGGTTCGCGAAGCGGCTTTGGCGCATGCTGCGAAGCGCAATCACAAGCTCGCGGCGGAATGACCCGATGAACTACGAATGGCCGTTGTGGGAAGTGTTCGTGCGGGCAAAGAACGGCCTTGCACATAAACATGTCGGAAGCGTGCACGCCGCCGACTCCCGGATGGCGATCGAGGCGGCGCGCGACACCTATACGCGGCGCATGGAAGGCGTGAGCTTGTGGGTCGTGCCGTCCGCAGCGATCAGCGCCTCGGATCCGGGTGACGCGGCAGCACTGTTCGAACCGGCCGCCGACAAGGTTTATCGCCACCCGACGTTCTACGCGATCCCCGAGCACATCAAAAACATCTGATGCGCGACGAATTCTTCCACTATGCCCTGCGGCTGGGCGACGACAGTCTCATTCTCGGGCAGCGCTTGTCCGAATGGTGCGGCCATGCCCCTATGCTGGAGATCGATCTGTCTTTGGCCAATATGGGGCTGGACTTGATCGGACAGGCGACACACTTCCTCAAACTTGCCGGCGATGTGGAAGGTCGAGAACGCGATGCCGATGCACTGGCATTTCACCGCGATGTTCTCGAGTTCAGAAACTGTCTTCTGGTCGAGCAGCCCAACGGCGACTTCGCGCAGACCATGGCCCGGCAGTTTCTTTTTTCAAATTGGCAGGAACTGCTGTTCCGGGAGCTGACGCGATCAGCCGACAAAACGATTGCGTCGATCGCCGCGAAAGCCGTGAAGGAGGTTGCCTATCACGCATCTCTCGCCAATGAATGGGTGGTTCGCCTGGGCGACGGCACGCCCGAGAGCCGCGAGCGCATCGAGAACGGTGTGGACTGGATGTGGCGCTTCGTCGATGAATTGTTCGCATGCGACACTGCAACGGACATACTGATCAACGCGGGAATCGCGGCGAATTCAGCGGCACTGCGTCCCGAATGGGATGCACGCATTGAAAGAACGCTCGCCGACGCTACGCTCGGCGTTCCCAAACCGCGGCGTGCCGTAATGGGTGGGCGTATCGGGCATCACTCGGAGCATCTGGGGCATTTGTTGTCGGAGATGCAGTTTCTTCCGCGCGCTTATCCCGGAGCGAAGTGGTGAGCGCTGGTTTCGACAAGCAGTCGCTTCGACAACATGTTCTGAGCGCTCTCGCGAAGGTTCCGGATCCGGAAATACCTTGCGTGTCGGTGGTCGATCTGGGAATTGTGCGTGAATTGCACGATGGGGTCGCGCCGACGCTGGACATCACACCTACCTACACCGGCTGCCCTGCGACACTGGTTATCGAGAAAAGTATTCGCGATGCGCTCGATGAGGCGGGACTAACGCATGTCAGGCTGGTAACGATTCTGTCTCCTCCCTGGACGACCGACTGGATCAGCGATGCAGGCCGCGAGAAATTGCGCGCTTATGGAATTGCTCCGCCGCAAAAGGGCGCAGCAAAATCGGCGTTACGCGAGGTCACGGCCGAATGTCCCCAATGCGGGTCCGCAAAGACCGAAGAGATCAGCCGCTTCGGTTCGACGCCCTGCAAGGCTCTCCACCGTTGTCTTTCGTGCGGTGAGCCGTTCGACCGTTTCAAGTGCCATTGATGTCCATCAACGCGGGGTTTCACAAGCTGAGAATTTCCGAAGTCCGGCGCGAAACGGCCGACGCCGTATCGATCCGCTTTGACGTTCCGCAGACTTTGCGGGAGGCCTTCACGTTCAAGGCCGGTCAGCATCTGACGTTGAAGACGGAGATCGATGGCGAGGATGTCCGCCGCAACTATTCCGTTTGTGTTTCTCCATTCGATGGCGAGATGCGCATCGCCATCAAGCAGATGCACGGCGGTCGATTTTCAGGTTGGGCCAATCGAGAGCTGCGCGCAGGACAATCGCTCGACGTGCTGACTCCGATGGGGCGGTTTGTCCTTCCCGACGAAGGCGCAGGTCTCCGAACTTATGTTGCCCTTGTCGGCGGTTCAGGTATCACGCCAGTGATCTCCATCATCAAGACGGCTCTGCGGCAGTCGCCGGTCACCAGATTCACATTGCTCTACGGCAATCGCGATTCTGCGTCCATCATGTTCCTTGAGGAACTGGCAGCCTTGAAAAACAGGTATCTCGGCCGGCTCGAGGTCTATCATTTTCTCGAGAACGAAGCCGAAGAAATCGAACTCTTCAACGGCCGGCTCGATCGCGCGAAGTGCGACGAGGTGTTTGCAACACTCGTCGATACTGCGAGCGTCGACTTCTTTTTCATCTGCGGTCCCGGACCGATGATGGATGCAGCTGAAGCAGCTCTCAAGTCTCGCGGCGTTGCGGGCGAACGGATACTCATTGAACGGTTTACAACGGGGGCGGTTTCTGCGGAGCAACTCGCCCGCCAGGAAGACCTGCAGCAGAAAGCCGCAGGCGCTACGATGTCGGTAATACTAGACGGCCGCCGGTCCATCGTTCGCTTCGATGCATCGAAGGGCAGCATTCTGGACAGCGTCCAGGCCGCCGGGCTTCCGGCGCCTTATGCGTGCAAGGGCGGGGTATGCACGACGTGCCGGGCAAGGGTTCTGTCGGGTGCCGTCACGATGAAGAAGAACTATGGCTTGACTGACGAAGAGACGGCTCTGGGATATGTCCTGACCTGTCAGGCCATTCCCACCAGCGACGAACTTATCCTGAGCTATGATGCGTGATGCGGCGTTCGAACGATGCGAAACTGGCCCTCCGACGCATCCAAAACGGCCCCTTTTCGAGGTCAAGCGAGAGATCGAACGGACCGGATGATAAAAAACTCTGTAAATCGGGCCTCGGCGCACCGAGCGGCATCAAAAGAGGCCATAAAACCGCGACAAATTGATGTGCATGAATTTCAGGATGCTGCCTTGGCACGACAGAATCATGTATGACCAAAGACATCGATTCGTTTGATTAGAGGGTAAACCCCATGGCAAAGACTACAGAAGCAAAGCCCGCCGCCAAGTCCGTCGCAAAGCCAGCCGCGAAGACGGCCACGGCTCCCAAACCCAAGGTGGATACCGTCAGCATGAAACAGCTGGCGACCGAATTGGCGGGCAAGCACGAGATGTCGAACAAGAAGTCGGCCGAATATCTCGACGACATGGTCACCGCGATCACGAAGCACCTGAAGAAGGGCGCGCGTATTCGCATGACCGGTCTGGGAATTCTCCAGGTGCGCAAGCGTGCCGCCCGCATGGGCCGCAATCCCGCCACCGGCGAGGCGATCAAGATCAAGGCCAGCAAGAAGGTTTCGTTCAGACCTTCGAAGGAACTCAAGGAAGCCGTCTGATTACCGCTTTTTAAGCTTGAGTGAATTTCGATCCTAAGGCTGCAATCCCCGCTCGAGTTCGCGGGGATTTCGCCTTTTCTCATCGTATGACGACAGCTGGCGGTCCAGTTCTCCCGCGTTGCAAATGTGCGCCCGTTTCGGTTAGCGTGCCCGCCGCTGATGTGAAGTCGCACGTCTGCCCGTCTTCGGTCCATCCCAGTCGATGCGTTGAAGGGACGCTTTCCTTGCCATGATTGCAGCTGCGGAGACGACACTCTCGCTTGCAGATCTCGTTCTAGAACGGGGATTGGTGCCTTCGGAAACGCTCAATCGCGCGCGCACGGTCCAGGCAGAAACCGGTGAGCGGCTCGATGCGGTGCTTACCCGACTCGGATTAATTTCGGAAGCTGCGCTGGCACAAACGATTGCCGCGGCCTTGGGGCTGAAAGTCGCGACAGCCGACGATTTTCCCAAGGAAGCTGTGCCGCTTGAGGAAATTTCTCTTCGCTTCCTCCGGGACTCGAAAGCTGTGCCGTTGAGAGCGTCCGATAGCGAAGTGGAGGTCGCGTTCGTGGATCCTCTCGATGGTTATGCTCCTGCCGCCCTGGGATTTGCACTTGGTCGCCGGATCGCGGCGCGCGTTGCGCGCGCGAGCGACGTCGAAGCCGCTCTCGACCGGCTCTATGGCGCGCGGGACGAGGGAGAGAATGAAGAGATCGATCCAGAGGCAGACGAAGCCGATCTCGAACGCCTGAAGGATCTCGCAAGCGATGCGCCAATTGTTCGGGCCGTCAACAATCTCATCACCCGCGCCGCAGAAGCGCGAGCATCCGACATCCACATCGAGCCGACGGAAGATGCAATTCAGATACGGTTCCGGATCGATGGCATTCTTCGCGAACAGGACATCCTTCCGGGCAATCTTAAATCGGCATTCATTTCCCGCATCAAGGTGATGTCCAACCTCAACATCGCCGAGCGTCGGTTACCGCAGGACGGCAGGCTACGCCACGCCGTTCGGGGCCAGGACATCGATTTTCGCGTCGCGACATCTCCGACCATTCACGGCGAAACCGTCGTTCTGCGTATCCTGGATCGTTCGAATCTGGCCCTTGAATTCAACACACTGGGTTTCGATGATGAACTGCTGGATCGCTTCAAGCATGTTCTCTATCAGCCGCACGGCATTTTGCTGGTAACCGGGCCGACCGGCAGCGGTAAGACAACGACGCTTTATGCATCTCTCAATGCGCTGAACACTCCGGAACGCAAGATACTGACGATCGAGGATCCGATTGAATATCGGATGCCTGGAATCAACCAGACGCAGGTCAAGCCGCAAATCGGATTGTCGTTCGCGGCCGCGCTGAGATCCTTCTTGCGTCAGGACCCTGACGTCATGATGGTGGGAGAAATCCGCGACCTTGAGACGGCCCAGGTCGCAATCCAGTCGGCGCTTACGGGTCACATGATTCTGTCGACGCTTCATACCAACAGCGCGGCGAGCTCGGTGACGCGCCTCCTGGATATGGGCGTGGAACCGTTTCTCATCACCTCGACTTTGAATGCGGTATTGGCACAGAGACTGGTGCGGCGACTTTGTCCCGCCTGTCGAACTCCGGAAGAGGCATCCGAGAATTCGTTGTTGGCGTTGGGATTGTCGCCGTCGTCCTCGGCGCCGATTTCGTTCTTTCATGCCAGGGGCTGCAGCGCCTGTGGCAACTCGGGGTTCAAGGGCCGGGTTGCGCTGTTCGAGCTGCTTCACATGAGTGATGAAATTGCCCGTCTTGTGCTTGCACGAGCCGAGGCACGCGAGATTCAGCGTACGGCCATTGAGGCGGGGATGCGGACGATGCTGGCGGACGGAATCGTGAAAGCCCGCAATGGCTCAACGACCATTGAAGAGGTTCTTCGGGTAACTCGCGAGGCCTAGAGGCATGCCGGCAACGCGTCAACGTCTGCTTGCAAACCGCGCCGCATTGGGATTTCACTAGCCTCAATTGCTCACCAGAGGGGATGTCCGTGCTGAAACAAATCGCCTGGACTGCCGTGCTCGCCGTTTTCGTCGTCTCCGGCGGCGCGAATGCGGCCGAGTTTTCGGCAACGACCGTTGCCAAGAACAGCGAGGGTCAGGTCCACACGAGCAAAATTTACTATTCGAACGGCAAGGTACGGATCGAACCGCAGGGTGCACCGAACTACATCATTCTGGATACAGCTGCAAAAACGGGTTTCATCGTGCTCCCCGCAAAGAAGGTTTTTATACTCGAGCCGAAGATGATGGCCACGTATAGCGCGGCGACGTTCAGTGTCGGCGTCAATCCGTGCGTCAATCTCGCGCCGACAGGCGGCATTATCACATGCAAGAACCTCGGTGCCGACAAAATTAACGGGCGACCGACCGAGAAGTGGCAGGTGACACAGACCGGGCCTGGCGGCACGAATGGGACGGGGATGAGTCTGATTTCCACTGTCTGGGTGGACCGCGGAATGGGAACGCTCGTCAAGGCACAAAGTCCGCGCGGAACACTCGACTATCAGAACGTTCATTTCGGCCCGCAGGCAGCAAATCTGTTCGCGGTGCCTACAGGCTTCAAGAAGCAGGATATGCCTGCGCCTCAGGCGGCGAAGAGATAAGCTCGCGGGCGGTTGGGCCCGGATCCTCGCTATGCACGTTGAGTTTGTTAACTTTTTCTCATTTCGATGGTCTCGTGCCATCGTTGCGCCACAAAGCCGGTTCCGCTAGGTTTCGGGCGCTTCCGCCATCTCGTGGTAACAACATTGACCGCATTGGCTTGATCGCAGCCGGCAAACATCTTCGATGCGAAGCGCATGGAGCGCTTCATTGCGGGGCAGTCTGACAGGTTACCTGGGTGAGCGCGAATTGATGGGTTATCGGCCCATTTCGGGGATGCGTTAGGTCATGGCCACATTCCGCTATCGCGCGGCAACATCGGCAGGAGAGTTGCGGGCGGGTTCACTGGACGCAACCTCGCATAGCGATGTGCTGGCGAAACTGCGCCGGCTGGGACTGGTTCCCATCGAAGCGGTCGAGACCAAATCACGGACCGAAGGCAAACCGCGCGGAAGTGTCAACGGGGCAACCAGACAGGCTGTCGCCAACGCTTTAGGCGAACTCGCGGTATTGCTGAATGCGGGTCTGGCGCTTGATCGTGCGTTGGCCGTGACTATCGACAATTGCACACGACCGATACTCAAGGCCGCGTTCGTCAAGATGCGTGATCGAGTAAAAGAAGGCTGGCCCCTGGCCCGGGCGATGGCCGAGTCCGAGCATCTTTTCCCACCAATGGCGTGCGCCATGGCCGAAGCCGGCGAAGCCAGCGGCAAACTCGATGCTAGCCTGGCGCGCGCCGCCGAAGCTCTCGAGCGTGCCGTCGCTCTGCGTCAGACGATCGTGTCGTCGATGGTATATCCGACCATGCTGGTGATTATCGCGGTGGCAGTCATCTGCGTCATGCTCTTGTTCGTGGTGCCGCAGTTCGAGGATCTCGTTGCCGATGCGAGGGACAAAGTCCCGTTCATGACGCAAGTGGTCATGACAGCCAGCGACATCCTGCGATTTTACGGCGTGTGGATCGTCATAGCGCTGGCGATAGGCGTGTTCATTGCCTACCGATGGATGCGTCTTCCCGCCGTTCGCCAATCGTTTGACCGCAATGTTCTGCGCGTGCCGCAATTGGGTGGGCTTGTGATCAAAGTCGAAACGGCGAGGTTTGCGCGCACGCTGGGGAGCTTGGTGGACAGCGGGGTCTCCCTGCCGACCGCGCTTGCCATTTCGCGCAAGTCATTCGTGAATTCGCATATGGGTGAGGCCGTCGGCAAGGTTGCGTCTGGATTGAAGGAAGGCGCCGGACTAAGCGGACCGCTCGCAGCCACACGGCTTTTCCCGCCCATGGCCATGAGCTTTCTTCGAACGGGCGAAGAAACCGCCCAGCTCGGCACCATGCTGATCCGGCTTTCAGATGTTCTCGATCGGGACGTCCGCAATTCGATCCAGCGGGCAATTGCGGTAATGACGCCGATTATCACGGTTGTAATGGGCGTTGCAGTCGCAGGCGTAATAGCGTCAATCATGTCGGCCATTCTTGGCTTCAACAATCTGGCACTTGGACCATGATGAAATATCTCTTGCCCCGCCGCCGTGAAGACGGCTTCACGCTTCTCGAGCTCCTTGTCGTTCTGGCGATATTGGGGCTCTTGGCCGCCATTATTGCGCCGCAGGTGTTGGGGTTCCTCGGACAGGGGAGAACCAAAACGGCCAAGGTCCAGATCCACTACATCATGACGGCGCTCGATTTCTACAAGCTGGATGTTGGTCACTATCCAACCCAGGCTGAGGGACTGAACGCGTTGGTCGCGGCGCCGGCGAACGAGACCGGTTGGAACGGACCGTATCTGAAGGGCAGCAATGGTGGACTGAAGGATCCGTGGGGCGAGCCGTATTTGTACAAGAATCCCGGTCAACACGGTGAAGTCGACGTCTACTCGCTCGGTTCCGACAAGGCCGAGGGAGGGACGGGTGAGGCACAGGATGTCGGCAGCTGGCAATGAAGCAGGCTTCACGTTGCTGGAAATGCTCGTCGTTCTCGGGCTGCTGTCGCTCATCTCGATGATTGCGATTCCGGATTTCGAGCGGGTGATAGGCTTACTGGAGTTGCGCGAAACCGCCGCCACGCTGCAGGCCAATCTGCGCGTCATCAGGGCCGATGCGCTGAGGAGCGATCAGGAAGTCGATTTCGCGCTGGATGGAGACGGCAAGGGATATCAATGGAGTGAAGTAGAGAAGCGGCGCGTGCCTGATCGCGTCGATCTTCGGATGGCGAAGGGGCAGGCGATCGTGTTCTACGGAGACGGCACGACGTCAGGTGGAGCGGTGAAGGTGCTGTCGGGCGGACGCGAGATTTTGATCATCGTGGACGAGTCGACGGGAGCCGTGTCGACGGGACAATGAGCGATCGCGAAAAAGGCTCTGTTCTGATTGAGGCGATTATTGGAGTCGCCATCGTGTCGATGATGCTCGTCGTGATGTACAAGAGCATCAGCCAGAGCGCGACCGGGGCGCAGCGGGTCGCCGAGAAGCGGCAGGCACTGCTGGTTGCGCAATCCGAGATGGACGCCGTCGGATCCGTTCTGCCGTTGAGACCTGGGTCCGTCAGCGGAACCGAAGGGTTCTACATCTGGCAGCTCGACATCGTGCCATACCGAACGGCCGACGGACTCAGCAAGACCGGACGACTTTACGAGGTTACGGTTTCCGTACGCGGACGCGACAGCTCTGTTGATCTCGTCAGCTTGAGTACGCTGCAGGTTGGAACCGCGTCATGAACATGCGACCGGTCGATGGCGGGTACACGATCGTGGAGATGCTCGTGAGCCTGATGATATTGGGAATGCTGGGAACCATGATGCTCTCGGGAGTGAGCGCCGGGCGCCGTGTCTGGGAGCGGACTGACGCCCTCGATTCGGCCGTCGAAGAAGTCGCAGGTGCTCAAATGCTCCTGCGGCAGCGCATCGAGCATGTGTACCCTGTCACCGTCTTCGAGACGCTGCCTCCCACAAGCGATTTTGACGGCGAGAGCAGTACGGTAACGTTTGTTGCGCCGCCTCGCGACGCACAAAGTCCGTCTGCACTGCGGCGTTATAAGCTATGGCTCAGCCCACAGGGTGAGCTGGTTCTGTCTTCAGTCAGCACCGTCTCCGCCCACCCGACCGTCGCCGACGAAAATCTCGTTCTGTTGGCCGGCGTTCAAGCTCTCGATCTTGCCTATTTCGGCCCGGATTCCAAAGGCGATCCGGGATGGAGTTTGCAATGGTCAAAACAGCCCATGGTTCCCAGCCTCATCCGCGTTCATGTTGCGTTTGGCCGCGGTGACAGTCGCGTGTGGCCGGACCTTCTGGTCAAACCCCAAATTACCATCGATTCCGACTGCGTTTTCAACCCGGCAACCGGACGTTGCAGGGGGCGCAGATGAATATCAAAGACATCCTGAATGCCGACCTCCCGACGGTGGGGCGATGGCTCAGGCAGGGCTTCGGCTGGTGGACCGACGAGTTGTCACAGCTTCTTCCCGTCTCCTGGCGCAAACACATGTCGGCGCAAAGAGAAGTCGTTGCCGAATTCGGACCGGCTCGCGTCGCGTTTCGCGGCAGGAGCGGACAGCCAATCGAGCTTGCGGCGCTGTCCAGCCGCGAGCGGGAAAATGTCCGCATCGTGATACCGATCCGCCAAGTCCTCACCCGCATTCTTGAATTTCCAATACTGCCCATGTCCGATATCCGGCGGATGGTGGCGATGGAAATCGACAGGTTCACGCCGTTTCACGCGGAGGCCGTCTATTTCGATACCGAACTCGTTCGCCGCGATGCCGAGCGTGGCCGTCAGCAGATATTGCTGGGTGTACTGCCGAAGGCATCGGCTGGCGAGGTGCTATCGCGCGCAGAAGAACTGGGCGTGCTGCCGAGCGCATTCGGCGCATTCTCGGGCGGCAAAAGCACGGATGTTCATTTCGATTTTCTGCCAGCACTCCGGGCCGCGGGAGGGACGCTCGGGGCGCGCGCTCGCGTTCCATATTGGTGGATCGTGATCGGTGTTCTGATGGTGCTCAATGTCGGTTTGCTTGCGTACCGGGATTCGAGCGATGTCTCGTCCTTGCGACAGATCGTCGACATGCAGTCAGGGCCGGTGGAGCTTGCCATGCGGTTGCGCGCGAAGGCGCAGGCCGAAGCGGACCGGCGCGCAGCGCTTGTCGATCGCCTGAAGAAGGCGTCGCCGTTGCACATTCTCGAGGCGGTTACGAAGGCGCTGCCTCCCAACGCATGGACGCAGACGTTCGAGTGGGACGGTCAGACTGTTCATCTCATCGGCTACAGCAATGGCCCTGCCGATATCCTGCGCGCGCTTGAGTCGTCGCCGTCGCTACACAACGCGCACACGATGAGCCACGACCCCATACCCGTGAAACAGGCGGGTGAGCAGCCGTTCGATGTGGCTGCAGAAGCGGGCAAGGGAGCGAAGAGATGAGGCGTCTGTCACCGCGGGAGTCGCGTCTGGTTGCGGTCGGCATTCTCGTTGCCGTATTTGCGGGCGTCTGGCTTCTTCTGATCGAACCTCTCATCGAGGGCTTTGGTACGCGTGCCGACGCGCGTGCGTCGCTGCTTCAGACATACGCCACGAATGAGAACATCATCTCCGGCGCCCAGGTCTGGAAGCAACAGCTCGCCGAGCAGGACCAGACCGCGGAGCGCTATGCAATCGCAGCGCCGACCGACGCCCTCGCGGCTGAACAGTTGAAGAACCGTATCTCAAGAATGGCGAGCGAAGCCGGCGGCACGCTCACGGCGGTCCAGGACGTCCAGGACGGGGTGCCACCCGACACTGTGCGTATACATGTCGACATGCAGATGACGCTTGGACAACTTTACAAAACCTTGGCACGCCTTGAAAGCGAGGAGCCTTATGTCGTCGTTGAATCTCTTTCGGTCGTTGCCGATGACGCGCTTAAGACCGGACATTTGGGTCCGATGGCTGTCCGGATGGAGGTTTCCTCGGCCGTCCGAATTTCTCAATCCTCGTAATCCGGAGTTCATCCCACTGATGGCGACGCTGTTGCTTGTCGCAGGCGCCGCTGTCCAGTTTGCCTTGCCCGAGTCCACGAAGCTTCCGGATGACTCAATTCTTGCACCCCGCCGAGTTCGGGAGTCGCCGCAGGTCATCGCTCGGGATTACCCGGCGGTGCTTGCCAATCCGGTCTTCGCGCCTGACCGAAAACCGGACGCGACCGCGGTGCCGGTTTCCGGCGGAATGAACGGCTTTGCGGTCCTTGGTGTCGGCATGGTCGGCGATACGGCGACGGCGCTTGTCAGAGGGCCTGGCGGAATGGTTCAGCGGTTGAAACCGGGCGGCGTCATCAATGGCTACCGCCTCATCGCCGTTCAGCTCGATCAGCTCACCTTCGAGCGAAACAACGAACGTCACATGCTATCGCTATCGAAATCGCCGGGGCTCGCTTTTGGCCCAGGCCCTGGCGGACTGCCGTTCCGTCATGGCCTTCCGGGTGCTATTGGTCCACTGGGTGCCAGGGGCCCCCTTCAGGCGCGAGGCCCGTTTCAGCCTGGTGGTCCGTTTCAGGGGCCAAACAACGGCAACGCAAACGGTACCAACAGCAGTAGCAGCGACGACAGCGACGACGACAGCGACGACGATAACGACAATTGATGAGGCTGGGTATGCGCGTGCGAGTGGCAATTGTGATGGCGGGCATGCTGCTGTTCGGCGGCGCTCAGGCCCAGGTGGGTCCGCCCGTTGGCCCACAAAACGGGCCCGTCATGAATGCGCCCGGAGCATCCGGTCCTCCGCAAGCAATTGCGCCGGCGGCTGGGAATGCCGGCGCGCTGCCCGGGCCGATCCACCATCCCATTTCGCGAAGGCACCTGAAGGGCGTGAGTCGAGCTGACGAAGCAAAGGATGTGACGCTCAACTTCCCCGGTGTTGACGTCCATGAGGCGGCGAAAGCCATACTGGGCGACATCCTGGGATTGAACTACGCCGTCGATCCTTCCGTTTCCGGCGCGATCACGGTCGTTACCGCCAACCCCGTGAGAAAAAGCGATGTCTTTCCGCTGCTCGAGGATTCGCTCAAGGCTGCAAACCTCGGACTGGTGAAGCGCGGTGCCGTGTACACGATTGTCCCCCTGCCCGAGGCCAAGCGTCAGCCGCAGCTTGTCGGTCCGGACGACCCCGGATACGGAACTGAAGCCATACAGCTGCACTATGTCGGCGCTTCAGAGATCAAGAAACTCCTCGAGCCGCTCGTTCCCGAAAACGCGATCAGTCAGATTGATCCCGGTCGCAACATCGTGCTGGTAACCGGCTCGGCGGGTGAACGGTCGTCGATACGCGCTCTCGTTCAGCAGTTCGATGTGAATTGGCTGCAGGGGATGTCGTTTGCGATGTTCATTCCCAAGCATACCGATATAAAGCAGATACAGCCGCAGCTGGATCAGCTGTTGAACGGAGACGGAGCTCCTACCGCAGGTCTGGTGAAATTGCTGCCCGTTGACCGGATCAACGGCATACTGGCGATTTCCAAGCAGCCTCAATACCTCAAGGATGTAGGGCGCTGGGTCGAGATGCTCGATCGCGAAAGCGAAGAGGGCTCAAAGCGCCTTTTCGTATATCGTGTTCAGAATGGGAAAGCATCGGATTTGGCGTTGGTTCTTGCCAATGCGTTCGGCGCCAGCGGGAACGCCAACAACGGACAACAGGGAACGCCCAACAAATACGCCAACGGTCTCAATCGGCCGCCTCCCGTCGGCACATTCCAACCGCAGGGTGGTGGCAGCAATCCGATGGTGGGATCTCAGGCCAGTGGCGGCTCCAGCCCGTTCGATCATATCGGCGCGGCGAATTCCGACGCACTGGGCGGCGAGGCGCCGATGGTGGCAGGCACGTCCATTCAACTCAGCGCCTCCGGCTCTCCGGTAACTTTGACGAGCGACGACTCCAACAATGCCATCGTCGTGTACGCATCGGCCCGCGAGTACGGGATTATCGAAGATGCGTTGAAAAAGTTGGACACCCAGCCGCTGCAAGTCATGATTGAAGCAGCGATTGCCGAGGTGACGCTGACCAATCAGATGCAATATGGCGTGCAGTGGGCATTCGGTGCCGGCGCGGGCAGCGCAAATCTGTCGCAGGCGCAGGGAGCATCCTCGAACGCGGTGACCGGCGTCTCGACCTTGCCGGGATTTTCCTACCTTCTGACTTATGGCGCCACCATCAACGCCACACTTAACGCGCTCGCCGGCGTTACGAAACTGGACGTCCTTTCGGCTCCTAAGCTTGTGGTGCTCAACAATCACACGGCGGCGCTTGAAGTAGGTCAGCAGGTGCCGATTTCCACCGGTTCTGCCGTTAGCACGGAATCGTCGTCGGCGCCGATCGTCAATTCGGTCGATTACCGGGACACCGGGGTCATCCTGAAGGTGACACCGCGGGTCAACGACGGCGGACTGGTGTTGCTCGATATCTCCCAGGAAGTCAGCGACGTGGCGTCGACGACGAGTTCCCAAATCGATTCTCCGACGATCAACGAACGCAAGATTGCCAGTTCCATCGCGGTCCATGACGGTCAGACGGTTGCTCTCGGCGGCCTGATCACCCGCAGCAAGACGGACAATTCGCTGGGTATCCCGTTGCTGCGGCATATCCCGGTACTCGGACCGGTGATCTTCAATTCCACCGACAAGGAGGACGACCGGACCGAACTGATCGTCCTTTTGACGCCGCGCGTTATACGAAGCGATGTGGAAGCCAAGTCGGTGACCGACTCACTGTTACAGGCGATGAAATCCATTCAACCCCTGGTGGATAAGAAAAATCAGTGAAGCGGGAAGACGGATACGCAATGATTGCCGCGGTCGTGGGCGTTGCCGCGTTCTCGCTCATTGCGTTCGAGACGCTGGCGGCTCAGAGAGGCGTCATATCCAATTTGCACGGGCAGATTGAAAACGCGCAGATGAGGGAAGTTGCTGATGCAGGGCTTTCGGCTGCGGTTTACGGCCTGGGACTGCCTGATCCGGCCAAACAGTGGGGGATCGACGGCCGTGATCGTACCCTGCACTTCAACGGAATGACTGCGACCATCGTCGTCGAGGACGAGCACGGCAAAATACCCATCAATCGACTGGACGAGGATGAGATACAGAAGATGTTCGAAGTCGCAGGCGCGAAGGGACATCGTCTGGATGAACTGGTCGATACGCTTCAAGACTGGATGGACGAGGACGACGACAAACGCCCCAATGGTGCCGAAGCCCCGGATTATGCGTCCGAGGGAATAAAGCCGCGAAATGGCGATTTCCAATCGATTGGCGAACTGGCGCTGATCAAGGGTATGGACCGGGCGCTTTACAATAAGCTGGCGCCCAATCTGACCATATTCTTCGGCGAGAGCGGCGCATTCAGTATCGAAGATGCGCAACCACTGGCTCTGGCCGTCATGTCGGACGAAGCCATGGCCACCGCAAACATGCGCCAGCGATCGGTTGCCGTGCTTGGTGCCGCTTCTCCCTTCGCGAACTACAATCCGCAGAATTTGATCGGGCGTCCGCTTACCGTTCGTGTGACGGTACACGACAGCGAAGGCGGAACGTTCAGACGCTCGAGTATAATCGAACTTACCGGGGACGCTCATTCGCCATACTGGGTCCGGTTTGTCGAGTAGCGGCGCAGGATGCGTAGGCAAGCGGAATCGCTGTGGCACTTGGCACAGAGGCCAATTGTTCTTCGTCTGCGCGCGATGACGGGCCTGAGGGAATATTTCCCTCAGCATCCGCGCGACACACTGTTCCGCCTCCACAAATTATCGTTTCGGCCGCATACGGGTTCGGATAAAGTTACATCGCTCTTTGACATCGTGAATTCGAGTTTTTGGCTACGGCTCTGCACGCGCGCGGAGTCATTTGTTGCAACGAGCACGGGGAGGCTGTCGATGCGTGCGTCGCAATCGCCCCCTGTTATTGGTCGATCATCTCCCTGTTATGGGCCAATAATTCCCCTGTTCCGCAAAAAAATAAATCGCACAACCCATTGAGCAAGAACAGTTTTTCTGTTCGCGACGGGCCGAATTCGATTTTTCCCCTGTTATTTGTCCCGTCAATTGTGGGGAGGGTCGGTTGCTCCGTCGTCAGCTGACGATCTTTGTTCTGTTTCCTGCGGGTGAAGCCAGGCCAGAAGCGCGACCAACGCAACCGGAATGACCCAGTTGACGCTGAGCGATTCTCCGTACAGCCACACAGTCCAGATCGCCAGCGACAGCGGGACTCCGAACGGAATGCGCTGCGACAGCGGCTCGCGGCCGCCAAAGAGTCCTGCGACGAGCGCCCAGACAAATCCCGTCACGCTGGCCAGGAACAGCACCGAAGGAAGCGTCTCCAGTCCGAGCCATGCACCGGCCGCTGCAGCGAGCGTCGGGTCGCCTGTCCCCATTCCTTCCCGGCCGCGCAGAAGGTGGTACGACCACGCAATCAGTGACAGCGTAAGATACGCTGCCGCTGCCGCGATCGAGTGTGCGGTTACCTGCATCAGTGCCTGAACGGCCGCGCTGCCAACGTGAAACGGACTCTCTGCAGCCAGGAAGAGGATCGGTGGCAGTGTAACGTCGTCGAGAATATCTCTGCCTGGCAGAAACGCCGATCCGATCAAACCTGCTGCGATGAGCGGCAGCGTCAGCAATTCCGGCAAACGGAATTCGAGCCAATCAATGACTGCGAGCGCGAGCAGCGCCCATGCCAGACACAGGGAAAGCAGAATTGCGACGGCGCCAAACACCACATGAAACACCCAAAATGCCAACACGCCGCTCACTGCGACCATGGCGGCCAGGGGCAGAGTCCGACCGGCAAGAACCTCCGTCGTCTTCGTCGCGAGCCAACCGCCGGCAGCTGCGAATCCGACGATGATCACGACATTCGCAATGAACGATTGCATCCGGCGATCTCCTCCATTCCTTCGTATCACAGGAATCCACGGTCATTGACAAAGAATGGCGGCGCATGGCGGGTTGGTGCGCTCTCGCGATGACGGTCGCGCCACTCGAAGCTGGCTGGCAAGAGCAGCCGAAGGGGAGGGGATATGCACACAGCAAAAGTCGCGGCGCTGCTGCTAATTGCGGTGATCGCGGCAGGTCTGGTGTGGATGATTGCCGCCGATCGCCTCGCCCAACCTTCGCCGCCGGATCCTGCGCGAATGATTGCTCGCGCGTCGGGCTATCACGTGCGCATCAGGCGGGACGAATTCGGCGTTCCCCACATATTGGGTCAGACGGACGCCGACGTCGCCTTCGGGTTCGGGTTCGCCCATTCGGAGGACGACTTTGCAACCATACAGGACGCAGCATTGGCCAGCCGCGGGACGCTCGCTGCCACCGACGGATTGAAGGCCGCAACGACCGACTATCTGGTTCATCTACTTCGGGTCTGGGAGACGGTCGATGCCCGATATGAAACAGATTTGCCGCCCGATGTACGCCGTGTCATTGAGGCCTATGCAGATGGGGTCAATTACTACGGTGCGCTTCACCCCGATCAAGTGGAGCGCGGGTTCCTGCCGGTCACGGGCAAGGACATCGTTGCGGGATTTGTGTTCAAGACGCCCTTCTTCTACGGGCTGGACAAGACCTTACGCGAGATCGTGAACCCTCACGGCGATGCCGCGGAAACGGGTTCGAATGGTGTTGCGGTGGCGCCGTCACGTGCTTCGGACGGAGCGACGCGCCTGCTCGTCAATTCCCATCAACCTTATACGGGGCCTGTCGCCTGGTACGAAGCCGTGCTTGAGAGCGCGGAGGGCTGGCACGTGGCGGGCGGCTTTTTTCCAGGTTCGCCCTTCATGCTGCACGGACACAACGCGCATCTGGGTTGGGCCAATACCGTCAATGCGCCCGATCTCGCCGACGTATATCGTCTGACGATTAATCCGGCCAATGACAACCAGTATCGTCTCGACGGAAAGTGGCACGACTTCGAGAAAAGCGACGCTGCGATTCGCGTGAAGCTGTTCGGTCCGCTGGTGTGGACCTTTCATAGGGATGTGCTCTACGCGGCGCAGGGGCCGGTTCTGAAAACCGATCACGGCGCGTTTGCAATCCGTTACGCCGGTATGAACGAGGTGCGCCAGGTTCTGCAATACTACCGCCTGGATAAAGCCAACACGCTGAACGAATGGCGCGCCGCCATGTCTCTGCAGGCGTTACCCAGCATCAATTACATTTACGCCGACGAGAAGGGAAACATCGGTTACGTCTACAATGGCGAGTTTCCAGTCAGGAAACCGGGGTTCGACTGGAAGCACGCTCTGCCAGGTGACCGCTCGGATCTGATTTGGAAGACCTATCTGCGTTTCGACGAAATCCCGCAGCTTTGGAACCCGAGATCCGGGTTCGTCTTCAATTCCAACAATACGCCGTTTCAGGCAACCGCGCCTGAAGACGATTTGAAGCCAAGCGCCTATTCACCCACGCTCGGCATTCAAACCAACATGACGAACAGGGCGTACCGGGCGCTCGAGACTTTTGGAGCCGATCGCTCGATTTCCGGGCAGGCATTCCGGAGGTACAAGTTCGATATCTCCTACAGTGCGCGATCCGAAGTTGCTCGCATGATAACCGGCATCTGCTCCCTCGACTCGAGCAACGACCACGATCTGGCTGCGGCGCAATCGATTCTCGCCCGCTGGAATCGAACCACGGACATTCGAAACCGTGGCGCGGCGCTTGCCGTGCTGATGGCGTCACCGGTGATCCATGCCGAACTCGAGGGGTTGCCGAAAGTCAGACCCATCGATTCTCTGCGCACTGCGATCAGCACGTTGAAGGACCATTTCGGGCGCCTGGACCCGGAATGGGGCCAAGTCAACCGCATCCGGCGCGGCACGCTCGATCTTCCGATCGATGGTGGGCCTGATACGTTTCGGGCTGTCTATGGCGAGCCCCAGCCGGACGGGACACTGACAGCCTCCGGCGGCGATACATTTATCATGTTCGTGACGTGGGACCGGAACGGAATGCTCTCTTCACAGAGCATTCATCAGTTTGGTTCGGCAACGCTCGACGCCAGATCGCCCCACTTCGCAGACCAAACGCCGCTGTTCGTAAAGATGCACACCAAGCCGGTGCTCTTCACAGAGGACGAGCTCAAGGGACACATCGTCGAGGATTATTCCCCGGGGCAGCGCGGGAAATGGTTGCAATGAGGATGTAGCAGAAGTCGGGCATCGTTTCGTCACTTTCGACGTCTCCGCTTCGCCAATTGAGGGAAGTTGAATGCCAAGAAACCCACAAGTGTCTCCCTCGCGCCTGGTGCTGGGCCGCACGCTCGGAAACCGCGAGCAGGAATCGCGGAAGATCGGGGCACTGGAAGGTGTGCCTGCGATGGGACTCGATGGCCTGTCGTCGGCTGCGTACGGCCCCGAGGCAGCGCTGACGATTCTCATGCCGCTCGGGGTAGCGGGCATTGCGTATATCGGCCCGATCATGGCGGTGATCGTAGCGCTTTTGCTCGTCCTCTTTGCATCTTATTGGCAAACGATCCGTGCTTATCCGAATAACGGTGGGTCGTACGTCGTATCAAAAGAGAATCTCGGCCGCCATGCGAGCTTGCTTGCAGCGGCAGCTCTGATGGTCGACTACGTGCTCAATGTTGCGGTCGGCATCTCAGCAGGTGTAGGGGCGCTGGTGTCGGCAATGCCATCCATGACTCCCTACACGTTACCCCTGTGCCTGGCCACTCTCGTTCTCATCACGCTTGTCAATCTGCGGGGCACTCAGGATGAAGGCCGCATATTCGCACTACCGACCTATCTGTTCGTCGGCAGTATGGCAGCCATTCTTGTGATCGGTGCTGCAAAGGCGATCCTGTCCGGCGGCCACCCGCACGCCGTCATCGCCCCGCCCCCACTTGCCGGCGCCACACATGCCGCAAGCATCTGGCTTCTCCTGCGTGCGTTTGCCGCCGGTTGCACGGCAATGACCGGCGTGGAAGCGGTTTCGAACGGAATGACCGCATTCAAGGAGCCGGTCGTTGTATTTGGCCACCGCACGTTGACGGCGATTGTCGCTATCCTCGCCGTGCTGCTGGCGGGCATCGCCTGGCTCGCGCAGGTCTACGGCATTCACGCGATGGATGAGACGCAAGCGGGCTACCAGAGCGTTCTGTCGCAACTCGCAAGCGCCGTCGTGGGCAATGGCATCTTCTACTATGTCTCGATCGGCAGCGTTCTGGTCGTGCTTGCGCTCTCGGCGAGCACGAGCTTCGTCGGCTTTCCGCAGCTGTGTCAGATGGTGGCGCAGGACGGGTTCCTCCCCCGGCCGTTCGCCATCTCCGGGCGTCGCCTGGTTTATTCGGTCGGGATTCTCTATCTGGCCGCGACTGCGGGCCTTCTCCTGGTGGCATTCGGCGGCATTACCGACCGGCTCATCCCCCTGTTCGCGATCGGTGCGTTTCTCACATTTACGATGTCCCAGTCGGGAATGGTCCTGCATTGGTTGCGCGAGTTGAGGGAGCCGAAATCCGACAGAAGCCGAGGCTCGACCCGACTCCATCTCTTGATCAACGCAATCGGCGCGTTCTCTACCGGCGTCGCGCTTGTGATCATCGTGATCGCGAAATTTGCCGATGGCGCTTGGATCACGGTGCTCGTCATTCCGGGCGTCATCGTTTTGTTGAAGTCGATCCGCTCTTACTATGATCATCTCGATGCCACGCTTCGGGATAATGGTCCTCTCGACCTGTCGAACGTGGAGTCGCCGGTCGTCCTTGTCGTGACCCGTGCGTGGAACAAGCCTACGGATCGGGCGCTCGGATTCGCCATGCGACTTTCGCATGATGTCACGGCGGTTCATCTCACGTCGCTGGAAGGTCCCGAGCAGGAGGATGAAGCCACGTTGCGTGGCGAATGGGCCAAGGATGTGGAAGAACCCGCACGCAAGGCCGGGCTGAAGCCACCGCGTCTGCTCAATATCGGCTGCGAATATCGTGTCATCCACGAGCCGATTCTGGAACTGGTCCAGAAAATGGAGCAGGAATATCCACAGCGGCTCATCGCCATACTGCTGACGGAACTGGTGGTCACGAGCTGGTGGCAATATCTGCTGCACAGCCGTCGCGCGCGCCAGCTTCGCTCGCGTCTCCTGCGTTACGGCGGCTCACGCCTCATCGTCATCAATGTTCCCTGGTATGTCAGCGAGCCCGACATCAGGGAAGGAATCGCCAAGGCGACGGCGGAACATGGGTGAGGCCGCAGATGCAACCCGTCGTCAGGGGCACGTGGTGACCTGATTGGAGCACAGTCCGCTCGCCCAGCCATGGAGACTTTTGCCGTTGAACGTGCCATCGACTTCCGCCCTGTCTCCCTGGCAATCGAGTACTCGCCGCACGACGAACGAATCCGGCCCGCTCGTGTCTGAAGACAAGGTTGCGATGGTACGTGCCTGCGCACCCGGTCCGTCCTTGAGGTTAAAGTTGTTAACCAGAAATCCGATTCGGCCGCCGAAAACCCAGCCTTGTCCGGAGAACACCTGCTTTGCCGAGACTTCGCCCGGATAATCTTCGAATCCGGCGCGGTCGATCCTGAACCATCCGGCCTGCGCGCCGATCACATGCATCTCGACGGCGATGCCGTTATTCGGCGGCGGGAGAATCGCGACAACAGCTGCATCGGGCGCAGGAGCCGCGCGGACGTTCAGACCCTTCGGGTCCTTGTCGGTCGACCAGGCATCGATCGAACAGACTGACGGTGTAGTCGCAGTCGCGCATGCAGGCCAAACCATCATCATCAATGCCGCCAATCGAGTAATTTTCATCGTCATCCCCGTCGCGCGCATGCTATTTCCATGATGCGTACCATGCATCCATTTCTCGGCGCACATTTTTTTTTGAGCCACATGAACCGGGGAAGTGAAATGACGCAACCGCCATTCACCGGGACCATTTGCCTGCACGGGCGCTATGTCGCCCTCACACCTCTTGGAACTGACGATTCAATCGCGCTCGCCGAGGCGGCAGCCGGTCTCAAAACGGGCCACCCATTCAGCTTTGTCCCGGATGGATTGGCAGAGGCGCGCAAATATATCGAAGGCGCGCTCCACGAGAGGGCGCGGGGAGAACGTTACCCCTTTGCCATCGTCTTCCAAGGACTGATCGTCGGAACCACAAGTTACCTCGAATTTGTCTGGTGGAGACGGCCACACGCACCACAGGAAGCTCCAGCGGCGCTCGAGATCGGGGCGACATGGCTGGCAAGCAGCGCGCAGCGCACGCGATGCAACACCGAAGCGAAGTACCTTTTGCTCGCCTACGCATTCGAAGACTGGCGCGTCGAACGGGTCTCGTTCCGGACGGACGAACGCAATGCCCGATCGCGCTCTGCGATCGAGCGCCTGGGTGCGCGGTATGAGGGCGTTCGCAGGGCCGAACGCCTTGGCGCCGACGGTGCGGTGCGCAATTCGGCCTTTTATTCAATCGTCGCGAGCGAGTGGCCGGATATCAAAGCGAAGCTCACCGAGCGGTTGGGCTGAAACTTAACCTGCGATGGCCTGACACAACCTCTGGTTCCCTCGGATTGTTCAAATGCGAGACACATTTTCTGCGCATACGGACGATTGGCCGTACACTTGTTTTACACACTCGGTGCATGCTTGCCATCGGTCGCAGCGCGCATCGGATTCGGGGAAGGCGACGCTTGGCGGGCCGTGACAGCTGAAGGTGCGTCAAGCGATGCGGACGGCGGCAGAAACAACGCAGACGTCGGAAGGCGTTCGTCTGGACCTTGCCCCATTGATCTCCCTCTACGGTCGAGGCCGTCGACTGTCGTTTAGGGTCGAGCGGCTGCCTGAGCGCGCGCGACTCACGCATGGCCGCAACAACGGCGACCGCTCCTGGTCTCTCATGCGGGACGATCTGGACGATCTGCACTATCTGCCTCCCGAAGGCATGAAGACGGCACACACGCTCGCGATTCGCATCATCAATCTCGACTCCAATGACGGCGACACGCTCGCGGTTCTCGATTTTCCCGTTACGCCACCACAATCTCCGCGCAATGGTGCCGCGCCGTCCGATGCTCAACTCGAGTCGGAACTATTGCGGCTGCGAGAAGAGTACGGGCGGATCAAGGCATCTCTCGGCCTGAAGGAGCGCGAACTCGCCGAGACGCGGGAGTCTCTAAATGGTGCCCGGTCGGAATTGCTGAAGCACGAGGATTCGCTGTCCGCGGCGCGCCGGTCCTGGCAGGCGGATCTGGACAGCAAGCTCGCACAGGCTCGGGCAGACAGCGCCTTGAAGCTCGAATCCAGCCGCGGGTCATGGCAGGCCGAGCTCAATGTTCGGATCGACGAGGCCCGCACGCGGTGGCAGCGCGAAGCCGATGCTGCGCTTACTCGCGCGAAGGATGCGTGGAAGGCAGAAGAGACCGCGAGACTGGCCCAGGCAGAGGCGCAGTGGCGCGACAACTCGTTTCATGCGCTGGCCGAGGCTCGGGCGCAGACGGAGCGGGCGGAAAACGCCCTGGTGCGCGCGGAAGCCGAAGCCGCGCGCATGTCGGGCGATGGCGCCGCGTTGCGCAGCCTGCGCGAGGAGATCGCGGAAGCCAATGCATCCCTGGCGGCGCGCGTGCGCGAGTTGTCCGAGGCGCGTCAGGCGCTGGAACTGGCGCGTTCCGAGAATTTGCGCAGCAAGGCCGAGCATGCGGCTGCCCGGGCTGCCTGGCAGGCCGAAATGGACCAGCGGCTGACGGAGATTCGCACACAGATCCACGCAAATGCCGTTGACGATCGTGACCTGGAGGATCGCACGCAGGACCGCGTTGACGAAGCGCTCCGGCAGTGGCGACTGGACGCAGAAGCGGCACTCGCACGCGCCAAGGAAGCCTGGAAGTCCGAAGAAGCTGTCCGGCTCGCGCGTGCGGAAGCGCAATGGCGCGAGCAATCGGCTCGTGCGCTGGCAGAGTCTGCAGCGAGCCTTGAAAAGGCGGAGGCGGAACTGGCCCGGGCACAGGCACACGCGCTTCACGAGTCGACCGACACGATTGAGTTGCGCCGCGTTAAGGAAGAACTGACCGAAGCAAGAGCCCATCTTGCGGACCGCGAAACCCGGCTTACGCAGGCCAAGCTCGAAATGAGACGGGCGCGCGAGCGCTGGAAGTCGGAAAGCGAAATCGCACTTTCCAAAGCGTATGAAGCATGGAAGGCAGAAGAGGCTTACCGCATATCGGTCCTTCGCGGCGACTGGCAGAAAGATATACGCGTGGTTCGCGGCGGCGACGAGAGGAGCGAGGTGCAGAAGATACGCAGCACGCGCCGCCTTGCGCTGGATGGTTTTCTTGCATCCGCCTTCGCCGTGGGAGTCGTGCTGGCCTATCCGATGGCGACGCCGTATCTCGCCCAGGTCTTTCCCGGAATATTCTCCGATGCGTCGCAGAGAGCAGCGGCAGCGCCGCCGGTCTCGGCGCCTCCGCAAAAGGTGGCGATGACTCCGGCTTTACCGCTGCCGCAGGATGTCGCGGTGCATGGCGCCAATGTGCGCGCCGCGCCGTCCGCGACCGCCGCCATTGTCACCACGATTGCCCGGGGAACAAAGGTGACGCCGCTCGAGACGAACGGCAGCTGGGTACACATCAAGGTCGGTGACGGCGGCGAGTCCGAAAATGGCTGGGTCTACAGCGGCTATCTGAAACTGGCGGCCGGCGGCTAGGATCTACCAGGCGTCGATCCAGGGCAATTTTTTCCCGCTGCGTTTTGGCGGCGCGGGAACCGAGCGCAACCCGGCCAAAATCCAACGACGCGTCTCCGCCGGGTCGATTACCTCATCGAATTCGAACAAGGTCGCCGCGGACAGCGCC